>NZ_JBNPXA010000002.1:0-641435 GCF_050433545.1 Rhodococcus sp. BE178 | reverse complement strand
CGAGCGGATGTGGGCCTTAGACAAGCCACACCCCACTCGGAGGTTCTCTTCACATCAAGCCGACACGCCCGCTACCAACGTCCTGACCGGGTACACCTAGTCGGTGCGTCCGTGCTGTTCGAAGGTGCGCAGCAGCATCCCCAGTTGCCCGTACGCGGCTGTGGCGAGGCGTTCGAGGAGCGCCGACTTGATCTGTGGGGCATCGGCGGTCAGCCGTGCGAAGCCGTCGGGCGGCAGTACCGCGAGGGTCACCGCGGTGTCGGCGCGGACGTCGTTGAGAAATGTCGAGTTCAGCAACGTCGGCATCTCCCCGAACGTCATCCCCGCCGCCAGTGTCGTGATTCGGTGGATCGCGCCGTCCGCCGAGGTGACGGTGGTGCTCGCGCGGCCGGACAGGATCAGGAAGATCCCGGCGGCGGGGTCGGCGCGTCGGGCGATCAACTCACCACGCGCGAAGGTCCGCGACTCGAGTTCGTCGGTGAATCTCTCGAACTGGTCGGCGGTGAGGTCGGCCAGGAGCGGATGCTGCTCCAGGTCGATCGACTCGGGCTGACGGCCCCCGCGGCAGTGCCGCGCCAGCAGTATTTCCTCGCACCACTGGGTGGCCCAGTCCAGGTCCGCGAACACCCGTCCGCCGGGATCGTCGGGTGCAAGGGTGGACAGGGTGTGTCCGAAGAGCCCCTCCGGGTCGACCAGGGCGCTGTGGCACCCGCCGTCGGCGAGGTCGGCCCGCAGCGACTCGATCATCCGACGAGCGATCCCGCTGACTTCGTCGACCCGGCGCACATCGACCACGACGGCCTCGAGGTCGGCGCGTTCGGCGTCGATCTCCCGGACCGCCGTCTCGGCGCCGGTGAACAGTAGATCGCCGTGCAGTTCGTAGATCCGCGCGCGGCTTCCGAAGGCGTCGAGAGTGGCCAGCTCGGCGTCGGTGCGGCGTGTGCGCGACGGCGCCGAGCCGACGTCGTAGCGTGCCCGGATCGACGAGCGGGCGGCCCGGGTGACGTGCAGGAAGTGCAGTTCGAGGTCGCGGGACAGTTCCCGGCACGCCTGCACGCCGCGGACGCTGTTGCCGTGCCGGTCGAGTCGGGGGGAAAAGACGGCGATGCCCAACTGTCCGGGCAGCACCGCGAGGACGCCACCGCCGACGCCGCTCTTGGCCGGCATCCCCACCTCGGTGACCCACTCGCCGGCGGCGTCGTACATCCCGCACGTGGTCATCACGCTGAGGACCCGCTCGACGAGGGCGGGGTTGAGCACCCGGTCCCGGGTGAGCGGGTTGACGCCGTTGTTCGCCAGGGTCGCCGCCATCAGCGCGAGGTCGCGGCAGGTGACGTCGATCGAACACTGCCGGAAATACAGGTCGACGGCCTCGTCGGGGTCGCCGGTGATGACGCCGAACGAGCGCAGCATGTAGCCGATCGCGCGATTGCGGTGCCCGGTGCGGGCCTCGGACGTGTACACCGCCTCGTCCAGCGTCAGCTGCCGTCCCGCGCAGCGCGAGTAGAGCTGCCGGATCCTTTCGAACCGCTCGGCCGGATCGGCGCCGGCGACCAGCGACGCCGACGTGATGGCGCCCGCGTTGATCATCGGATTGCGCGGCCGCTCGGTGTCGGGGTCGAGGCTGATCTCGTTGAACGCCTCGCCGGACGGCTCCACATCGATCTTCTCGGCGACGGCGTCGACGCCTCGGTCGGCGAGCGCGAGCGCATACGTGAACGGCTTGGAGATGGACTGGATGGTGAATGCGGTGCCGCAGTCGCCGACCTCGTACACGTGCCCGTCGGACGTCGCGACGGCGATCCCGAAGCGGTCGGGTGTCACCGCCGCCAGCTCGGGAATGTAGTCGGCGACGTTCCCGTCGTGATTGGCCCGGACCACGTCGTACACCCGGGTGATGAACTCGTCGACCACATTGCCCATGGAGCAACAGTAGGATGAGCGAACAGTCCGGGATGTGTATTCGAGCACGAGCGGCGCGGTCGGATCCGATGCCGAGCGGCCTCGTGTTCGGCGGCTCCGTAGACTTGTCGGGCTGTCGTGTGACAGCCCGTGAACCTGCTGGAGGGAGCGATCTCGTTGGGTGTCCTTGCCCGTATCCAGACGCCTGACGACCTGCGTCAGCTCGATCCTGAGGAGATGAAGGAACTCGCCGCGGAGATCCGCGAGTTCCTGGTGCAGAAGGTGTCCGCCACCGGCGGTCATCTCGGCCCCAACCTCGGCGTCGTCGAATTGACGCTCGCGCTGCACCGGGTGTTCGATTCGCCCTCCGACCCGATCATCTTCGACACCGGCCACCAGGCCTACGTCCACAAGATCCTGACCGGCCGCAAGGACGAGTTCGACTCACTGCGCAAGCAGGGTGGTCTGTCCGGTTACCCGTCGCGCGCCGAGAGCGAGCACGACTGGGTCGAGTCGTCACACGCGTCGGCCGCGCTGTCGTACGCGGACGGGCTCGCGAAGGCGTTCGAGCTGTCCGGGCAGAACCGGCACGTCGTCGCGGTGGTCGGCGACGGCGCGCTCACCGGCGGCATGTGCTGGGAGGCGCTCAACAACATCGCGGCCGGCCGGGACCGCTCGGTCGTGATCGTGGTCAACGACAACGGCCGCTCCTACGCCCCGACCATCGGCGGGCTCGCGGACCACCTCGCGGCGCTGCGCCTGCAGCCGGGCTACGAGCGGATCCTCGACAACGGCCGCCGCATGGTGAAGAAGATGCCGTGGGTCGGCCGGGCCGCGTACCAGCTGCTGCACGGGATGAAGGCCGGACTCAAGGACGCCGTGAGCCCGCAGGTGATGTTCACCGACCTCGGGATCAAGTACCTGGGCCCGGTGGACGGGCACGACGAGGTGGCGATGGAGTCGGCGCTGCGGCGGGCCAAGGCCTTCGGTGGTCCGGTGATCGTGCACGCCGTCACCCGTAAGGGCATGGGTTACGCCCCCGCCGAGAACCATGTCGCCGACCAGATGCACGCCACGGGCGTGATCGACCCGCTCACCGGTCGCTCCCGCGGAACCTCGGCCCCGGACTGGACCTCCGTGTTCTCGGCGGAGCTCATCGCGCAAGCTGAGCAGCGCGACGACGTCGTCGCGATCACCGCCGCGATGCCGGGCCCCACCGGGCTGGCCGCGTTCGGCGAGCGCTTCCCGGAACGGATGTTCGACGTCGGCATCGCCGAGCAGCATGCGGTCACCTCGGCCGCCGGTCTCGCGCTGGGCGGCATGCATCCGGTGGTCGCCATCTACTCGACGTTCCTCAACCGTGCGTTCGACCAGTTGCTGATGGATGTCGCGCTGCTGAAGCAGCCCGTCACGATCGTGCTGGACCGTTCGGGCATCACCGGCGTGGACGGCGCGAGCCACAACGGCATGTGGGACCTGTCGCTGCTGGGCATCATCCCCGGCATCCGGGTCGCCGCGCCCCGCGACGCCGCGACCCTGCGCGAGGAACTGCAGGAGGCGCTCGCGGTGGACGACGGCCCGACGGTGATCCGGTTCCCGAAGGGTGCCGTCGGCGACGACGTTCCCGCGGTGCGCCGCCTCGACGGTGTCGTCGACGTCCTGCAGATGCCCGAGGACGACCGCGGCGACGTGCTGTTCGTTTCGGTCGGTTCGTTCGCTGGGCTGGCACTCGAGGCCTCCGAACGTCTCGGCCGGCACGGGATCTCAGCGGCGGTCGTCGACCCGCGGTGGGTGCTCCCGGTGCCGGAGTCGCTGGTCAAGCTCGCCGAGAACTTCCGGATGGTCGTCACCATCGAGGACAACGGCCTGCACGGCGGGATCGGTGCCACCGTGTCGGCGGCGCTGCGCGGGGCCGGCGTCGACGTTCCGTGCCGGGACCTGGGCGTGCCGCAGCAGTTCCTCGACCACGCGTCCCGCGACCAGATCCACAGTGAGCTCGGTCTGACCGCGCAGGACGTCACCCGCCAGGTCACCGGTTGGGTCGTGGGCCTCGACCGGGCGAAGACCGACGGAGAGGTCGCAGTGGGGCTCGACAAGCAGGCACTCGACAAGCCGGGTCTCGACAAGTCGAATCCGGCTGTCGGATAGAGGCTTCTACCGGAACGCCGCCTCGAGTGCCTTGATGCCGACCTTCGGGTCGAGCAGCCCGTGGTAGATCGGGGGGATCGGCTGGTCGACGTCGAACAGCGTGTAGACGGCGTGCATCGCGCCGTGGACCGAGTATTCGACGGTGAACACGACGTCCTCGGGCAGGGAAGTGAACTGCCCGAGGAACGCGAAGTTCTCGGAGCCGGCGGGGATCACCTTCGGGCGGTCCTCCGGCACCCGCCGGCTGAACAACGCCGACGCGTACGGCATCATCACCGTCGTCACGTCGGTGGTGGCGAGCACCTCGTCGAGGATGTCTTCGAAGCCGTACTGGTGGATCAGTTCGGTGAGAATC
This sequence comes from Rhodococcus sp. BE178, assembly GCF_050433545.1. Classification (NCBI taxonomy): domain Bacteria; kingdom Bacillati; phylum Actinomycetota; class Actinomycetes; order Mycobacteriales; family Nocardiaceae; genus Rhodococcus; species Rhodococcus sp. BE178. Next base: position 637,030 of record NZ_JBNPXA010000002.1, on the reverse strand, counting down.
TCCTTGCCGGTCGCCTGGGACATCTTCTTCTTGACGTAGTCGCCCTCGTTGTCGATGTCGAACCCGTAGCCCCACAGCGTGTAGATGTCCTCGGGCTGCTCCGGGAAGTGGGGCTGGTACGGGATGGCGGTGGACAGGTGCCACCCCGACTCGAACCACGTGGTCAGCGCGCCTGTCCCGGGCTCGTTGCCGGTGTACTCGGTGATGCGGCGCAGCAGGGTGTCGCCGCGCATGGTGAGGGTGAACGACTCCCACTTGTTCTCGTCGATGTTGCCGTAGAAGGTGTTGGGCCGACCGAAGTCCGGCGCCTTCTTCGCGATCTCCTCCCACAGCGACCAGTCGTGGTCGACGCGGTCGCGAATCAGTGGTGGGACGTCGTTGTTGCCGCCGTAGGTGGAGTCGGCGGTGATCGAGCCGAGCGTGACGAACGCGTAGTCGTTCTCGCCGAGGTCGATCGTCGATCTGCCGTCGGCGTTCTCGACATGCAGACGGGTCACCCGCCGTGGCTGACCGGCCTGGGCGAAGTCGACGTCGACGACGCGGTTGGCGAACCGGACGTCGACATTGCGCGACCACATCCACCGCTGCAGCGGTACCACCATCGAGTCGTACTGGTTGTAGACGGTGCGCCGGACACCGGACAGCGTGTGGATCCGGGGAAATTCCTGGACGAAACGCAGGAAGTAGCGGCGCAGTTCGGCCGCCGAGTGCCACTTCTGGAACGCGAACGTTGTGCGCCACATCTGCCAGAAGTTCGTGGTGAAGAAGTGGTCGCCGAACATCTCGTCGATCCGGCGGGCGCCGAGCGCCCGTTCCGGCAGCCCCAGCAGGCGCATCATCTCGAGCCGGTCGCGGTTGTCGAGGCCGAGTTGCGACGCGTCGACGATTGTGTGCCGCGCGTCGATCAGGCGCGCCTTGTCGTTCGTCTTGACCTTCGCGTTGAAGTCGAGGATCTCCTGGCGGACGCTGATGTCGGGATTCTCCAGCGACGGAATCGACTCGAGCAGATTCCACGTGCACTGGTAGGCCTCCTCCTCGAGTATCCGTCCGCCGCGGGTGACCCAGCCGTCGGTGACCGCGGGGGAGCGTGCGCCGTCGAGGGCACCGCCCTCCACGTCGAGTTCCTCGAGGATGTGCACATGGTCGCCGGGCACGCCGGCGTCCCGGATCGCGAAGGCGGCGACCGCCATTCCGGCGATGCCGCCGCCGACGATCCAGAGGTGGGCCTGTCTCGGGTCGACTGCCATGGGGGACCTCCCGCTTCGGAGCGGCACCCCCGACACCACGCATCCCGGCGACGTCGGGTGCCGCGGGGAGCGACATCGCGAGGACCCACGCCAAGTGTTCGCCACCGGTCGGGCGCCGTCAACAGGCCGGACTCGATCGGTTTCGGGTCGGTCTGTGAATGGCTGTGCCGTTCAATGCGTTTGGGATAGTCCCCTGTGTCGGGTGACAATGGTGGCGCCCGGGGAGCCCCGGTGTGAACCACGGGGGAATTGTCGACTGCGTCGGAAGGACTCGATTCGGGTGCCGGAAATGACTGAGCTGTCCGCAGATTGCGGGCAGTGCTTCGGGCTGTGCTGCGTCGCGCTGCCGTTCGCGAGGTCGGCGGACTTCGCTGTCGACAAGGACGGCGGGACGCCGTGCCGCAACCTCGTCGACGACTTCCGGTGTGGCATCCATACCGAATTGCGGACGTCGGGGTTCACCGGCTGCACCGTGTACGACTGCTTCGGCGCCGGACAGAAGGTGTCGCAGGTGACGTTCGGCGGTCGCAGCTGGCGGGACGCCCCGGACACCGCGCGATCGATGTTCGACGTGTTCCCGGTGCAACGGCAACTGCACGAGCTGCTGTGGTACCTGGAGGAGGCGCTCCGGATCCGGGCCGCGGCGTCACTTCGGTCGGAGCTGACGGCGCTGCGGGACGAGACCGTGACGCTGACCGACAGCACGCCGGACGTGCTCGCGGGCCTGGACGTGGCCGAGCACCGTGACAGGGTCAACGGCGTGCTCCTGCAGGTCAGTGAGCGGTTCCGGGCGGGTGCTCCTGGACGTCCCCGCAATCACCGCGGCGCGGATCTGATGGGTGCGAAGCTGGCTCGCAAGGATCTGCGCGGGGCGAATCTGCGCGGCGCCTGGCTGATCGGTGCGGATCTGCGGAACGCGGATCTGCGGATGGCCGACCTGATCGGCGCCGACCTGCGGGGCGCGGACGTGCGGGGCGCCGATCTCTCGGACGCTCTGTTCCTGACCCGGTTCCAGATCGGTGCCGCGCGGGGTGACGCGCACACGAAGCTCCCGTCGGCGCTGTCACGACCCGCTCACTGGTAGCGCTCAGCCGGCCTGCTCGAGGGTGCGGCCGCGGGTCTCGGTCACGAACTTGGCGACGACGAAGAGCGAGAGCAGCGACATCACCGCGTAGCCGCCGTACGTGAGCGACAGGTTCCAGTCCGCGAGGGACGGGAATGTCGCGGACACGAGGAAGTTCGCGACCCAGTTGGACGCCGTGGCGACGCCGACGGCCGCCGCCCGGACCCGGTTGGGGAACAGTTCGCTGATGAGCACCCACACCACCGGACCCCACGAGAGCGCGAAGAAGAACACGAACGCGTTGGCGGCGATCAGCGCGACGGTGCCGCCCGCGCCCGTCAGGGTCGCCACCGACTCGCCGATGTCGTTCGTCGTGACCGTTGCCGAATGGAAACAGACCGCGGCGGTCGCGAGGGAGGCGGCCATTCCGACCGAGCCGACGAGGAGCAGGGGCTTGCGCCCGATGCGGTCGATCACGGCGATCGCGACGAACGTGCCGACGATGTTGACCAGCGCGCTCACGACGCTGATGAGAAGCGAACGGTCCTCGCCGAATCCGACGGCCTGCCACAGTGTGCTCGAGTAGTAGAAGATCACGTTGATGCCGACGAACTGTTGCAGCGCGGCCAGCGCGATGCCGACCCACACGAGCGCCGCGACACCGGTGGTCTTCGAGAACAGGGTCCGTACGCCCACCCGGGTGCGATCGGCGCCGAGGGACGTGCGGATCTCCTCGATCCGGCGCGTGACGGCCTCGTCGTCGCCACCCTCGAGCTCGCCGATGATCGTGCGGGCGGCGTCCTCTCGGCCGCACCGTACGAGGTGCCGCGGTGATTCGGGGATCGTGAAGGTCATCACGAGGTAGAACAGCGCCGGCACGGACTCGATCGCGAGCATCCACTGCCATGCCTCGACGCCGAGGAGTTCACCGCGCCCGCCACCGGCGGCCGACGACAGCGCGTAGTTCACGAGTTGGGAGATGGCGATGCCGAGCACGATCGCCAACTGGTACATCGAGCCGAGTCGGCCGCGGATCGCGGCGGGCGCGATTTCCGCGATGTAGGCCGGTGCGATCACCGACGCGAAACCGACTGCGACGCCGCCCAGTACACGCCACAGAGTGAGGTCGACGATGCCGAACGGGAACGCCGAGCCGAGCGCGCCGATGACGAACAGCACCGCCGCGATCTGCATCACCCGGATGCGGCCGAGCCTGTCGGCGATACTGCCCGCGACCCAGGCGCCCAGCGCGGCGCCGAGCAGCGTCAGCGACACCGACAGACCGGTGGCCCCGGCGCCGATGTCGTAGCGGTCGCGTATGGAGCCGACCGCACCGTTGATCACGGCGGTGTCGTAGCCGAACAGGAAACCGCCGAGTGCGGCGGCGGCGGAGAACAATACGGCCAGCCCGACGGCGGCGTGAGCGGCTGAGGGCTGCCCGGTGGTACCGAGATTCGACATGGGCGGCCTCCCATCCGAGGATTCCTTCAGCCGGGACGCTACGCCGAATTCGTCGGGTTCGGTCGCGATGGCGCCGGGTAGTAGCATTGCGCCGATTCCGGGGGATGGAACGTAGGGGGAGTTCGGTGCGTGGGGGCTGCACAGATCTCATTGCCGAGATCGACGCTTTCTATCAGGGCTTCGGGCAGCCGAACGCGCTGTTCGACGCGTTTCGCCGGGCACCGCTCTTGGTGCCCCTGACGGCCGAGAACCGAGTGTGGAGCTCCGAGATCCGTGATCTCGGATGGGTTCCCGCGTTCACCAGTGAACGCGAGTTCGCGCGGCACGCTCTCACACGTGGTGAACGCATCGAGGCGCGTTACCACACACTGTTCGGTTGGCGGATCGTCGAGCAGGTCCTGCCCAGCTTCGACCGGCAGACCGGGGTGGTCGTCGACGTCGCTGGTGCTCGCCCGATGGCCTTTCCGCCCGATCTGGGTGCGGCGCGATCATGAGTGCAGGGCTCGAGGTCGATCCCGTCGTTCTGCGGCAGGCGGCGCAGGGGATCACCGGGATCATCGACTCGCTGTCCGAGCTCGGGATCGGTGAGACGGCCGCGGCGGGTAGGGGTTTCGCGATGCTGGCGCTGTCGCCGATGGAGGCGGGATCCGAGGCGGTTCAGAAGAGTCTCGAGGAGTACGCGGAGCGGTGGTCGTGGGGCGTGCGCAACCTCGTCCGGTCGGCGAACGAGATTGCCGAGCTGCTCGATCTCCAGGCCGGGCGCTATCACATGATGGACCAGCAGCTCTCCGACACCGTCAAGACCGCATGGACCCATGTCGCGGGAAATCCGCACCTCGGTGAGGAGGAGATCAGCGAGCGGTCCTGGTGCGAGACGTTGGCGGACAACCCGGTCAACAACGTGCTCCATCCCGACTACAGCGGGGAGTCGTTCGACGCCGCGATGGACACGATCCGGACCAACAACGAAGTGATCTCGGCGGTCGGCCCGCAGGCGTTTGCCAACGTGTCGCCGGTGGTCGCGGACGTTGTCGGTGTGGACGTTGCAAGCGGTTACCACACCGGCGCTGCCGAGCAGGCGGCGTCGGTCATGCATGACCAGACCTGACCGACGGCCAGGGCTGGGGCAGGGCGGGGGGGAGAACTGATGGGGCTATGGGTGGGACGACGTCATCGGAGGCCTGGACAAGGTCGGCGACTTCGTCGAGGACGCGGCCGAAGGAGTTGTCGAAAAGGCCGGCCAGGTGGCCGATGCCGGTCTCGACGCCCTGGCGGGTGTCGCCCGCGGCCTGGGCGCGGACGGGGTTGCCGACGTCCTCACGGACCTCGGCGACCGGGTTGCCAGCAGCACCGGTGGTGCGGTCGACGAGGTCGAACTCGGCCAGACCACCGATCCGCGGGAACTGATCCGTGGCGACGCCGGTGCGGTCAACGAGGCCGTCACCACGCTGACCGAGCTGGGCACGAACATCGGGTCCACCGGGACCTCCCTGCGCACGGTCGACGCCGCCGGCTGGACCGGCGACGCGGCCGATGCATTCCAGGCCGTCTACGACAGGCAGCCGGCGCTGTGGCAGGACGCTGCCGATGCGATGACGTCCGCCGCGCAGTCGCTGACCTGGTGGGCGAACACGATCGAGTCGGCGCAGGCGCGCGCAGCCGACGCGATCGCGCGATGGGAGCAGGCCGCGACAACGCCGCGTCACAGATCGCCGGTCAGTTGGCGGCCCTGACCGACTCGGCGCCCGAGGAACCGCCGTTCACGCAGCGGATGGCCGCGAACTTCGGAGACCTGACCGACGTGATCGAGCACGGCAGCGTCAACTTCACGTCCGGTCTCGTCACCGGCGTCACCGGAATCGTGCAGTTCGTCCGACAGGTCAACCCCGTCGATCCGTACAACCTCAGCCACCCGGCGGAGTACGTCGAAGGACTCAGCGACCTGACGACCGGCCTCGTGGTGGCGGCGGCGGATCCCGGGGCCGTGGTGGAGGCGTTCCTCGCCGACGCACGGGCCAACCCGTTCGAGTTCGCGGGAGCGCTCACCGGAGACGCGCTGCTGACGGCGGCGACGGGTGGCGCCGGCGCCGGAGTGGCCGGTGCGCGGACATCCATGCACGCGGTCGAGTTGGCGAGTGACCTGGGGAGCGGCCTGCGGACCGCCGACCATGTGGCCGACGCGACCCGCCACGTCCCGACGCCCGACGTCCCACGCATGGAGGCCCCAGGGCTCGACTCTCCGAGAATCGATGCGCCGGAAATCGATTCACCATCGTCGCTGCACGACACGGACCCAGGCACCCCGGACCAGTCCACCCCCGCGCACGACCAGGGCTCGACCGGCGCCGGCCACGACCCCGACTTCACCCGTCCACCCGAGGGCGAAAACCCGAACCCACAGCATCTCGCCGAATCCGACTCCGGCGCGGCGCGGACCGCGGAGGACAACGGCCCGGCGAGCGACCAGACGAGCAACCAGGTCACCGAGTGCCAGGACCCCGTCGATGCCGCCACCGGCGAGTTCCTGCTGCCCGAAACCGATCTGACGCTGCCCGGCGTGCTGCCGCTCGTGTTCGGGCGGCGACACCGCTCGAGCTACGGATTCGGCCGGTGGTTCGGCCCGAGTTGGTCGTCGACGATCGACATGCGGGTCGTGGTCGAGGAATCCGGTGTCACATTGCTCGCCGAGGACGGCGTGATGGTGGTCTATCCGCACCCGGCGGTGGGCGAACCCGTCCGTCCGAGACAGTCCCTGCAGCGCTGGACGCTCTCGCGGACCGAGACCGGCGGCTACGCGGTGCACGACCCGGACCGGTCGCTGACCTGGCACTTCGCCCCCAAAGCCGAACTCGGCGGGGTCGATTCGGCGCTGGGCAACATCGCCATCAGCGCGATCACGGACGGGTTCCGCAACCGCATCCGGTTCCACTACGGCCCGGACGGTGCACCGGTCGAGGTGTCCCACACGGGCGGTTACCGCGTGCTCGTCGACGCGCGCGGCGGACGGATCGGCGCGCTGTCGGTGATCGACCCGGAGACCGGTGCCGCCGTCGTGGTCCGCCGTTTCGGCTACGACGGCGGGCATCTGACCGCGGTCACCAACGGTTTCGGCGGTACGACCCGCTACGCGTACGACGCCGACGGTCGGATGCTGTCGTGGCAGGACACCAACGGCAACCGGATGGTCAACACCTACGACGCCGACGGACGGGTAGTGGTCCAGAACGGCACCGACGGCATCATGTCGGCCCGCTTCGACTACGTGCCGACGGCCGACGGGCCGGGGTCGGTCACGGTTGTCACCGACTCGCTCGGGGCCCAGACCGCGCACGGGTTCGACAGTGACCTGCGTCAACGGGACCTGATGTCGCCGAACGGCTCTCGCACGCACACGGACTACAACGAGCGCCGCGAGCCGCTGCGCGTGATCGGCCCGGACGGCGCCGTGACCCGGTATCGCTACACCGCCGACGGCGACGTCTCGCAGATCACCCGGCCGGACGGTCACTCGATCACCGTCGACTACGCCGGGCCGCGCAGGCCGGTCGCCGTCCACCAGGTCGACGGCACGGTCGTCCGCCAGGACTGGGATACCGCGAACAACCTGGTGGCCGTCACCGACGCCGGGGGAGCGCGGACCGAGTACACCTACCACTCGACCGGGGCGGTGTCCTCTGTCACCGAGCCGACCGGCGCCCGCACCATCGTGGAGTGTGACGACGCCGGACTGCCCGTCGCCGTCACCGACCCGATGGGGGCGACGACGCGCATCACGCGCGACGCGTTCGGGCGCACCGCCTCGGTGACCGACCCGACGGGTGCGGTGACGCGACTGCGGTGGTCGCCCGACGGCAGGCTCCTGGAGCGGACGCATCCGGACGCCGCAGTCGAGTCGTGGGAGTACGACGGCGAGGGAAACCTCGTGCGGCACACCGACCCCGTCGGCGCGACGACGTCGTACACGTACGGATCCTTCGATCTGATGGCCTCGCGGACCGACCCGGACGGCTCGGTCACCGCGTACACGTGGGACACCGAGCGGCGCCTGACGGCGGTCACGAACCCGCTGGGGCAGACCTGGTGGTACGAGTACGACGCGGACGGGCGTCTGGTCGCCGAATCCGATTTCAACGGTGCGCGAACCGCATACACGCACGATGTCGCGGGACGAGTCGCAACGGTGACGTCCGCGACCGGCGTGACGCGCCACCACTCGCACGACATCCTGGGCCGCCTGCTCGACGTCACCGCCGACACCGGCGAGTTCCGGCGCTACACCCACGATCTGGCCGGACGGACGCTGTCGGCAGTCAGTGGCATCGGCGGGGATCCGATCCATACGGTCGAGTTCGAGTACACGGCTGCGGGGCAGTTGGCGCGGCAGAGCGTCGACGGAGCGGGCGAACTGCGCTTCGACCACGATCCGTTCGGGCGGCGCGTCGAGCGGCGTTCGCACACCGGAGGTGTCACCGGGTGGCGCTGGAATGCGGCGGGCCTCGTCGCCTCGGTGGCGGTCGACGGGCACTCGATCGGTCTCACCTACGACGCGCGCGGCGCGGTCACCGGGTGGAGAGCGGGAGAGTTGGGGATTACCCGCGGCCACGATTCGCGCGGGCGGCTGACCATGCAGGAGGCGGTGGCGCATCCGGCGTCGTCGCTGAGCTTGAGTTTCGATTCCGGTCCGGCCTCCGCTTCGCGGGTGTTGCGGTCCGACGTGTTCGACTACCGTCCGGACGGCTATCTGGCCGGGCAGACGACGACGACCGATCGGGTGCTGCGCCGGCAGTTCGAGCTGGATGCGGCGGGCCGCATCACATCCGTGGTCGACGACGGCACCGCGGTGGAGCGGTACGCGTACGACGCGCTGAGCAACATAGTGACGCAGACGGCCACGGCGGATCTCGATGACGACGGCGGGCGCGAGTATCGCGGAACGCTGCTGGTGCGCGACGGCCGCACGCGGTACAGCTACGACGACGCCGGCAGGCTGATCCGCAAGGTCACGACCAGACTGTCGCGGAAACCGGATGTGTGGCAGTACCGGTACGACGCGTTCGACCAGATGGTCGAGGTGACGACGCCGGACGGGGTGCGGTGGAGGTACAGCTACGACGCCCTGGGCCGGCGCACCGTCAAGTCCCGTCTGGCCGAGGACGGGTCGGTGGCGGAGCGGACGGTGTTCACGTGGGATGCGACGACGTTGGTGGAGCAGTCCACGTCCCATCGCGTCACCCGGTGGACCTATCAGCCGGGGACGCACACGCCCCTGACGCAGGCCTCGGTGCCGGCGGTGGGCCCGGCGGATCAGGCCTCGGTGGATGCCGAGTTCTACGCGATCGTGTCCGACCTCGTCGGCACGCCGACCGAACTGGTCGATCCGGTGACGGCCGACGTCGCGGGGCGGTCGGCGATGTCGTTGTGGGGGAGCACGTCCTGGACCGGCGCTGCCGACACCCCGATCCGGTTCCCCGGCCAGTACTTCGACGACGAGACCGGCCTGCACTACAACCTGCATCGCTACTACGACCCCGTCACTGCGCGTTACGCGACGACGGATCCGCTCGGACTCGCGCCGTCGCCGAATCCGAACAGCTACCCGCACAACCCGACGGTGTGGTCGGATCCGCTGGGGTTGGTACCGTGCCCGGACAACCGTGAGTTCGAGAGTAGGGAATCTGCCCGTGATGCTGCCTTTGATCGGGCGGGAATTGCCCAGGGTGCGACGCCGGACGCCGCTTGGGAAGTTGGTGGAGATGTAACACGCCGCGGGTTCCCTGGGTACCTATACTCTGAGAACCAGGGTTCGTGGGGGAATTACGCACAGTTTGAAACTGCGAATGGTTCGAGGGTGGTAGTGGAGCACACATCCGATCCGATTCAACGTCCACATTTCCATGCGGGTCAACCAAAGCTGGATTCAGGGCGAAACTTCGTGAACTTCGGATGGGACTCCGGCTCCGAGTTGGAGCGGTATGCGCCAGTCGATAGGAAGCATCACTTCTACTATTAGGTGGGTCTGTTTTGAATCTGGAGCAACGCCAGAAGATTCGAAATTCTGGGCTGGAGATCGTCGCGGAAGGGGGAACGCCGGGTAGCCTGGATCCAGTGAAGGCGTGGAAGATGTCGATCAATCTGGACTCGAAGCCAGTCGCCATCGTTTCTGACGATAAGTCGGACGCTGCAGCCTTGGTTGATAGGGCCTGGCAGGGGGCAGCTAAAGATCATGGTCTCTTCAGTGGCGACGGTACTTTTCTGCTGAGCATTCCCGGTGATCCTTTTCATTCCACTAGATGGTATCGAGTCCGCATTAGAGGAGCCGTGAAGATGGCGGAGTTCTTTGTTGACGGAAACGGTTATCCGGAATTTGTCACAGCGTCCGTCGATGGGTATCCAGTCGTCGGTGTTTCTTCAGAAGAGGATGGAACATGGATTCTTGCATTCGATGGGCCAGATCGTTGAACTCCGCAACTTGGCATCTCTATCCATCTGACTCTTCTGGGATTAGATAACATCCTGGCGGGGGAAGGTGAGCGTTGCCCCGGGTATTCTGATACTGACCCCTGCGGTCTGTTCCTCGTGATGGCTGGACGGTGCTTCCAACGAGCCCGAACAACGAATTCGCGATTACCTGGCACCGATTCCCGCGGCACCGCCCGATCAGTCGGTCGCGCGCAGGCACGGATCCGATCCGGTGCATGTGCGCTGGAAGAGTGGCGGGTCCGCCGCACCCAGTGCTCACGGACGCATCTTGTCGACGACCCTCGCGGACCCACGCGCCACATCTCAACACACCGAACGGCGATCATTATGGCTATTAGCGAGAGAATCTCACTGAATCGGGAATCGGCCGAATCCGTCCCTATTCTCGCGGATCTCGCTCGTCGCGGTCCACGGATCGGTATTGTTGGTGTCGAGATTCGTCGCGAGGGAGCTCTGTCGATATCTCTGCCAACGCATTGAGCCACGTTGCTCCCTCTGTCTTGGCCGGTCGACTGGTCCTCGTCGGAGTGTCCCCGCCACTTGCTCCGCTCAATCGACGCGGCGCTCTCACGATGAAACGTGAATCTCTATGGAAGCGTTGGGAGAACGATCGAGCAGTGCTGCCGCCCGGAGATCGGCACGACTTCCAGTTCGATCGGAACGACGACCTGCTGCAGTTCGGTGGCTGGTTGACGACCGATACGGCCAACTTCGTTGCTGCCGTTGAAGTCAGTCGTGACCGCTCAGCCGTGTGTCTTCTCCTACCCCCAGAGTGCGCAATCGATGAACTCGAGCGCGTGATCGAAGGATTTCGCCGGGTGTCTGTCGACGGGAACTCGTTGGTCAGGCATTTCGTTCCGCTTGTTCTCGAGGGCGCGATGCTTGTTCGGGGGTTCGGGGGTTCGGGTCGTTCGACGACCGGGTCGTCGGCACGGATGTCTTTGCGGAGGAGGAGGTTCTCGACGCTATTCAATCGGGTGTCGAACACTGGATGTCCGACGGAGGGACGGCACCCTAGGTTGATCCGACGCCCGAGCGCCGGCACCGATCGGATCCGGTGCCGGCGCTCGGTTGACGATGTGCCGCTGGTCAGTTGAAGTCGCGGGGCGTTTCGCGACCTTGTTCGCCGCGTCCGTCAGCTGCGGGGTGAGCTGGTCGATAACCCACGGGGTTGCGAGGACGCTGGTCTGGCTCAGGCTGGCGATGATCTTGATAGGGCCACTGCGGTGCCGGGCTTGACCGCGCCGAGGGAGGTGCACAATGGGCGATTCGATGACTTCAAGTTCGCGCATGACCCATTGTTTCGATACGGAAGATGCTAGATTCTAATGCTCGAAAAGTGTGTCAACGTCGATACCGTCAAGATAGTGGACAACAGCATGGCGAACTGCAACGACCAATACAGGAGCATTATCCAATGGACAGGCTAGATCCTGCTGCAAGTATGACATCAAACGCGCGACCGTGGGTTTTTGCGGGTGAGTCAGACGAGCTCGACCCGTATGTCCAAGCTATTTCGGCGCTACCGGATTGTTTGGTCGTGCGTTTCGATGGCAAAGATATGCAAACCCTTGATGACCTCTTCGAAGTCTATGGGCGGGCCTTCGGTTTTCCGGCCTACTTCGGGAAGAACTGGCCAGCATTTGATGAGTGTATGTCAGATCTGAATGACACGCCATCGCCGGTGTATCTCGTGGTCGTCGAAGAGGCGGAGAGGTTGCTGGATGATGATTCTGATGAATTGTCAACATTCCTGAAGGTCTGTTCGGCGATTGGCCGATATTGGTCCAGCAGAATTGGACTGGGCTCGCTTTGGGGTGGCGGAGAAGTTGCATTCAATACGCTGATTCTATTCAGCCGACCGTCAGGTCCAGTGCTCGACACCATTAGATCAGATCATGAAATTCTGACACTACGTGATGGTTGAAGGCTCTCTGGTTGATCCTTCGCGAAAGTTGCGAAGGAAGTCTAATTTCTTTGGTTTATTGCCCGGTCGGACGCTTCGGAAGTGAGTGACAAATGGTTGGGTCGAAACTGGCGCTAAGTACAGGATACAGGATGTGGTGGTCGGCGCGTTGATGTGTTTGAGGCTCTCTGTGGACTGCATTGCTTCCGTTGTCACCATGATCGGGTAAGGGTCGGCCAGTCTCACCTCACTGAACATCTCGGATTGTCTCGCTCGAGATCTGAATGCTTGGAACGGTAGGCATCAGTCGAATGCCTAGTTGTCGATGGAGGCTAGGCGCGAACCCGATGTCGTCACTTCGATCCAGCGGTTGGCGGGGAAGGATCCTTTCCCCAAGGATCGCTGAAGAGTGGTCGGATGTATCAAAAGTTGAATACTGTAGCGAAGGATTCCTTCGGTTGATTCCGTGATTGATGACAGGCGCCCCGTCATAGCAATAGCGGGAGATTCTTACTGAATCGGGAATCGGCCGAACCCGTTCCTGTTCTCGAAGATCTCGCTCACCGTCGTGCATGAGTCGGTATTGAGGTTCGTGGAGAGGGGGCGCAGTCGATACCTGGTGCGGTTGCTGTCGCCGCTGACACGCTGAGCGTCGCCGACGACCTGTTGCGTAACCACCGACTCACCGTTTCGGAGGTCGCCCGGCGGGTCGGGTACACCAATACCGGAGCGTTTTCGGACGCATACCTCCGTGCCTGGGGTAGGCGTCCGAGCGCCATACGTACCTCGGCCAAAGGAGGAAACCGCGCAGGCGACAGATGATCCGGGGCAGCGAGGACCTTCCCCGCCGCCCCCTGATAGGCCGCCAGGTCGGGCGTGTGTCCTGGATTCCGGCAGCTCGGATCACTGCCGGCAAGCGTTCTGATTTCTGGAAAAGAGAACGCCGACGGGTTTCCTCGAGATTGATCAATGATGTGCGTGACGGTGATCGAATGGGGTCGCCGGGGGTGCGATGTTCTGAAATGGGGTAGTCATCCCATTTGTCGCTATCCAGGAGTTTTGGTGGGTCGTATCGACGATTTCCGATGATTCGAACCGGTCGGTAAGTATTGTCTGCGTAGATCGAGCATGTCGGGGTGGCCATTTCCGAGTGAGCCCTGGGGGGCGACATGAGTGCTGGATTGAAGGGGCGCTGGACCCTGCGCGCGTCCGTCGCGGGCGTGGTCGGGGTCCTGGTCGCGACGACCGTGGCGGTCGGGGGCGTGGCGTCGACACCGGCGGCGGCGTCCGAAACGGACGTCGACCACTATCTGAATCTGTCGATGAGCAATCGGGACGCGGCGCACGGCCCCGGCGGGGTCAATCCGGCGCTGCCCACCGACCGCGCCACGCTCAGCCGACTTCTGGGCGAGGCCCGCGCGAGCGGCGCCGCACCGCACGAGTATCAGGCATTGCTCTTCCAATACTGGCTGGTGGAGGCCACCGACACCGCGGGGATCGACCTGGCCGCGTGGGATCCGCGTGCCGGGGTGGCGGTGAACCGGGACAACCTGATCAGGTCGTACCGCCTCTACGAGGACTTGCAGCTGGAGCGCCGCGAACTGCAGTGGGCGGGCATGGGCGGCATGGTCGGCGCCGACTTCGGCGGCGGGCTGATCGACTTCGAACTCATGACGAACGCCTACGACCTCCCGCCGATTCAGCAGTCCGCCCGGGCCGTGGTCGCGGCCGCCACCGGCGTCGCCGGCCCGGACATCGTCGACTCGCTCTCGGACGGACTGCGGGCGCTGGCCGAGGCTGGAAGCGAAATCACCAGCGAGGACCTACATTTCATCCTCGGAATGATCATGGTGATGCAGAAGAACATCTTCTCCGACCTGATGCCCATGCATCGCGCCTACGTCACCGGTGGGCTCCCCGCCCTCGAAGAGATGCAACGTGCGGGGCTGTTCGGTGACGACATCATGACCGCGTGGCGTGATGTCGCGTCGCAGGATCCGGACCGGATCGCGCGCGGCAACGGTGCGCTGTTGCAGCGGGAACAAGGTGTGATCATCCGGGACCAGTGGGACACCGTTCGCAACTACAAGGACACCGTCGGCCAGGCGATCACGTACCTGTCCACCGTGGCGGGGTCGCCGTCGGTTGCCGGGGTACTGCCGCCACGCTCGTTCCGTCCCATCGAAGTCAGCTCGCGCCTGCCCGATGGGCGCACCGCTACCCTGACCAGTCCGCTCCCGGCGTGGAACTGGTCCGTCTACGACGAGCGATGGGACTACATCACCACCCAGCTCCTCCCGAAGTACAAGGACATGGTCGAGAACAACTGGCCGCAGCTCGAATCCGAGCTACGTGTGCCCTACGAGACGCAACTCGAAACGCATCGACCGCTGCTCAACATTCCCCAGATCATGCAGGCCGCCCTGCAGAACACGGAAGTGACGGTGTCCTGATGACAGTCAATGCGACTCGGGGCCACAGGCTCTCCGCAGCTACACGAATCCTGTCCTACGCGGCGGTGGCCACCGCCGCGATCATGGTCGCCCCGGTCGGCGCGTTCGCCCAATCGGCTGACGGGTCGTCGTCGGCTGACGGGTCGTCGTCGGGCGGCGGCCAGTCCGACGTGCGGACGCCGCGCCTCGACGAGGTGTTCAACGGATTCGTCGTCGGCGCGCTCGACGCCGGGACGGCTGCATCGCGAGTCGAGTCGTTCAAGGCGCTGACGTCGCGCGACTCCTTCTACGACGAACCACCACTGACCGGGGCGGAGCGCCCGGGCACCGTGCTCAAGATCAAGCCGGTCGACATGATGTTCCTCGGCTACAAGCCGGGCAGGATCGACGCCTACAAGATGATGTACGTGACGACCGGACTCGACGGAACCACACCCGAGGTCAGCACCGGCATCGTGATGATCCCCGTCGACGGCACGCCCGCAGCGGAGAAGAAGGTGATCAGCTACCAGGAGGCCAACGACAGCGTCGGCGCCTACTGTCATCCGAGCACCCAGTGGACCGGCGGGAATCCGCTCGACGGCGCCGCCTGGTCCGCGCTCGGACCGCTGGCATTGATGTTCGGCAAGGGCTACGCGGTGGTCATCTCCGACGTCGGCAACGACGGCGACCCCGACCCGCACGGCGTCTTCGCCGGAAAGTACGCCGGCCACGCCCAACTCGACGCCATTCGTGCCGCCGTGTCGGCCCCGAGCACGGGGCTCAGCGCACACGCCCCGATCTCTCTGTTCGGTATTGCGGGAGGCGGAGTCGGCGCAGGCTTCGCCGCCGAGGCGCAGGCGCAGTACGCCCCGGAGTTGGACATCCGGTCCACCGTCCTCGAGGGCATGGTGGTCAACACGCGGAACTTCATGCGCACCGCCGACGGTTCGATCGGCTCCGGGTTCGCCTTCGCCACGTTGCTCGGTCTGGAGCCGAAGTACCCCGAGATGCGGATCGACGAGAAGCTGAACCCCGTCGGCAGGGCGCTGGCCCACGTGTATCGAACGCAGTGCCAGACGCCCGCGTACTTCACGGCGCCGTTCGTTCCATTGGAGACGCTCTTCGTCGGTGGGCAGAACCCGGCCGACATTCCCGCGTTCCAGCACGTCTACGACGACAATCTGCTCGGGACCGAGGCTCCGAAGTCGAAGGTTCTCATCACGTCGTGCGCCAAGGACGACTCACCGATGTCCCTTGTGCCGGCAAAGGACTCACGGGAACTCGCCGACAAGTATCGGGCCGGGGGAACCGACGTGACGTACGCGCCGAGTGACTGCAGCATGGTGCGGATGCTCACGGACCTCTACGGGTGGGGCACTGACCTGTTCGGGATGCAGACCATCGACTGGATCGAACAGAACTTCGCCGAATGAGCAGCGCACGCCGCGAGAACGGGAGGAGGTGACCGACGTGATCGATGCCATGTTCACCGGGAGCAGCTACATGTTCTCCCTGGGGCCTGTCGCATTTCTCGAAGCCTTCGGACGCATCTTCGGTTCCTGACCGCGGTCGCGGACGAGCCCGGCTCCGAACGCGAAGTCGTCACGCAACCCGCTTCGCGGCCTCCGACAGCTGCGGGGCGATCCGGTCGATCACCCACGGTGTCGCGAGGACGCCCGTACGGCTGAGGCCCGCAACCACCTGGGTGTTGGGCAGGGGCACCGCGCTGCCGCGCTGGACGGCGCCGAGCGAGTTGTACGTGGGGTTCTTCGTGGCCTCTCCCTCGTCCGGCACGAACACGACCACGACGTCCGCGTCGACCTCGGTGATGCGTTCGGCGGAGATGGTGGCGAAGAAGCTGTCCGGATCGCTCTCGGCCGCGAGCTTCTCGACGCCCGGGGAGTTCACGAACCCGAGCTGGGTGAGGACCTGCACGCGCGGGTCGGTCGGCTTGTAGACGTTGACCTGACCGTTGGTGGTGTCGAGGTTGATCACCGACAGGGTCTTGCCGGCGAACTCGGGGTGCGCGGCGGCGGTGTCGGCGAGCATCGTGTTCATGCTGTCGATGAGCTTGGTCGCCTCGTCGGACTTGCCCATCGCCTGACCGATCAGCGTGGTCTGGTCCTGCCACGTGGTCTGCCACGCCTTGCCGGGATAGGCGACCGTCGGTGCGAGGGAGGACAGCTGGCCGTAGGTGGCCTGGTCGAAGCCCTCGTACGGTGCCATGATCGCGTCGGGTGCCAGCGCGGCGATTGCCTCGACGGGCGTGGAGGACGTGGCGTCGAGCAGGGTGGTCTCGCGGGGGTCGTACTTGTCCGACAGCCACGGCATGACACCGTTCTCGTCGGCGCCGTAGGAGTTCTTCGGCATGCCCACCGGGGTGCCGCCGAGCGCGTAGACGACGTCCTCGGCGTTCCAGCCGAGCGTGACGATCCGCTCGGGGGTCGACTCGATCGTGGTCTCTCCGAACGTGTTCGCGATCGTGACGGGGAAGGCACCGTCGGAGGCCGTGGTCGTGGAATCGCTGTCGGTCGACGACGAGCAGGACGCGAGCAGTGCCGTCGCGCTCAGGGTGGCGACGACCGTCGCAACCTTGCGGCGGGTGGTGAGAGCGAACACCGGGGAACTCCTTCGGGATCGACGAGATCGGAGAAGGTGAGCCTAACCTGTGTCTCGGAGGCTGTGTGGCGGGGTGGGTCGGTCCGGCCCGACGCGATCGCCTCGCGGCGAAATCGATCATGAACGTATGACGCCGTGGCGGCCCGTAATGTGAAGGCCTGTGCTCCACGGCGGCGACTGGTCACAGCCGCCGCCGTCCACTATCCGCGCTGCTCGTCGGGGGCTGAGGAGTCCAAAGGTGTTTGCTCGCTGGGGGGATCTGGTCTACCGGGCCCGTTTCACCGTCATTGCGGTGATGGTGGCCGGACTGTTGGCGCTGGGCGCCTATGGTTCCGGGCTGGGTGCGCACCTCAGTCAGAGCGGGCTGGACGATCCCGGCTCGGAGTCCGTGGCGGCGGCGAGACTGGCGGACGGCACGTTCGGCCGGGATGCCACCGGTGACGTCGTGGCGATGTACACCGCCCCCGACGGCAAGACGGTCGACGACCCGGCCTTCAGCGCGAAGGTCACCGACAGCCTGCAGCGACTGGTGCAGGACCACCCCGACCAGGTCGCGAAGATCAACGGCAGCTACTTCCCGGTACCGAACACGCCGCGGCTGCCGGCTTTTGCAACGACGGACCGCACCCATGCGCTCGCGAGCATCGCACTGAAGGGCGACAACGACACCGCGATCACCAACAACTTCCGTGAGATCAAGGACGCGTTCCAGATCGACGGGGTCGAGGTCCAACTCGCCGGCATGCAGCCGGTCGCGAGCGCGATCAACGACACGATCGCCAACGACATCCACCGCATGGAAATCCTCGCGATCCCGGCGGTCGGGGTGCTGCTGTTCTTCGTCTTCGGAGGCGCGGTCGCGGCGGCGTTGCCGCTGATCGTCGGTGGCCTGACAATCGTCGGCGCGAACGGGATCGTGCGGGTGATCACGCATTTCACCGAGGTCAATGCGTTCGTCGCGTCGGTGGTCTCACTGATCGGGTTGGGTCTGGCGATCGACTACGGCCTGTTCATCGTCAGCCGGTTCCGCGAGGAACTCGGCGACGGGCGCAGCACCAGGGATGCGGTGCGCCGCAGCGTCATGACCGCCGGTCGCACCGTGTTGTTCTCCGCGACGATGATCATCGCGAGTCTCGGTGGCCTGCTGTTGTTCCCACAGGGCTTCCTGAAGTCGATGGCCTACGGCGCGATCGCGACGGTGTTGCTGGCGGCGTTCACCTCGGTCACGGTGTTGCCGGCGATCCTGAGCATCCTGGGCCGGCGGATCGACAAGTTCGGCCTCAAGCGGTTCGGCCAGATCAAGTCGACCGAGGAGATCGAGTCCAGTGTCTGGGGTCGCCTGACGCGGTGGGTGATGCGTAACCCGCTCAAGGTGACGATCCCGATCGTGATCGGTCTGTTGATGCTGATGGTCCCGCTGACGGGTATCAAGTTCGGTGGCATCAACGAGGAGTATCTGCCGACCGACAACCCGACGCGGACGGCGCAGGAGCAGTTCGACGAGCTGTTCCCGGGCAATCGCACCGAACCGGTGAAACTGGTGATCACCGGCGCCGATGGCATGCAGGTGGGCCAGATCCTCAAGACCGCGAGCGGGGCGCCCGGCCTGGTCGAGAAGTTCTCGATCACCGGGCCCGCGAAGGACGGCGTGCAGGTCCTCAAGGCCGGTCTGGTCGACCGCAACGACTCGGCCCCGACCATCGACTATCTGCGGGCGATGGACGTCCCGGGCGGCGTGGACGTCCTCGTCGGCGGCACCCCGGCGATCGAGCAGGACAGCATCAGTGCACTGCTCGACAACCTGCCGCTCATGATCGTCACGGTCCTCACCGTCACGACTCTGCTGATGTTCCTGGCATTCGGCTCACTCGTGCTGCCCATCAAGGCCGTGTTGATGAGCGCGCTCGGTCTCGGCGCGACGCTCGGCATCCTCACCTGGGTGTTCGTCGACGGTCACGGCTCGGGCGTGCTGGGCTTCACGCCCGGACCGATCACGTCGCCGATGCTGGTGCTGATCGTCGCGATCGTCTACGGCCTGTCCATCGACTACGAGGTGTTCCTGCTCTCCCGCATGGTCGAGGCCAGATCGCAGGGTGCGAGTACCACCGAGGCCATCCGGATCGGTACCGCGCACACCGGCCGGATCATCACCGCGGCCGCACTGATCCTGATCGTCGTCACCGGCGCGTTCGGATTCTCCGAGCTGGTGATGATGAAGTACATCGCGTACGGCATGATCTCGGCGCTCGTCATCGACGCGACCCTGATCCGCATGTTCCTGGTGCCGGCGGTGATGAAGCTGCTCGGCGACGACTGCTGGTGGGCGCCTGCCTGGATGAAGCGCATCCAGGAGAAGGTCGGGCTGGGCGAACCGATCCTCGACAGCGAACTGGCCCGGGGCGACGTGCGCGATCTCGCGGACCCGGATACCTCCGTCGTTCCGGAGTCGCCGGAGCCGGAAACGATCCCGGCACGGGAGTCGCTTCCTGAGGATGCGATCTCCTGACCGGTACCCCGTCGATGCGAAGAGGAGCGCGCCCCAATCTCGGGGACGCGCTCCTCTCGTGACGGGTCGGGCTAGACGCTCGCGACACCCTTGGCCAGGAACGTCCTGCCGTTCGCGGCCTCCGACGTTCCGGTCCGGTCCAGGTACGGCGTGATGCCACCGTTCCAGAAGCCGAAGCCGCCGCCCAGGATCAGGCACAGGTCGATGTCCTCGGGACCGGCGACGACGCCCTCCTCGAGCATGATCCGGATCTCCTCGGCGAACGCGCGACGCGTGCGCTCGAGCACCTCGTCCGACGTGGACGGCTTGTCGCCCTGCTGCCACAGCGTCGCGACCTCAGGGTCGACGACCTGGCCCTTGTCGGTCCAGGACCACACGCCGGGCTTGCGGGCCTCGACGATGGCCTCGAGTCCGGGGGACGGCTTGAAGCGCTCCGGGTAGGCCGCGTTGAGGGTCTCGCCGGTGTGCAGTGCGATGGCCGGGCCGACGAGCGCGAGCAGCGTGAACGGCGTCATCGGCATGCCGAGTTCGGCGATCGCATTGTCGGCGACGTCGAACGGGGTGCCCTCGTCGACCGCGTTCATGACCTCGCCGAGCGCGCGGATCAGCAGGCGGTTGAAGACGAAGCCCGGCAGGTCGGCGGATCCGACGGCCGACTTCTTGAGCGCCTTGGCGGTGGCGAACGCCGTTGCGAGGGTGGCATCGTCGGTCTGCTCACCCTTGATGACCTCGAGCAGCGGCAGCACCGCGACCGGGTTGAAGAAGTGGAAGCCGACCACGCGCTCGGGATGCTTCAGGTCGGCAGCCATCTCCGTGATCGACAGCGACGAGGTGTTGGTCGCCAGGACCGTCTCGGGGGAGATGTGCTCCTCGAGTTCGGCGAACACCTTCTTCTTGACGTCCATGTTCTCGAAGACGGCCTCGATGACGAAGTCGGTCTTCGCGAACGCGGCCTTGTCGAGCGAGCCGGTCACCAGCGCCTTGAGGCGGTTCGCGCCGTCCGGCGACAGCCGGCCCTTGGCCAGCAGCTTGTCGATCTCGCCGTGGACGTAGCCGACGCCCTTGTCGATGCGCTCCTGGTCGATGTCGGTGAGGATGACCGGCACCTTGAGCTGCTTGACGAACAGCATTGCCAGCTGGCTCGCCATCAGGCCGGCACCGACGATGCCGACACCGGTGACCTTGCGTGCCAACGACTTGTCGGGCGCTCCGGCGGGGCGCTTGGCGCGCTTGTTCACCAGGTCGAACGCGTACAGGCCGGCGCGCAACTCGTCGGTCATGAGCAGGTCGGCGAGGGCGTTGTCCTCGGCGGCGAACCCGGCGTCGAGGGACTTCGAGTCGGTGAGGTCGGTGGTGCGGGCCAGCTCGAGCAGTTCGACCGTGCGCACCGCGCCGGGCGCGTTGTTCTTGGTCTTGCCCTCGACGATCGCCTTGGCGCGGGCGATGGCCTCGTCCCAGCCGGCGCCGCGGTCGATCTCCGGTCGCGCGGGCGTGATGTCGCCGGCGAGAACCTGTGCGGCCCACGCGAGGGACTGCTCGATGAAGTCGGCGGAGCCGAGCACGACGTCGGCGATGCCGAGCTCGAGGGCCTTCTTCGAGCCTATGACCTTGCCGTTGTTGAGCGGGTTCTCGACCGCGACGGTGACCGCATTCGACGGCCCGATCAGGTTGGGCAGCAACTGGGTTCCGCCCCAGCCGGGAACCAGGCCGAGCATCGCCTCGGGCAGCCCGAGCGCGCCGACGTTGTCGGCGAAGGTGCGGTAGTGGCAGTGCAGACCCACCTCGAGGCCGCCGCCGAGCGCGACGCCGTTCACGAACGCGAACGTCGGCACCGACGACTCGCGCAGACGACGGAACACACGGTGCCCCAGCTGGCCGAGCTCGACGCCCTGCTCGCGGGTGCTGATGCTCGGGACGCCCTTGAGATCCGCGCCGGCCGCGAAGATGAAGGGCTTACCGGTGACGGCGATGGCGGCCGGGTTGGCGGCGAAGGCCTCGTCGAGCGCCTTGTCGAACGCCAGCAGGCCCCGCGGGCCGAAGGAGTTCGGCTTGGTGTGATCGAAGCCGTTGTCGAGGGTGACCAGTGCGACCGGACCCTCGATGCCGGGCACCGAGATCAGCTTGGTGTAGGCGTTCGTGACGACTTCGTCGGCGAAAGCGGATGCAATGTCGGTCATTTACTTGGCTCCCGCTTCGTCGGCTGCGTAGTCCTTGTGATTGGGGTTCTCCCAGATGACGGTGCCGCCCATGCCGAGGCCGATGCACATCGTGGTCAGGCCGTAGCGGACGTCCGGGTTCTGCGCGAACTGGCGCGAGAGCTGGGTCATCAGGCGGACACCCGAGGAAGCCAGCGGGTGGCCGCACGCGATGGCACCGCCCCACTGGTTGACCCGCGGATCGTCGTCGGCGATACCGAAGTGCTCGAGGAAGGCGAGTACCTGCACGGCGAACGCCTCGTTGATCTCGAACAGACCGATGTCCTCGATCTTCATGCCGGTGCGGGCGAGCAGCTTCTCGGTCGCGGGGACGGGACCTATGCCCATGACGGCGGGGTCGACGCCCTGGAAGGCGAAGCCGACCATGCGCATGCCGACGGGCAGGCCCAGCTCGCGGGCGATGTCCTCACCGGCGAGGATCGCGGCGGTGGCGCCGTCGTTGAGGCCCGCCGCGTTACCGGCGGTGATGCGGCCGGCCGGCCGGAACGGGGTCTTGAGCTTGGCCAGGTCCTCGAGCGTCGTGCCCGGGCGCGGCGGCTCGTCCTCGGTGGCCAGGCCCCAGCCCGCCTCGGAACGGGTGGCGACCGGCACCAGGGTGTCGGCGATGAAACCAGCCTTCTTGGCGGCCTCGTACTTGTTCTGCGACGCGACGGCGTAGGCGTCGGTGCGTTCCTTGGTGATGCTCGGGAACCGGTCGTGCAGGTTCTCGGCGGTGTTGCCCATCACCAGTGCGCTCGGGTCGACCAGGCGGTCGGCGAGGAAGCGGGGGTTCGGGTCGGCGCCCTGCCCCATCGGGTGGCGGCCCATGTGCTCGACGCCGCCGGCGATCACGACGTCGTACTGGCCGAAGCCGATGCCCGACGCGGTGGTGGTGACGGCGGTCATCGCGCCGGCGCACATGCGGTCGATCGCGAAGCCCGGGACCGTCTCGGGTAGACCCGCGAGGATCGCGGACGTGCGGCCGATGGTCAGGCCCTGGTCGCCGGTCTGGGTGGTCGCGGCGATCGCCACCTCGTCGATCCGCGAAGGATCGAGCTGGGGGTTGCGGCGCAGCAGCTCACGGATGGCCTTGACGACCAGGTCGTCGGCCCGAGTTTCGGCGTAGATGCCCTTCGGGCCGGCCTTGCCGAACGGCGTGCGGATGCCGTCGACGAAGACGACGTTTCTCTGGGTAGCGGATGCAGCCACGCTGGATTCCTCCTGGCGGGAGTGGAGCGGTCACGCCGAGTCGAAGACCCGACACGCACCACTGTAGCGCTAATTACCCGCCGGTAACATACGGGGCGTAGCTGACCCCATCGACGCAGTTCAGGGCTGTGCCCGGACCGCTTCCGCGAGGATGGGCACGGTCAGTTCGCGCTGCCACGGACGCGCGCCGCCCACCGCGAGAGCCGCGTCGATCGCCGCCGAGGGATCCGACTCGTCGACCGGCGGCTCCCAGCAGATCCGACGCACCAGGTCGGGGCTGAGCAGGTTCTCGACAGGCACCTGCACTCGCTCGCTGAGTTCGGTGATGCCGGCCTTGGCGGCGTTCAGGCGTGCGGCCGCCTCGGGGTCGCGCTTGGCCCATCGGCTGGGCGGCGGCGGCCCGGTGAAGGGCTGATTGATCGGGGGCAGTTCCGTCTGCGGCAGCGCACGGGCGCGCTCGAGAGCGGACAGCCACAGCCGTGACGACCGGCGCTGGCGCGGTCCGCCGAAGACGGGCAGGGCCCGTAGCGTCTCCATGCTCTTGGGATCGGCGCTCGCCGCGGCGACGATCGCCGAGTCCGGCAGGATGCGACTGGGGGAGATGTCGCGCTTGCGGGCCACCTCGTCGCGCGCGGTCCACAACTCGCGGACCGCGGCGAGTTGGCGGGGGCTCTTGAGGCTGTGGATCTGTGACGTTCGCCGCCACCGCTCCGGCTTGGGCTGCGGCGGTCCGGCGAGCCGGACGTGCTCGAACTCCTGCCTCGCCCACTCCGTCTTGTTCTGGGATGCAAGCTCTTTCGCCATGGCGTCCTGGAGCTCGAGGAGCACCTCGACGTCGAGGGCTGCGTAGTTGAGCCACGCGTCGGGCAGCGGACGCGACGACCAGTCGGCCGCCCCGTGACCCTTGCGGAGCTCGAGCCCGAGCGTGCGTTCGACGATCGCGGCCAGGCCCACGCGTTCGAAGCCGGCGAGCCGTCCGG
The DNA here is from genome assembly GCF_050433545.1 of Rhodococcus sp. BE178. NCBI lineage: Bacteria > Bacillati > Actinomycetota > Actinomycetes > Mycobacteriales > Nocardiaceae > Rhodococcus > Rhodococcus sp. BE178. Next base: position 612,929 of record NZ_JBNPXA010000002.1, on the reverse strand, counting down.
CCAGTTCGGTGTCGAACAGTGCGGCCGGTTCGAGGCCGAGCTCGGCGAGACACGGCAGATCCTGGTCGGCGGAGTGCAGCACCCACTCGAGGTCGTTGATCGCGTCACGAAGTGGTGCCAGATCCTCCGACGTCGGAATCGGATCGAGCAGGAACGTGCCGGCGCCGGCCCGCCGCAACTGCACCAGGTACGCGCGGGACGAGTAGCGGAATCCGGACGCGCGCTCCGCGTCGACGGCGAGGGGGCCGGTGCCCGCGGCGATGCGCTCGGCGGCGTCGCGGACGCCGTCGGCCGTCTCGATCACCGGCGGCACCCCGTTTGCCGGAACCAATAGTGGTACGGGGACGGGGGTGGGCTCGGTGGTATCTGGCATAGGGGGCAACTCTACGTGGCGAGGGCGCGATCTCACGTCGAGATCTGCGCGTCGCGCGGCAATTCTGTCAAAAAGTTGAACATGTGACCAAGACCACTCCGGCGGGTGACGGTGCCTGGTCGGCGCACCGACCGGCCCGTCGGTGCGCCCGGGCGGAATGTCGGAATCGCTCGCGGGCGGTGCGGCCCATGAGGTAGAACGAGTTTCAGTTTTGTCCGCTCGGCTTCTCCGGGCGGATCGAGGACACCTGATCGGAAGGCAGATCGATGCTCAACCTTGCGGCCGCCGTCGCTCCCGTCGGCGAGGTGCCGGCCGGGTCCATGGTGGAGTTACCGGGCCGGGGCAGCACCTACGTCATCGATACGGGTGCCACCCCGGAGAACCGTGGAAAGCCGACGCTGGTGCTGCTGCACGCGCTCGCGTGCACCGGCACGCTGACGTGGTACCCGGCCATCGCCAAGCTCGCGGCGAAGTCGCGGGTGGTGGTCCTCGATCAGCGTTGGCACGGGCGTGGCATCCGCTCGGAGCGATTCACGCTCGAGGACTGCGCCGACGACGTCGTCGCGCTCGCCGACACTCTGGAGCTCGACCGTGTCGTGCCGGTCGGGTACTCGATGGGTTCGTTGGTCTCGCAGCTCACGTGGAAGCGGCACCGCGACCGCGTCGCGGGTCTGGTGCTGTGCGCGGGCGCGGCGCACTTCAAGCGGAACTCGCGTGAACGGGTGGCGCTCGAATCGCTCAGTGCGGGGCTCGGTGCACTCAAGCCGCGTCCCGGTCCGGTCCCGGTCGGCGGGCCGCGGTTCGGCGGAGATCGGGTGTGGGCGTACTCCCAGTTCCGGGAGACCAGTTACGGCGCGATCGGTCGGGCCACCGCCGAGATCGGCAAGTTCGATTCGACGGCGTGGGTCGGCGACATCGACGTCCCCACCGCCGTCGTGGTGCCCACGAAGGACCTGATCATCCCCCCGCGGCGCCAGCGCTGGCTCGCTCGCCAGATCGCCGGCGCCGCCACGTACGAGGTGGACTGCGGTCACTCGTCGTGCGTCATGAACGCCGGGCCGTTCACCGAGGGACTGCTGGCTGCTTCTTCTTCCGTGCTTGCGCGCGTGCGGCCTTGACGAGTTCGGCCAGGGCCGCCGGGAACGCGTCCGCCAGATCCCACAGGTGCGGCGCGAGTTCCTTGCAGGAGACCAGGCCCACGTCGAGTCGGCCCTCGAGCGACATCACCGTCACGTTGAGGCCGGCGCCGTGGAAGACCGGTCCGAGCGGATACATCTGCTTGATGCGCGCGCCCAGGAAGTAGAGCGGCATCGGCGGGCCGGGGACGTTCGAGACCACGAGGTTGTGCACCACGGGGTGACGCTCGGCCAGCTTCAGCTTGGAGTACACCCGCATCGCGCTGCCGAACGTGGCCGGCGCCGCGAACTGCGCCCAGTCCTGCAGCAGGGTCGCGCCCAGCGCCTCGTTGTGGTGGTCCTTGTTGATCGCGTTGTGCTCGGCGATGAAGTGCAGCCGCTCGACCGGATCGGCGATGTCGGTCCCGAGCTGGGTGAACATGACCGAGATCTGGTTGGTGCCCGGACGGTCCGACTTGTCGTGGACGGAGACCGGTACCGTCGCGACCAGTGAGCTGTCGGGGAGTTCGTTGCGGTCCTCGAGGTACTTGCGCAGCGCGCCGGCGCACATCGTCAGCACGACGTCGTTGACCTTGACGCCGAAAGCGTTCTTGACGAGCTTGACGTCGTCGAGGCTCAGTTCGTTGTACGCGATGGTCCGGCGTCCGGTGATCGCGCCGTTGAACGACGTGCGCGGCGCGGTGAACGGCGTCGGCATCGCCTCGCCCTTGCGGGCCCGCCCGATCCAGTTCGGCAGCAGCGACACGCTGTCCGGGAGCAGCTTCGCCATCTTCAATGGTCGCGTGGCGAACGACAGCAGGCCGTTGACGGCGATGTCGAGTGAGCTCGCGCGACCGGCTCCCTCGGGAAGCTGATCGAACTCGGGCCTGGGGGCGTCGGGCTCGAGCCCGCAGAGCTGTGACATGAGGTTGGAGCCGGTGACACCGTCGACGTTGGCGTGGTGCATCTTCGACATCACGGCTACCGAGCCGTCTTCGAGGCCCTCGATGACGAACATTTCCCACAGCGGGCGGGTGCGGTCCATGGGCTGGCTGGCGATCGAACTGCACATTTCCGAAAGCTCGTCACGGCCGCCCGGCGCGGGTACCGCGATCCGGTGGAAGTGGCGATCGATGTCGAAGTCGGTGTCGTCGACCCACACGGGGTGGTCCAGGTTGAAGCGCGTGTCCTTGAGTCGACGCTTGAAGCTCGGCATCGATTTGACGCGAACGGCCAACTCGTCTCGCAGCTTTGCGAAAGAATAGCCACCCGGGATGGTGGACCCGTCGAGAATGATGAGGCCACACACGTGAAGCATCTGGGTCGGGGTTTCGAGATAGAGGAAGCTGGCATCCAATCCACTGAGTCTCTCCATGCAGCTAACGGTAGAACCTGTTCCATTTTTACGTGGGCGTTGTGACAAACATCATGGTTAAATAGGTTTATGAGGATTGATAACAGGTTCCTGTTACGTCAGGTGGCAAATGCTGCGCTGACGGCCAACGCGCTGCGACCGGTGCCGGGGATGCCGATGTCGGTGCCGACGTTCCTGTCCGGATGGCTGACCACGGAACTCGCTCCTCAGTTGCTTGCTGCGACCGCGGCCGATGCTGCTGTCCACGTCGCCCGCCACGGCGTCCGGAGTCGCGGCGACGCCGTCGGACTCGCCGCCGCCGGGGCTTCGATCGCGGGACTCGCAGCCGTGATCGCGACCGGACGTGGGGCGCGGGCCGAGGTGGAGTCGGCGCTCGAATCGGCGTTGGGACCCGACTATCGATCGGTGGGCGGCGCGGCGCGTCCGGTCCCGCAGACGCCGTGGCGGCAGTTGGCGTTCCCGTTCCGGATGCGCCGGGACGACGTCGTGCGGGTGAAGAACCTGGACTATGCGCCCGGCGGTCGACGATTCCGGATCGACATCTACCACCGCCGGGACACTCCGGCGAATGCGCCTGTCCTGCTGCAGATCCACGGTGGCGGGTGGGTCATCGGCACCAAGGATCATCAGGGCATCCCGCTGATGCTGGAGATGGCGTCGCGTGGGTGGGTGTGCGCCGCGATCAACTATCCGCTGTCGCCGAAGGCGGTGTGGCCGGAGCACCTCATCGCCATCAAGCGGGCGGTCTCGTGGTTGCGCGGCAATGTCGCCCGGTTCGGCGGGGATCCCGATTTCATCGCTGTCACCGGCGGTTCGGCCGGCGGCCACTTGGCAGCGATGTTGGCGTTGACGGGTGGCGACGCCGGCCTGCAACCCGGTTTCGAGGATGCGGACACCTCGGTCCAGGCGTGCGCCCCGCACTACGGCGTGTACGACTTCGCGGGGGAGACGGGGATCAAGGCGACACGTCAGCGGGTCGAATCCGCGCTCTCACCGATGGTGCTGGGCAAGAAGGCGCAGTTCCCGCGGGACTACCTCGCGGCGTCGCCGCGTGCGCACCTGCGCGAGGACGCGCCCCCGTTCTTCGTGGTGCACGGGACCAGCGACTCGTTCATTCCCGTCGCCGAGGCCCGCGAGTTCGTCGATCGTCTGCGTGAGGTGTCGGCGAATCCGGTGGCGTACGCCGAGCTGCGGGGCGCCCAGCACGCGTTCGACATCTTCCCGTCCATCCGGAGTTTCCGGGTGGCGCAGGGTGTCGCCGACTTCCTCGACTGGGCGCACGCCCGCCGGCTGTCGGCGGGCGTCCCGGGGCATGCCGGCACCCGAGCCGGCGCAGCGGACACCGTGGATGCGGACGATGTGGACGAGGAAGGGACGGGTTAGCGGATGGAGCGGCGTCGAGGTGTAGCGATCGGTGGCCGCTGCGGCTCAGGGCCGCCGACCCAGCCTCGCGATTCCGGCCGGCGGCAGGCCGGCGGCGTAGGCGAGGACCTCGCAGAAGGCCTCGACGTGGGAGGCCAGGGCGGTGGACGTCGCCGTCCACGACGCCCGGAGCTCGAGTTGATGGGCCCGCGGTGGCCCCGCGATGTCGCCGTACCGTACCGAGCTGGTCGCCGTCACCGTGCCGCCGAGCGCGACCACCTCGTCGGCCCGCTCGTCGAGGGCGTCGACCAGCCAGCTCCACGCAACCTCGGGGAGGAGGGGATCGGCGGCGAGGGCCGGCTCGAGGTCGGCCTGGATGTAGGCGACCAGCCGCATGGTGCCGTTCCACGCCTCGTCGCCGTCGGGATCGTGAAGCAGGATCAGGCGTCCGAATGCGTCCCCTTCGGACTGCTCCGCGACGGCCGCGTCGTCGGGGTGGCGGACCTCCGCGCCGATCGCGTAGCTGAACGGCGCGAGGCGCTGCGGGGGACGGATCGGGCCGAGCTCGATATCCGGGTGAACCTCGGCCGAGTTCATCGCGTCGACAGCGGCGCGGAACTGGGCTGGTTCGTTGGGTAATCCCGGGGTCGTCACACCAGCGGACGTTAGACGCCGCACCTGGTAGGGCGTCGGAGGCGCGCCGATTCCGCCCCGGCGCCGGGCCATGGCAGCATGGAGCCCGATGAGCGGCTTGGAAGATACGAATGCAGGTATGACCGGGCGTGCCGAGTACCCGTCTCGACGGGTCCTGGGCGACGCACCGTTGTTGGCGGCGGCCACCGGCCGTCCGGTGAAGCATCGACCCGTGTGGTTCATGCGTCAGGCCGGACGCTCGTTGCCGGAGTACCGGGAGATCCGGGCGGGAATCGGGATGCTCGAGTCCTGCTTCGATCCCGAGTTGGTCTGCGAGATCACGATGCAGCCCGTGCGGCGGCACAAGGTCGACGCGGCGATCCTGTTCTCCGACATCGTCGTTCCGCTGAAGGCTGCGGGCATCGACCTCGACATCGTGGCCGGTGTCGGACCCGTCGTCGCGAACCCCGTGCGGACCACCGCCGACGTCGCGGCGCTGCCCCGCCTGGTTCCCGACGAGGTCGGCGCCGTGTCGCAGGCTGTCCGGCTGCTCACCGCCGAGCTCGGCGAGACGCCGCTGATCGGTTTCGCCGGTGCCCCGTTCACGCTCGCGTCGTACCTGGTCGAGGGCGGCCCGAGTCGCAACCACGAGCGCACCAAGGCGCTCATGCACGCCGATCCCAAGACCTGGCACGCGCTCCTCGGCACCATCACCGACACCACCATCGCGTTCCTGCAGGCGCAGCTGCATGCCGGCGTCGACGCGGTCCAGTTGTTCGATTCGTGGGCGGGCGCGCTGTCGCTGGCCGAGTACCGCGAGTTCGTGCTGCCGCACTCGGAGCGGGTGTTCGCCGAGGTCGAGTCGGCCCAGGTGCCGCGCATCCACTTCGGTGTCGGGACCGGTGAACTCCTCGGTGCGATGGGCGAGGCCGGCGCCGACGTCGTCGGCGTCGACTGGCGGATCCCGCTGGACGTCGCCGCCCGCCGCGTCGGGCCAGGCAAGGGGCTGCAGGGCAACCTCGATCCCGCCGTCCTGTTCGCGGGCTGGCCCGCGATCGAGAAGCAGGTGCGGCGCATCGCCGCGGAGGCGGACGCCGCGATCGCGGCCGGCGCCACCGGGCACATCTTCAACCTCGGCCACGGCGTGCTGCCGGAGACCGATCCGGCCGTGCTCACCGACGTCGTGGAGCTGGTGCATTCGTTGTGACCGGTCGGCGCGTCTCGGTAGCGGTCGTCGGTGGCGGCGTCACCGGGCTCGTCGCGGCCTATCGGCTACGGCAGCGGCTCGGTGACGGCGCCCGGATCACCGTCGTCGAGGCGGGCTCACGGACCGGTGGCAAGCTGCGGACCGTCGATCTCGCGGGCGATCCCGTCGACGTGGGCGCCGAGGCGTTCATCGCGCGCCGCCCGGAGGTTGCGGACCTCATCGTCGAGCTGGGCCTGCAGGACCAGTTGGTCCATCCGGCGGGACGATCGCCGCTGATCTGGTCGCAGGGCTCGCTCCACCCGTTGCCCTCACGGACGCTGATGGGCATCCCGTCGGATCCGCAGTCGATGGCCGGACTTGTCGACGCGGACACCCTCGCGCGCATCGTCGCCGAGCCGACCGTGCCGTTCGAGTGGGATCCGGCGGCCGATGTGGACGTCGCGACCCTGGTCGGCGGCCGTTTCGGTGAGCAGGTGGTGCGCCGGTCGGTCGATCCGCTCCTCGGTGGCGTCTATTCGGGGTTGTCGGACTCGATCGGGGTCCGGGCCGCGCTGCCGACGCTGGCCGCCGCGCTCGACTCGGGTGCCCCGAGCCTGTCCGCGGCCGTGCGGGCGGCGCTGCCGACACCGTCCCCGGGGCCGGTGTTCGGCGCCCTGCGCGACGGCTACGGCGTCCTGCTCGCCGCGCTGCGCGACGCCGCCGCACCCGAGATGGTCCTGGACGCGTCCGCGACCGGCCTGCGCCGGGACGAGGACGGCTGGTGGATCGATCCCCTCGGCCACGTCGACGGGATCGTGCTCGCGGTGCCGGCGCCGCAGATGGTCGGCCTGGTCGCCGACGCCGCACCCCTGCTGGCCGAGGCGGCCCGCGGCATCGAACTCGCATCCTCCGCGGTCGTCGCGCTTGCCCTGCCCACCGACGCCGGTGTCCCGGAGAACTCCGGGGTCCTCGTCGCGACGGGGGAGTCGTTGGGCGCGAAGGCGTTCACGCTGTCGAGCCGCAAGTGGCCGCACCTGGCCGACCGGGACGTCACGCTGGTGCGGGCGTCGTACGGACGGTTCGGGGACGCCGCCGTCGTCGATTCCACCGACGAGCAGTTGATCGCGAAGGCCCGCGCCGATCTGGAGACCGTCACGGGCGTGCGCGCCGACCCGGTCGACGCGATCGTCGCGCGCTGGCACGGCGGGCTGCCGCAGTATGCACCCGGTCACCTGGATCGGGTGGCCGCGATCGAGGCCGCCGCGGCCGACGTGGACGGGCTCGAGATCGCGGGTGCGTACCTGCACGGAGTCGGCGTCCCGGCATGCGTGGCGTCCGCGACGACGGCGGCGACACGGCTCGCGGCCCGAGTGGCAGGATGAGCGGCATGGCACGCCTCGATTTCGACAAGCTCAATTCCACCCTTCGCTACGCGATGTTCTCCGTCTTCCAGGTGCAGCCCGGCGTCCTCGGTGACGACCGCGCCGCAGCCGTGAAGCAGGCGCAGGCGTTCTTCGACTCGTTCGAGGACACCGACGTCGTCGTGCGCGGCATCTACGACGTCGCCGGCGTCCGCGCCGACGCCGACTTCATGATCTGGACGCACGCGGAGCGCCTCGATGATCTGCAGAAGCTGTACAAGGACTTCCGCCGCACCACCGACCTCGGCCAGGTGAGCGACCCGGTGTGGTCCAACGTCGCGCTGCACCGTCCCGCCGAGTTCAACAAGAGCCACGTTCCGGCCTTCATCGCCGGCGAGGATGCGGGCGACTACATCTGCGTGTACCCGTTCGTCCGCTCGTACGAGTGGTACCTGCTGCCCGACGCCGACCGTCGCAAGATGCTCGCCGATCACGGCATGGCCGGCCGCACCTACCCGGATGTCCGCGCCAACACGATCCCGGCGTTCGCGCTCGGCGACTACGAGTGGATCCTCGCGTTCGAGGCCCCGGAGCTGGACCGCATCGTCGACCTGATGCGCGACCTGCGCGCTACCGAGGCCCGCATGCACGTGCGTGAGGAGACCCCGTTCTTCACCGGTCCGCGGGTCACCGTCGAGCAGCTGGTCAACTCGCTGCCCTGACCCGATACGACCACACCCCGCACCCGACAGGTGGCGGGGTGTTTCGTGTGTACCGCGGCGCGAGGTGGCTCGGCCCTCGTATCCTGAGCACATCAGCGGGCCCACGAGAGGGGCATGCGATGTGGAGTCCACGACGGTTCCTCGGTGCGGGTGTCCTGACGGTCGGCGTCGTGATTGGTGTCGCGATGTGTCCGATTCCCCAAGCATCGGCCACACCCACCATGAACACCTTTCAGGTTCCGTTCGTCACGAACTGCAGCACTTTCTTCAACCCCTGCTCGTTCAACCCGGTGGCGATCACCGGTGAGGTGCCGGGGACGGTGACGTTCCCCGCTCTGTATCCGACCGAGCCTGGGCAACCGAACGTCAAGGGCAGCTACTACATGCACTGGAGGAACCTCGGCACCGGAACCGCCGGGATGCTGGTGCTTCCCTACAGCGAGGCGGTCAGCGTGTTCACCGGGGCGGGACTCGTGACCGCATCGATGACGACGGGCTTCGAGTTCATCGCCGGAACAGGTGTCTTCTCCGTGCCCTGAGTCCGGCTGGAAGACTGAGGCCGTGACTTCGTCGGCGCGGTACCAGCACATGGCGCACTGGGGCATGTTCGAGGTCGAGTCCGCCGGCGGCGACGTGAGCGCGGTGAACCCGTTCTCCGGGGACGCTGATCCGTCACCCATTCTGGGTAACCTGCCCGGGTCGGTGCGCCACCGTTCACGCATCGCCGGCCCCGCGGTCCGCCGCGGCTGGCTCGAGCAGGGGCCCGGGCCGTCCGACGTCCGCGGCTCCGACGAGTTCGTGGCCGTGTCGTGGGACGAGTTGCTCGATCTGCTGGCGCACGAACTGCGTCGCGTCGTCGACACCCACGGCAATCGCGCGATCTTCGGCGGCTCGTACGGCTGGGCCAGCGCCGGACGATTCCATCATGCGCAGAGCCAGATCCACCGCTTCCTCAACATGCTCGGCGGCTACACCCGCTCGGTGCACAGCTATTCGCTCGGCGCTACCGGCGTCATCATGCCGCGCGTGGTGGGCACCCACTGGAAGCTGTTCGCCCGCTCCACCAACTGGGACGTGATCGCCGACCACACCGATCTGATGGTGTGCTTCGGCGGCGTGCCGCTCAAGAACACCGCCGTCAACAGCGGCGGCACCAGCGCACATCCCACGCGCGGTGCCCTCGACCGATTTCGGGATCGCGGCGGCGAGGTGGTCTCGATCAGCCCGCTGCGCGACGACCTGCACGGCCGGTGCGAGTGGATCGCACCGATCCCCGGCACCGACGTCGCGATCATGCTCGCGCTCGCGTACGTACTGGCGTCGGAGGGATTGCACGACAAGGCATTCCTGAGCCGCTACTGCGTGGGGTACGACCGATTCGAGGATTATCTCCTGGGACGCACCGACGGCGTGCCCAAGACGCCGGGCTGGGCGTCGGCACTCTCCGGCGTCCCGGCGGAGCAGATCGCCGCGCTGGCCCGACGGATGGCCGGCGGACGCACGATGGTGACGGTGACGTGGTCGCTGCAGCGCGTCCGGTTCGGCGAGCAGGCCCCGTGGATGGGCGTGACGCTCGCGGCGATGCTCGGCCAGATCGGGCTTCCCGGAGGCGGATTCGGGCACGGCTACGGATCGATGAACGAACCCGGGCTGGCGCCGGTGCCGTACCCGCTGCCGACGCTGTTCCAGGGCGCCAACCCCGTCCCGGACTTCATCCCCGTCGCGGCGATCTCGGACCTGCTGCTGCATCCGGGGGAGGAGTTCGACTACGACGGCCGACGCCTCACCTACCCGGACATCCGACTCGTGCACTGGGCCGGCGGCAATCCGTTCCACCATCATCAGGACCTGGCCCGGCTGCGGCGTGCGCTGGCCCGACCGGACACGATCGTCGTGCACGAGCCGTACTGGACGCCGATGGCCCGGCACGCTGACATAGTGGTGCCGTCGACCACATCGCTCGAACGCGACGATCTCGCGTGCACCCGCAACGATCCGCTGCTGGTCGCGATGCACCGCGCGGTGCCCCGGTACGCCGATGCGCGCGACGACTACGACACGTTCGCCGCGCTCGCGCACCGTCTCGGGTTCGGGGCCCGGTTCACCGAGGGCCGCACCGCACATCAGTGGATCGAGCACCTGTACGAGCAGTGGCGAGGATTCGTGCTCACGGACCCGGCGCACCTCGAAGCACCCCCGTTCGGCGAGTTCTGGCGGCGCGGGCACGTGCGGATGCGGACGGAGGACGGTCTGTCGCTGTTCTCCGAGTTCCGTGACGATCCCGAGCGCAACCCGCTCACCACCCCGAGCGGGAGGATCGAGATTTTCTCCGCCGACATCGACGGTTTCGGCTACGACGACTGTGCCGGGCACCCGCGCTGGTACGAACCGGACGAGTGGCTCGGCGGCGAGCGGGCGCAGCGTTTCCCGTTGCACCTGATCGCCAATCAGCCGAAGACCCGGTTGCACGGGCAGTTGGACCACGGTGCGGTCAGTCAGGCGTCGAAGATCCGTGGGCGGGAGCCGATCCGGATCCATCCGTCCGACGCGGCCGCGCGGGGACTCGGCGCCGGTGAGGTGGTGCGGGTGTTCAACGACCGCGGTGCGTGTCTCGCGGGTGTGGTGCTCGACGACCAGGTGCGGGCGGGAGTGGTGCAACTGGCCACCGGGGCCTGGTACGACCCGCTCGACCCGGCGGACCCCGACTCGATGTGCGTGCACGGCAATCCGAACGTGCTGACCGCGGACGTCGGCGCCTCGTGGCTGTCGCACGGCTGCTCCGGGCAGCACGCACTGGTGCAGGTCGAGCGGTTCGACGGGGTGCTCCCGCCGATCAAGGCGTTCGACCCGCCGCTCTGACTTGTTCTATTTGAACTAGAACAATATGGTGGGTGTGTGCTCATTCGCATCGATCAGTCGTCGTCCGTCCCGCTGTACGAGCAGTTCGCCGCGTCGGTGCGAGGCGCGATCGCCGACGGGTCCGTCGTCGCGGGGGAGCGGTTGCCCTCCGCCCGGGATCTGGCGTCGTCCCTCGACCTCAACGTGCACACCGTGCTGCGCGGCTACCAGATGCTGCGGGACGAGGGGTTGATCGAACTGCGCCGCGGTCGCGGTGCCGTCGTCTCGGCAGATGCCTCGGTGCGGGGCCGGCTGCAGGAGGCGGTCCGCGGTCTCGTCGCGGAGGCGCGGCGGCACGGCATGAGCGCGGCAGACCTGCTCGACCTGGTGAAGAAGGAGATGACATGACCGACTCGACTGCGGTGCAAAACGTTTCGTGGGTTCGGGGGCTGGGTGGTGCGTTACTCGCCCCGGTCGCCGCGGCGACCGCCGCGATCGCCGTCCTGGCGGCATGGTCCGGTGACCTGCCCGACCCGGTCGCCGTCCACTTCGGTCCCGGCGGCGCCGCCGACGGCTTCGCCTCCCGCGCGGCCGCGCAGTGGTCGCCGGTGCTCGGTCTCGCCTTCGCCGTGCTGCTCGGGGGAATCCTGTTGGCGCTCACCCGTCGTGACGTGCGTGCCGCGCGGACGGGTGCGGCGGTGTCGGCGGGAACGGGCACCGCGGTCGCGATCCTGCCCGTCGCCCTGTTGTCCTCGCAGCGAGGCCTCGCCGACGCGGCGGATGCGTCGTTCGGTGGATGGTGGCTCCTGCCGGTTGCCGCGGTGGGCGTCGTCGCCGCATTCGCCGGCCTGGCGCTGATCGGGCGACCGGCGCCGGCGGCGGCGGCCTCGGCCCCGCCGGCGGACGCGGCTCGCCTCGATCTGGCCGATACCGAGACCGTCGTGTGGACCGGGTCGGCCGCGATGTCCTGGTGGCTCGGGGCGGCGCTGGCGCTGCTGCCGACTGCGCTGATCGCCTGGTCGGCCGCGACCGCGTCGAGCGGAGCCGTCCTGATGCTGCTCGGTGCGGCCGTGCTGGGCGCGGTGTTGATGGGCCTCACGCTCGCGCCGGTGTACGTCGTCGTGGACGGGCGTGGACTCGAGACGCGCTACGTGCTCACCGGCGGTCGTCGGCGGATCCCGCTCGACGAGATCGCCCGCGCCGATGTCGTACACATCGGGCTGATCAACCGGTACGGCGGCATCGGCTACCGTGTCGGCCCGGACGGCGTCGGCCTGCTGGTCCGGCCCGGTGCCGCGTTGCGCGTCACGCGCGGTGACGGCTCCAAGTTCACCGTTACCGTCGACGGCGCCGACCAGGCCGCGGCCGTGCTGAACTCGCTCGCCGCGCGGGGGCGTGTCGCCAGGTAGCGGGACCGACGGCGGACCAGGCGGTCTCGGGGTTCTGTACAGTCGTGTCCGATGGCCGGCGGATTTCCCGTGTTTCGCTTGTACCGAGACTCGGACAGCTCCCACGTATTGTGTTGCGCACGTTTCCCGGAGTTCGCCGGGTGGGCTGCGGACGAGGAAGTCTGTGCCCAGCGAGCTTTCGACGATGCGGTCGCGAGCATCCTTCTCGACGCCGACCTCGCACCGGAAGCGCTCACGCTGGTCGGCGAGCAGCAGGGGTATCCCGTCGGCGATCGACTGTTCGCTACGACGATTCCCCGCATCGGAACGGTCTCGTACGCGTACCAGCAAGCCGGGTCGCCGTGGATCGTTCTGGGCCTCGATGTCTCGGCGGACGAGTTCTGGGCCGAGATCGAGGACGACGAGGATCTCCGGGAACTCGACCCGATCCCGCCGCTGAGGGCGGTGCCGGCCGTGGTCTTGACTCAACCCGGCTGGCCGGACCGCCCGTAGGCGGTTGTCCGGCCGGCTGTGGCGCCCGGCTGCCCCCGACAGCCCGGGTTGCCGGGGGCAGCGTCGTTCTACGAGCCGTCGGCCGGCTGCAGCCGCAACGAGATGCTGTTGATGCAGTACCGCTGGTCGGTCGGGGTGGGGTAGCCCTCGCCCTCGAAGACGTGCCCGAGGTGGCTGTGGCAGTTGCTGCACAGCACCTCGACGCGGTGCATGCCGAGCGTGTTGTCGGCTCGCAGGATGACGGCGTCCGAGTCCGCGGGGTCGAAGAACGACGGCCATCCGCAGTGCGACTCGAACTTCTCGGTGCTGCGGAACAACTCGGCACCGCACGCGCGGCACGAGTACACACCCTCGGTGGTCGTGTCGGTGTACTCGCCGACGTGGGGACGCTCGGTCCCCGCCTGGCGGAGCACCTGGTACTCCTCGGGTGTCAGATGTGCGCGCCATTCGGCGTCACTGCGCCGGAACGTGGGTGCGGGCAGGCCGGAATCCTGTGTGGAACTCATGGCCTCACGCTAATACGATCCGCGAACCCGTGCGTCAGACCTTGGCCGGCACCGGGGTGTCGGCGCTCTGTTCGGCGACGAGGAAGTCCGGATCGATACCCGAGTCCAGCCGTCCCTCGCGCTTCGACGTCAGGTAGCGGTTCGCGAGCACCGCGAAGATGACGATCAGCAGCAGGCTCCAGCCCATCGTCGGCTTCAGGTATTCGGCTGCGCGGCCGGTCTCGATGAACCGGTTCGAGAACCAGGCGTCCGCACTGAGGAACCCGTACACCGCGAGCCACGCCGGCCAGTTACGCATCACGGAGTTGCGCAGCACCACCGTCATGATCAGCGGGAACAGCAGCATCGAGTAGTACATCTGGCCCAGCGACAGCAGCAGGAACGACGCTCCCATGATCACGCCCGAGGCGGTCGCGACGAAGAACAGTTCGTCGTGCCGGTAGTACCGGTACAGCAGCCACAGCGACACCAGGACCATCGCCGTGAAAGCGATACGCAGAGCCCAGATCAGCGCGACGGGCAGGCCGAAGTAGGTGCCATTTCCGACGATCGCGCTGTTGAAGTAGTCGCGGGACTCCGACAGGTACGGCAGCGTGTGCTCGATGAACGCCATCGGATCCGCCGACAGCGGCCAGGCCACGGCCATCAGGACCACCGGGATGCCGATCGCGGTGACGAACACCTTCCACTGACCCCGCACCAGCGGCAGCAGCAGCAGGGGCGCGAGGATCGGTTTGACCGCGAGCGTCAGTCCGATCGCGGCGCCGGACCACAGGTCCCGCCGTCGCAGGAGCAGGAACAGGAACGCCACCTCGCCCAGCAGGATGATGCCGTTGATGTTCGAGAAGACGAGCGTGTTCGTGACGGTTTCCGTCGAGAACGCTGCGAACAGCAGGATCGGTGCGGCCACCGAGTTCAGTGCCAGGTCGAACATCTTCAGCAACAGATACAGCGCGATGATCACGGCGATCGCGTTGGCGAGGATGAACAGCCAGCGCGACTTCTCGGGATCGATGAGCGCGAGCGGCGACATCAACAACGTGCCGCTGGGCTGGTAGAGGTAGTGCGGATCCACCGAGTTGAAATCGGCGGTGTAGACCTCACGGCGATTGAGGAACGCCAGGGTCGCTCGGTACACCGGGGCGAAGTCGTCGGTGTGGGATCCGTTGACCGCCAACACGAACACTCGATGCAGCACAGTCATCACTGCGATAGGCCACAGAGCGAAGTTGATGACCTCGGCGGTGGTGCGGCCGGTACGCGGCTCGAATCGTCGAAGGAACACTACGGCACGGTACACCGCCGCGGCCTCGGTCAGCCGCGGCAACCCCCGCGCGTCACGCCGGGCACGCGCTGCCGTCGGTCGGGAGCTCGGCCGAAGCGAGGTAGCGGGTCAGGGATTGACGCGCGCAGTCCGAATGCGTCGTCACCGGGTGGCCGTAGCCCGCCCACGTCATGCTCGACCACTCGGCGCCGGCGCTCGCGAGGGAGCCGGTCACGGTGGGCAGGCCCGCATTGCCGACGACGGGGTCCGCCGCGCCGCTGAACACCAGGACCGGTACGTCGAGGCGTCCGGGGAGCGGGGGCGGCGACATGGTCGGCCACGCCGAGCAGCGCATCAGCCCGACAGCGGCGTCGGCGCCGAACATCGGATACTTCACGCCCCACGCCTCCTGCAGTTCGCGGGCTCGTCCCGGGCCCGGCCACTGCTGGCCGTCGCTGCATCGTGCGACGAACTGTCCGTCGGTGCCGATCGCGGCGTCGGTCGTGCCGATCAGTCCGAGCAACGGGCCGGTATCGCCGCGTCCCGCGGCCGAGAGCACGTCCGCCAGTTCGCGCACGCGCGCAGGTTGGTCGCCGCGCGGGGATCCCAGGAATGCGGAGACCGTCGCCAGCAGTGCGCTCGACGACACCGTCGCCAGCTCGCCGGCGGCGGCGCGGTCTCGCAGCGCCGTGATCGCGGCCGTCGGATCCGGTCCGAGCGAGCAGTTCAGGGCGGCGCAGCGCCGGCTGAAGTCGGCGAGTGCCGCTTCCTGGCCCTGCACCCGGTGTTCGGCCGCCGTTGCGGCATCGACGGTCGTGGCGGCCGGCGCGTCGAGCACCAGCCGGCCCACCTGGTCGGGGTACCGAGCCGCGTACGCCAGGGCGACCGACGCGCCGTTGCCGGTGCCGAGGATGCCCAGGCGCTCGACCTGCCAGATGCGCCGCAGCTGTTCGAGATCGTCGGCGGCGTTCGCGGTGTCGTACGCCAGCTCGGACGGCTGCAGGGCATCGGTGCACGCCACCGTCGCGTCCCGGGCCAGCGTCGCCACCTCGTCCACACCCTGCGAAGCGGCCGGATCAGCGGGACCGAACTGTCCCAGATCGGCGAGGGCGCGTCGGTCCATCGACCGGCCGCAATCGATCGGCGTCGACGACCCGATCCCGCGTCGATCGATCGCGACGATCGGCTGCCGCTCGAGCAGCGTGGAACTCGGGCCGGTCGCGAGCGCCGCGAGGGTGGTCGAGGACGCGACGTCGGACCCGGACGTCAGCACCACGGGCGCGGCATCGGCGGGCGTCTGCGGCAGACGCGCGCGCAGTGCGCCCACCTCGACGGGGCCCATCGCCGACCCGGTGGCGTCGAGGGGTGCGGCGTAATCGGCGCATTCCAGCGACAGCCCGGCCGGGCCGGGCCCGAGGCCGGCGGCGGCGAGCGTGGCGTCCTTGCAGTCGACCCAGTTCAGATCCTTCACCGGTGTCTGCAGTTTCGGCGCCGGTGCGTCGGTCTCCGTGGTCGTCGGGTTGCCGCCGCCCTGCTCGACAACGGCGACGTCGGGCCGAACCGACGGGCCCGCGCCGCAAGCGGTGCAGACGGCCAGAACGGCCCCGGCGATCGCGGCGACCCCGATCCTGCTCACAAGCGACTGCATGCGGGACAGCCTGCCAGGTGCGTCACACACCGCGGGCGCGTACCCATCGCGTGAGCAGTGTGCCGTCGTCGTCGCCGAGCACGTGCGCTCGGCTCATCGGCGTGGGGTTCGCCGCAGGGGACATCGCGATGCGGCCCGCGCCGCCGGCAACCAGTTGCGGAGACGTCGTCAGACACAACTCGTCGACGACGCCGTCGGCGACCAGGGTGCCGAACAGGCCGGGTCCGCCCTCGCACAGCACCCGTCGCAGCCCGCGACGCTCGAGAGTGGCGACCACGTCGGGCCCGGTGACGTCCCGATCGGTGACGATCTCGACGTCGGCTCCGGCGTCGCGGAGCCGGGCCAGGCGGTCCGGGGCCGCGGAGGCAGAGGTCAGGACGAGCGGTGGGACGGCCGTGTCGGTGAACAGTCGCGATTCGGGATCGAGGTTCGCGCTCGCGGTCACCACCGCGATCGGAGGCACCGCCGCCAGGCCCGCGTCCCGTCGCCGCCGGGCCAATTCGGGGGAGGTGCGGGCGCCGCCGTAGTTCTCCGCGCGGACGGTGCCGGCGCCGACGACGATCACCTCGGCGAGCTCACGCAAAACGGTGAACACCCGCTTGTCCGCGAGGGTCCCGAGCCCCGCGGAGGCGTCGTCGACGGTCACGGCGCCGTCGACGCTGGCGACGAAGTTGACGCGAACCCACGGTCTGTCGAGACCCGCCGGATATCCGTACAGTGAGCGCAGGTCGTCGTCGCTCAGCTCGGACGGCCGGTCGCTGCTGTCTGCTTCTCGTGTGAGGTAGGTCGCAATATCCAGACGGTGCACGTGTTCGATCACAGCACGTCGATACGCTCAGTGCATGCATGCACGTCTTGTCGATCGCAATCCGGTGGTGCCGGCCGATCAATTGGTTGCTCAAATGGTGCCCCCGGCGATGTTCGACGAGGTCAGTTTCGCGTCCTACATCCCCGATCCCAAGGAGCCGAGCCAGGCCGCCGCGGTCGCCAAGGCCGAGGAGTTCGCGGGCAAGGTCGCGAAGATCCGTGGCGGCGGACGCCGCGGCCTGTTCGGCAAGAAGGCGCCGTCCACGGGCGCCGGTCTGTACCTCGACGGCGGCTTCGGCGTCGGTAAGACCCACCTGCTCGCATCGATCTTCCACAGCTCGCCCTCGCCCAAGGCGTTCGGCACGTTCGTCGAGCTGACGCACGTCGTCGGCGCGCTCGGCTTCAACCGGGCGGTCGAGGAACTGTCGTCCCACAGCGTGCTCTGCATCGACGAGTTCGAACTCGACGATCCGGGCGACACCATGCTGGTCTCGCGTCTGCTGACCGAGCTGTCGGCGCGCGGCGTCTCGATCGTCGCGACGTCGAACACGCTGCCCGGCCAGCTCGGTGAGGGGCGCTTCGCGGCGCAGGACTTCCTGCGCGAGATCAAGAAGCTCGGTTCGATCTTCGAGACCATCCGCGTCGACGGACCCGACTACCGCCACCGGGACCTGCCGCCCGCCCCCGACCCCACCGACGACGCCGATCTGCTCGAGCGCGCCGACGCGATCGAGGGCGCCACGCTCGACGACTTCGACGAGCTGTGCGCGCACCTGAGCACGCTGCACCCGTCGCGCTACGGGAAGCTCGTCGCGGGTGTCCCGGCCGTGTTCATCAAGGGCGTCCACCCGGCAGCGGACCAGTCCGTCGCCCTGCGACTGGTGGTTCTCGCCGACCGCCTCTACGACGCCAGCATCCCGGTGACGGTGTCGGGCGCGAAGCTCGACGAGATCTTCACCCCGGAGATGGTCGCCGGTGGCTACCGCAAGAAGTACCTGCGTGCCACGTCGCGCCTGCTCGCGCTGTCGCGCTTCGAGGTCGCTGCCTGATCCACGCCTCGTGATGCGGCGCAGCGGTCAGACGCTGCGCTGCATCACGAAGTCGTGGTGGGTCTGGGCGCCCACCTGGAACGTCTTGGTGCCGACCTTCTCGAAGCCGTTCTTGACATAGAACCGCTGCGCCCGCTCGTTCTCCTGGTTGACGCCCAGCCACACCCCGGCGCAGTTCGCGTTCCGTGCATGATCGACCGCCGCGTCCATCAGCGCCGCCGAGACGCCGGTGCCGTGCCGACCGGGCAGCACGTACAGCTTGCTGATCTCGGTAGTGGGGTGCAGGGACACCGCGGACCGCACCGAATCGTCGTCAGGGGTTCCGTCGATCAGCATCACGTAGCCGACGATCTCCCCGTTGCTGGTGGCCTTGAGCACTGTGCGGGTCGAGTCGGTGAGGTATTCGCTGAACTTCTCCGCGGAGAGCACGTTGTCGATGAACGCCGCGATGTCCTCCCGCGTCGCATGCGGCGGGCACGCGAGCGGGAACGTCACCGCGGCGACGTCGGCCAATGCCTCGGCATCCCAGAGTCCGGCCCGGTCGACGGAAATCGTCACAGCTCCACCTCGTGTACGTCGTGTGTGTCCCGGGTAAGTACACCACTGTCCGGGACGGACTCGAAGACTCGGTCCGGGACGGACTCGAAGACTCGGTCTTGGACGGACCGGATGACTCGGTCCGGGACACACACGGTCAGGCGCCGGTGGGAGCGGATTCGCTCGCGGTGGTGCCGGACGGCACGCGGCGCGGCGCGAATGCGGGCGCGAGCAGGAACAATGCCACCGCGAACAGCAGCGGGGCGACGAATCCGACCCGCAGGTCCGACACCGCCGCGATACCGCCGATGACGGCACCGGCAATCACGGTCCCGGCGTAGTTGAACAGGTTGATGCGGGCGACGACCACGTCGGTCTGGTCCGGGGGCGCGAGCCGGCCCGCGGCACTGAAGCTCAGGGGCGCGATGACGGGGGCGCCGAGGCCGACCACGAAGAATCCGGCGATCGCGAACGCCGGTGCCTGCGCGACGACCACCATCAGAAGACCGATCACGCTGATGATCGCCCCGACCCGCACCACGGCGATCTCGCCGAACTTCCGGACCCAGAGGTCGCCGGTCAGCCGCGAGATCAGCGCGGTCACCTGGTAGGCCGCCATCGCGAGGGCTGCGGTACCGGCATCGGACAGCAGTACCTCCTTGAGATACAGCGGTGAGTAGGTGCCGACGCCGAAGTCGATCGCGTAGAACAGCATCATCGCGATCCCGAGTGCGAGGAACGGTCGTAGCGGGATCGCGACCGGGACGGCGGCAGCGGTCGCGGACCGCTGGTGGCCGGTGTGCAGCAGGCGCGGGCCGATCCATGCACAGATCGCCGCGACCAGTACGGCTGCGACGAGCACGGACGCCATGACCGACAGCTCGAGCGTCGAGAAGACCGCGACGAACCCGGCACCGACGATCGCGCCGACGCTCCACGATGCGTGGAACGACGAGAGGATGACGCGGCCGTACGCGTGCTGAATCGACACCGCCTGCATGTTGGCCGACGCGTCGACGATGCCGAGTCCGATTCCGTAGAACGCGAAGGCGGCCAGGAACGCCGGTGTCGATGTCGCGAGCGCGATCACCACCGCACCGGCCGCAATGACGAACAGGCCCACGCGGAGCGTGGTGCGACTGGAGGTGGCCTTCGCGAGTTGCTCGGCGACGACGCTGCCGACACCCGCGACGACCGAGACACCCACGACCGTCACGGCCACGAGGGTGTCGCTGAACCCGAGGTCCTCCTTGAACTGGGGGAGCTGGGTGAGCAGTACGGCCAGCATGAACCCCTGCAGGCCGAAGGCGACGGAGGCCGAGACGCGCGCGCCGCTAAGGGTTTTCGTGTTTCGAATCACTGGACGAGTGTCCAATATTTCGCTCCGTTTCGTGGGGTTCTCTGCTTCACTGCTCATCATGGCGGTACAACGAACAATTCCCGAATTCCCCGACGATTTCGTCTTCGGTGTCGCGGCAGCGGCGTACCAGATCGAAGGGGCGGTGACCGAGGACGGGCGTGGCCGTTCGATCTGGGACGAATTCTGCTCTGTCCCTGGAGCAATCGTGCGCGGCGAAACCGGCGACATCGCGATCGACCACTATCACCGCTACCGCGACGACGTGCGCCTGATGCGCGAGCTCGGCACCGACTCGTACCGGCTGTCCGTGTCGTGGCCGCGGATCCAGCCCGACGGCAAGGGCGAAGTCAATCCCGCCGGCCTCGACTTCTACGACCGGCTCGTCGACGAACTGTGTGCGGCCGGAATCACGCCGGCGGTCACGCTGTTCCACTGGGATCTGCCGCAGGCCCTCCAGGACGACGGGGGATGGCTGAACCGGGCGACGGCGCAGCGCCTGGCCGAGTACGCCGCCATCGTGGGGGAGCGACTCGGTGACCGGGTCGGAATGTGGATGCCGCTCAACGAGCCCGTCGTACATACGCTCTACGGTCACGCCCTCGGAGTCCACGCGCCCGGGCTGTCGCTCGGCTTCGGCGCACTGCAGGCCGCGCACCATCAGCTGCTCGGCCACGGCCTGTCGGTGCAGGCACTGCGTTCGGCGGGCTGCGGCAACATCGGAATCGCGTCCAACCACGCGCCCGTCCATGCAGCGAGCGACTCCGAGGCCGACATCGAGGCCGCCGACATCTACGACCACATCGTCAACTGGACGTTCGCCGACCCGGTCCTGCTCGGCAAGTATCCGGCCGACGAACTCGCGGCCCTGCTCACCGGACCCGTCGACGACGACCTGGCGATCATCGCCCAGCCACTCGACTGGTTCGGTATCAACTACTACGAGCCCACGATCATCGCCGCGCCCCGGGACGGCGAGGGAACGGAGGGGGTGCTCGAGGTCGATCTGCCGCCAGGGATGCCGTTCGCGCCGGTGCCGCTGGAAGGCTATCCGAAGACCGACTTCGGCTGGCCGATCGTCCCGGACGGCCTGCGGGAGATCCTCACGATCTTCCGGGACCGGTTCGGAGCGGCTTTGCCGCCGGTGTACATCACCGAGAGCGGGTGCTCGTTCCACGACCCGGATCCGGACTCGTCGGGTCGTGTGCGCGACGATCGTCGAATCGCGTATCACGCGGACCACCTGGCCGCAGTTCGCGAGGCGATGGATGCCGGCGTGGACGTCCGTGGCTATTTCCTGTGGTCGATCCTCGACAACTTCGAATGGGCCGCCGGGTACCGCGAACGCTTCGGGCTCGTTCATGTGGACTACGACACTTTGGAGCGGACGCCCAAGGATTCGTACTACTGGTTCCGCGATCTGCTCGCGAAGCGGCACGGCGGGTAGGCGCGACGGGCGGGTGGCGGAGGCTGCCCGCCCGGAAATGAGTGAGCCCCAGCCGTGGATGGGGGGTCAGGGCTGGGGCTCCGCACCATCGGGGGGGATGGCACGCCCGACGATACATGAGGAATCCCTCAGGTTCGAATCGAGCGGGCGCCCCGGAACTCGATGGGGATCGAACGCAAGAAGGGCACCTCCAGTGGAGGTGCCCTTCTCGGTGGTGCGCGATACTGGGATTGAACCAGTGACCTCTTCCGTGTCAGGGAAGCGCTCTCCCGCTGAGCTAATCGCGCGGGTCAAAGATCGGAAGCCCGGAAAACCGGGCTCCCTTGGCCGGCCACCAGGGCCGACCGTGGAGCGGATGACGGGATTCGAACCCGCGACCCTCACCTTGGCAAGGTGATGCGCTACCAGCTGCGCTACATCCGCATGTTGTAACACTCAAGATTCTCAGCAGCATACTGCCTCGAAACTTGGTGCGCGATACTGGGATTGAACCAGTGACCTCTTCCGTGTCAGGGAAGCGCTCTCCCGCTGAGCTAATCGCGCGAGGTGGAGACGGGAATCGAACCCGTGTGCACGGCTTTGCAGGCCGTTGCCTCACCACTCGGCCACTCCACCATAAAAGGTCGAGTCCAACCTCTCGAGCGGATGACGGGATTCGAACCCGCGACCCTCACCTTGGCAAGGTGATGCGCTACCAGCTGCGCTACATCCGCATTCGCACCGGCGGGGCGTTTCCGCTTCCCCGGTGCGGTGAGAACATTAGCGGACCATTCAAGAAAGGCACAAATCAGCAGGTCAGCGGCGAAATATGGCAGACCTTCGGGTCGATTGCGCTGGTGAACGCCCGATGAATACCGGACCGACAGGCACGAACGGTTCTTTCCGGCGTCGGCGAAGCGGGCGGAAGCGAGGCGAAGTGGCGGGGCCGGCGGGGCTGGCGGCGGCGCGCCCATCGAGGCGCTCCTGGAAGTGATTCACCCACGTGCGCGCGTGCGCGCGAGCGCATGCCTGGGAGCGTGGCTGCTAGCGCCGTCCTGAGGACCTGGGTCGCGCGGTGACCGGCGCGCGGTCGGGTGCGATCGGTGAGCTTCGGTACTACGTCGAGGCGTCGCGGGCCCGGAAACGAATAACAACCAGGGGATTCGTGTTCGCGACAAGTGCGTGTTAGTGTTTCGTCTCGTTCGACCGCGAGTGGTTAGCGCGGTTCGGTCCCGTGGCTCAGTGGAAGAGCGTCCCGTTCACACCGGGAAGGTCGCTGGTTCGATCCCAGCCGGGACCACAGAAGATAACCAAGGTCGGGGTTCGCCACGGCTGATTGCAGAATCGCCCCTCTCCGAGGGGCGATTTTTGCGTTCGGGCGGAAATCGTGGATCTGGTCACCGCTACACCCATGTCGTGGGTCTGATTGCGTTCGCCAGGTCGACCAGCGTGTATCGGTGTGTGCGCTCGGCGGTGTTCCGGGCGAGCGTTCGCAGCGCCTCCTCGGCGCCGGCGCGCAGGCTGCGCTGGGTGAACTGGGCCCCCAGGATCAGAGGCAGCGCCGCCGACCGGCCGGACTCGAGCCAGTCCACTGCCACGCCGAGCACGTGCGCGCGCATCTGCAGTGCGCGAGGTTCCGTCTCCGGTAGCCGCTCGACCCGATCGGCCGCTTCCTTGAGATCCCGTTCGCTGATCTCGGCCACCGGTAGGCGACCGACCAGGACCAATACGGTCGTCAGCCGGGCCTCGCCGAAGTGTCGGGAGTCGGGCGGTACCTGGTCGAGTATCCGTACTGCGCCCTGCCGATCGCCGCGGGCCTCGAGCTGCCGCGCGAGACCGAACGCGGCACTGACCAGGCTGTGGTCCGTCTGCCATACGGTCCCGTAGTACCGCTCGGCCACCGCGCGCCACTGCTCGTCGACCACAGCCGGGGAGTCGGTGGACAGGCGGTTGTCGGTACGTCGGTCCAGGATCAGTTCGACGGTCCCGGCCAGTGCCAGCTTCGGTGCCAATTCGCCGGGCAACGCCGAGAGCACCGTGTCGAAACGGGAGAACGCCGCCTCGTACTCCCCGCGGAGCAGGTCGCACAGGCCCTGATACCAGCTGATCCGCCAGCGGCGCGGGTGTTCCCGGGCGAGCTCGGCCAGCCGATCAGCGGCCCGTTGCGCGTCGCCCAGATCGAGGTGGGCGCGAACCTCCATCAGGGGCAGTTCCAGGCTGCCCTCGAGTCGGCTGCGGGGAGCGGCGGCACTGCGTTCACGCGCCACGCGGAGGGTGCCGAGGAGTTCGCGCGGCGTGCTGTGCATCGCTGCGGTGAGTAGCGCGGCCCCGGGATCGGCGGGATCTGCCAGCGGAACGGGCAACGCTCGACCCATTGCGAGCGCGCTCGGGCGCCCGTGGTGGGGCCGGCCGTCGACGAACACATCCGTCCGACGGATAGTCAGGTCGGTGCCGAAGCTCCCGCGTGGGGGGCTGAATTGCTGCGACAGTCCCGGTCGTGGCCGGCCGGACTCCCTGGACGTTATCTCGCGCAGGAGCGCGGTCAACTGGGTGGACATCTCGTCGATCGACGAGAAGCGTTGGGCCGGGTCCGGATTCGTGGCCCGCCGCAGCATGCGGTAGTACGCCTCGTACTGCTGGAACAGTGGTTCGTGGGCTGGATCGGGCAGGCCGTCGAGGTAGCGGCCCTGCTTCGTCGGCAGCGCAACGGTGAGCGACGCGAGGGTGCGCCCGACGGTGTAGATGTCGCTCGCCACGGTGGGCCCGGTCGCCACGATCTCGGGCGCCTGGAAGCCGGGGGTTCCATAGATGAATCCGCAGTCCTCGAACCCGGCGACGGCGCCCATGTCGATCAGTTTGACCTGCCCCTCGCTGACCATGATGTTGTCGGGCTTGAGGTCGTTGTAGATCAGCCCGATCGAGTGCAGGTAGCTCAATGCCGGCAGGATCTCCAGGATGTAGCCGAGGGTCAGGTCGAGCGGCAGCATCCGTGTCGGTCCGACCTCGTCCGCGCTGGTGCGGAGCAGGTCCTTGAGTGTGGTGCCGCCGATGTACTCCATCACGATGTACCCGACGGGGGAGCCGTCCGCGTCGGGATGCTCGACGAAATTGAAGATCTTGACGATGCTCGGATGGGTGACCTCGGCGAGGAAGCGCCGTTCGGCGACCGTCACCGCCTGGGCCTTCGGATCGGCCGCATGCAGCAGTCCTTTGAGTACCACCCAGCGATCGTCGACATTTCGGTCGATGGCGATATAGATCCAGCCGACACCGCCGTGGGCGATGCAGCCCTGCACCTCGTACTGTCCGGCCACCAATTCGCCTGGTTCGAGCCGCGGACCGAACGAGAAACCGGTGCCGCAATTCGCGCACACACCCCGGGTCGGCGCCGTAGCGTCTGCCTGCGTGCGTCCGACAGGGTTGCGGCACTTGGTGCAGTAGCGTTTGTCCTCCGCCAGCACCGGATTGCTGAGCACCGCGGACGAGGGATCGAGCGCCGCGATGACGGGGATCTCGACCAGTCCGTCGCCGATGGTTCGGTGACCCGAGGTGACGCGGGGCCCGCCACGTTGTCCGGCTCGTCTCGACCTGGGGGGCGGCGGCACAGCACCTGTCGCGCCAGCGGTGGTGGCGGCGTCACGGGCGGTCGCCGCAGTGTCGGGAGTGGTCGCAGCAGTATCGGCGGCGGTGGTGTCCGGGGGTTCGGCGCGATCGGTGGCGGCGCTGTCGGCTGTGCCTTCCGTTGGCGGAGTCATCCGGTCAGTCCTGATAGTGGGGTGCGGGGGGACCGGGCGACGGCCCGAGCGCAGTGAGCCAACGGTTGTAGATCTGCGTCCACGTTCCGTCCTTCCTGATGCGCTCGAGCGTGCCGTTGACAGAGCGCACCAGGTCGTCGTCGTTCTTGTTCATGCCGATGCCGTACGGCGCGACCTCCATGACGGGGCCGACGATCTCCAGCGTCGGATCCTGCACCGCCATACCGAGCAGGAGGCCGTCGTCGGTGCTCACCGCATCTACCTGCCCTTGCTGGATGGCGACCAGGCAGTCACCCCAGTCGACCACGCTGACGATTTCGACGTCGGGCACTTCCCGCTGCACGGCGTACACCGCGGGGGTGTCGGCCACGGAACACACCCGCTTGCCCGCCAGGTCCGCCGGTTCGCTGATCGCGGAGTTCCGCGGCACGAGCAACCGCTGATGGGCCTCGAAATACTGGGTGGAGAAGGCGATCTGTTCAGCCCTGGCACAGGTCATCGTCGTGGACATGATGAACATGTCGACATCGGAAGTCTGTACCGACTTGATCCGGTCGGCCGGGTTGATCAGCCGGAACTCGACCTTCGCGGGGTCGCCGAGCAGATCACGGGCGACTTCGTGTGCAATGTCCACGTCGAAGCCCTCGAGCGTGCCGGTGGCGGGGTCGCGGTTGCTGAACAGGTAGTTGCGCTGGTCGAC
Organism: Rhodococcus sp. BE178; assembly: GCF_050433545.1. Taxonomy (NCBI): domain Bacteria; kingdom Bacillati; phylum Actinomycetota; class Actinomycetes; order Mycobacteriales; family Nocardiaceae; genus Rhodococcus; species Rhodococcus sp. BE178. Next base: position 587,014 of record NZ_JBNPXA010000002.1, on the reverse strand, counting down.
TCCGATGATCACCTTCCCCCGCGCGACGATCTCAGACACGGTGCCTCCGGGAGGAATGACGCCGGGCGGACTCGGGCGCAGGCTGGCGGTGGCATCGCAGTCCGCGACCCCGGGGACGGTCGTCGTCGGGGGAGGGACGATCGTCGCCGCGCTCGGCAGGGGCAGCGTGGTGTAGGTGCCGACAGGCGTCGGCGGCGGGGGGTGGGCGTCGGCGCATCCGACCAGCACACTTGCGCCGACCGCGCAGGCAACCGTCAACCAGCGACGTCCTTTCGGCCGCCGCGCGATGTTCGCGATGCTTCGTGCCGTCATGCTCATCATGTGGCCCCTGAAACCGTGGCCTTCTTCATCAGTTGTACTCGCTTTGTCACTGGTACTCGCTCAAACGGGGCCAGATGCCGGCGCCGACGGCGAATCCGCACAGCACGCCGAGCGTCGCACCGCCGACGTCGAGGTGGCTCAGCGACGAGGAGGAGCGCGCGATGTACTCGCTGGACTGCCCCCGCAGGCTCGCAATCCCACTTTCCAACGTGTCGTCGAGCCGGGTGAACTGCGCCGCCGCATCGTGCGGCCCGCCGCCCACTGCGACGTCGACCGCGCCGACGTAGTCTCCCGCGCCGAGTCGTTGGCGCTGGTCCCGGTGGGCGCTCTCCCAGCCGTCGAGCGCGGCGATGGCGTCGTTCAGCTGGGCATCCGCCGCATCGTTCTGTGCGGTCGTGGCCCGGAAACCGTCGAGTATCCGGGCGAGTTCCGCGGTGTGTTGGGCATATTCCTGTTCGCTCTGAGTGTCGGAATCCCGACGGAGCAGACCCAAGGTCTCGTCGGCGCGGGCCTGCTGGGCCAGGATTCGCGCCCGAACGAGCGCGTCCATCGACTCGGCGGACGCCATCTCGTTTGCGCTGGCGTTGGCCGAGAGCAGTCCGGCGATCGACAGCCAGATCGCCAGCAGGGCCATCAACGCCGAGGCCACGATCAGGCCCGGATTGAAACGGCGATGGCTGAGCCTGGTCAAATACATCTGGGCGCCGATCAGCGCGACCAGCGTGAACATACACAGCGCGATCGCGGTCCACGGCGGCCGAGCAAGGCTCTGTTGGGTGTTCGCTTGGGCGTCGGCCTGTTTGGTGTACAGATGCTGCGCCGCCGGCAGCATGGTGTCGTGCATCAGCGCGGAAGACTCGTTGATGTACGAGACCCCGACCGCGTTTCCGACCCGGCTGTTCGCACGTGCAGTAGAGGCGATTCCGGTGTACGTGGACAGGCCTCTGGAGATCTCCGCGAGCAACTCCTGCGACTGCGTGTCGTTCGCCGAGATGCCGTTCGCCGCCGAGATCAGTGCGGTCGACGCCTCGCCGATCGCCTGACGGTAGCGGTATCGGATGGCCTGCGGTGCCACTCTGCCCGAGAGGAACCCTGCCGTGGCGGCCGCATCCGCGATCGACAGCGAGCTGTAGAGCTCCTGGGCGGAGTTGGTGAGTGGCCCTGTCTCCAGATGCAGGGTGTCGATCCGCTTCTCGCGGGCGACGATCGCGACGGAAGTCAGGGCGCCCGCGAGGAGCACGATCGTGATCAACCCCACCCCGATGAGCGCCAGCTTGCCGGGCGTGGAGGAGACCAACCCGCGCGCCGACCGAGGACTGGGCTCGGGATCGATGAGACGCGTTTCGTCGAGAGTTGGGCCTGGACCGGCCGTGCCGGAACCGCGGCGGAGAAACACCGGCGTCACTCCTCCCGGGCGGTGAGGGTTCGACTTCCGACGGTGGCGATCCAATCCGCGTGATTCACCGCCGACGGTCGGGAGATGCGACAACGAATACGTGGCCGGGTCTGCCCGTACCCATCTTCCTACCGTCGGCGCCGTGGCGGGTGGATCCGGTCGACCATCGCCGTCGGTACGCTGGATCTGTCGGTAGGTCGACTGGCAGAAAACTCGAAGCGACGGTGGGTGTGGACGTGTGGGTGACCGAACTGTGAACGACCGAACGGTCGGCGGGAAGGCCGGCGCCGGGTCGGGCCACGACGGCTTCCATCCGATCGAGGCACTCGAAGAAGTCGAGAACCGCTGGCGCCGTCGACGCCGGCGGATCGCCGCGAACACCTCACTGAATCTCGCCTACCGGATCGGTGTCGGGATCGTCGGTCTCCTCGTTCTCTCGGCCGGAATCGTGGCAATTCCGTACCCCGGGCCGGGTTGGCTGATCGTCTTCGCCGGGCTGGGCATCCTCGCGTCCGAATTCGCGTGGGCGCACCGATTGCTGCACTGGGTACGCGCTCGCTACGACCGCTTCATGGTGTGGTTCTCGCGCCAGTCCGTCGTCATCAAGGCACTCGGCGTGCTCTTCACCACGATCGTCGTCATCGCGACTCTGTGGGTGCTCGGCACGTTCGGCCTGATCGGAACGTGGGTGGGGCTCGATCAGTCGTGGTTGGAGAGCCCCCTGTAGCCGTCTGTCGGCGCGACGGCGGGACGGTGCCACTGATGGCGACGCGGTGCCGATAACATGGGATCGCCCCTCATCCCGGGGCACACCCTCATACCTAGGAGCGCATCGCCGTGACCACGCCCGCATCCGCCACCCCAGCCGCACGCGTCCGAGTGCCCGCCGGGACGACCGCGGGCACGGCGGTGCGCGAGGCCGGACTGCCCGGTAAGGGCTCCGACGCCGTCGTCGTCGTCCGCGATGCCGAGGGTCAGCTCAAGGACCTGTCCTGGATTCCCGACGTCGACGTCGAGGTCGAGGCGGTTGCCGCCGACACCGAGGACGGCCGCAGCGTGATCCGGCACTCGGCCGCGCACGTCCTCGCGCAGGCCGTGCAGCAGGAGTTCCCCGAGGCCAAGCTCGGCATCGGCCCGCCGATCAAGGACGGCTTCTACTACGACTTCCAGGTGGACCGCCCGTTCACGCCGGAGGATCTGGCGAAGCTCGAGAAGCGGATGAAGAAGATCATCAAGGATGCGCAGCGCTTCTCCCGCCGCGTCGTCGACGACATCGAGGACGCCCGCACCGAACTCGCGAACGAGCCGTTCAAGCTCGAGCTCATCAGCGACAAGTCGGGCATCGACGACCCCGAGGTCATGGAGGTCGGCGGCAACGAGCTGACGATCTACGACAACCTCAATCCGCGCACCGGCGAGGTGATCTGGAAGGACCTGTGCCGCGGCCCGCACATCCCGACCACGAAGTACATCCCGGCGTTCAAGATCACCCGCAGCTCGGCCGCGTACTGGCGCGGTGATCAGAGCCGTGAGGACCTGCAGCGCGTCTACGGCACGGCGTGGGAGTCGACCGAAGCGCTCGACAAGCACCTCGAGCTGCTCGCCGAGGCCGAGCGTCGCGACCACCGCAAGCTCGGTGCCGAGCTGGACCTGTTCTCCTTCCCCGACGAGCTGGGCTCCGGCCTGCCGGTGTTCCACCCCAAGGGCGGCATCATCCGTCAGGAGATGGAGAACTACTCCCGCCAGCGCCACGTGCAGGAGGGCTACGAGTTCGTCTACTCGCCGCACATCACCAAGGGACATCTGTACGAGGTCTCCGGTCACCTCGACTGGTACCGCGACGGCATGTTCCCGGCGATGCACATCGACGAGGAACTCAACGAGGACGGCACGGTGCGCAAGCCGGGCCAGGACTACTACCTCAAGCCGATGAACTGCCCGATGCACAACCTGGTCTTCGGGTCGCGTGGCCGTTCGTACCGCGAGCTGCCGCTGCGGCTGTTCGAGTTCGGTTCGGTGTACCGCTACGAGAAGTCCGGCGTCGTGCACGGCCTCACTCGCGTCCGCGGCATGACGCAGGACGACGCGCACATCTACTGCACCAAGGAGCAGATGCGCGACGAGCTGACCACGACGCTGAAGTTCGTGCTGGGCCTGCTCAAGGACTACGGCCTCGACGACTTCTACCTGGAGCTGTCGACCAAGAACCCCGACAAGTTCGTGGGCGACGACGCGCTGTGGGAAGAGGCGACCGAGACGCTGCGCGAGGTCGGTGAGGCGTCCGGGCTGAACCTGGTGCCGGATCCGGGCGGAGCCGCGTTCTACGGCCCCAAGATCTCCGTGCAGGTGCAGGACGCACTGGGCCGCAGCTGGCAGATGTCGACCATTCAGCTCGACTTCAACCTGCCCGAGCGGTTCGACCTCGAGTTCACCGGTTCGGACGGCACCAAGCAGCGACCGGTGATGATCCACCGCGCGCTGTTCGGCTCGATCGAGCGGTTCTTCGGCGTGCTCACCGAGCACTACGCGGGCGCGTTCCCGGCGTGGCTCGCGCCCGTCCAGGTGGTCGGTATCCCGGTCGCCGAGGCGTTCGAGGATCACCTGTTCGACGTCGTCAAGCAGCTCAAGGCCGCCGGCGTTCGGGCCGACGTGGACGTCAGCGACGACCGCATGCAGAAGAAGATCCGGAACCACACCACCCAGAAGGTGCCGTTCATGCTGCTCGCGGGCGAGCGGGACGTCGAGGCGGGCGCGGTCAGCTTCCGCTTCCGTGACGGCACCCAGGTCAACGGCGTACCGGTCGCGGATGCGGTCGAGACGATCGTGTCGTGGATCGGCCGTCGCGAGAACGCCTCGCCCACAGCCGAACTCGTCGGCGGTGCCCAGTGACCGAGCAGTCGAACGGCACCAACGAAGCCGGTGCGCTCGTCGACACGGGTCCGGGTGACCCGGATCGGCTGCAGCGGCTGTGGTCGCCGCACCGCATGTCGTACATCGCGGAGGCGCCCAAGACGTCCAGCACGAGCGAGGGCCCGTTCAGCGAGATCCCGAAGATGAGCGACGAAGAGGGGCTCATCGTCGCTCGTGGCGAGTCGGTGTACGCGGTGCTCAACCTGTACCCGTACAACCCCGGTCACCTGATGGTGGTGCCGTACCGGCGGGTCGCGGCGATCGAGGATCTGACGCCGGAGGAGAGCGCCGAGCTGATGGCGTTCACGCAGAAGGCGATCCGGGTCATCAAGCGGGTCTCGCGTCCGGACGGCTTCAACGTAGGACTCAATCTCGGGGCGGCGGCCGGAGGTTCGCTGGCCGAGCACCTGCACCAGCACATCGTTCCGCGCTGGGGTGGGGACGCGAACTTCATCACCATCCTCGGGGGTGCGAAGGTGATGCCGCAGTTGCTGCGCGAGACGCGTGCGCTGCTCGCGGGGGCCTGGAGCGAGTGATCGACAGAGTCGGCCGGGTCCCTCGGGGATTCGGAATGGCAGGATCGGAAGCCGGGTCCGACAGGGCCCGGCACCTCTACCGGTGGCGAGAGGGGGGAGCGGAATGCTGAGTTTCTTCGGCCGTGCGTCGGTGTCCAAGGTGACGGCGCCGATGGGTCAGGCACTGGTGAAGACCGGGCTGACGCCGGACACGGTGACGGTGATCGGCACCGTCGCGAGTATCGCGGGTGCGCTCACGCTCTTCCCGTCCGGTCATTTGTTCTGGGGAACCATCTTCATCTGGTTCTTCGTGATGTTCGACATGCTCGACGGTGCCATGGCGCGTGCCCGAGGGGGCGGCACGCGCTACGGGGCGGTGCTCGATGCCACGTGCGACCGGATCGCCGACGGCGCGATCTTCGCCGGTCTGGCGTGGTGGGCCGTCTACCACGAGAACAGCAAGAGCCTGCTGATCGCGACATTGATCTGCCTCGTGAGCTCGCAGGTGATCTCGTACGCGAAGGCGCGGGCGGAGGCCAGCGGCCTGTCCGCGGACGGTGGGCTCATCGAGCGTCCGGACCGGTTGATCATCGTGCTCGTCGGTGCCGGACTCACCGGTATCGCAGGACATTTCGACATCGGCTGGTTGCACTGGGCGGTCTACGTCGCGATGTGGATCCTCGCCGTCGCGAGCATCATCACCGTCTTCCAGCGTGTCCTCGCGGTACGTAATTCGGCGGGTGCGCGGGATCTGCTGCCGATCGCACCGAAGGGTGTCGACGAGAAGCCCGGTGGCGGAGAGGAATCCGCGTCGTGAGTTTCTCGGAACGGGTGACGGATCTCGGCTACGCGACGGGGTGGCGCGTCGTCCGAGCCCTGCCCGAGCGGGTGGCAACGGCATTGTTCGACGTGGGTGCCGACTTCGCGGCACGCCGGAACGGTGGCCCGCAGCAGTTGCGCCGGAACCTCGCTCGGGTGCTGGGTGTGCCAGCCGAGGACGTGCCGGACGAGGTGATCCGGGACTCCCTCCGGTCGTACGCCCGCTACTGGCGGGAAGCGTTCCGCCTGCCGTCGATGGATCTGGAGGCGACCGCGGCGGCGATCGATTCGAGTGTCGAGGGTCAGGAGTACCTCGAACACGCGATGGCCCAGGGCCGCGGTGCGGTACTGGCCTTGCCACACACCGGCAACTGGGACATGGCCGGCGTGTGGTGCACCCAGAACTGGGGTGGTCTGTCGACCGTGGCCGAACGCCTGAAGCCGGAGTCGCTGTACCAGCGCTTCGTCGACTACCGCGAGGGGCTCGGATTCGAGATCTTCCCACTCAGCGGTGGCGAGACCCCGCCGTTCGGCGAGCTCGCGGCACGCCTGCGGGACAACAAGATCGTGTGCCTGCTCGGCGAGCGGGACCTGGCCGCCAGGGGAGTTCCGGTCACGTTCTTCGGTGAACCGACCCGGATGCCCGCCGGGCCGGCGAAGCTCGCGATCGAAACCGGTGCGGCCCTGTTGCCCGTGCACTGCTGGTTCACGGACGACGGTTGGGGTTTCTCGGTCGATCCGCCGATCGACGTCTCGGGCGGGCTGAGCGCCGCCACCCAGGCGTTGGCGTCGCGTTTCGAGACGAACATCGCGGCGCACCCGGCAGACTGGCACATGCTCCAACCGCTGTGGTTGGACGACCTGTCGGCAGCCCGCCGGGCCCGGATGGAGTCGCGATGAAGATCGGCATGGTCTGCCCGTACTCCTTCGACGTTCCGGGCGGTGTGCAGGCGCACGTCGTCGAACTGGCACAGGTGCTGATCGAACGCGGTCACAAGGTGAGCGTCCTCGCGCCGGCGTCCGAGGGCACCGAACTCCCGGATTTCGTGGTCTCGGCCGGTCGGGCCGTCGCGATTCCCTACAACGGTTCGGTGGCCCGACTGACGTTCGGCCCCGTCTCCTATGCGCGGGTGCGCCGCTGGATCGCCGACAACGATTTCGACGTGCTCCACATCCACGAACCCAACGCGCCGAGCCTGTCGATGCTCGCAATGAAGATCGCGGAGGGGCCGATCGTCGCGACGTTCCACACGTCCACCACGAAATCGTTGGTGCTCAGCACTTTCCAGGGCGTCCTACAGCCCTATCTCGAGAAGATCAGCGGCCGGATCGCGGTGTCGGAACTGGCGCGTCGCTGGCAGGTCGAGTCGCTCGGCTCCGATGCGGTGGAGATCCCGAACGGCGTGGATGTGCCGGCGTTCGCGAACGCCGTACCGCTGCCCGGCTATCCGCGCCCCGGCAAGACGGTCCTGTTCCTCGGACGCTACGACGAATCCCGCAAGGGCATGGCGGTGTTGTTGGGGGCGCTGCCGACGCTCGCCGAGAAGTACCCGGACATCGAGATTCTCGTGGTGGGTCGCGGCGACGAGGACAAACTCCGCAAGGAAGCCGGACGGTACGCCCGGCACCTGCGCCTGCTCGGGCAGGTGAGCGACGCGGAGAAGGCGTCGGCGCTGCGCAGCGCCGACGTGTACTGCGCGCCCAACCTCGGCGGCGAGAGCTTCGGCATCGTGCTGGTGGAGGCGATGGCCGCCGGGACCCCGGTCGTGGCCAGCGAACTGGACGCGTTCCGCCGGGTGCTGCGCGACGGCACCGCGGGCCTGTTGGTGCCGGTCGGCGACTCGGTGTCGCTCGCCGCCGCGATCGACGGCGTCCTCGGCGACGACGGCCGCCGTCGCGCGCTCACCGACGTGGCGAGTGTGGTGGTGGCCGAGTACGACTGGCCGGTGGTCGCCGAGCAGATCCTGCGGGTCTACGAGACGGTCACCGTCGGCGGCAGCGGCGTCCGTGAGGTTCGCTCGTGACATTCTCCGCGATGACGATCCTGATCCTCGCGCTGGTTGCCGCGGTGATCGTGACGGTCGGGGCGTGGGCCTATGCGACCGCCAATCGGCTCGACCGGTTGCACGTGCGCTCCGATCTGTCCTGGCAGGCCCTCGATGCCGCGCTCGCGCGCCGGGCCGTCGTGGTCCGCGCGATCGCGTCGGCGATGACGTCCACCTCGGTCGAGGGCAAGCGACTGTCGGCGTTGGCGGACCAGGCCGAACGGGCGGACCGGGCGCATCGAGAGGTCGCCGAGAACGCGCTGTCCGGCGCTCTGACGGCGCTCGACACCCATCGTCTGCGACCCCAGCTGGTCGCCGAGCTGGCCGACGCCGAGGCGCGGGTACTGATCGCGCGGCGCTTCCACAACGACGCCGTGCGCGACACCCTCGCCCTGCGCACGCGCCGACCGGTGCGGTGGCTCCACCTGGGCGGTACCGCACCGCTGCCGACGTACTTCGAGATCGCCGAACGGTCCGAGCCGTCGGGGCTCGAGCTCGCCGAGGTCCGGACCTCGGCGCGGGTGGTGCTGCTCGACCGCAACGGTCGGGTCCTGCTCATGCGGGGCCACGATCCCGCGACCCCCGAGGTGTCGTTCTGGTTCACGATCGGCGGTGCCGTGGAGACGGGGGAGACCCTCCGTGCGGCGGCGGTGCGGGAGATCGAGGAGGAGACCGGTCGTGTGGTCCCGCCGGACGCCCTGCGCGGTCCGTTGTGGCGGCGCGTCGCGATCTTCCCGTTCGCGGGTGAACTGATCCGGTCCGAGGAACTGTTCTTCGCCGCGCAGACTGACGAGTTCGTCCCGCACCGAGGCGGATTCACCGAACTGGAACAGCGCACGATCAGCGAACACCGGTGGTGCACCGGGGCCGAGATCCGCGCGATCCAGAACGGTGGGGAGGCGGTGTATCCGCAGGATCTGCCCGATCTGCTGGAGGAGGCGAACATGGCGGTTATCCGGATCGAGGAACCCGAGGTTCGCGCGATCCGGTGATGTGACCGACGCCACAGCAAGCCAGCTATCGGGCACTGGATATGGGTGGTTCCGCGACGGCGTCCTAGAATTGCCAATGCGCTGCGGTGCCGCGACGGCCCGTCAGCGTCAGAAGTGTCAGATCTTCATCCGAAGCCGGCGAGAACCCAGGAGTTTGCTGTGAGCACCCCCGACACCACCCCCACTACCGGCACTGCACGCGTCAAGCGGGGCATGGCCGAGATGCTCAAGGGCGGCGTCATCATGGACGTGGTCACCGCCGAGCAGGCCAAGATCGCCGAGGACGCCGGCGCTGTCGCGGTCATGGCGCTCGAGCGTGTGCCCGCCGACATCCGCGCGCAGGGCGGCGTCTCGCGCATGTCGGACCCGGACATGATCGACGGCATCATCGAGGCCGTCTCCATCCCCGTGATGGCCAAGGCCCGCATCGGCCACTTCGTCGAGGCGCAGATCCTGCAGTCCCTCGGCGTGGACTACATCGACGAGTCCGAGGTCCTCACCCCGGCCGACTACGAGAACCACATCGACAAGTTCTCGTTCACCGTCCCGTTCGTGTGTGGCGCCACCAACCTCGGTGAGGCCCTGCGTCGCATCAACGAGGGCGCGGCGATGATCCGCTCCAAGGGCGAGGCCGGCACCGGCGACGTCTCCAACGCCACCACCCACATGCGCAAGATCCGCCAGGAGATCCGCCGCCTGACCTCGCTGCCCGAGGACGAACTGTACGTCGCGGCCAAGGAACTGCAGGCCCCCTACGACCTCGTCGTCGAGGTCGCCAAGGCCGGCAAGCTGCCCGTCACCCTGTTCACTGCCGGCGGCATCGCGACCCCCGCGGACGCGGCGATGATGATGCAGCTCGGCGCCGAGGGCGTGTTCGTCGGCTCCGGCATCTTCAAGTCCGGCAACCCCGCCGAGCGCGCCGCCGCGATCGTCAAGGCCACCACCTTCCACGACGACCCCGACGTGCTCGCCAAGGTCTCCCGCGGACTCGGCGAGGCCATGGTCGGCATCAACGTCGACGACATCCCGCAGCCGCACCGCCTCGCCGAGCGCGGCTGGTGATCTGACTTCGGTCGATCGAGATCTCTGACGCGGTGAGGGCCCGAAGCGGCCCTCACCGCGTTTCTCTTTGCGCGTTGCTAGCCTGATCCATCGGCGAAAGGGACCGTCATGGCGAAGATCGAACAGATCCTGGAACTCGAGCGACTCGAGAAGGACATCTTCCGCGGTATCGCAACCGAGACGATGCTCCCGCGGACCTTCGGCGGCCAGGTGGCCGGCCAGGCGCTGGTGTCCGCGGTGCGCACCGTGGACGAACAGTTCCACGTCCATTCGCTGCACGGGTACTTCCTGCGCCCGGGCAACCCGGTGATGCCGATCGTCTACCTGGTGGACCGGATCCGGGACGGCCGCTCGTTCGTGACGCGGCGGGTCACAGCAGTTCAGGACGGCCAGGCGATCTTCACGATGTCCGCCTCGTTCCACGTCCTCGACGAGGGAATCGAGCACCGGGACGAGATGCCGCCGGTGCCCGATCCGGAGGACCTGCCGGACGCGTCGACCCTCACGTCGGAGGAGCAGTCGTGGGAGTTCCGCGAGTGGGCCGATTGGGACCTGCGGTACGTGCCGGCCGAGCAGATCCAGCGCCGTCGCGGGGTGCCGGTGCAGCAGCAGGTGTGGTTCCGGTCCCGCGAGGCGCTCCCGGACGACCCCGTCTTCCACATCTGCACCCTCGCGTACATGAGTGACATGACGCTGCTGGCCTCGGCGAGCACCACCCATCCGGACGCGCAGATCCAGAGCGCGTCACTCGATCACGCGTTGTGGTTCATGCGGCCGTTCCGGGCCGACGATTGGCTCCTCTACGACCAGTCGTCGCCGTCGGCGGGCTTCGGGCGCGCGCTCACCCAGGGCCGCATCTTCAACCGCGAAGGTGTTCTGGTGGCCGCGGTGGTTCAGGAAGGGCTCACCCGGTTCCTGCGGCGGGACTGATCGCGGGCGTCCGGCGCGTGCACCGGCGTCCTCGCGCGGCTGATAGCGTTTCCGGGGTCAATAGCCTCGAATAGTGCAGGAATTTCACTCGTGACAAATCAACCGACGATCGGCGTGCTCGCACTACAGGGCGACGTTCGCGAACACCTCGCGGCACTCGAATCGAGTGGGGCGCGAGCGATCGGTGTGCGCAGGCTCGCGGAACTCGAATCCGTGGACGGACTGGTCATTCCGGGCGGTGAGTCGACGACCATGAGTCGGTTGCTGACGGTCTTCGAACTGCTCGAGCCGCTCCGTGCCCGACTCAAGGCCGGCATGCCCGCCTACGGTTCGTGCGCGGGCATGATCCTGCTCGCCAGTGAAGTCCTCGACACGCGGCCCGACGCCGAGCACCTCAACGGTCTCGATATGACGGTGCGGCGCAACGCTTTCGGTCGCCAGGTGGATTCGTTCGAGGCCGATCTCGATTTCGACGGTATCGATGGCGACCCGGTACGCGCCGTGTTCATCCGCGCCCCGTGGGTGGAGCGGGTCGGTCCCGGCGTCGACGTGCTGGCGCGGGTACCGGAAGGCCCTGCCGCCGGACACATCGTCGCGGTGCGGCAGGGCACCGTCCTGGCCACGTCGTTCCATCCCGAGGTCACCGGGGACCGGCGTGTGCACGGGCTGTTCGTGGACATGGTGCGGGGGAACTGACCCCCCGCACCGGGTCACCGGCGGGCGACCGTCACCACGCGTTCAGGGTGTCCAGGATCTGGGGACGGGACTTCCACAGTTCCTCCGACCAGTACCCCCACGCGTGGGTGCCGCGGGGGGTGAAGTCGTACGTCGCGGGAATACCGAGGCTGTCCAACCGAACCTGGAATGAGCGCGTGTTCGCCAAGGCGATCGTCTCGAGTCCCATGGCGTTGGACGTGTTGAACGAGGTCACCGAGCCGGACGAGCCCAGCGATCCCGACAGGTCGGACGATCCCAGTGAGCCGAGCAGCGCACCTGGGGCGTCGTACTGTCCGGGCAGTCCGTTGCCCGACGCGATGTACAGCGACAGGCCGCGAAGCTGCGGTGCGAACACGAACGGGTCGTTGCGCATCCAGGCCCCGTTCCAGGGCGGACCCCACATCGAGTCGGAGTTGTAGCCACCGGAGTCGAGCATCGCGATGCGGATCAACTCGCGCATGCCGGGAGCCGACAGATTGAGGTAGCCGGAGTACGAACCGGCGAACTTGAACTGGTCGCGGTGATACGCGGCGAGGGTCAGTGCGGCCGAGCCGCCCATCGACAGACCGGTCACCGCGTTGTTGCTGCGCGAGACGCCGCGGGTTTCGAGGTACGCGGGCAGATCCCGGGTGAGGAATGTTTCCCACTTGTAAGTGATCTTCTGCCCGTTGAAGTTGCTGGGCGCGTACCAGTCCGAATAGAAGCTGGACTGGCCGCCGACCGGCAACACCAGGGTGACGTTGTCGAGGCGGAACTGGTCGAACGCGTTGGTCTCGAAGCTCCACGCGTTCGCGTCGTCGCGGGCGCGCATGCCGTCGAGCAGGTACAGCGCGGCGTTCCCGCCGCGCGACGCCCACTGGATCTGGACCTTGATCGGGCCCATCTCCGAATTGACGAACACTTCCTCGTAGCCGCCCGCCGGCGCGGCCGATGCGACCGGGGCCCCGGCGATGGCCGCGAACAGCGGAAGCGCGAGTGCCGCTGCTGCGACACCGATCAGACGCTTCTTCAGTCGCTTCGAGAAACCTGCTCTGTCAGTGCGCATTCGTTCGCCTTTCCCCCAACGGCCTGGCATGTTGTCGTGTGCGCCCCCGCGCGAAATGCCGTTCCGTCGTCATCGATGTCCAGTCACGGATGTCCCTGGAAGGCTTCCAACGAACCGGACGGACTGTCCACCGAACCTATCAAGAGGTATCGGATCGTGACCTTCGCTCGGAGGCGGTGTATCCGGCGTGGAGAGGTATGCAGGTAGCATCGAACATCCGACAAATGTGCAGTCGATTTCGTCGTGGGATTTGTCGTATCTGCCACGGCGCACTGCAGGAAGGGGCTCCCACGAATGAGCGGCCACTCCAAATGGGCCACCACCAAGCACAAGAAGGCCGTGATCGACGCCAAGCGCGGCAAAGCCTTCGCGAAGCTGATCAAGAACATCGAGGTGGCGGCTCGTACCGGTGGCGGTGACCCGGCGGGCAACCCGACGCTGTACGACGCCATCCAGAAGGCCAAGAAGACCTCGGTTCCCAACGACAACATCGAGCGTGCGCGCAAGCGCGGTGCCGGTGAAGAGGCGGGCGGCGCGGACTGGCAGACCATCATGTACGAGGGCTACGGCCCGAACGGTGTCGCGGTGCTCATCGAATGTCTCACCGACAACCGCAACCGTGCGGCCGGTGAGGTCCGTACCGCGATGACCCGCAACGGCGGCAACATGGCCGATCCGGGCTCGGTGTCCTACCTCTTCACCCGCAAGGGCGTCGTGGTGCTCGAGAAGAACGGTCGCACCGAGGACGATCTTCTGGAGATCGTGCTCGAGGCCGGCGCCGAGGAGATCAACGATCTCGGTGACTCGTTCGAGATCGTGTGCGAGGCCGGGGACCTGATCCCCGTGCGCACCGCGCTCGTCGATGCCGGCGTCGACTACGAGTCGGCCGACCCCGACTTCCGGGCATCCGTGGAGGTCCCCGTCGACGTCGAGGGCGCCCGCAAGGTGTTCAAGCTGGTCGACGCTCTCGAGGAATCCGACGACGTCCAGAACGTCTACACCAACGTGGACGTCTCCGACGAGGTTCTCGCCGAACTCGACGCGTAGTTCCACCTCGCGCAGCGGACGCTCCGGCGCCCGGCTGCGTGTTGGTACATCCACCCGCGCCCACCTCCCGCTATGATCGAACAGCTGTTCGGAAATGGCGAGAGGTGGGCGCGTGCGTGTTCTGGGAGTCGACCCCGGCCTGACGCGGTGCGGGTTCGGCGTCGTGGACTCCGGTCGAGGTCGTGCGGTGATACCCGTCGCGGTGGACGTCGTTCGCACGCCGCCGGACATGGAGCTGTCCCAGCGCCTGCTGGGGATCTCGAATGCCGCCGACGAGTGGCTCGACAGGTACCGGCCCACCGTCGTCGCCGTCGAGCGGGTGTTCTCGCAGCACAATGTGCGGACCGCGATGGCGACCGCGCAGGCCGGCGGGGTCGTCGCGTTGGCTGCGGCCAAGCGGGGGATCGATGTGTGCTTCCACACCCCCAGCCAGGTCAAGGCGGCCGTCACGGGCAGCGGAACCGCGGACAAGAAGCAGGTGACCGCGATGATCACCCGCATCCTGGGGCTCGATACCGCGCCCAAACCGGCCGACGCGGCGGACGCGCTCGCGCTCGCGATCTGCCATTGTTGGCGCGCTCCGATGCTCGATCGGATGGCCGCGGCCGAGGCCGCCGCCGCCGAACAGAAGCGACGGTACGAAATGCGGCTGAAGCAAGTCGCCGCGGGGAAGGCAGGAACACGGTGATCGCTTCGGTACGGGGTGAGGTCCTCGAGATCGGGTTGGACCACGCGGTGATCGAGGCCGCGGGCGTCGGCTATCGCGTCAACGCCACACCCGCCACGTTGGCGACGCTGCGCCGCGGTGACGATGCACGACTGCTGACCGCGATGATCGTCCGTGAGGATTCGATGACGCTGTACGGCTTTGCCGACGCGGAATCCCGGGATCTGTTCGGCCTCCTGCAGACGGTGTCCGGTGTCGGCCCACGGCTGGCGATGGCGATCCTCGCGGTGCTCGAGCCCGTGGCCCTGCGCAAGGCACTCGCCGAGGGCAATGTCACGGCCTTGACCCGGGTGCCCGGCATCGGCAAGCGCGGCGCGGAGCGGATGGTCGTCGAGTTGCGGGACAAGGTCGAGGCCGTCCCGGCTGCCGGGGACCTGCCGGGCGCGGCGCCGGGCGGATCTCCGAGTGTCGTGCGCGATGACGTCGTCGAGGCGCTCACCGGCCTCGGCTTCCGGCTCGACCAGGCCGAGAAGGCGACCGACACGGTCGTGGCCGCCGACCCGACCGCCACGACGTCGGTCGTGCTGCGCTCCGCGCTGGCGCTGCTCGGTAAGACACGATGAATTTCGATGCCGGGCACGGCGACGAAGCGTCGGACATCCACGCCGACGGGTCTGCCGGTTCCGAGGTCACCGCCAACTTCGTCGCGTCGGACGGTGAGATCGAGGCCAGCCTGCGGCCCAAGAGCCTGACCGATTTCATCGGCCAGCCGCGGGTGCGTGAACAGCTTCAGTTGGTGCTCACCGGCGCGAAGATGCGCGGCGGGACGCCGGACCACATCCTGCTTTCCGGTCCGCCCGGGCTGGGCAAGACCAGCATGGCGATGATCATCGCGGCCGAACTCGGGACGTCGCTGCGCCTCACGTCCGGGCCGGCGCTCGAGCGTGCCGGCGATCTCGCGGCGATGCTGAGCAATCTCGTCGAGGGCGACGTGTTGTTCATCGACGAGATCCATCGGATCGCGCGTCCCGCCGAGGAGATGCTGTACCTGGCGATGGAGGATTTCCGGGTCGACGTCGTGGTCGGCAAGGGGCCGGGTGCGACGTCCATTCCTCTCGAGGTGGCGCCGTTCACGCTGGTCGGGGCCACGACGCGGTCCGGCGCGCTCACCGGCCCGCTGCGCGACCGGTTCGGCTTCACCGCTCACATGGACTTCTACGAGCCCGCCGAGTTGGAGCAGATCCTGCTGCGGTCGGCGGGCATTCTCGGCGTCGATCTCGGACCCGAGGCGAGCGCGGAGATCGCCGGCCGATCGCGGGGCACACCCCGTATCGCGAACCGTCTGCTGCGTCGCGTCCGCGACTACGCGGAGGTGCGGGCCGACGGCATCGTCACCTGCGAGGTGGCCCAGGCGGCCCTCGCGGTGTACGACGTGGACGCTCTCGGTCTCGACCGTCTCGACCGGGCGGTGCTCGGCGCACTCGTGCGGAGCTTCGGCGGCGGACCGGTCGGTGTTTCGACGCTCGCCGTCGCGGTGGGGGAGGAGCCGGCGACGGTCGAGGAGGTGTGCGAGCCGTTCCTGGTGCGGGCCGGCATGATCGCCCGGACCCCTCGCGGTCGAGTCGCGACCGCGGCGGCGTGGGCGCAGCTGGGGTTGACCCCGCCACCCGATGCCGCAGTCGGCGGAATCGAGGTGCGTGCCCGGGAGCCGCAGCTGGGATTGTTCGACTCGGGGGAGCCCGACACCGAGGAACGCTGAGCGGGTTCGTCCGGCGCTCCCGTGACGCTTGTTCGATATGAGCGAAATGGGATCGGTGCCGAATTCCCTTTCGACGGCCCTGCTAATGGCACACTGGTGGGTGGCGCGGCACCGACCCGGATCCGTGCCGTAGACGTGTGTGACAACCCTGAGGACTGACTTTCCGATGCTCGAGTTGCTGTTTCCCGTTCTGATTCTCGCTCTGCTGGTGCCGATGTTCCTCGGCATCCGGCGCCAGAAGAAGGAGATGGCCAAGACCGCTGAACTCCAGGATTCTCTGCAGATCGGTGACCGGGTGATGACGACGGCGGGGCTGCACGCCACCGTCGCCGGCCTCGGCGACGGAACCGTCGACCTCGAGATCGCTCCTGGTGTCGTCACGACGTGGTCGCGCATGGTCATCCGTGAGCACCTCGTCGACGAGGACGCCGCCGGCGACGACGTGGTCGACGAGTCTGACGAGACGCCCGATGAAACGCAGCGTCGTCTGAACGGCGAGTAGTGCGTCGGCCGCCCCCGTAGGCAGGTTCAAGCCTGCCGGCGGGGGCGTGTTCGCGCCTGGCTCGCCGAGGGGCAGTGAGAATCTGCGGCCCATTGCGTCATTCACCTGAACCGCACGTACCGAGGAGACAGACAGACCGTGGCACCTTCGACAGGATCGGTGCATCCAGTGCGCGCGCTCGCCGTTTTCACGACGATCGTCGCCGCGCTGTATGCGTTGGTCTTCTTCACCGGAGACAAGTCCCCGACCCCGGAACTGGGGATCGACCTGCAAGGTGGGACACGAGTCACACTCACCGCGCGAACGCCTGACGGCAGCACTCCCAGCCAGGACAGCCTGCGTCAGGCACAGCAGATCATCGAGACCCGCGTCAACGGCCTGGGTGTCTCGGGCTCCGAGGTCGTGATCGACGGCGACAACCTCGTCATCACGGTCCCCGGCGACGACAGCTCGCAGGCCCGTTCGCTGGGACAGACCGCGCGTCTGTACATCCGTCCGGTGCTCGGCTCGCAGCCCGCGGCCGCGCCCGGCGCGCCGGAGCAGGCGCCGAACACGCAGGCCCCTGCTCCGACGGAGCCGAACACGACTCCGGGGGCGGAGGAGCCGGCGGCGCAGGAGCGCCCGTTCCCGGCGCAGAATCCCACCGAGCCGGCACCGTCGCCGACTCCGGCACCCGAGGCTCCTGCCACCCAGGCGCCGGAGCCCGGTTCGCCCGAGGCCGCGGCCGCGGAGATCTCGAAGGCCAAGGCCACCCGTCAGAGCGAGGACCCCGCGGTCCAGCAGCAGGCGATGGCCACGCTCGACTGCTCGGCACCCGACCCGCTCCAGGGCAACGACGATCCGGCGCTGCCGTTGGTCGCGTGCTCCACTGACGGCACCACCGTGTACCTTCTCGCCCCGAGCATCATCGACGGCCAGGAGATCTCCGACGCGTCGTCCGGCTTCAACGCGCAGCAGTCGCGCTACGAGGTGAGCCTGAGCTTCAAGTCCAGTGGCAGCTCCACGTGGGCGCAGTTCACGTCGGCGAACATCGGTAAGCAGGCCGCCTTCACGCTCGACTCGAAGGTCGTCAGCGCGCCGGTCGTGCAGGGCGCGACCCCGGTCGGCAGCTCGACGTCGATCACCGGTCAGTTCACACAGACCCAGGCGCAGGAGCTCGCCAACACCCTCAAGTACGGTTCGCTGCCGCTGTCGTTCGAGGCGTCGGAGGCCGAAACCGTCTCCGCGACCCTCGGCCTCCAGTCACTCGAGGCGGGTCTGATCGCGGGCGCCGTCGGTCTCGTGCTGGTGCTGGTCTACTGCCTCGTCTACTACCGCATGCTCGGCGTGCTCACAGCGCTCTCGCTCGTGCTGTCGGGCGTCATGGTGTACGCGGTGATGGTTCTGTTGGGCCGGTACATCGGCTTCACCCTGGACCTCGCCGGCATCGCGGGTCTGATCATCGGTATCGGTATGACCGCGGACTCGTTCGTGGTGTTCTTCGAACGCATCAAGGACGAGATGCGTGAGGGCCGCAGCTTCCGTTCGGCGGTGCCCCGCGGTTGGGCGCGCGCACGTCGGACGATCCTGTCCGGCAACGCGGTCAGCTTCATCGCGGCCGCGGTGCTGTACGCCCTCGCTGTGGGCCAGGTGCGTGGCTTCGCGTTCACGCTCGGCCTCACGACGATCCTCGACGTGGTCGTGGTGTTCCTGGTGACGTGGCCGCTGGTCTACATGGCGTCGAAGTCGCGCTTCTGGTCCAAGCCGAGCGTCAACGGGCTCGGGGCCGTCCAGCAGGTCGCCCGCGAACGCAAGATGGTCGCCGCGTCGACCTCCGCATCGTCCGACATGGAGGCATGAAGCAATGAGTGAGTCGAACACCTCCGCCGTCGACACGAACGTCACCGACGCCGGCGTCAACCAGGCACTGCTGCCGCACCACAGCTGGCTCCAGCGCCTGTACACCGGCACCGGTGGCTTCGAGGTCATCGGTCGCCGGAAGTTCTACTACCTGCTGACCGGCGCGATCGTCGCGTTGTCGCTGCTGAGCATCGTCGTTCGTGGATTCACACTCGGAATCGAGTTCGAGGGTGGCACTCGCATCCAGTTCCCGACGCCGGCCGGTGTCACCACCGAGCAGGTCGAGACGGTGTACTCGGACAGCCTCGGCAACGAGCCGGTGTCGGTCCAGACCGTGGGATCCGGTTCCAGTTCGTCGATCGAGATCCGCTCCGAGGCACTCGACGTCGCGCAGGTGGCCACGCTGCAGAATGCGCTGTTCGATGCGTTCCATCCCGAGGACAGCAACGGCAACCCGTCGAAGAACGCCATCAGTGTCGCGGACGTCAGTGAGACGTGGGGCGGCCAGATCACCCAGAAGGCGCTGATAGCGCTCGTGGTGTTCCTGATCATCGTCAGTATCTACATCGCGGTCCGGTTCGAACGCGACATGGCGATCGCGGCGATCATCTCGCTGTTCTTCGACATGATCGTCACCGCCGGCGTGTACTCGCTCATCGGTTTCGAGGTCACGCCCGCCACGGTGATCGGTTTCCTGACGATCCTCGGTTTCTCGCTCTACGACACCGTCGTCGTGTTCGACAAGGTCGAGGAGAACACCCGCGGCATCCTACACCTGAACCGCCGTACCTACGCCGAACAGGCCAACCTGGCCGTCAACCAGACCCTGATGCGGTCGATCAACACGACGGTGATCTCGATCCTGCCGGTGCTCGGCCTGATGGTCGTCGCAGTGTGGCTCCTCGGTGTCGGCACGCTGAAGGACCTGGCGCTGGTGCAGCTCGTGGGCATCCTGGTCGGTGCCTATTCGTCGATCTTCACCGCGACCCCGATGCTGGTGAGCATCAAGGAGCGGTGGGGTCCCGTCGCCGCACACACCAAGAAGGTGCTGGCCAAGCGTGAGGCGGCGTCCGGTGTGAAGAGTGTTTCGGCCGAGCGGGTAGAGCCGCGGGTGCGTCCCACCGCGGGCGGTGCGCCCAGGCCGGGAGCCACGCCGACCGGAAAGCGCAACAAGAAGAGGCACTGACATGCCGGATGCGAAAACCTCCCGTCGTGCCCCCCGTCCCACCCGCCGCGTCGTCAGGTCGATCGTTGCCCTGACGGCCGCGGCGGCGGTCGGTGCGACCGCCGCCTGCGGCGAGCCCGCCGATCAGGTGCCGTCGCTGGGCTTCGCGATCGACAACGTCGTGACGACCTACAACGGCAACACCGTCGAGGGCGCGGCGACGGGTGCGCGGCAGGCGCTCGGCCGGGTGCTCACCGGCATGAGCTACACCGGTCCCGCCGGTGGGCCGGTCGCGGACACCGATTTCGGCACGGCCAGCGTGCTTCCCGGCGACGTGCTCACCGTGCAATACCGGCTCAACCCGGCATCGGTGTACTCCGACGGTGTGCCCGTCTCCTGCGACGACCTCGTGCTGACGTGGGCGGCGGGCAGTGGACGGTTCACCCGGCCCGGTGACGGCGGCACCGGACCGATGTTCGAGGCGGCCACGAGGGCCGGCTACTCCGACATCGACCGCGTCGACTGCCAACCCGGATCGAAGGACGCCACCGTCGTCTTCAAGCCCGGCCGCGGCTACCTGGACTGGCGTTCGCTGTTCGGGGCGACCGAGGTGATGCCGGCTCACGTCGCGGCGCAGGCCGCGGGTGTGCCGGACCTGGTCGGTGCAGTCCATTCGGGTGATGCCGACGCAGTCGGTCGCATCGCCGACTTCTGGAACACGGGCTGGACACTGACGCCTGGTGAACCGGATCTGACGAGACTGCCGTCGTCGGGTCCGTATCGGATCGACTCCTACACCGCCGACGGCGGGCTGGTGCTCGTCGAGAACGAGCGCTGGTGGGGCAACAAGCCCGCCACGTCCCGAATCGTGGTGTGGCCCAAGGGTTCGGATGTGCAGTCCCGCATCGACGACGGTGACATCGAGGTCGTCGACATCGGTTCCGGATCGATCGAGGGCCTGAATCTGGGCGACGGCTTCGACGTCGTGGACCAGCCGTCGCGCAGCGTCGAGCAGTTGGTGCTGGCTACGCGCGGCACCCTCGGCTCGGTCGAGGCCCGGCGGGCGTTGGCATTGTGTCTGCCGCGTCAGCAGTTGTTCGACCAACTCGGTCATCCCGGTTTCGACGTGCCGACCGGGCTGGGTTCGGGCGTGGTCGACTCCCGGATCACGGCGCCCGACACGCTCTTCTACGCGTCGGCAGTCGCGGCCGAGGGCGGGATCTACACCGATCCGGACATCCCCGGCGCGACTGCGGCGCGGGAGGAGACGGGGCAGCAGCACCTCACGGTGCGTGTCGGCTACCTCGGACCCGACGAGCGGCGCGCGCAGACCGTTCAGGAGATCGCCGCGTCGTGCGCGGGTGCCGGGATCACCGTCGAGGACGCCGGCTCGCCCGACTTCCGGCCGACGGCCCTCGGCGCGGGCCAGGTCGATGCCGTGCTCGCCGGAACGGGTTCGGCGGCGGGTGCCGCCGGCGTGAGCGCGACGACCGACGCGGCCTTCGCGTTGCACTCGGGCAACGGCGACAACTTCGGCGGGTTCGCCAATGGTCGCTTCGATCAGATCGCCGATCAGCTCGCGGTCGACGGTTCCCTGGCGGCGCGGATGTCGCTGGCGGGGGAGGCGGAGGCGATCCTCTGGAACGAGATGCCGACGATTCCGCTGTTCGACCAGCCGCGGACGACCGCGCATTCGAAGGGGATGCACGCGGTGGTGCCGAACCCTACGAGGTCCGGTGCCGGGTGGAACATGGACAGGTGGATACTTCTCAGGTGATTTCTCAGATGGATGCGCCTGAAGCTGCCACGCCGAACCTCGCGACTGCGCTGGAGAAGGCCGGCGAAGCGGTGTCGCGTCTGACGCGCTGGTGTGACGACTTCCCGACGCCCGGGGTTCGGTTCGCCGACCTGACTCCGGTCTTCGCGGACGGTCCCGGTTACCGCGCCGTGATCGACGGTCTCGCGGCGGCGGGCACCGGTGCCGACCTCGTCGCGGGCGTCGACGCTCGGGGCTTCCTGCTCGGTGGCGGCGTCGCGCTCGAGTTGGGCTGTGGTGTGCTGGCGGTGCGCAAGGCGGGCAAGCTGCCGCCGCCGGTGTATGCGGAGAGCTATGCGCTCGAGTACGGCGCGGCGACGCTGGAGATCCCGTGCGACGCGCCCGACCTGAAGGGCCGGCGGGTGTTCGTGATCGACGACGTCCTCGCCACCGGCGGAACGCTGTTGGCGGCCGCCGAACTGCTGGCCCGGGCCGGTGCCGAGGTGGTCGGCGTCGCGGTGGTTCTCGAGATCGAGGAACTGGGTGGCCGGGAGCGGTTCGAGCGGTACCCGCTGACGTCGCTCGTGCGAGTCTGAGGACTACAGTTGTGCCTGGTGGTGTTGCAGTGCCGCCGGGTCCCGAGGGACCGCCCGCAGCGCGGTGGCAGGAGGTGACGGCATGACCCAGCATCTTGATCGGTCTCAGAACACAGGTGCACCCGGTACAGGGGCGACGCCACCTGCGGAGAAGTCCGCACCCGCGCCCGTACCGACCTCCGCGTCGCGACGGGTGCGCGCCCGGTTGGCACGGCGCATCACCGGTCAGCGCAACGCCCCGGTCCGCCCGGTGCTCGAACCGCTGGTGACCCTGCACCGCGAGCTGTACCCCAAGGCCGACTTCTCGCTGCTGCAGCGGGCGTACGACGTCGCCGAGCAGCGGCACGCCACGCAGTTCCGCAAGTCCGGCGACCCGTACATCACCCATCCGCTCGCGGTCGCGAACATCCTCGCCGAACTCGGCATGGACACCACCACCCTGGTGGCGGCGCTCCTCCACGACACCGTCGAGGACACCGGGTATTCGCTCGAGGAACTGACCGCCGAGTTCGGTGAGGAGGTGGCGCACCTCGTCGACGGCGTCACCAAGCTGGACAAGGTGGTCCTGGGATCGGCTGCCGAGGGCGAGACGATCCGCAAGATGATCATCGCGATGGCGCGCGATCCACGGGTGCTGGTCATCAAGGTCGCCGACCGGCTCCACAACATGCGCACGATGCGGTTCCTGCCGCCGGAGAAGCAGGCGCGCAAGGCCCGCGAGACGTTGGAAGTGATTGCGCCGCTGGCGCATCGACTCGGCATGGCGACCGTGAAGTGGGAGCTCGAGGACCTGTCGTTCGCGATCCTGCATCCGAAGAAGTACGAGGAGATCGTCCGGCTGGTCGCGGACCGGGCACCGTCGCGCGACACCTACCTGGCGAAAGTGCGGGCGGAGATCAACGCGACCCTGTCGGCGTCACGGATCAATGCCGTCGTCGAGGGCCGCCCCAAGCACTACTGGTCGATCTACCAGAAGATGATCGTCAAGGGCCGCGACTTCGACGACATCCACGACCTGGTGGGCGTGCGGATCCTGTGCGACGAGATCCGCGACTGCTACGCCGCGGTCGGCGTCGTGCACTCGCTGTGGCAGCCGATGGCGGGCCGGTTCAAGGACTACATCGCGCAGCCGCGGTACGGGGTCTACCAGTCGCTGCACACCACCGTGATCGGCCCCGAGGGCAAGCCGCTGGAGGTGCAGATCCGCACGCGGGACATGCACCGCACGGCGGAGTTCGGTATCGCCGCGCACTGGCGCTACAAGGAGACCAAGGGGCGGCACTCCGGCGATGTCGCCGAGGTCGACGACATGGCGTGGATGCGTCAGCTGCTCGACTGGCAGCGGGAGGCCGCCGATCCCGGTGAGTTCCTCGAGTCGCTCCGGTACGACCTCGCGGTCAAGGAGATCTTCGTCTTCACGCCGAAGGGCGATGTGGTGACGTTGCCCGCCGGCTCGACGCCGGTCGACTTCGCCTACGCGGTGCACACCGAGGTCGGACACCGATGTATCGGTGCCCGCGTCAACGGCCGGTTGGTGGCGCTCGAGCGCACGCTCGAGAACGGTGAGGTCGTCGAGGTCTTCACATCGAAGGCGGCCAACGCCGGGCCGAGTCGGGACTGGCAGTCGTTCGTGGTGTCGCCGCGGGCGAAGACCAAGATTCGGCAGTGGTTCGCGAAGGAACGCCGCGAGGAAGCGCTCGAAGCCGGCAAGGACGCCATCGCGAAGGAGGTTCGCCGCGGTGGACTTCCCTTGCAGCGCTTGATGAATGCCGAGTCGATGACGGCGATCGCGCACGAGTTGCGGTATGCCGACGTCTCGGCGCTCTACACCGCGGTGGGCGAGCACAACGTCTCGGCTCAGCACGTCGTGCAGCGCCTGGTCGCGCATCTCGGCGGCGTCGGCGCCGTCGAGGAGGAGTTGGCCGAGCGGTCGACGCCGTCGACCATCCCCACCCGCCCGCGTGGCACCGGCGACGTGGGCGTGCTGGTGCCCGGAGCGCCGGGCACGGTCGCCAAGCTCGCGAAGTGTTGCACCCCGGTGCCGGGCGACGAGATCATGGGCTTCGTGACGCGCGGCGGTGCGGTGAGCGTGCACCGCACGGACTGCACCAACGCGGCCTCGCTGCGACAGCAGTCGGAGCGGATCATCGAAGTCCAGTGGGCGCCGTCGCCGTCGTCGGTGTTCCTGGTGGCCATCCAGATCGAGGCACTCGACAGGCATCGGTTGCTGTCGGACGTGACCAAGGCTCTCGCCGACGAGAAGGTGAACATCCTGTCGGCGTCGGTGACTACGTCGGGGGACCGGGTCGCGGTCAGCAAGTTCACGTTCGAGATGGGCGACCCGAAGCACCTGGGTCATGTGCTGAACGTGGTGCGCAACGTCGAGGGCGTCTACGACGTCTACCGCGTGACGTCGGCCGCCTAGCGGGTTCGAGCCTCCGGAACGGGCTGAAGGGGCCCTTCGTGCGCTGTGAGCGTACGAAGGGCCCCTTCAGCTGTGCAGGGGAGGCGTGTCAGCCGAGTTTGGCGGTCTCGATGGTGACCGGGTTGGTCGGGGCGCCGTCGCCGGGCGACGTGGAGCCCTTCACGCCGGCCGCGGCGATCTTGTCCAGGGTGGCGAGCCCCTCGTCCGAGATCGTGCCGACCACCGTGTAGTTCGGCTGGAGCAGCGAGTCCTCGAAGACCAGGAAGAACTGGCTGCCGTTGGTGTCGGCGCCGGCGTTGGCCATCGCGACGGTGCCGCGGGGATACACGACGGGGTTGTTCAGCGCGGGATCGTTCGCGGCGAACTGATTGGTCGGGTACTCGTTGGCGTACTGGTAGCCGGGTCCGCCGCTGCCGCGTCCGGACGGGTCACCGCACTGCAGCATGCCCAGGCCGGGGACGGTGGAGATGCGGTGGCAGGGGGTGCCGTCGTAGTACGCCTGCTCGGTGAGGCTGACGAAGCTGTTGACCGTGCAGGGTGCCTTCGCGCGGTCGAGGGTGAGGCCGATCGGACCCGCATCGGTGGCGAGAGCGACCGGGACGGTGCCCTCGGTCGAGACGCCCGTTCCGTTCGGAGCCTTCACGTCCTTCGCGGCCGGACCGGCCGGGGCGTAGCTGCAGTCGACCGTCGGCGCGGCGGGTGCGGCGGCCGCGGGCAGGGCCGCGAAACGGGACATGTCGATCGACGGCGCGGCCGGTGTCGTCCAGGTGCTCGATGCGCTCGTGGAGGTGTCGGTGGAGCTGTCGTTGTCGGAGGAGCACCCGGTCAGGACGAGTGCCACGCCCAGTCCGACTGCGGCTAATGCTGTGCGCTTCATCAGTCCAGTCTCACACTCGTGATCTCGACGGGCAGGTTCGGCTTGCCGTCACCGGGCTGGTTGGACGCGTCGTTTCCGGCCGCGGCAACCTTGTCGAGGGTCGCGAGGCCGGTCTCGTCGATCGTGCCGAACACGGTGTAGTCCGGCGGCAGCTGCGAATCGCCGTAGACCATGAAGAATTGGCTGCCGTTGCTGTTCGGCACGGCGCTGTGCGCCATCGCCAGGGTGCCGCGGGGGTACAGCGCGGGCGTGCTCAACGCGGGATCGCCCTCGGCGTACTGGTCGGTCGGGAACTCGTTGGCGAAGCCGTAGCCGGGCCCGCCGGTCCCGGTCCCGGTGGGGTCGCCGCACTGCAGGACCTGCAGGCTGTCACCTGTGGTGAGCCGGTGGCAGCTGGTGGCGTCGAAGTAGCCCTGCGAGGCGAGGCTGACGAAATTGTTGACCGTGCAGGGCGATTCGCCGTTGTTCAGCGTCAGGCCGATGTTGCCCTGCGAA
Source organism: Rhodococcus sp. BE178 (assembly GCF_050433545.1). NCBI lineage: Bacteria > Bacillati > Actinomycetota > Actinomycetes > Mycobacteriales > Nocardiaceae > Rhodococcus > Rhodococcus sp. BE178. The sequence continues at coordinate 561,134 of NZ_JBNPXA010000002.1, read as the reverse complement.
GTCTCCATGCTGGCGCTGACAGTCGCGACGGTGGTGTCGATGCCCTCGGTGCGCGGCGGAGTGTTGGGCTTCGACGGCGCGCTGCCGTCGGGCGTGTAGGTGCAGTTCACGAGATTCGCGAGCGCCTCGGCGCGACCGGCCGGCAACGCGCCGGCGGTCTGCGTCGGGGAGGCCGCGGTGTTCTCGGAGGACTTGTCCTCGTCCTTGCCGCTCAGCGTCACCACGACGGCCCCGACCGCGACCACGACGATGACGCCGACGATCGAACCGGCGATCGTCAACTGCTTGCGCTTTCGTGCGCGCGCGGCGCGCCGTTCGAGCTGGCGTTCCAGCTTTCTCTTCGCTGCTTCCCGGCGCTGCTGATTGCTCGGCACTGCGGTAGTCCTCCCGTACGTCTCGTTCGGTTTGTTCCGGAATATCTCGTGGCACCCGTCGCCGCCCGAGGGCTTCGGGCGAGTCTGTCATTCCAACCTGAGAAGATCCTGGCGCGACGACAGCCTAGGCTGTATGCGGTCCGCAACGGACCCCGTAATCGACCCGTACTTTAGGAGCTGCCGCCGTGCTCGTCACCGGATTCCCGGCCGGGATGTTCCAGACCAACTGTTACATCCTCGCGCAGGACGACTCGACGGACTGCGTTGTCGTCGATCCCGGCCAGGACGCGGCCGAACCGTTGGCGCAGTTCCTCGCCCAGTCGGAGCTCGAGCCCCGGGCGGTGCTGTTGACACACGGCCATCTCGATCACACGTGGTCGGTGCAGCCGGTCTGCGAGCGGTACGGCATTCCGGCCTACATCCACCCCGAGGACCGGTACATGCTCAGCGATCCCGCGCGCGGGATCGGACCGACCATGAACCAGTTCATCGTCGGGGTCGAGTTCCGTGAGCCGGCCGAGGTGATCGAACTCGCCGACGGTGACGAGTTCTCCGTCGCCGGGATCGACTTCGTGGTCGACCACACCCCCGGGCACACGCAGGGTTCGGTCGTCTTCCGCACCGAACTGTCGACCGATGACGGACCGCTGCAGGTCGCACTGACCGGAGACACGCTGTTCCAGGGTTCGATCGGCCGCAGCGACCTTCCCGGGGGCAACCACGAGCAGTTGCTGAGCTCGATCGCGCGCAAGTTGCTCGTGCTCGACGACAGCACCGCAATCCTGCCCGGCCACGGTGGATCGAGTTCGATCGGCCAGGAGCGTGCCGCGAACCCGTTCCTCGTTGGACTGACCGCCTCCCAGTAAGGAAAAGTAAGCACCGTGAGTAAGTCCAGCACCTTCTCGGCCCCCAAGGGCATTCCCGACTATGTCCCGCCGCAGTCCGCGGAGTTCGTCGCCGTGCGCGACGGGCTGACCCGCGCGGCGAGGTTGGCCGGCTACGGACACATCGAGTTGCCGATCTTCGAGGACACGGGTCTGTTCGCCCGCGGCGTCGGTGAGTCCACCGACGTCGTGTCGAAGGAGATGTACACGTTCGCCGACCGCGGCGATCGTTCGGTGACGCTCCGGCCCGAGGGCACCGCCGGTGTGATGCGCGCCGTGATCGAGCACGGCCTCGACCGCGGCCAACTCCCGGTCAAGCTCAGCTACGCCGGCCCGTTCTTCCGCTACGAGCGCCCCCAGGCGGGCCGCTACCGTCAGCTGCAGCAGGTGGGCGTCGAGGCGATCGGCGTGGACGATCCGGCGCTCGACGCCGAGGTCATCGCGATCGCCGACGCCGGTTTCCGGTCCCTCGGACTCGACGGTTTCCGGCTCGAGATCACCTCGCTCGGTGACGAGACGTGCCGCCCGCAGTACCGGGAGCGGTTGCAGGAGTTCCTGTTCGCGCTGCCGCTGGACGAGGAAACGCAGGCACGAGCCCGAATCAACCCGCTGCGCGTGCTCGACGACAAGCGCAAGGAGGTCCGCGAGATGACGGCGGACGCCCCGCTCATGCTCGATCACCTCTCGGAGAGTGCGAAGTCGCACTTCGATCAGGTCCTCGCACACCTCGACGCGCTCGGTGTGCCCTACGTCGTGAATCCGCGCATGGTGCGCGGCCTCGACTACTACACCAAGACCACGTTCGAGTTCGTCCACGACGGTCTCGGTGCACAGTCCGGCATCGGCGGCGGTGGTCGCTACGACGGCCTCATGGAGCAGCTCGGCGGTCAGCCGTTGTCCGGTATCGGCTTCGGCCTCGGTGTGGACCGCACCATCCTGGCGCTCGCGGCGGAGGGCAAGTCCGCCGGCAACCCCGCGCGCTGCGAGGTGTTCGGCGTGCCGCTCGGTGACGCGGCGAAGGCGCGGATGGTCACGATCGCGCGGGACCTGCGGGCGGCCGGCATCCGCGTCGACATGGTGTACGGCGATCGCGGGATCAAGGGCTCGATGAAGGCGGCGGACCGTTCGGGTGCACGGTTCGCGCTCGTGCTCGGCGACGAGGACCTCGCGGCCGACACGATCGGCGTCAAGAACCTGGGCACCGGCGAACAGACCTCGGTCCCATTGGAAGGTGTTGTCGCGCAGATCGGTTCGATTCTTGCCGACGCCTGACGGCGCGGGTGGGGAGCAGTTCTCCCTCGACCTCATCCCGGCGTCGATGTTGGCGCCCCGCATGCGCCGGATCGCCGTCGTCTCGATCGTGATCGGGATCGTGGTGGGCGCCGTGGTGGCGTTCTTCGCCGACCCGCTGGTCGCCGTCGCCATCGGCGCCGTGATCGGCCTGCCGACCGCGCTGTCGGCGCTGCTGGCAACCCGGCGCCGAATGTGGTTGGACGGCACCGTGATCCACGCATCGAACGGGCTCCGGCACCGTCGGATCGAGGTGGGCAAGGCGGTCAGTGTCGAGTTCGTCGTCCGGGCCGGGCGGATCAGTCAGGTCGCGGTACGGATCGGGGACGGCCGGGCTGCGCAGACCGTGCCGCTCGCGCTCTACACCGCGGACGGCGGGCGCGAACTCGAGGTGCTCGGGTTACGCAAGCTCGCCGACGCCCTCTCCGCGAGCGAACTGGCACCCGCGGCCGCCGCGGCATCGCTGCTCATCGAGCAGTTGCGAGCGGAGGCCCGGGGTGCCGGTCTGGAGGAGCGCCCGCTGTACCGAGCGGTCGTACTGGTCCGCGATGCGGGCCGGGTCCCGCAGACCGTGCTCACCGACCAGGAAGTCGCGACCCTGTCGATCTGACGTCCGTGCGCCGAGACGGACTGACCGGGCGGTAACTCCCTGGTTGCGGGTTCGGTCGTTCGCTTCGCTGCGCCGCCGGACAGGATTATCGTTCGAAGCATGGTCGGACTCTGGCCCGTCCTCGATCGCAAGGCTGTCTTCGAGGACGCAGAGGAACTGCTCCGCAACGGCACGTCGTGCGGAGTGGTGCTGGTCGGTACCGCCGGGGTCGGCAAGACGACGATGGCGCGGGAGTTGGTGGGTTCGCTCACCGGTGACGCCCGATGGATCGTCGGCACCGAGTCCACCCAGTCCATTCCCCTCGGGGCGTTCGCGCCGCACCTGGCCCGCACCACGTCGCGCGACCCCGTCGTCGCGCTGCGCGCGGTGCGCGACCTGCTCGCCGAGGACGGCTCGGCTCCCGACGGCTGGGTGGGGATCATCGGGGTGGACGACGCGCACCTGCTCGACGAGTTCTCGGCGGGACTGGTCCACCAGTTGGCGGTCGGCCGCGATGCCCGGCTGGTCGTCACCGTCCGCAGCGGTGCTCCCGTGCCGGGGGCGATCGAGGCGCTGTGGAAGGACGGCCTGCTCACCCCGTTCGTGGTCCCGCCGTTCACGCGGCAGGAGATGGACGAGGAACTGCACGCGGTTCTCGGCGCTCCGGTCGAGCGGTTCAGCGCGGACGAGATCTGGGAGGCGTCGGAGGGCAATCCGCTGTTCCTGCGGCACCTCGTGGAGGGCGCGCTCGACGGCGGCACACTCCGCAAATCGGGGGGTGTGTGGCAGTTGCGGGGTCGCCCCGGGGTGTCCGCGGCCCTCGCGTCGCTGCTCGAGTCGCGCTTCGCGCGGACACCGCGCGACGCCCTCGACGTGGTCGACTACCTCGCCTTCTGCGAGCCACTCGAGCTCGAGGTACTCAGCGAACTGGTGAGCCGGCGGTCGATCGAAGAGGCCGAGCGGCTGGATCTGGTGCGCATCCGGGACGTGGGAAACGCGCACGTCGTGCGCCTGGCACATCCGCTCTTCGGTGAGGTGATCCGCGATCGTGCCGGTGTGCTCGCCGCGCAGCGTATCAAGCGGCGACTCGTCGAGGTGCTGCGCGCGTCACCCGATCCGGGCGTGGTGACCTCGATGCGCATCGCCGAGCTGGCGATGGAGTCCGGAATGGACCCGGATCCGGATCTGCTGGTGCGCGGTGCGGAGGACGCGATCGCGATGGCCAGCCTCGATCTCGGTGCGCGCCTCGCGGGTGCCGCCGTCCGGCGCGGAGCCGGCTTCGACGCGTCGTTCGCGCTGGGTCGGGCCCTGATGTGGCAGGGCCGGGGCGACGAGGCCGAGAAGGTGTTCGCGGCCGTCGACCCGGACGCGTTGAGCGAGTACGACGTCGCCCGTTGGCTCCTGACCCGCGTCGCGAGCCTGTATCTGGAGGCCGGTCGCCCGCAGGAGGCGGTCGCGCTGTTCGAGCGCGAACGGGGCCGGATCACCGACCCCATGCTCGCGGTGTCGGTGGTGGCACTGGACGCGGTCCTGCACCTGTACGACCGTCGGCCCGCGGAGGCGATCGCACTGGCCCGGCAGGTGGGGGCGGCGCCGGAGGCCCACCCGTGGGCGCGTGCCAGCGCGGTGTTCGCGGGTGTCGCGGCGCTGACCGTGTCGGGCCGCGGCTTCGAGGTGGGCGCGCTGGCCTCGTCCGCGTGGGAAGCGATCTCGCACGGCGACGGCCTGCTGCGATTCCACATCGGTTACTTCGAGGTCCAGGCACTCACGCTCGTCGGCCGGTTGTCGGCGGCACAGCAGACGGCCGCCCGGTACCGCGACCTGGCCGCCGGACAGCCGAACAGCGCCGCCCTGGCCGACGTGGCGTCCGGCGTCGTGGAACTGACGAGCGGCAGGCTCAACGATGCCGCCGAGCACCTGACGGAGGCCCTCGCGGTGCTCGACCGCGAGACGCGATCGGAATGGATGCTGCTCGCGGCCGTGAGCCTGTGCGAGGTGCGGGCCGCGCAGGGGAAGCCCGACGACGCCACCGCCGCTCTCGCGATCGCGGAACGCCATTCCGGCCCCGAACTGGCCTTCTTCGACCCGCTCATCGACATCGCCCGGGCGTGGGTGGCGGGGGCGGCGGGGGAGGTGTCCGCCGCGGTCCATGCGGCGCGCCGCGGTGCGGACCGGGCTGCGCAGTCCGGCCAGTTCGCGGTGGAGGCGCTCGCGCTCGACGTCGCGACCACGTTCGGCGACTACTCCACCGTCCAGCGGCTCGTCGAGCTCGGGTCGGTCGTGGACGGGCCGTTCGCGAAGGTGGCGGCCGAGCGAGCACGCGCGCTGGCGAAGGCGGACGGACCCGCACTCGACCGGCTCGCCGCCGAGTTCGAGCGCGTCGGCGCCCTGATCGCGGCGGCGGACATGTACGCGCAGGCCGCCACCGCGTACTCGCGGTCGAGCGACCGCCGGGGTGAACTGTCGGCGGCGGCGAAGGCGCACTGGTTGTCGTCGCGGTGTGACGGGGCGACCACGCCCGCCCTGGCGAAGGCGGCCCGCCCGCTGCCGCTGACCGATCGTGAACGGGAGATCGCGGTTCTGGTCGGTCGCGGACTGTCGAACAAGGACATCGCCAGCCGACTGGTGCTGTCGGTGCGCACCGTCGAGGGCCACATCTACCGGGCGTGCGAGAAGCTGGCGCTGAGCCACCGCAGCGACCTCGCCAAGCTCGTCCAGGTGTGAGCCGTTCCACAATCGTCGATCGACGTGTGGTGTGACCGATCTCCTTCTCCCGCTGCCGGATTCGTGGCTACGGTGGGAAGTGTCGATGACGACGCGAGGAGGCGGCATGAGCACTGCACCTGTCGGTAACGCACCAGCCACTGTCACGGTCACCGGGGCCTCCGGGCAGATCGCGTACGGTTTGCTCTTCCGGATCGCGGCCGGCGACATGCTCGGTCCCGAGACCCCGATTCGCTTGAGATTGCTGGAGATTCCCGCTGCGGTCAGATCCGCGGAGGGTGTCGCGATGGAACTCGAGGACGGTGCGTTTCCGCTGCTCGACGGAATCGAGATCACCGACGATCCACTCGTCGGCTTCGACGGGTCCGACATCGCGATGCTGGTCGGGGCGCGTCCCCGCACGAAGGGCATGGAACGCGCGGACCTGCTGTCGGCGAACGGCGCGATCTTCACCGCGCAGGGCCGGGCGATCGAGGCCCGCGCATCGGACGACGTCAAGGTACTGGTCGTGGGCAATCCCGCGAACACCAACGCGCTGATCACGATGAACAATGCTCCCCGCGTGCCGCGAACCCGGTTCTCGGCCCTGACCCGGCTCGACCACAACCGGGCCATCGCGCAACTCGCGCACAAGACCGGTGAGCCGGCCGCCAGCATTCGTCGGATGACCATCTGGGGTAACCACTCGGCAACTCAGTACCCGGACCTGTTCCACGCTTTCGTGGGCAACAAGCCCGCGGACGATGCGGTCTCGGATCCTGCCTGGATCGAGGACGACTTCGTTCCCACCGTGCAGCAGCGGGGGACTGCCATCATCCAGGCCCGTGGGTCGTCGTCGGCGGCGAGCGCCGCGAGCGCGGCGATCGATCATGTCCGGGACTGGGTCCGCGGAACCGCCGACGGAGACTGGGTCTCGATGGCGGTGTGCTCGGACGGCTCGTACGGCGTCCCGGAGGGTCTGATCAGCTCGTTCCCGGTGACTTGCGCGAACGGTGAGTTCACCATCGTCCCGGACCTGGAGATCGACGACTTCTCGCGCGGACGGATCGCCCGGTCCGTCGCGGAACTCGAGCAGGAACGGGACGCGGTCCGCGCGCTCGGCCTGATCTGACGACGGGCCGAGCGCACGAACGGCGATCAGCGCGGGTCGAACTCGTCGGCCCCCAGCTCGCCGGGGTCGACGCCGCCGATGACCGCCGGGGCCACCATCGGCAGGTCGCCGACAACGTCGTTGCTCCGCGCCGCATCGACGAGGTAGCTCGGTGTGCTGCGATCCACGGTGTCGTCGTAGCCGCTGCGAGCCCCGGAGCCCATTCCGCCGGGCGCGAAGCCGCTGCCCGTTCCCGACGCCGCGGCGCCCAGGGCCGGTGCGGTCGGATTCGCAGGTCCGGCGGCGGGAGTGCCGGCCGGCACCTGTGCGGCAGCCGGCCCGCGCCCCGCCGAACCGGCGGCCGCAGCGCTGCCGCTTCCGATGCTTCCGAGGAAGCCGGACGTGGCGGAACCGCCTGAGCCACCGCCACCTCCGACACCGCCGCCGGCGGGGGTTGTCGGCGCTGCGGTCGTGGTGGCCGCGAAGTCCCCGGCGCCCCCGGTGATGCCCGCGGCCAGGGTGGGCGCCGCGACGGAATCCCCGAACTGTCCGGTGAGCGTCCCGACGAGGGGTTTTCCGACCGATTCGAGAAGTGAACTCGCGACCGCGATCGGCGACGGCCCGCCCCCGGGCGTGAGACCGGCTGCGGGAGCGGGCGCCGGCGGAACCGGGATCTCGGCCCCCAGTGCTGCCATCGCCGACTGGTGCCCGGCGAGTTCGGCGCGGGTTTCGGCGATCACGGTCAACGCGCGCTGGAGATGATCGGCAGCGGCCGCGATGAGCATGGTCTGTCCCGGCGGGGTGAGAGCCACCGGCCCGGCGGCAACGGCGGTCGCGACGAACGATTCGGCGACGGCAACGAGTTTCGCGTTGCCGCGAGCCACTGAGCCCGCGGCTTCCTGCGTGACCGTGGCGATCTCGTTTCCGCGTCGGCTGAGCTGCTCACCGGCGAGCTGGGCCTGCTGTCCCTGGGACTGGGCGGCGAGCGCGGCCCGACCGTCCCACGCCTGATCGAGGGTCTTCAGTCCGGACAGCCCCACGGACAGTGCGGTGTCGATGATCGACGACGACTGCTGCAGCAACGCCGTCGGATCGAAACCGCCGACCGTTCCGGTGCCGAACGCGCCGGCGAGCTCGGAGATCGGTTGCAGCAGTTGATCCAGACCCGGCAGCGGCGGCAGCGTGGGAAGCGGCGGTAGTGCGGGCAGTGGTGGGAGCGGCGGCAGGGCGCCCGCCGCGATGTCGGTGAACGGTGTGTCCAGCAGCGGCCCGAGCGGCGACGCGGCGAGCGCCTCCATCGGGGTGCGGGGGACCGGCATGTCGAGCACCGGTGCGACCGGTGACGCCTGCAACAGATCCAGCACCGTCGGCTGATCGCTCCCCGATGCCGTCGAATCCGAGGCCGTCATGCGTTCTCCCCCAGAGCATCTCGTGCGGCGCCGAGTGCGGCACCGGTGGACCGGTCCGCGCCGTCGTAGGCCGCCGCGATGGTGTGCGCGACCGAACTCGTGCCCGCGTACACGTTCGCCAGGGCCGCAACCGATCTCGCGTGCGTCACCTGCGTCGTGGCAAATGTCGCGAGGAAGTCGGCGCCGATGACACCGAACACCGGCGCCAGTGCCACGACGTTGGCGGCGGCGTCGAACGCGCCAGCCGCTCCGATGTTCGCGGCAGTCTCCGCCGCTATGTCCCCGTACGCGCGAATCTCGTCCGGCGCAGCCGTGAATCCGTCCATGTCGACCCCCCAGTCAGTGATTCCGGTGACACTGTAGCGGAGGCGGTGGGGCGTGCGCGCAGCGTCGGGGCCGGGCTGTGGACAACTCTCGGCAATCAGCTTTCGGGTATTCGGTCGAGGAGGGCCGTTGCCCGTCTCGCGATGTCGTCCGTCGGACCGGTCCAGCCCAGGGCCCGTAGGGCCGCGTCGGCGACCGCGTCGGGGGTGAGCGGCGACGTGGTGTCGTGCACCGCGGCGTCCGAACGGGAGCTGATGGTCGCCTCGACGAGCCGGAACGGCAGTTCGAGGGGGACGGAACCGCAGTCGGGGCCGGCGATCGCGTCGCGGGCGTCGTGCGCGAACGCCGCGTACCGCGCCATGAGGTCCGCCCGCAGTCCGCGGAACTCGGCGAACCGCTCCGTCGTCACCTCGGGCAGTAGGTACAGGGCGCCCAGATTCCAGCGGGACGCGACGAGCTGCCCGGCATCGAAGAGCGCGAGGGCGTACATGCCCACGACAGGATCTTCACAGTCCCGGCGCAGCTGTTCGGCGCACTCCACCGGAGCCGCGACGGTCCCGAGCAGGAGGGCGGCGAGGATGTCGTCCTTGGTGGCGAAATGGTGGTACATCGACGCCTGCCGGATCCCGACGGCGTCGGCGATCATCCGCGTGGACGTTCCCGTGAAGCCGCGGGTGGTGAACAGTTCCGCCGCCGCGTCGAGGATCTCCTCGCGTGCGGTCGCGCCGGGCCGTTTGCGCGTCGACAGTCTCGGCCGGCCGGCACCAGTTGTCGTCATGGATCCATCCTTACAGGAAAGCGACGCAGTGCGATTCGCGAAGCGCGGTCAGTCGGCGGGTGGGCCCGCATACGACAGCCGTCGCTGCACGCCGGCGATCTCGCGGACCGCCTCGGACAAGAGGCTCCGGAACAGCGGAGTGAGCGACCCGGCCGCGATCTCGTCGGTGACGGCGTGGCCCTGTTCGAGGATCTCGCACTGGTGTCGGAGCCGGATCTGTTGCACGACCTCGAACGATTCGGACAGTACGCGGGCATCGTCGTCGAGCAAGAGTCCGGTGCCGGCCGCCGCCCGCAGGCGTCCGGTCGTCGAGCGGTCGCTGACGCCGGCGCAGATCCCGGCCCATCGCGCGATGTTCACGACGGGCATCGCCGCATCGGCCTTGAGGTCGATGTTCCCCGTGCGGCGGGTCAGGAGGCGGCGCAGCGGGTGCAGGCGCGCGGGTTCGTCCACGGCCTGGCGCAGCAGCAGCCTCGTCGCGGCGGGGGCGGTGCGCAGTCGAGTCGCCACCCACTCGGCGAGGTGGGGACGCCCATCTCCCCAGGTCTCCCGGCTGTCCGCGAGCATCGACAGCATCACCAGACCGCGATCGGTGAACGGGTCGGCGATCCACCCCTCCACCGCACCGAGCCAGCGCTGGTGCGATCGGGAGAACCGGGTGCGGTCGGCGGTCGCGCCCTTGGCGTCCGCGCGAAGCCCACACGAGTCCAGGAGATCGTGAACCCGAGCGGCGAGCGCGGTGACGGTGTCGGTCTCGATGTCGGCTCCGACGACGACCGCGGTGTCGAGATCGGAGTTCGGTAGCGCCTCGCGCCGCGCGACACTGCCCAGGCTCAGCCAGGTGAGGTCCGGCGCGGCGCGCGCGGCCACCAGATCGAGTGCTCGTGCCACGGTCGCGTCGACGATCACCGACAGGATTGCGCTGACGTCGGTCGGTGCCACCCGCGCTCGATGTAGGTCCAGGACCAGGGCGGGGATCTGCCTTGCGGTGGCGATGAGCTCATCGGTGTCGGCGGCGCGCGCCACGGCGCCGCGCAGCAGGAAGCCGCCGCGCGCTGCGCCGGCGAGGAGATCGGCGTCCTCGACGATGCCGAGCACCTCGCCCCGTGCCGAGAGCACCGGCATCGTGCGAACCCCGCATTCGAGCATGTCGCGCAGGGCGTCGGCGCCCAGTCGGTCGGCGGGACACGTGTGTACCGGGCTGGTCATCGCGGCGGTGACGGGCGTGTTCGGGCCGAGGCCCGCGGCGACGACCCGCCGCGTGAGGTCGCCTTCGGTCACGATGCCGTGGGATCCGTCGGCCAGTGGCACGAGAACGCATCGCCGGCGCGTAGTTGTCATGAGAACGGCGGCGTCGCGGACGGTCGCCGTCGCCGGACACAACGGTGCGCGTCCCCGCAACAGCTCGCCCACCGGCCGGATCGCCGGGCTGGTCGCCACCGACGGACGCCGGTCCACCTGTTCGTCCACGATGTCCATCCTGGCAGTGGTACCCCCGCGCCCGGGTCGCCGCGCCCGTGACCTGCGCGTGTGAGTGGTTCGTCATCCGCAGGTAACCGATGACACGGGACTGCAACCGAAGACGTCCACCTGGACTCACGTTTGCAACGTCGGCGACATCGACCGCGTCATTTGGCTCGGAAAACTGTCGAGTGACAGAAACCGGTACCCGGGGCGGCCCGGGAGAGGTGACGCTTCCGTCCTCTGCAGGAGAGTTCATGACGACTACCGCGCCGACAGCGTCGAACGACCGGGGCGACCTGGCCGAGTTCGGCTACGAGCAGCAGTTGCACCGATCCCTCGGGAAGTTCGCGTCCTTCGCGGCGGGCTTCTCCTTCGTCTCGATCCTCACCACGATCTTCCAATTGTTCGGTCTCGGTTTCGGATTCGCCGGTCCGGCCTTCTTCTGGACGTGGCCCGTGGTGTTCCTCGGCCAGTTCATGGTCGCGCTGTGCTTCGCGGAACTCGCGGCGCGCTACCCGATCTCGGGAGCGGTCTATCAGTGGTCGCGTCGGATGGGCGGCGAGATCGTCGGGTGGTTCGCCGGCTGGTTCATGATCCTCGCGCAGATCGTCACCGCGTCCGCGGCCGCGATCGCGTTGCAGGTGGTGCTGCCGTCCGTCTGGAGAGGCTTCCAGGTGATCGGCGAGGATTCGGCGCTCACGTCGCCGAGCGGTGCCACGAACGCCGTCCTGCTCGGGTCGATCCTGCTGGTGCTGACGACCACCATCAACTGCGTCGGTGTGAACTGGATGTCCCGCATCAACAACATCGGAGTGACCTGCGAGATCGTCGGTGTCGTCGCGGTGGTGGGCATGCTGTTCACCCACGCCGAGCGTGGGCCCGAGGTCGTGTTCGACACGGGTGCCGCCGGCACCCAGCCCGGGTACATCTGGGCGTGGATCGTCTCGGGCCTGATGGCGGCGTACGTCATGGTCGGTTTCGGGTCGGCCGGTGAACTCGCGGAGGAAACGCGGAACCCTCGTCGCGTCGCCCCGCGCACCATCCGGTTGGCGCTGTCGGTGTCCGCACTCGGCGGTGGCCTCATGATCGTGGGTGCACTGATGGCGGCGCCGAGTCTCACCGACGGCCGCCTGGCCGCCGAGGGTCTGCCGTACGTGCTGACGTCGATCCTGAGCTCGCCGTGGGGAACCCTGCTCCTGGTGGACGTCGCGATCGCGGTGTTCGTGTGCACGCTCGCCATCCAGACCGCTGCCTCCCGGCTGATGTTCTCGATGGCACGCGACGGCCGGTTGCCCGCCAGCGGCGCGCTGTCGAAGGTCAACGGCAGGACCGGTACCCCGATCGCGCCGTCTGTGCTGATCGGTCTGGCATGCATCGTGGTCCTCGCCGTGAACGTCGGTAACTCGGCGATCTTCACGACGCTGTCGAGCGTGTGCATCGTGCTGATCTATCTCGCCTACCTGATGGTGACCGTTCCGCTTCTGGTCCGCCGGCTGAAGGGGTGGCCCAACGGCGGCGCACAGGTCGACGCGGACGGGCGAAAGTTGTTCTCGCTCGGCGTGTTCGCGATCCCGGTGAACATCGCAGCCGTCGCCTATGGGCTGCTGATGGTCGTCAATCTGTCCTGGCCTCGCGCCGAAATCTTCAACCCCACAGGGGAATTCCCGATCCTCCAGTGGTCCGCGCCGATCACCGTGGTGGCAGTGGTGCTCGTCGGAGCGCTCTGCTATCCGCGCAGCAAGGCCGTCCCGAACCCCGTCACGATTGGAGCCTGAAGTGACCACCACCAGCCCCGCCGAGCTGTCGACCTCCACCACGAACGGAGCCAGGGCGCACGCCCGCGCCCAGGCCGGCACCATCACCGATTCGATGCCCATTCTCCCGGCCTCCGCCTGGCCGACCCCACCCGCCGGTATCCCCGCCGAGCGCCTCACGTGGGCCGAGACGGTGCCGGGCGGGCGCTACACCTCCAAGGTGCTCGCTCGCGGAACCCGGATCCGGCTGCGCGACATCGACGGAGCGGCCTGCGCCAACGTCCTGCTGTACCGGGCCGACGCCCCGTGGGAGCGGCTCAACGTCGCCGACACGGTCAAGGTGCCGTGGCAGGCCTACCTCGGCGTCGGGCACCCGCTGCTCTCCGACGCGGGCCGGGTGCTGGCCACCGTGGTCGCGGACACCTCCGGTCGGCACGATGCGCTGTGCGGTACCACCAGTCGTGCCGGGAACACCGCGAAGTACGGGTCCGGGTCGGTGCACTCGCCGTCGCCCGCGGGCCGGGAGCTGCTGACCCTCGCCGCCGCGAAGCACGGACTGGAACCCCGGGACCTGCCGCCGGCGCTGTCGTTCTTCCACGGCGTCCGCGTCGAAACCGACGGCGCGCTGACGAGCATCGGCACCGCCGGCGCCGGAGCGTACGTGGAACTGCTGCTGCATCTTCCGCTGATCGTGCTGATCGCCGACGCGGCGCACCCGCTCGATCCCGACCCCGAGTTCTCCACCACCGCCCTCGAGGTTCTCGCGTGGTCCGCCCCCGACGACCTCGACACCCTCCCCACCGACGACCCCGAGTACCGCCGGGCCGTTCTCAACACCGAGGACGCCTGGACCGCGCTGCACCCCGGAAAGGACGCGTGATGACCACCATGCTGCCCGCCGCCCACACCCTGGCCCTCGTATCCGGCGAGGTGGTCCTCGACGAGACGGTCGCGGCCCGCGGCCCGTGGTCGGCCGTGATCGCGGCCGGCGACGTGCTCACGATCGTCGACCTGCACGGCAACCAGGCCGTCGACACCCTCGTCTACGCCGCCGACGAGCACTCCCGCAGGTACTCGGCCGCGGCGACCGTCGTCGCGCAGCGCAACCTGTTCCTCACCACGGGCAGCGTGCTGCGGGCCGACGACGGCGGCGCGCTCATGACGATCGTGGCCGACGAGGTGGGCAATCACGACACCGTCGGCGGCGCGTGCTCGCAGGAGTCGAACACCCTGCGATACGGCCACCACACCCGCCATCAGCACGCGTGCGTCGAGAACTTCCTGATCGAGGGCGCGCGCTGGGGACTCGGCAAGCGGGACCTGGTCTCGAACATCAACTTCTTCATGAACGTGCCGGTGGATCCGGACGGCGCGCTCGGCATCGTCGACGGGCTGTCCGCGCCGGGCAAGCGGCTCGCACTGCGAGCCGACGTCGACGCGCTGGTGCTGGTCTCGAACTGCCCGCAGATCAACAACCCCTGCAACGGGTTCGATCCCACCGCGGTCCGGATGATCGTCACCCGACCCTCCGGACTCGTGGAGGTGCGGTCATGACCGCGAAGTGCACAGTGCTCCGTCCGGGTATGGGCACCACCGTCCAGGACTACCCGGGCCGCACCGGCTACTGGCAGATCGGGGTGCCGCCGTCGGGTCCGATGGACGACCTGTCGTTCCGTCTCGGCAACGTCGCCCTCGGAAACCCGGAGGGGGTCGCGGGATTCGAGGCGGTCATGGCGGGCCCCGCGCTGCGTTTCGACGAGCCCACTCAGGTGTGCGTGACCGGTGCGCCCACCCGGGTGACCGTCGACGGAGTGATGGTCCCGCAGTGGCGCCCCGTCGCGGTGCCGGCCGGGGGAGTGCTGGACGTCGGTGCCGTCTCCGGGCCGGGACTGCGCATCTACGTGCTCGTCGCGGGCGGGCTCGACGTCCCCGAGTTCCTCGGCAGCGCGGCGACGTTCACACTGGGCCGGTTCGGTGGACACGAGGGCCGCACGCTGCGCGAGGGCGACACCCTGGCGCTGGGCGAGACACCCGTGGCGCGGCCGAATCCCGTTCCCGCCGAAGCGGTGCCGGCGCTGTCTCGGCACTGGGAGATCGCCGTGACGGAGGGGCCGCACGGGGCACCCGAGTTCTTCACCCGCGCCGACATCGAGACCCTGTACCGGACCGACTACGAGGTGCACTTCAACTCCGACCGCACCGGCGTGCGACTGATCGGCCCACAGCCCGACTGGGCCCGGCCGGACGGCGGGGAGGCCGGACTGCACCCGTCGAACATCCACGACAACGCGTACTCGGTCGGCGCGCTGGACTTCACCGGGGACACCCCGATTCTGCTCGGCCCGGACGGACCCAGCCTGGGCGGCTTCGTCTGCCCGGTCACGGTCGTCGCCGCGGACCGGTGGAAGCTGGGGCAGCTCGCACCGGGCAACACGGTGCGGTTCGCGCCGGTGCGGGCCGAGCATGCGGCGTCGAGGCGTGAGCTGGGCCTGGGCCGCCGGGCATCGCTACCGGCGGTGCTCTCGGCCGGCGGCGACGGCGACGACGGTGTGATCGCCCGCCGCGACGGCGACACCGCGGTCACGTACCGGCGCTCCGGCGACGACAACGTCCTCGTCGAGTATGGCGACATGACCCTCGACCTGGCGCTGCGGGCCCGCGTGCACGCGCTGCACCAGCACCTCGCCGCGGATTCGACCGCCGGACTGCTGGACCTGACGCCCGGCATCCGGTCGCTCCAGGTCCGTGTCGACCCCGACGTCCTGCCGGTGTCGACGCTGCTCGGCCTGCTCTCCGAGGCCGAGGACGCGATCCCGGCCGCGAACGAACTGGTGGTGCCGACTCGGACGGTGCGGATGCCGCTGTCGTGGGACGACCCGGCCACCCGGGAGGCGATCGCGCGGTACATGCACGGCGTCCGGTCCGACGCGCCGTGGTGCCCGTGGAACATCGAGTTCATCCGCCGGATGAACGGGCTCGAGTCGGTGAACGACGTCTTCGACACAGTCTTCGGCGCGGACTACATGGTCCTGGGCCTCGGCGACGTCTACCTCGGCGCCCCGGTCGCGACGCCATTGGATCCGCGGCACCGGTTGGTGACCACCAAGTACAACCCGGCGCGCACCTGGACCCCGGAGAACGCGGTGGGCATCGGCGGCGCCTACCTGTGCATCTACGGCATGGAGGGCCCGGGGGGCTACCAGTTCGTCGGCCGCACCACCCAGGTGTGGAACCACCGGCATCCGCAACGGTCGGGTCCGTTCGAAGACGGGACGCCGTGGCTGCTCCGGTTCTTCGACCGGATCTCCTGGTATCCGGTCGAACCCGAGGAGTTGCTGGACCTGCGGGCCGATCTCGCGGCGGGACGCGGCGGCGGCATCGAGATCGGCGACGGCAGTTTCTCGCTGGCCGAACACGAGGCGTTCCTCGACACCAACTCCGACTCGATCGAGGCATTCCGGGCACGGCAAGCGGTGGCGTTCGGCGACGAGCGGCGACGGTGGGCGGAAGCCGGCGAGTTCGCGCGCGGATGAACCGCTCGGTTGACGTCCCTGGGAGTGGGAGGCGATTTGCCGCGGGGTGGTGAATGGGTGTTCACTCGGGGGTGAACGCGCATTCACCGCCTTTACTGTGCCACTGCAGCTCGGAGATGATCCATTGTCAGCACGACCCGCGACCGCGCCGCTCTCGCAGCCCCCGTCCCCGACCCGCCGTTCCAGCGCGCTCATCACCGCGGTCCTGTGCATGTGCGGAACGATCGTGTCGCTGCAGCAGACCCTCGTCGTCCCGCTGCTACCGGATCTCCGAGACATCCTCGGAGTGAGCGCCGACGACGCGTTCTGGCTGGTCACGATCACTCTGCTCACCGCGGCCGTGGCCACCCCGATTGTCTCGCGCCTGGCGGACATGGTCGGCAAGCGCCGCATGATGCTGGTCGCGATGGGGATGATGGTCTGCGGTTCGCTGGTCGCCGCGCTCGGTGGCACGTTCGTCGCTGTGCTGATCGGACGCGGTCTGCAGGGCTTCGCGTCGTCCCTGATCGCGGTGGGCATCGGGATCATGCGCGACGAACTTCCCCGTGAGAAGGTCCCGGCCGCGACCGCGCTGATGAGCGCGACGCTGGGCCTGGGCAGCGCACTAGGACTCCCGCTGGCGGGCGTCATCTACGCGAACCTCGGGTGGCATGCGATCTTCTGGATCTCCGCCGCGGCCGGGGCGCTGCTGTTCGTGGCCGTGGTGCTGGTGGTTCCCGAATCGAAGGTGCTGACGCCGGGACGGTTCGACTTCCTGGGCGCACTCATCCTGTCGGTCGCGCTGGCATCGCTCCTGCTGGGCATTTCCAAGGGCGGGTCGTGGGGCTGGGGCAGCAGCCGAACGATCGGCTGCTTCGTGCTCGCCGTGGTGGTGCTCGCGATCTGGATGCCGTACCAGTTGCGGGTGAAGGATCCGATGGTCAACCTGCGGACCTCGGCGCGGCGCCCGGTCCTGCTCACCAACCTGGCATCGATGATCGTCGGGTTCGCGATGTTCGCGAACATGCTCTCGACCACCCAGCAGTTGCAGATGCCGGAGGGTACCGGCTACGGCTTCGGGCTCAGCGTGTTCACCGCCGGACTGTGCATGGTGCCGGCAGGTCTGGCGATGGTGGTCTTCTCGCCGCTGTCCGCGAAGATCACCACGCGATTCGGCGCCCGGATCACGCTCATCACCGGCGCGCTGATCCTCGCCGTCGCGTACGTGGTCCGGGTCCTGTTCAACGGTTCGATCGAGCTGATCATCCTGGGCTCGATGATGGTCAACATCGGTACGGCGATCACGTACTCGGCGATGCCGATCCTCATCATGCAGGCCGTGCCGATCTCGGAGACCGCCGCCTCCAACGGCCTGAACTCGCTGCTCCGCTCGATCGGAACCTCGACCTCGAGTGCGGTGGTCACCGCCCTCCTGACCGCGATGACGCTCGACGTCGCCGGGGTCCAACTGCCCACGCTCGCCGCCTTCCAGACGGTGTTCGCCGTCGCCTGTGGCATGGCGATCCTCGCAGCCGTCGTCGCGTGGTTCATCCCGCGGACGGCACGGAAGGTGCCGGTGTCCACGGTTGTGGAGGCGTCCGCCGAGGCGCGGGTGGAGACAGCGTCGTGACTAGGGTTGGCCACGTGAGCGGAAAGTCCACGCGAGAGAACATCATCGACGCGGCGCGTGCCCTGTTCGCCGACCGCGGCTACACGGCCACCACGATCAAGGACGTCGCCGAACGTGCCGGGTGCTCGCCCGCGATGGTGATGAAGCTGTTGGGGAGCAAGGCCGAGCTGTACTCGGCTGCAGCGCCGTCGCTGCCGTCTGCCGCGGATGATCCGCACGTGTGCGAGGACGAGTCGGTGGGTCTTCGGCTGGTGCGCAACATCGTCGAACGGCGCGACGCCGACGCGTCCGAGCCGTGGGTGATGATGCCGTTGCTCATCCACGAGGCGCCCGATCGCGACGCCGCCCAGGCCGAGGCGCGGGAACGCTACATCGGCGCCATCTCGTCGAAGATCGGCGACACCTCCGAGGATCGACTGCCCACCCAGATGGTGGTCTCGGTGCTCCTCGGGCTCGCGACGGGACTGCGCACGGTCGGCCTGCTGCCGGTGGACGCACTCGACAGCGACGAGCTCGTCCGACGCTACGGCGCGGTGGTCCAGTCGATCATCGACAGGATCGACCGGCCGTAGGCCGCGATCGGTCACCTCGCTCGTGGCGTCCGACGACATTCTTCTGCGAATCCAGCAACTAACTCGTAAACAGTCGGAAACGACCATCACCGACTGCCTCTGTCACCCGCCGGACACTGCGCTCTTCCGCTTCTTCCGACGTGTCGAGGACGTGGCCACCGAGCTCGCCGAGGTCGGAGAATTGATCCCACATCGTGAGGATCGGTCCCTCGTCGATCAAGGCGCTCGGAGCGGTCCGGGCTTGGGCTCGCTTCAGCGTGATGTCGCGCCGCGGTCGGAGCACGACGTAGTGGACCGCCAGGTCCGGGTGCTGCGCTGCGTGGGTTCGGAAGTGCCCGAGCATCCAGGGCCCCACGATTCCGTCGATCACCGTGGCGAAGCCGCCGAGCGCATAGGTGTAGGCGGCACCTGCGATCACATCCATCACCGTCTGGTTCTGTGCATCCGACGCGGGGTCGTACGGAGGTATGGCACCTGTAACGATGTAGTGCCAGAAATCGTCCGTGTGCAGATGAACGCCCTTGCTGTAACTGCGGGCAACCTTCGCGGCGAGTGTCGACTTGCCGGCTCCGGGTGGGCCGGTCAGGATGATCACTCGTCCGTTCACGGACGTCAAGCTACCCCGGTCCTGCTGTATTGAGCATCCGAGATTTCCCGTTCTGGTCGGTGTCGGGAAGGCAGGGGAAGTCAGGGGAAGTCAGGGGAAGCGTTGAGCTGCGAGGTCTCTGGATCAACCAGGCCACGACGATGGTCAGAACGTTGCGGGATTCCAGACGAAGAACGGCAGCGGCACGACGATCTGCGCGCGGTTGATGCGGTGTTTGTTGCCCCAGGGGTCGATCTGATAGATCTCGGTGACGCCGTGCCATGACGCGCAGTGCATGTCGGCAGTGCCGAAGGGGCTGAGTACGACATTCTTGGTGGGGGTGTCCGGCTCCCACGGGAGTCGGAACTGATTGCTGCAGGGCTGATACTGCCCGAAGCTGCCGAAATCCTGAGCCGCTGCTGCCGGAGCGAGAACGCTACTCAGTCCGATTGCGAGTACCCCAGCGGCGACAAACCCTGAAGACTTCATCCGACCCCCCACAACAGTCGTAGTTGGTGTGTTTCTCGATTCGGGGAGCGGCGGCGTTACACGCCCCTGGTCCTTCCCGGAGCACACGGTGAAACCGCGGGTGAATCTCGAGCCGACATCTCCGATCCGGACACTCGGGGCCTTTCCATCGGTATGGTCCACCACCGATGCCGTGTCCAGGGGGAGCGACCAGGCATCCGGATCGATCGCCGTCCGTGCGCACGTCCAGCAGCACGCGGCGTCTGCAGGTTCTCAGGGGAGGAAATTCGCATGGGGAGTTCGACACTCGGGTGCGCCCGCGTCCTGGCCGCCGCGGTGGCCGTGTCCGCTTCACTGCTTGCGGTGCCGGCGACGGCGTCCGCCGGTGGTGACGCTTCCGGTACGAGAGCCGCCGCCGCGTCGGACGTCTCGGCTCCCTACCTGGTGAGCACCACGAAGAACTCCGACCGGAAGGTCACCATCTCGGTGTACTCGGCTGCGATGGACCGCAAGATCCCGCTCGAGGTCATCCTTCCCGCGGACGCCAGTCAGCCGCGCCCGACGCTCTACCTCGTCAACGGCACCGGCGGCGGTGAGGACCGGGCCACCTGGCAGCGGCAGACCGATGTCATGAACTTCTTCGAGGACAAGAACGTCAACGTCGTCACCCCGCTCGAGGGTGCGTTCAGCTACTACACCGACTGGGTGAAGGACGACCCGACGCTCGGTCGCCAGAAGTGGCAGACCTTCATGCTCGAGGAACTGCCGCCGGTCATCGACGAGGCCTTCGACACCAACCGGGTGCAGTCGATCGCCGCGATCTCGATGACGGCGACCTCGGTACTCAACTACGCGATCGCCAAGCCCGGCTTCTACAAGAGCGTCGGCTCGTACAGCGGCTGCGCCGAGACCAGCACCTGGGCAGGCAAGAACGCCATCCAGATCGTGACCGGCGTGCGCGGCGGTGTCGACGTCACCAACATGTGGGGTCCCCTCGACGGGCCCGGCTGGGTGGACAACGATCCTGTCGTCAACGCCGAGAAGCTCCGGGGCACCGAGCTCTACATCACCACCGGTTCCGGGCTGCCCGGCCCGCACGAGACGTTGAACGGGCCCGGTATCAACGGGCAGGTGGGAACGCTCGCGAACCAGGTCATCGTCGGCGGGGTGCTCGAGGCGGCCACCAACTACTGCACTCACAATCTGGCGAACCGTCTCGCCCAGTTGAACATCCCGGCGACGTTCGACTTCAAGCCGGGCGGCACCCATTCGTGGGGCTACTGGCAGGACGACCTGCACAACAACTGGCCGGCGATCGCTCGGTCGATGGGAATCTAGCCCGCCGATTGCACCGCAGTGCGCCGCGTCCGGATCCGCGAACGGTCGCGTCCGGCTTCCGTTTTCGGCGCGATTCGGGGTCGGCGCCGCGTGCCGGCCGGGCGCACGCGCTCGAGCAGCGCGAATACGGTAGCCGAATTCGCGTGTGCGCGTCGGATGCCGGAGGAACTGAAACGAATCGGTCGCCGGATCGCTCAGTCATTGCTACCGTCACCGCACACAAGGAAACCGACAGGACTGGTGCGCGGGGTTGCGCCATCCCCAACGAAAGGCGGACCCGCGCAGATGATGTCGATGCCGCGTCTCCGTACGGCTCGACGACTGATTCCCGGGGACGTCGGATCCTGTTCCACCCGTGATCGAACGGGCTCATTTTCTTGTGGTTCCACCGATCCGATTCGGATCTGATTCGACCTTCGAGAAGGGTGCACGCATGGGAAGCGCGAAGTTGCGGTTGGGATTCCGGCGGTTGATTGCAGGTGCGTTAGCAGGTGCAGGGCTGACGTCGGCCCTCGTTATCGGTTCCGCATCGACCGCATCGGCGCAACCCGCGCTTCCACCCTTACCAGGATCGGCTGACGTGGCGCGGTTTCTGAACGATGCAGCCTCCACGTTGAACAACGTTGCAGGAGCGCTCCAGAGCTTCGACCTCGGCTCCAGTTCGGGACTGCCCTTCGGCAGCCTGGGTGGTCTCGGCGGCGTCGTCAAGCCGGCGTCCGGTCCGATCACCACCCGTTTCGGCGGCGGGCACCTGGGCATCGACATCGCTGCCAACATGGGGGCGCCGATCTACGCGGTGGCCGACGGCACCGTCATCAACGCCGGTCCGGCGTCGGGCTTCGGTCTGTGGGTCCGGATCCGGCACAACGACGGCACCATCACCACGTACGGCCACAACGACGCCAACCTCGTCTCGGTCGGTCAGCGCGTGTCCGCGGGCCAGCGCATCGCCAACGTCGGCAACCGTGGAAACTCCACCGGCCCGCACCTGCACTTCGAAGTCGACCTGCCCGGCGGAATCAAGACCGACCCCATCGCCTGGCTGGCGATGCGCGGCGTCCTCATGTTCTGACGCATGTTCTGACCCGACCGGGACATGACCGGGACATGACCGGGTCGTCGGACGGTTCGGGCCGCACCGCCGAGGAGACCTCGATGGTGCGGCCCGAGACGGCTTCGCCGTGCGCTCAGTCGGTGACGACGGCGTCGGCCTCGATCTCGATCAGCAGGTCGGAATCGATGAGCGCGCTCACCTCGAGAATCGTGGTGGCGGGGCGGATCTCGCCGAAGACCTCACCGTGGGCGAGGGCGGCCTCCTCCCACTTCGACATGTCGCGCAGGTACATGCGGGTGCGGATGACGTCGTTCAGCGACGCGCCGGCCTCGGTCAACGACGCCGCGATGGTCGCGAGGGCACCGCGCGTCTGCTCCTCGAGCGTCGCGCCGGGGGAGGTGGTGCCGGACACCGCGATCTGGTTCCCGATCCGCACTGCGCGGGAGTAGCCGATCTTGGGCTCCCATTCGGAGCCGGAGGAGATGTTCTTTCTGGTCATGGTCGGAGATTCTGGCAGTCCAATGTTTCGGGCATGTGGCCTGGCCTCCGTCCGGATGTCTCGAACATTTCTTCGAAGAATTGGTTGACATGGTTTAGTACACATGTTCGACTGGGTTCATGAGGTGGCAGGGTCAGACGCTCGACGCGGACGACGGCGCACTTCCAGGTCTCGAGCGTGCAGGCCTGGTGCGGAGTATTCAGACGCCGGAGTTCGAGGGAATCACCTTTCACGAGGTGCTCTGCAAGAGCGCGCTCAACAAGGTGCCGGAGGGTGCGTCGCTGCCGTTCGACTTCACCGTCAACGCCTTTCGCGGATGCAGTCACGCGTGCCGCTACTGCTTCGCCCGTCCGACCCATGAGTATCTGGACCTCGATTCGGGGCACGACTTCGACTCGCAGGTCGTGGTGAAGATGAACATCGCCGCCGTGCTCCGGCGCGAGCTGTCGCGTCGATCGTGGAAGCGGGAGCACGTCGCGCTCGGCACCAACACCGACCCGTACCAGCGCGCCGAGGGGCGCTACCGGTTGATGCCGGGCATCATCGGCGCGCTCACCGAATCGCGCACGCCCTTCTCGATTCTGACCAAGGGCACGCTGCTGCGCCGGGATCTGCCGCTGCTGCGGCAGGCGGCCGAGCGCGTGTCGGTCGGCGTGGGGGTGTCGCTCGCGATCCACGACCCGGAGTTGCAGAAGGCCGTCGAGCCGGGGACACCGTCGCCGCGGGCGCGGCTCGACCTCATCCGCGCGGTCACCGATGCCGGGCTGCCGTGCAACGTCATGGTGGCCCCGGTCATCCCGTATCTGACCGACTCGACGGCGCACCTGGACGGGCTGCTGTCGGCCATCGCCGAGGCCGGCGCGGCCGGGGTGACGATCTTCCCGATGCATCTACGGGGCAGCACCCGTGGCTGGTTCCTGAACTGGCTCGCGTCCGAGCATCCCGCCCTCGTCCGGCGGTATCGGCAGCTCTACGGTCGCGGTGCCTACGTCACCCCCGAGTACAAGGCATGGCTCCGGGCGCGGGTGGAACCGATGGTCGAGAAGTACGGTCTCGGCGGGCGTTCCGAGCATCGTGCCGTGCCCGCGCCGGACCGCCGCGAGTTGGTGGGGGCCGGCGCGGCGCCCGCACTGACCCTCTTCTGAGTGCTGCGGTCAGCCCAGTCGCTCGACGATCAACACGTTTGCGGTGCCGCCGCCCTCGCACATGGTCTGCAGGCCGTACCGTCCGCCGCGGCGTTCGAGTTCGCTCAGGAGCGTGGTGAACAGCTTGGTTCCGGTGGCCCCGAGGGGATGACCGAGCGCAATTCCGCCGCCGTTGACATTGACGCGCTCCGGATCCGCTCCGGTCTCGGACACCCACGACAACACTACCGATGCGAACGCCTCGTTGATCTCGATCACGTCGAAGTCGTCGATGCGCATCCCGGTCCTGCGCAGCGCGTACTCCGTGGCCGGAATCGGCGCGCTGAGCATGAAGACCGGGTCGGCGCCGCGGGCGCTGACGTGATGGATCCGGGCGCGGGGGACGAGGTTGTGCGCCTCGACGGCCGCCTCGGACGCGACCAGTACGGCGCTGGCGCCGTCCGAGATCTGGCTCGCCAGCGCGGCGGTGAGCCGTCCGCCCTCGCGCAGCGTCGGAAGTGCCGCCATGGCTTCGAGGCTCGTGTCGCGGGGACATTCGTCGACCGCGAACGTGCCGACCGGGACGATCTCGGTGTCGAACCGTCCCGCGCTGATCGCGTCGTTCGCCCGCGCGTGACTGCGCAGGGCCCAGTGCTCCATCTGCTCGCGGCTGATATCCCACTTCTCGGCGATCAGTTCCGCGCCCCGGAACTGGGAGATCTCCTCCGCACCGTAGCGGCGCTCCCATCCGATCGAGCCCGAATGCGGATCCTCGAAGCCGAACTGCCGTCCGACGGTCATCGCCGAGGAGATCGGGATCCGGCTCATGTTCTGCACGCCGCCCGCCACGACCAGATCGGCTGTGCCGCTCATGATTGCCTGCGCCGCGAAATGCAGCGCCTGCTGGCTGGAGCCGCACTGGCGGTCGACGGTGACTCCCGGGACCGTCTCGGGCAGGCCGGCCGCCAACGCGGAGGTGCGCGCGATGTTGCCTGCCTGGCCGCCGATCGCGTCGACACAGCCGAAGATCACGTCGTCGACGGCCGTCGGATCGATGCCGGTCCGGTCCACGATCGACCGGATCACGCTCGCGCCCAGGTCGATCGGATGGACGCCGGACAGGCCGCCGTTCCGGCGGCCCACCGCGGTGCGAACCGCATCGACTACGTATGCCTCGGTCATGGCCCGACCTCCTCGGTCGCCGTCGTCGCGAGCGGTGTCGGATCGACGGTTTAATTGGTTAGATAATTAATCTATACCAACCGACGGGGCCGATGTCCACGGTTGCCGGGGCGGGGCCGTCACCGGGAGTTCGCGGACGTCCAGTACGGCGCCCGCAGGAGGCGCTTGGTGAGTTTGCCCATGTTGCTGCGTCCCAGCGACTCTCGGAACTCGATCGTCCGGGGAATCTTGTAGCCCGCCAGCCGGTTTCGGCAGTGGGCGAGGAGCGCATCAGGGTCGGGCCGGTGGTCGACGTCCCGCGGCACGACCAGTGCCCGCACCGACTCGCCCATGTCGGTGTCCGGAACCCCGATGACCGCGACGTCCGCGACCTCCGGATGCGCCATGAGGACCTGCTCGATCTCGGCCGGGTAGACGTTGACGCCGCCGGAGATGATCATGTCGGTCTCGCGATCGGTGATGAAGATGAAGCCCTCGTCGTCGACGTACCCGACGTCGCCCAGGGTGAACAGTCCCGGTCGGATCAGGGCCTCGGCCGTCTTGTCGGCCGAGTTGAGATAGGCCACTGCTCGTCCGTCCCGTTCCTCGAACGCGAGCCGTCCCTCGGCTCCGGCGGGCAGTTCGCGGCCGTCGTCGTCCACGGCCACCGCCCGCACGAACGGCGGTCGCACCCGCCCGACGCTGCCCGGCCGCACCAGCCAGTCGGCGCTGGAGATCCCGCACAGCGGCCCGGATTCGCTGCCACCGTACGAGTCGAACAGCACCGGCCCGAACCAGTCGATCATGGCGCGCTTCACGTCCTGCGGGCACGGTGCGCCGGTGTGGGTGACGAGCCGCAGCGAGCTCACGTCGTACCGGGCGCGGACTGCGGCGGGCAACGACAGGAGACGGTGGAAATGCGTGGGCACCATCAGCGTTGTCGCGATGCGATGCCGCTGGATCGTCGCGAGCACGGTTTCGGCGTCGAACTTTTCGAGGACCGTGACCGGCCTGCCGGACGCGACCAGTCGGACACCGGCGAGGGGGCCGGTGTGGTGCAGCGGGCCGACGACGAGATGTCCGGGCCACTCCGCCAGCGGCAGCGTGCCCATCGAGCGGACGTAGTCGTCGACGGTCGCGCCCGGATCGGGGCTCCCGGCCAGGCTGTTGACGCCCTTGGGCCGGCCGGTGGTGCCCGACGTGTAACTCAGGAACGGCATCGCCGGGACCTCGGTCGGGGGAGCGGCATCCGACGCCGCTGCGAGCCACTCGTCCCAGTCGACGACGGCCTCGCCGGGCACCCGCCAGCCCACGACCAGCGGTACCCCCGCCGCGCGGGCCGCCGCCGCACCGATCGCGGCCGTCTCGGGACCGACGAACAGGGCGTCGGCGTTCGAGTCCTCGAGGATGTAGGTCAACTCCCGGGCCGTCAGGTGATAGCTCGCCGGCACCGGTGAGCTGCCCGCGTAGATGATGCCGACGTGGGCCAGGATGGTCTCGGCCGAGTTGCGGGCGAACACCGCAACCCGGCGATCGGGGCCGACGACCACCTCGCGGAGCGCGTTCGCGACCCGGTTCACGACCGATTCGACGTCCGCCCACGACAACTCGGCGCGGCCGTCGCGCAACGCGACCTCGTCGGGTGCGCTGAGCGCACTTTCGCGGTGCACGGTCGACACGGCGGCCTCCTTCGAGCGATCTACTGCGAGTGTCGAAGACAGGCTATGCGGCAGGCTCTCAGCGCAGTGCCGGAGGATTGTCCAGGCTGCGCGCCGAGTAGGTGTCGCACGCGCTCACCTTCCCGGTGTTGTAGCCGGCCAGGAACCAGGCCTGACGCTGGTCCGACGACCCGTGGGTCCAGCCCTCGGGGTTCACACGGGCGCCCGCGGACCGCTGGATCCGGTCGTCGCCCACCGCCGACGCCGCCGACAACGCGTCGCGGATGTCGTTCTCGGTGAGCGGCTTCAGGAACGGCTGGGAGCTGTTCGGGCCTGGCTGGGTGGATGCGTAGTGCGCCCAGATGCCGGCGTAGCAGTCGGCCTGAAGTTCGGTGCGCACGGCCTGCGAGGTTGCACCACGTGGATCCTGCTGCGCCCGTCCGATGTCACCGAGCTGGTTCTGGATGTGGTGGCCGAACTCGTGGGCAACCACGTACTCCTGCGCCAGCGGACCGGCATTGGCGCCGAATTGGTCGACGAGGAGTTGGAAGAAGCTTGTGTCGAAGTAGGCGGTGGAATCGGCGGGGCAGTAGAAGGGGCCCACGTCACTCGTGGCGTATCCGCATCCGGTGTTGACGGAGCCGGAGAAGAGGACGACCTTCGGCGCGACGTACTTCACCCCGGTCTGCGCGGGCAACTGGGCGCCCCACACGGCATCGAGGCTCTCCGCGGTTCCCGCCATGCGGCAGCCGATGTCGCGGTTCGCGTCGGTGCCGAATTCGCAGTCGTCGAGGGCCGCGCCGCTGACCGCGCTGGTGCCGGAGTCCAGGGGTGTTCCTGTCGCCCCGCTCAGACCGCCGAGGATCGAGCCCGGATCGCCCCCGAGTAGGAGCGCCAGGACCAGCACGATCAGGCCTCCGGCGCCGCCGCCGAGGACGAACTTGCCGCCGCGCCCGCCGCCTCCGCCTCCACCGACGGAGACGCGCTCCGCGTTGATGCGGACATCGTCGTTGAAGGTCATTGCGCTGGCTCCCTGTCCGAAACACCTGTGCTGGTCGTTACAGCTTTCCAGTAATCCGGCATGCGTTTGGCGATAACACGCGGTGCCTCCGTAGGATCGCAGCAGACAGAACACCGTGTTGGAAGCACGGATCGACAACTGTGCTGGAAGTTTGTGAAAGGAATCCCGTGCTGCGCACCCACCTGGCCGGCTCGCTACGACCCGAGCACGCTGAGCAGACCGTCACCCTCACCGGTTGGGTGGCGCGGCGGCGCGATCACGGCGGGGTGATCTTCATCGACCTGCGTGACGCCTCGGGCGTGTCCCAGGTCGTGTTCCGCGCGGGCGACGTGCTCGAGCAGGCGCACCGCCTCCGCGCCGAGTACTGCGTCAAGGTCACCGGCGTCGTCGAGGTCCGCCCCGAGGGGAACCAAAACTTCGAAATCCCCACCGGTGCCATCGAGGTCAACGCGACGGAGCTCGAGGTTCTCAACGAGAGCGCCCCGCTGCCGTTCCAGCTCGACGACCAGGCCGGCGAGGAAGCGCGGCTCAAGTACCGCTACCTCGACCTGCGTCGCGAGGGCCCCGGCCACGCGATCCGGCTGCGCTCGAAGGCCAACGCCGCGGCCCGCTCGGTCCTGGCTCACCACGAGTTCGTCGAGGTCGAGACCCCGACGCTGACCCGGTCCACCCCCGAGGGTGCGCGTGACTTCCTGGTGCCCGCGCGCCTGCAGCCCGGCAACTTCTACGCGCTTCCGCAGAGCCCCCAGCTGTTCAAGCAGCTGCTCATGGTCGGCGGCATCGAGCGGTATTACCAGATCGCCCGCTGCTACCGCGACGAGGACTTCCGTGCGGACCGTCAGCCCGAGTTCACGCAGCTCGACATCGAGATGAGCTTCGTGACCCAGGAGGACGTCATCCTGCTGGCCGAGGAGATCCTGCACGCCGTGTGGAAGCTCATCGGTCACGAGATCACCACGCCGATCGCCCGGATGACCTACGCCGAGGCCATGCGCCGTTTCGGCTCCGACAAGCCCGACCTGCGGTTCGGCGTCGAGCTCGTGGAGTGCAAGGAGTTCTTCAAGGACACCACGTTCCGCGTCTTCCAGGCCGAGTACGTCGGCGCGGTGGTCATGCCGGGCGGGGCCGCCCAGCCGCGCCGCGAGCTCGACCGCTGGCAGGACTGGGCCAAGCAGCGCGGCGCGCCGGGTCTCGCCTACGTGCTGGTCGGCGAGGACGGCGCACTGACCGGTCCGGTCGCGAAGAACCTGACCGACACCGAGCGCGCGGGTCTCGCCGCGCACGTCGGCGCCAAGCCCGGCGAC
Source organism: Rhodococcus sp. BE178 (assembly GCF_050433545.1). Taxonomy (NCBI): domain Bacteria; kingdom Bacillati; phylum Actinomycetota; class Actinomycetes; order Mycobacteriales; family Nocardiaceae; genus Rhodococcus; species Rhodococcus sp. BE178. The sequence continues at coordinate 532,527 of NZ_JBNPXA010000002.1, read as the reverse complement.
TGCATCTTCTTCGGTGCGGGTGCGACCAAGTCCTCGCGCGCGCTGCTCGGCGCGGCCCGCGGCGAGATTGCGCGCAAGCAGAACCTGATCGACCCGGATGCCTGGGCGTTCGTGTGGATCATGGACGCGCCGATGTTCGAGCCCACCGCCGACGCGACCGCCAGCGGCGACGTGGCCCTGGGCTACAGCGCCTGGACCGCGGTGCATCACGCGTTCACCTCGCCCAAGCCGGAGTCGATCGACACCTTCGACACCGATCCGGGTTCGGCGCTGGCCTACGCCTACGACATCGTCTGCAACGGCAACGAAATCGGTGGCGGCAGCATCCGCATCCACCGCAAGGACATCCAGGAACGCGTCTTCAAGGTGATGGGCATCTCGCACGAGGAAGCCGAGGAGAAGTTCGGCTTCCTGCTCGACGCCTTCGCGTTCGGCGCCCCGCCGCACGGCGGCATCGCCTTCGGCTGGGACCGCATCACGGCCCTGCTCGCGGGCGTGGACTCGATCCGCGAGGTCATCGCGTTCCCGAAGTCCGGTGGCGGCGTCGATCCGCTCACCGACGCGCCGGCGGCGATCACCGAGCTGCAGCGCAAGGAGTCCGGCATCGACGTCAAGCCGGAGCCGGTCGGCGCAGAAGGCAAGTAACCACGCAGTTCGTCGGAGCCCCGCGCCACGCACATCGCCGTGGCGCGGGGCTCCGTCGTCGAACCGTGCTCAGCCGACGCGCCGAAAACGGCCGTAACCGACCTGCAACCCTGTATTCCCCCAGGTCGATGAGATCCGGATGGCGGGGCGGGCGATGAATGTCGGGCCGTGAGGGGCCGCGCCGGGTAGGTTGGTGATCGATGACCGCAATATTGGCGGAACCCCTCTCCGAGGTAGTTGCCGCAGCCGAGAAGTTGCTCACTCGTCGGACCGGGGCACCGGTCCGACTCGTCGACCCCGTCGATCTCGGGGGGAGCGGCCGCACCGTCGTCCTCCGCGTCCGGGTCGCCGAGAACCCGTTCTCGCTGCCACGGACGTTGGTGATCAAGCAGGTTCGCGAGACGTCACGCAAGGCCGATCCGCGACGCATCGAGTTCGAGGGCATGGCGGACACCGCCACGGTCGACGTCGCCTTCCTCCGCGAGGCGGTCTCCTACCAGTTCGCGACCGCGCTCGCGACCGAGAGCCGTCCGGGCGCCGAACTACTGGCGTACGACTTCGAGACCCGGTTGCTCGTCCTGGGTGACCTCGGCGACTCCACTCCGTTCGCCGCGCTGCTCAAGAATGCCGATCCGGACACCGTCACGAACTCGCTGATGGCGATGGCTCAGGCGCTCGGGCGGATGCATGCTGCGACCGTCGGGCGCGAGGAGGACTTCACCGCCCTGCTGCGTCGTGCGGAGGTGGCGCACTGCGGCGATGTGGTCGCCGAGCAGGCGGCGGCCTCGCTCGAGGTTGTGCCGGGACTACTCGCCGAGCACCTCGACGTCGAGGTGTCACCGGAGGTGCTCGCGATCGCGGCACGCGCCGGCAGGCTCTTCGGTGGCGGTCGGTTCCGCGCCTTCAGCCCGTCCGATCTGTGCCCGGACAACATCATCGTCAACGACGAGGGGGTCCGGTTCCTGGACTACGAGTGGGGTGGCTTCCGGGACGCGACGCTGGACCTCGCGTACGCGCTGGTGTCGTTCCCGGCGTGCCTGTGCAGCATCGACCTGTCGTACGAGCGGGCGAGTGCGATGACCGAGGCGTGGCGGGCCGAGGTCGTCGGGATGTGGCCGGTGCTGGCGGACGACGAATTCCTCACCGAACGGGTGATCGACGCGCAGCTCGTGTGGGTGTGGCTCAGCACGTTCCTGTTCCTGCCCGAGGACTACACGCGGATCGCCGCAGTGCGGGAGCACCATCTGTCGGCGCCCCGGAACGAGGCGCTCGCGGCGCGGTGGGAGGGCCTGGCCCGATTCGCGGAGCGGTCGGGACACGACGCCGTCGCCGAGCACGCGTCGCAGGTGCTGGAGCGCCTGCGCGAACGCCTCGGCTGATCCGACTCAGTCCCGGTCGGACCCGGCGGCGCCCGCAAGCAGCAACTCGAGTGCGCGGCGCAGGTTTGCGCGCGCCGCACGTTCCATGATCGGGGCGTCGTCGCCCGGGGGAGGAACGGCCGACTCGTCCCCGCCCATCAATCTGCTGGACAGTGGGTAACGGTCGGCGAAGTCAGGGGCCGCCGCGGCCAGCGCGTCCATCCTGTCGGCCCACCACTGCTCGTCGCCCTCGCCGGTCACCGACGGTGCCCGGCGGGCGTCGACGACGGTGCGGGCGGCGGCCGCCGCGAGCGAGAACGCGGACGACGCGATCGCGGCCACGTCGGCGTGGTGGAGTCCGATCGGCAGCAGGGTTCCGAGAAGCGACTCGAACGCGTCCTGCTGGTGTGGGCCCAGCACCGGTCGGGCGTGCGCGAGGTCGAGCATCCAGGGGTGCTCGACGTACAGCTCGAGCAGATGCTCGGCCCACTCCGTCACCGATATCGGTCGGGTCGCCGCGAAGCCGGCGTAGGCCCGGTCGTACATGAGGTCGAGCAACTCGGCCTTCCCGCCAACGTACGTGTAGAGCGCCATCGCGGTGCACCCGAGGCGATCGCCGATCGCGCGCAGGGGGACGGACGCGTCGCCGCGTTCATCGGCGATGGCGGTAGCCGCCGCGACGATCGAGTCGAGCGTGAGTCCCGAGCCGGCGTCGGATCCGGCGGTGGGGGATTCCCAGAGCAGGGACAGTGTGCGGGCCGCATCCCCGCGCCCGGTGATAGGACCCATTTCCGTTCCTTACATTGTATAGTTCCTGGTCCATTGCACTATACGTCGTAAGGAGCGCTGGAGATGGGGCAACGGCACGATGAGGCGGTGCTGCACGACGGCACCCGGATTCCGGTACTCGTTCGCGGTGATCGCCGCCGACTAGGACACCGGATGGCGCACCCTGCCTCGTACCTGGAGATGCTCGCTGTCACCCGTGCGGCCCCTGCCATGGCGGCCGCGCCGTCTGCGACCCACGCATCGGTCGAGGCCGGGGACTGGGACGCCGTCGCGGTCACCAGTACCGAGGCGCAGACCAGGCAGTTCGTGACGCTGTACGAGGCACTGCGGGCATTCGACGACACCGCGTCCGGGGCGGTACCGACGGTTCCGCGGCTGTGCTTCGCCGGTGCGGCCGACGAGATCGCCTACGGGCCCGGCTGGGGTGACGTCACGGTGAAGTTGGCCGAGCCGCTGCTGAAGCGTCGCGCGGACCTCGAAGCCCGCGGTTGGGTGGTGGAGGTGATGCCCGGCCGGGATCACATGAGCGCGATGGGCGCGGACGTCGTGCTGCCGCTGCTGACCGGATGGCTGGCCGGGGTGCGGGTGGACCGCTGACCGATCTAGTCGAGTGTGGGGATCGGCACATTGAAGTAGATACCCCTGGGGGTATTGTGGGTGCCACCTGCAACCCACGCTCGAGGAGATTCATCGTGTGCTACCCCGTTACCTGTCGGACCTGCAACAAGACCACCTGGGGAGGCTGTGGCCAGCACGTCGACAGCGTCATGCGCACGGTGCCGGCCGCCGAACGGTGCAAGTGTGAGCAGCCGGCCAAGCCGGGGTTCTTCAAGTCGCTGTTCGGGCGCTGACCGCGACGCGAGCGGCGTCGCCCGCCGTCGGTGGCGGCTAGTAGCGTCGGGGCGTGACTGATTTCTTCGGCGACATCGACACCGCGGGCGACGGGGCGGGTCTGTTCGAGGCTCCCGCGGCCGAGCCTGACTCGGAGTCGCAGCCGCTGACGTCGGTGCCACGGCAGGCCGCATCGCCGAGTCCGGGGGCGCCGCTTGCGGTGCGGATGCGTCCGGCCGCGCTGTCGGAGGTGGTCGGTCAGCAGCACCTGTTGGGTCCCGGGGCGCCGCTACGGCGTCTCGTGGAGGGCTCCGGTGCATCGTCGGTACTGCTCTACGGGCCGCCGGGAACCGGCAAGACCACGCTCGCATCGCTGATCTCGGGTGCGACGGGCCGGAAATTCGAGGCGCTGTCCGCGCTGTCCGCCGGGGTCAAGGAGGTGCGCGGCGTCATCGAACTGGCCCGCCGCCGCCTCCTTCAAGGCGAGCAGACGGTGCTGTTCATCGACGAGGTCCACCGCTTCTCCAAGACCCAGCAGGACGCGCTGTTGGCGGCCGTGGAGAACCGGATCGTGCTCCTGGTTGCCGCGACCACTGAGAACCCGTCGTTCTCGGTGGTGTCGCCGCTGCTGTCGCGGTCGCTCGTGCTGCAACTCCAGTCGCTAACCGCGGACGACATCCGCAGCGTCATCGAGCGCGCCCGCGAGGACGAGCGCGGCCTCGGCGGGTCCGTCGACCTCACCGACGACGCGCTCGAGCATCTCGTCCGGCTGGCCGCAGGCGACGCGCGGCGGGCGCTGACCGCGCTCGAGGCCGCCGCCGGTACCGCGCTCGACCGCACCGACGAACGCCCCGCGGTCGTCGACCTCGAGACGGTCGAGTCCAGCGTCGACAAGGCCGCCGTCCGCTACGACCGTGACGGTGACCAGCATTACGACGTGATCAGCGCGTTCATCAAGTCGATTCGCGGCTCGGATGTCGACGCCGCGCTGCACTACCTCGCCCGGATGATCACGGCGGGGGAGGACCCGCGGTTCATCGCCCGCCGCCTCGTCGTGCACGCCAGCGAGGACATCGGCATGGCCGACCCGACCGCGCTGCAGACCGCGACCGCCGCGGCTCAGGCCGTGCAGCTGATCGGCATGCCCGAGGCGCGGCTCGCCCTCGCGCAGGCCACGATCCACCTCGCGACCGCACCCAAGTCCGGTGCCGTCATCGCCGCGCTGGGTGCCGCGATGGCCGACGTCGCGGCCGGCAAGTCGGGCCTGGTCCCGCCGCACTTGCGGGACGGCCACTACGCGGGCGCGGCGCAGCTCGGCAACGCCGTCGGATACAAGTACCCGCACGACCACCAGGACGGCGTCCTGCCTCAGCAGTACCCGCCGGACGAACTGGTCGGTGTCGACTACTACGAGCCCACCACCCACGGCGCCGAGCGGGAGATCGCCGGACGGGTGGGCAAGCTCCGCCGGATCGTGCGCGGCCGCTGAGACCTGTTGCGCCGTCGGCGAGAACGTCGTCCGGTCGCGTGGGGCTCGTCACGGTGACGCCGGGAACCAGCGGGGCATCACGTGCGCCGAATAAACGATTGGTGCGGGGGCGTTAAGCTTGCCAATGGTCGTTTCGCGTCTCGGAGGCGTTATCGGCGGCCGGACACAGTGAATTTCGACGGACATACGTTAGGACGAACACAGGTGCAGACCCACGAGATCCGTAGGCGCTTCCTCGACCATTTCGTCAAGGCGGGCCACACCGAGGTGCCCAGCGCCTCGCTGATTCTCGACGACCCGAACCTGCTGTTCGTCAACGCCGGCATGGTGCAGTTCAAGCCGTTCTTCCTGGGCCAGCAGACGCCGCCCTACGACACCGCGACCAGCGTGCAGAAGTGCGTGCGCACCGGTGACATCGAGAACGTCGGCATCACCACGCGCCACAACACGTTCTTCCAGATGGCGGGCAACTTCAGCTTCGGCGACTATTTCAAGCGCGGTGCTATCAAGCACGCGTGGGCGCTGCTGACGAACAGCACCTCGGACGGCGGCTACGGCTTCGACCCCGAGCGGCTGTGGGTGACCGTCTACCTCGACGACGACGAGGCCCGCGACATCTGGATGGAAGAGGCCGGCATCCCCGACGAGCGCATCCAGCGCCGCGGCATGGCCGACAACTACTGGTCGATGGGCATCCCCGGCCCGTGCGGACCGTGCTCGGAGATCTACTACGACCGCGGCCCCGAGTACGGCGCCGAGGGTGGCCCCGAGGCCGACGAGGACCGGTACCTCGAAATCTGGAACCTCGTGTTCATGCAGAACGAGCGCGGCGAGGGCACCGGCAAGGACAGCTTCGAGATCCTCGGCCCGCTGCCGAAGCAGAACATCGACACCGGTATGGGTGTCGAGCGCGTCGCGTTCCTGCTGCAGGGCGTCGACAACGTCTACGAGACGGACCTCGTCCGCCCCGTGATCACCAAGGCCGAGGAGCTCTCCGGCCGCACGTACGGCGCCGAGGGCCCGGACGGATCTGCTGCAGACATTCGTTTCAGAGTCATCGCCGACCACGCACGCACCGCCGTCATGCTGATCGCCGACGGCGTCAACCCCGGCAACGAGGGTCGCGGCTACGTGCTGCGTCGTCTGCTGCGCCGCATCATCCGCTCGGCGAAGCTGCTCGGCGCCGAGAAGCCGAGCATGCGCGAGTTCGTCACCGTCGTGCGCGACACGATGTCGCCGTCGTACCCGGAGCTCGCCACCGACTTCGACCGCATCGTGGGTGTCGCGGTCGGTGAGGAGACCGCGTTCCTGCGCACGATCGCGGCCGGCTCGAAGATGTTCGAGGCGGAGGCCGACCAGGTCAAGGCGGCCGGCAAGACGGTCTTCGGCGGCAACGAGGCGTTCGTCCTGCACGACACCTACGGCTTCCCGATCGACCTGACCCTCGAGATGGCGGCCGAGGCCGGCCTGAACGTGGACGAGGACGGCTTCCGCTCCCTCATGGCCGAGCAGCGCAAGCGCGCCAAGGAGGATGCGCAGGCGCGCAAGCACGCCCACGCCGACCTGTCGGTCTACAAGGAGCTCGTCGACCGCGGCCCCACCGAGTTCACCGGCTTCAACGAGCTGGTCTCCGAAGCGCACGTGCTCGCGCTCATCTCGAACGGTGTCCGGGTGCCCACCGCGACGGCCGGTCAGGACGTCGAGGTCATTCTCGACCGCAGCCCGCTGTACGCCGAGGCCGGCGGCCAGATCGCCGACATCGGCTCGATCTCGGCGGCGGGCCTGCGCGTGCAGGTGAACGACGTGCAGAAGATCGCCAAGAAGGTGTGGGTCCACAAGGTCACCGTCAAGGAGGGGCAGATCACCGAGGGCGACGTCGTCCTCGCGCAGGTCGACCCGGAGTGGCGCAAGGGCGCTACGCAGGGCCACTCCGGCACCCACATGGTGCACGCGGCACTGCGACAGGTGCTGGGCCCCAACGCCGTTCAGGCCGGCTCGCTCAACAAGCCGGGCTACCTGCGCTTCGACTTCAACTGGCAGGGCCAGCTGTCGGAGTCGCAGAAGCAGGAGATCGAGGTCGTCACCAACGAGGCCGTCGCCGCGAACCACCCGGTGAACACGTTCGTCACCGATCTCGACCGCGCGAAGCAGATGGGCGCGATGGCGCTGTTCGGCGAGAACTACGGAGACGAGGTCCGCGTCGTCGAGATCGGTGGACCGTTCTCGATGGAGCTGTGCGGCGGCACGCACGTCCAGCACTCCGCGCAGATCGGCCCGGTGACGCTCCTCGGTGAGTCGTCGGTCGGTTCCGGTGTGCGTCGCGTCGAGGCGTTCGTCGGACTCGACTCGTACCGCTACCTGGCCAAGGAGCGGGCGCTGCTCGCCGGTGTGGCGTCGTCGCTGAAGGTGCCGTCGGACGAGGTCCCGGCCCGAGTCGAGGCGCTCGTCGAGCGTCTGCGCGCGGCCGAGAAGGAACTCGAGGCCACCAAGGCCGCCGCGGTCCTGGCGTCCGCCGGAACCTTCGTCGACAAGGCCCACCGCTTCGGTGAGGTGCTGCTCGTCGCCGAGCAGGCGCCCGAGGGTGTCGCCGGTAACGACCTGCGCAGCCTCGTCACCGACGTCCGGGGCCGCTTCGGCACCCAGCCCGCGGTCGTGGTGCTGCTCGGCAGCGCCGACGGCAAGGTCCCGTTCGTCGTGGCCACCACCAAGGCGGCGCAGAACCTGGGCATCAAGGCCGGCGACCTCGTCGCGAGCTTCGGACCCCAGATCGGCGGCCGCGGCGGCGGCAAGGCCGACATGGCCCAGGGCGCCGGCTCCGACGTCTCCGGTATCCCCGCAGCACTCGAGGGTGTCCGGGGTCGGGTCGCCGAGCTGGCCGGGAACTCCTAGCGGTGCCCCCGGCCCCGTCGGGTCCCGACCGTCCCGCACAGCCGGGTCCCGACCGTCCCGCACAGCCGGGTCCCGACCGTCCCGCACAGCCGGGGCCTGATCGGCCCGGAGTCGACGATCCCGGGCGCGGCCGTCGGATCGGCATCGACGTCGGAAGCGTGCGGATCGGGGTGGCCTCGTGCGACCCCGACTGCATTCTCGCGACGCCGGTCGAGACCGTCCCCCGCTCGAAGGAGAAGGGGCCCGACGCGCCGGATATCCGGCGGATTGTCGAGCTTGTCGAGGAGTACGAGGCCGTCGAGGTTATCGTCGGTCTGCCGCAGACTCTGCGCGGGGAACGCGGGAAGGCCGCGGGCCTCGCGTCCGCGTTCGCGCAGAGGGTGCGCCGCCGCATCGATCCGATTCCGGTGCGGATGGCCGACGAGCGGCTGACGACGGTCACGGCGTCGCGTGCACTCCGCGAGAGCGGCGTCAGTGCGAAAGGACAGCGGCCGATGATCGATCAGGCCGCCGCTGTGGCGATCTTGCAGGGATGGTTGGACGAGCGGAGCAGAGCGGTGAACGTAACGGACTCGGACGGTAGCGGCCGACCCACGGAGGACGGCCTGTGAACGATCATCGGCAGCCGGGGCGTCCCGAGTTCGAGTCGGCTCCCGGCTACGACGATCACCGCTACAACGACGGGTACGAGGACGATCCCGGGCAGGGCTACTACTCGGACCTCGGTTACGACACCGCAGGCGTCTACGGCGACGACCACGACGGCTACGAGGCACAGCACGGTTACCCCACCGGTCAGGACTACGGTTACGAACCGGAGTTCGACCACTACACGTACGACGACTCCACCCGACGGGCACTGCCGACCGCGGTCGGCGCGCAACCGTTGAGCCGCGGTGAGGTCCGGCGGGAGCGTGCGGCCGCGCGGCGCAAGCGTCGGGGCCGGGTCATCGGCGTCCTCGCCGGAGCGGTGCTGCTGGGCGGCATGGGCGCCGCTGCCGTCGCCGTCTACGGCAAGCTGAGCGGCAGCGACTTCGCCGATTACGCCGGGCCCGCCGGGCCCGAGGTGGTGGTGCAGGTCCACGCGGGCGATACCGCCGACGAGATCGCGAACTCGATGGCAGACAAGGACGTGGTCGCGAGCGAGTCCGCGTTCTACCGGGCAGCGCTGCGCAACGACGCCATGAACTCCCTGCAACCGGGCTTCTATGCGGTCGCCACGAAGATCTCGGGCGCCGACGCGGTGTCCGCGCTCGTGTCGCCGTCCGCGCGCGTCGGTCAGACGGTGATCTCGGAGGGCCGTCAGCTCCACGACACCCGCGACGTGCAGACCGGTGCGATCAAGAAGGGCATCTACACGCTGATCTCGGAGGCCAGCTGTGTCGGCCCGACCGAGGCACGTAAGTGCATCAGCTACGACGACCTCAACACCGCCGGCGCGAGCTCGGATCTGGCCGCCCTGGGCGTCCCGGACTGGGCGCGTAAGCAGGTGGCGAACGTCCCGGACCGCGACCGCCAGCTCGAGGGGCTGATCGCCGCCGGCAGCTGGGACTTCGATCCCACCGAGTCGCCCGTCGCGATTCTCGAGCACCTGGTCAGTTCGAGTGCGGAGAGCTACGAGTCCACCGGTATCAAGACGGCCGGTGGCAACGTCGGCCTCGACCCGTACCAGATGCTGATCGTGGCGTCGCTCGTCGAACGCGAGGCGCTGCCCGCGGACTTCGACAAGGTCGCCCGCGTCGTGGTCAACCGGCTCGCGGTGAACCAGCCGCTGCAGTTCGACTCGACGGTGAACTACTCGCTCGACGCGACGGAGGTCGCCACGACCGACGCCGATCGCGCCCGCGTCACGCCGTGGAACACCTACGCCAGCCCGGGGTTGCCGGCCACGCCGATTTCGTCGCCGAGCATCAATGCTCTTCGCGCGGTGGAGAATCCGGCTCCCGGTGACTATCTGTACTTCGTGACGATCGACAAGAAGGGCACCACGCTGTTCACCCGGAGTTACGACGAGCACCTCGCGAACATCGGGTTGGCGCAGCAGAGTGGCATCCTCGACAGTGGAAGGTGATGGCAGTGGCCGCGCGTAAGGCCGCCGTTCTCGGCAGTCCGATCTCGCACTCGAAGTCCCCGGATCTGCACCTGGCGGCGTATCGCGCGCTCGGGCTGACGGACTGGACGTACGAGCGCATCGAATGCACCGGTGAGCAGTTGCCCGGTCTCGTCGCGGGCCTCGGCCCCGAATGGGTGGGACTGTCGGTGACGATGCCCGGCAAGGTCGCGGCCCTCGAGTTCGCGACCGAACGCACCGAGCGGGCGGTCACGATCGGCTCGGCGAACACCCTCGTCCGCATCGACGGCGGCTGGCGCGCCGACTGCACCGACGTCGACGGTGTCCGCGGCGCCCTCGTCGAGGGCGGGATCGGGGACCTCGCCGGTGCCGCGGCCGTCGTGGTCGGCGCCGGCGGAACGGCCCGCCCGGCTCTCGTCGCGCTCGCCGACATGGGCGTGGCATCGGTGACGGTCGTCGCGCGTGATGCCGACCGCGCTCGGCCCACGCTCGAGTGCGCGGAGGCGGTGGGGCTGTCCGTGCGGCACCTGATGTTCGACGACGGGCGACTGGCCGACGTCTGCACCGCGTCGGCTGCACTGGTGAGCACCGTTCCCGCGGGGGCCGCCGCGCCGTTCGCCGACGCGATCGGTCGGGCCCCGTTCGTGCTCGACGCGATCTACGATCCGTGGCCCACCCCGCTGGCGGACGCGGTCGAGCGCACCGGCGGAACCGTCGTCGGTGGTCTGGCGATGCTGCTCAACCAGGCGTACGGGCAGGTCGAGCAGTTCACCGGCATGCCCGCACCGCGAGAGGCGATGGCGGCGGCACTGCCGCGCTGAGCCCGGACCCGGTCCGCGGTTCTCCACAGCCGCACACGCATCCACAGATCTGTTCGCGGCCGCCGATTCCCGCGGCCGGGCGTCCTGGCCGCACCGCATGCTCTCGGCATGTGGTGGATCGGTGTGGTGGGCGTTGCGGCGGGTGTCGCCGCCGGGGCCGGAACCAGGCGCGTCGTGGCACGGCTCGCGCGCGAGTCGCCGGTGCCCGCCGGATGGTGCGAGGTCGCGTGTGCACTCGGGTTCGCGGCGGTCGCGGTGCGGAACGGGCTCGTGCCTACCCTCGCACCGGCGCTGCTGTTCGTGTGGTGGACGATCGCGGCCGGTGTCGTCGACCTGCGGGTGCGCCGTCTCCCCAACGTCCTGACCCTTCCGGGCGCGGTGGCGATCGTGGGCTTCGCGACCGCCACGGGGCAGTGGCGGACGGCGGTCGTCGGCGGCCTGATGCTGTCGGGACTGTACCTGCTCGTGCACCTGACGGCGCCCGCGGCCATGGGTGCGGGCGACGTCAAACTGGCGCTCGGTCTGGGCGCCGCGGCGGGCCTCGGCGGGGCCCAGACGTGGCTCGCGGCCGCCGCTCTCGCGCCAGTCCTCACCGCCGTGGTGGGCGTGTTGCGGGGGAGAGCGGACGGGATGATCGCCCACGGTCCGTCGATGTGCGCGGCGACCGCGTTGGCGATGTGGCCGGTGTGACGGGAGCGGCGGACGGCCCGCTGTCGTACCGGACGCCGTGCTCGTGGAAAGATGCTGGATGTGTTGCGCTGGATAACTGCTGGAGAGTCCCATGGTCCCGCCCTCGTTGCCATGCTCGAGGGGATGGTTGCCGGCGTCGAGGTGACGTCCGACGACATCGCGGCGCAGCTTGCGCGCCGTCGCCTCGGCTACGGCCGCGGTGCCCGCATGAAGTTCGAGGCCGACAAGGTCACGATCATCGGTGGCGTGCGGCACGGTCGCACCCTCGGCGGTCCGATCGCGGTCGAGGTGGGCAACACCGAGTGGCCCAAGTGGGAGACGATCATGTCCGCCGACCCGGTGGACGAGGCGGAGCTCGCCGGTCAGGCCCGCAACGCGCCGCTGACCCGTCCGCGCCCCGGCCACGCCGACTACTCGGGCATGCTCAAGTACGGCTTCGACGACGCCCGCCCCGTCCTCGAGCGCGCCAGCGCCCGTGAGACCGCGGCCCGCGTCGCGGCCGGAACCGTGGCCCGTCAGTTCCTGCGCCAGCTGTTCGGCGTCGAGGTCGTCTCGCACGTCATCTCGATCGGCGCCTCCGACCCCTACGTCGGCCCCGGTCCCGCCGCCGACGCGCTCGACGCCATCGATGCCAGCCCCGTGCGTGCCTGCGACAAGGCCGCGGAAGAGTCGATGATCGCCGAGATCGAGGCCGCCAAGAAGGACGGCGACACCCTCGGCGGTGTCGTCGAGGTGATCGTCCACGGTCTGCCGGTCGGCCTCGGCTCGTTCATCAGCGGCGCGGACCGGCTCGACTCCAAGCTCGCCGCCGCCCTGATGGGCATCCAGGCGATCAAGGGCGTCGAGGTCGGTGACGGCTTCGAGACCGCACGCCGCCGCGGCAGCGCCGCGCACGACGAGATGCGTCCCGGCCCCGACGGCGTCCTGCGTTCGACCAACCGCGCCGGCGGCCTCGAGGGCGGCATGACCAACGGTGAGGCGCTGCGTGTGCGCGCCGCGATGAAGCCGATCTCGACGGTCCCGCGCGCGCTGTCCACGGTCGACATGTCGACCGGCGAGGAGGCCGTGGCGATCCACCAGCGTTCGGATGTGTGCGCGGTTCCGGCCGCCGGTGTCGTGGCCGAGGCGATGGTTGCGCTCGTGGTGGCCCAGGCCGCGCTCGACAAGTTCGGTGGCGACTCCCTCGCGGAGACCCGCTCGAACTACCAGCGTTACGTCGACGGCATCGCGGCCCGTCTGTCGCGGTGATGCGATGACGCCGCGCGCCGTCCTGATCGGGCCGCCGGGCGCGGGAAAGTCGACCATCGGCCGACGTCTCGCGCAGGCACTCGATCTGGAGTTGCTCGACACCGACACCGAGATCGAGCGCGAGACCGGGCGCACCATCCCGGAGATCTTCGAGACGGATGGGGAGCCCTTCTTCCGGGAGATCGAGGAGCGGGTGGTCGGGGAGGCCCTCGAGTCGCACGACGGGATCCTGTCCCTGGGCGGCGGCGCGATCCTGTCCGAACGCACCCGTTCCCGGTTGGCGGGGCATACCGTGGTGTACCTGGAGATCAGTGTCGCCGAGGGGCTCAAGCGAACCGGAGCGAACACGGGGCGACCGCTGCTGGCCGGCGCCGACCCCAAAGCCAAGTACCACGCCCTGATGCGTCGCCGCCGCCCGCTGTACCGGCAGGTGGCGACCATTCGGGTACGCACCGACAGCCGGAGTCCCAGCCGGGTCGTCCAGCAGCTGGTGACCAAGTTGACCGACGGGGCCGCCGCAGGCGACCCGGCAAGAGACGACACAGAAGCGGAGCAGTAGAGAAGTGACCGAACCGGTACGCGTCGAGGTCGCCACGGCCGATCCCTACCCCGTGATCATCGGGCGAGGTCTGCTCGGCGAGCTCGTCGAGGAACTCGAGGGCACCCGCACGGTGGCCATCTTCCACCAGCCGCCGCTCGCGGAGACCGCGGAGGCCGTGCGCGCAGCCTTGGCGGAGAAGGGAATCGACGCCCACCGTGTCGAGATCCCCGACGCCGAGGACGGCAAGGACCTCGCGGTCGCGGGCTTCTGCTGGGAGGTGCTCGGTCGAATCGGACTGACGCGCAGCGATGCGGTCGTCAGCCTCGGCGGCGGCGCCGCGACCGACCTCGCGGGCTTCGTCGCCGCGACGTGGATGCGCGGCGTGCGGATCGTGCACGTCCCGACGACGCTTTTGGCCATGGTCGACGCCGCAGTGGGCGGCAAGACCGGGATCAACACGGAGGCCGGCAAGAACCTGGTCGGTGCGTTCCACGAGCCGTCGGCGGTCCTGATCGACCTGGCGACGCTCGAGACGGTGCCGCACAACGAGATCGTCGCGGGCATGGCGGAGGTCATCAAGACCGGATTCATCGCCGACCCGGTGATCCTCGACCTCATCGAGGCCGACCCCGCCGCCGCGCTGGACCCGACGGGCACCGTGCTGCCCGAACTGATCCGCCGCTCGGTCGAGGTCAAGGCGAAGGTGGTCGCCGCCGACCTGCGCGAGTCGAACCTGCGCGAGATCCTCAACTACGGCCACACCCTCGGCCACGCGATCGAGCGCCGCGAGCGGTACCGCTGGCGCCACGGTGCCGCCGTGTCGGTGGGACTCGTCTTCGCCGCCGAGCTCGGCCGCCTGGCCGGACGACTCGACGACGCCACCGCCGACCGGCACCGCTCGATCCTGCAGCTGGTCGGTCTTCCCACGACGTACGACGGCGACGCGTTCGGGCAGCTTCTCGAGGGTATGCAGACCGACAAGAAGAACCGCGCCGGCCTGCTCCGCTTCGTCGTGCTCGACGGACTCGCCAAGCCGGGTCGGCTCGAGGGGCCGGATCCGTCGCTGCTCGCCGCCGCCTACTCGGCTGTCGCACGCGACGAGAGCCCGAGCGGCGGGGCGGTACTGCTGTGAGGGTCCAGGTCATCAACGGACCCAACCTGGGTCGGCTCGGCAAGCGGCAGCCCGAGGTCTACGGCTCGACCACGCACGACGACCTGGTTGCACTCTGTGAGAAGGCCGCCACCGACCTCGGTATCGAGGTGGTCGTCCGGCAGAGCGACAGCGAAGGCGAACTGCTCGGCTGGATCCACGACGCGGCGGACGCCCGCGAGCCGGTGATCCTGAACGCGGGCGGGCTCACCCACACTTCGGTGGTGCTGCGCGACGCGTGCGCCGAGCTGACCGCCGGCCTGGTGGAACTGCACATCTCGAACGTCCATGCGCGGGAGCAGTTCCGTCACCACTCGTACCTGAGTTCGGTGGCGACCGGGTCGATCGTCGGCTTGGGCGTCGCCGGCTATGCGTTGGCGCTGCGGTTCCTGGCCGAGCGCGGCTGACACAGTTGCGCCTCGACGCGAGTCGGGAAGCCTGGCACGACAGAACGGGCCGGGGCGGATCATCCGCTCCGGCCCGTTCGTCTCTCAGTGCGAGTTCGTTGCGCGGTCTACGTGTCGGCCCGGTGCGCCCCACCGGGCTTGCCGTCCGGGTCGACCGGCGCGAACACCTCGGTGTCGGTGTTGTCGGCGGGCACCGCGCCTTCGCCGCTCCCGTCTCCCGCGGCGCTGTCGGTGTAGCCGTAGCCGGTCTCGGTGCCGTGCTCGTACGACCACTCGCTGCCGGCGTAGTTCTCGGCGGCGGACTCTTCGACGTCGACATCGGCGTCGTCCGCATACGCGACTGCGCCGGCGGCCCGTGCCTTCGCGGAATCGCGTCCCACGAGGAACCGGCCGAGGGCGACGCCGATCGTCGCCGGGATGAAGATCAGCAGGATGGTGAAGGCTGCGCCGGAGGTGACCTCGAAGAACAGCGAGCCGTTGGTGATCGCGATGTCGAAGATCAGTCCGAGGATCCAGGCCGCGGCGCCCGCGAGGATGCCGGCGACGGCGGCGGCCTTGAGCCACATCATCGTCAGATCCGCGGACTCGTCCGGGTCGGGATTGGCGCGACGGTCGCGGATGCCGTCGAGCGCGCCCCACAGGAACGCCGCGAGGATCACGAGGATCAACGAGAACCACCTCAGGATGCTGCCCTGCTGGGGCCACTGCGTCACCGCGGCTCCCAGGAAAGTGCGCACCACGACGTGTACCAATGCCAGACCGAGACCGCGTACGACCCACCCATTCATGTGACACAGCGTAACCAGCAGGGTTCGGCACTTGTGTCCTAACCCACACAAACGGGTCGAAGAGGCGTCGGACACGTCTGTCGCGCCGGGGGAGCAGGGTGGGCGCAGGGTAGTTGCAGGGTAGTTTCGGAGGCATGTCGATCCACCGGGTGACCGCTTCGACCGCCGCGCGCCGCGGCCGACTTCGTGCTCTCCTGCGGGAGCACAGCCTCGACGCGCTGCTGGTGACGGACCTGCTCAACATCCGCTACCTCACCGGATTCACCGGCTCGAATGCGGCGTTGCTCGTGACCGCCGCCGACGAGTCGGGTGCCGAGGACCGGACCGTCATCTGCAGCGACGGTCGATACCTGGTGCAGGTCGCCGAGCAGGTGCCGGACCTGCGGGCGGAGATCGCCCGCGCGAGCGCGCCGCGCCTGCTCGAACTCGCTGTCGCCTGGGGCGCCGGCACGCTCGGCTTCGAGAGCCACGTCGTGACGTTCGACCAGCACGCCGCTTGGGTCGAGGCGGCACCGGAGATCGGTTTCACCCGCGCCCCGCGTCTGGTGGAGCAACTCCGAACCGTCAAGGACGAGGGCGAGATCGACCTGCTGCGTCGGGCGTGCGCGGCGGCCGACGATGCCCTCGCGGCGTTGATCGAGCGCGGGGGACTGCGCCCGGGGCGGACCGAACGCGAGGTGGGTCGTGAACTCGAGTCGCTCATGTTCGACCACGGTGCCGACGGAATCTCGTTCGAGACGATCGTCGCCGCCGGCCCGAACTCGGCGATCCCGCACCATCGACCCACCGACGCAGTCCTGCGGTCCGGCGACCTCCTCAAACTGGACTTCGGTGCGCAGATCGGCGGCTACCACTCCGACATGACCCGGACGTACGTGCTGGAGAAGGTCTCGCAGTGGCAGCGGGACCTCTACGACCTGGTCCGGGAGGCGCAGGCGGCGGGTCGGGCGGCGCTCGCGCCCGGCGCCGAGGTCGGCGCGGTGGACGCGGCGGCCCGGTCGGTGATCGAGAGCGCCGGATACGGCGACCTGTTCCTGCACGGACTCGGCCACGGCGTGGGGCTGGAGATCCATGAAGCACCCGGGATCGGCAAGCTCGGCACCGGTACACTGCTTTGCGGTGCGGTGGTGACCGTCGAGCCGGGTGTGTACTTCTCCGGGCGCGGTGGCGTCAGGATCGAGGACACGCTCGTCGTTCGCGAGCAGGGGCCGGAACTCCTCACTCTCACCAGCAAGGATCTCGTAATCGTCTGAAGGAGACGCGAACTAAGTGGCAGACACCAGTGATTTCAAGAACGGGCTCGTACTGAAGATCGAGGGCCAGCTCTGGCAGATCATCGAGTTCCAGCACGTCAAGCCGGGCAAGGGCCCTGCGTTCGTCCGCACCAAGATGAAGAACGTCCTGTCGGGCAAGACCGTCGACAAGACCTTCAACGCGGGTGTCAAGGTCGAGACCGCTACGGTCGACCGCCGCGACATGACCTACCTGTACCACGACGGTAGCGACTACATCTTCATGGATGGCGACACCTACGACCAGATTCCGATCGGCGAGGCCACCGTCGGCGACGGCGCGCGCTTCCTGCTCGAGAACATGCAGGTCCAGGTCGCGACGCACGAGGATGCCCCGCTGTTCGTCGAGCTCCCGGTCACGGTCGAGCTCGAGGTCAAGCACACCGATCCGGGCCTGCAGGGTGACCGTTCGACCGGTGGCACCAAGCCCGCCACCCTCGAGACCGGCGCCGAGATCCAGGTCCCGCTGTTCATCAACACCGGCGACAAGCTCAAGGTCGATTCGCGTGACGGCAACTACCTCGGGCGCGTGAATTCCTGAGTGTCGGGTACGCATAAGAAACTCGGAGCACGTCACAAGGCCCGCAAGCGGGCCGTCGATTTCCTGTTCGAGGCCGAGGCGCGTGACGTCGACCCGGTCGATCTCGCGGAGGAGCGGGCGCAGCTCGCGACCCGCGACGATTCCGTTGCCCCGGTGGCCCCGTACACGGTGACCGTGGTGCAGGGTGTCGCGGAGAACCTCGACCGGCTCGATCAGGTGATCGAGTCGCATCTGCAGGACTGGACGCTCGAGCGTCTGCCTGCGGTCGACCGGGCGATCCTGCGGATCGCCGTGTGGGAGCTGTTCCACGCGACGGACGTCCCGCCCGTCGTCGCCGTCGACGAAGCTGTCGAACTCGCCAAGGAGCTGTCCACCGACGACTCGCCCAGCTTCGTGAACGGAGTGCTGGGTCAGGTCGTGCTGGTGGCCCCGCAGGTCCGGGCCGCGGCCGCGGCGACCTCGCAGCGCGCGAAGGCGGACACCGCCGACGACGCTGACACCCCCGCCGGCCCTGCCGGCGGTGAAGATTCCGAGTCCTGAAGTGGACAAGCTGCCGCCCATCCCGATTTCGGGGTGGGCGGCAGCGCGTTCGGCACACTTCGAGGACTCGGCCTACCCGGAATCTGGCGCGGTGGTCGCCGCTGATAGGCTGACCGGCGTCAGACATCCTTTAACGATCCGTCCAGAGAGGCGGAGAAGGAGGTCGCTCTATGCGTATGCCCGAAGGGCCCTCATCCGGTCTTCCCCCCGCGAACGCGCGCGAACTGCTGTCCCCGGCCGACGTCGGCAGGACCATCGCCCGCATCGCGCATCAGATCATCGAGAAGACCGCGCTCGACGCCACGGATGGTTCCGCACCTCGCGTCGTCCTGATCGGGATTCCCACCCGAGGCACCACGCTTGCCGCACGCCTCGCCGACAAGATCGAGGAGTTCGCGGGTGTCCGCCCGCCGGTCGGCTCCCTCGACATCACGCTCTACCGCGACGATCTGCGGACCAAGCCGCACCGCCCGCTCGAGCGGACCTCGGTTCCGGAAGGCGGTGTCGACAACGCGCTCGTCGTGCTCGTCGACGACGTCCTGTTCTCCGGCCGGACGGTCCGATCCGCGCTCGATGCGCTGCGTGACCTCGGCCGCCCGCGTGCGGTCCAGTTGGCGGTCCTGGTCGACCGCGGACATCGTGAGCTGCCGTTGCGCGCCGACTACGTAGGCAAGAACGTGCCCACCGCACGCACCGAGGATGTTGCCGTGCTCCTTGCCGAGCACGACGGCCGTGACGGTGTGGTGCTGTCGAGCGGGCACGCAGAGGAGAACGAGAAGTGAAGCACCTGCTCTCCATCGCGGATCTGAACCGGGATTCCGCGACCGAGCTACTCGACGAGGCCGAACGGTTCGAGCAGGCGCTGCTCGGGCGTGAGGTCAAGAAGCTCCCGACGCTGCGCGGGCGGACCGTGATGACGGTGTTCTTCGAGAACTCCACCCGCACGCGGGTGTCGTTCGAGGTGGCCGGCAAGTGGATGAGCGCCGACGTGATCAACGTCAGCGCGTCCAGCTCGTCGGTGTCGAAGGGCGAGTCGCTGCGCGACACGGCGATGACGCTGCGCGCGGCCGGTGCCGACGCGCTGATCGTCCGGCACCCGGCTTCCGGTGCGGCGCATCAGATCGCGGCGTGGACCGGTGCCGCCGAGGACGGCGGTCCGTCGATCATCAATGCCGGTGACGGCACCCACGAGCATCCGACGCAGGCCCTGCTCGATGCGCTGACGCTGCGTCAGCGGCTCGGCGGCATCGAGGGACGGCGGATCGCGATCGTCGGCGACATCCTGCACAGCCGGGTGGCGCGGTCGAACGCGTTACTGCTGTCGATGCTCGGTGCCGAGGTGGTCCTGGTGGCGCCGCGCACGCTGCTGCCGGCCGGGGTCGAGACGTGGCCGGTGCGGGTGTCGCACTCGATCGACGCCGAACTGCCCGGACTCGACGCGGTCCTGATGCTGCGGGTGCAGGCCGAGCGGATGAACGGCGGGTTCTTCCCGTCGCCGCGCGAGTACTCGATCACCTACGGCCTCAACGAGAAGCGCCTGGGCCTGCTCGCCGACAACGCGGTGGTGCTGCACCCCGGTCCGATGCTGCGCGGCATGGAGATCGCGTCGTCGGTCGCGGATTCGCCGAAAACGGCTGTGCTGCAGCAGGTCACAAATGGTGTCCACGTCCGGATGGCAGTTCTGTTCCGGCTGTTGGTGGGAACGGAAGAGGTCGCGTGAGCGACCTGAACACAACGAGTAACGACAAGACGAGAAACGAGAAGGTGGCGCCGCAGATGTCCGCGAGCGGGAACGTGTTGATCAAGAACGTTCTGGTGTACGGCGAGGGCGATCCGACCGACCTGCTGCTGGGCGACGGCCAGATCCTCGAAATCGGTGCCGGACTGAATGCCGGCGACGACACCGAGGTGATCGACGGGCAGGGGCAGATCCTGCTGCCCGGCTTCGTCGACATGCACACGCACCTGCGTGAACCGGGCCGCGAGGACACCGAGACCATCGACTCCGGTTCGGCGGCGGCGGCCCTCGGCGGTTACACCGCGGTGTTCGCGATGGCGAACACCAGCCCGGTGGCCGACTCCGCCGTCATTACCGACCACGTGTGGCGACGCGGCCAGGAGGTCGGGCTCGTCGACGTGCACCCGGTCGGTGCGGTCACGGTCGGCCTCGAAGGCAAGCAGCTCGCCGAGATGGCAACGATGGCGGCCGGTGTCGGCCGGGTGAAGCTGTTCTCCGACGACGGCCACTGCGTCGCGGACCCGCTGATCATGCGCCGCGCGCTGGAGTACTCCGCGTCGCTCGGCGTCCTGATTGCGCAGCACGCGGAAGAGCCGCGCCTGACCGAGGGTGCAGTCGCACACGAGGGCCCCACCGCGGCCCGACTCGGACTGACCGGTTGGCCGCGCGCCGCCGAGGAGTCGATCGTCGCCCGCGACGCGCTCCTGGCCCGTGACGCCGGCGCCCGCGTGCACATCTGCCACGCGTCGACCGCCGGCTCCGTCGAGCTCGTGAAGTGGGCGCGCGGTCAGGGCATCTCCATCACCGCCGAGGTCACCCCGCACCACCTTCTGCTCGACGACTCGCGCCTCGAGACGTACGACGCGGTCAACAAGGTCAACCCGCCGCTGCGCGAGGCCTCCGATGTCGCGGCGCTGCGCCGTGGGCTGGCCGAGGGGATCATCGACTGCGTGGCCACCGATCACGCGCCGCACGCCGAACAGGACAAGTGCTGCGAGTTCTCGCAGGCCCGCCCCGGCATGCTCGGGCTCGAGACGGCACTGTCGATCGTCGTGGACACGATGGTCCGTCCGGGCCTGCTGGACTGGCGCGGCGTGGCCCGCGTGATGAGCGAGCGGCCCGCCGAGATCGTCGGACTCGACGACCAGGGTCGCCCGATCGAGGTGGGCGAGCCGGCCAATCTGGTGCTCGTCGACCCCGACACCGAGTGGACGGTGCACGGCCCGGAGTTGGCCAGCGTCGCGAACAACACGCCGTACGAGTCGATGACGCTGCCCGCGAGGGTGACGGCCACGGTGCTGCGCGGCCGCGTCACCGCACGTGACGGCAAGGTCCGGCCACTGGGAGAGGTGTACTGATGGAGCGCATTCTGTGGGTGGTCGGCTGCATCGCGGTCTGGGCGCTGGCGATCTTCCTGATGTACCGCGGCTGGAAGGGTCGGGCCAGGCGCCAGGCCGACCGGATCGGTGAGCTGCCGCAGGTTCCCGCGGACCTCGGCAAGCAGTTGATCGCCCCGAGCACCGGCCTGTACGTGGGCAGCACGATCGCCCCGAGCTGGCAGGACCGCATCGCGGTCGGCGACATCGGCTTCCGTGCGACCGGTGCGCTCAGCCGCTGGACGGGCGGCATCCTGCTCGAGCGGGACGGCGCGTCGGCGATCTGGATTCCCGAGGGATCGATCCGGGCGATCCGCACCGAGCGCGGCCTTGCCGGAAAAGTGATGACGAAGGACGGAGTCCTGGTGATCCGGTGGGAGTTGCCCACCGGCACCGAGATCGACACGGGATTCCGCGGAGACGACAAGACGGTGTACCCCGAGTGGGTGCGCGACACAGACAGTGATGACACAGCGAATGCGGCGGGCTCTGGTGAGGTCGAGCAGAACGGAGAAGACGCATGAGCGGCTTTGACAGCAATACGGCGGTCCTGGTTCTCGAGGACGGCCGTGTCTTCCGGGGAACGACGTTCGGTGCCGTGGGGCAGACCCTCGGCGAGGCGGTCTTCAGCACCGGCATGACGGGCTATCAGGAGACCCTTACCGATCCCAGCTACCACCGTCAGATCGTGGTGTCGACGGCACCGCAGATCGGCAACACCGGCTGGAACGACGAGGACAACGAGTCCGTCGGCCCCACCGGTAAGTCGTCGGAGTCGAAGATCTGGGTCGCGGGCTACGTCGTGCGCGACCCCTCGCGCCGCACCTCCAGCTGGCGGGCGACCGGGTCGCTGCAGGACGAGCTCGAGCGCCAGGGCGTCGTCGGCATCGCCGGCATCGACACCCGCGCCCTGGTTCGGCACCTGCGCACCCGCGGTTCGATGCGCGCCGGCGTCTTCTCGGGCGACGCGCTCGCCGACGTGGATGTCCTGCTGGATCGGGTGAAGAGCCAGCCGACGATGCTCGGCGCCGACCTGGCCGGCGAGGTGTCGACCCCGGACGGCTACATCGTCGAGCCGGCCGGCGGCGAGGCCCGCTACACCGTCGCGGCGATCGACCTCGGCATCAAGACCAACACGCCGCGCATGTTCGCCGAGCGCGGCATGCGCGTGCACGTGCTGCCGTCCACCGCGACGCTGCACGACATCCTGGACATCAAGGCCGACGGCGTCTTCCTGTCCAACGGCCCGGGCGACCCGGCCACCGCGGACGGTGCCGTGCACCTCACCAAGGAGATCCTGGGCCAGGGGCTGCCGCTGTTCGGCATCTGCTTCGGCAACCAGATCCTGGGCCGCGCGCTGGGACTGAACACCTACAAGATGAAGTTCGGCCACCGCGGCATCAACATCCCGGTCGTCGAGCACGAGACCGGACGCATCGCGATCACCGCGCAGAACCACGGCTTCGCGCTCGAGGGTGAAGCAGGCCAGGAGTTCGACACCCCGTTCGGCCGCGCGGTCGTGAGCCACACATGCGCCAACGACGGCGCCGTCGAGGGCGTCCGCCTGCTCGACGATTCCGCGTTCTCGGTGCAGTACCACCCCGAGGCCGCGGCCGGCCCGCACGACGCCGCGTACCTGTTCGACCGTTTCGCCAACCTGCTCGAGGGAGTCAAGAAGTAATGCCACGTCGTACAGATCTCGAGCACATCCTGGTGATCGGCTCCGGGCCGATCGTCATCGGACAGGCCTGCGAGTTCGACTACTCGGGCACCCAGGCCTGCCGGGTTCTCCGCGAGGAGGGCCTGCGCGTCTCCCTGGTGAACTCCAACCCGGCCACGATCATGACCGACCCCGAGTTCGCCGACTCCACTTACGTCGAGCCGATCACGGCCGAGTTCGTCGAGAGGGTCATCGCCCGGGAGGCGGAGAAGGGCCACAAGATCGACGCCGTGCTGGCGACGCTCGGTGGCCAGACCGCGCTCAACACCGCCGTGGCGCTGCACGACCAGGGCATCCTGGAGAAGTACGACGTCGAGCTGATCGGTGCCGACTTCGACGCCATCCAGCGCGGCGAGGATCGCCAGAAGTTCAAGGACATCGTCGAGAAGGTCGGCGGCGAGTCCGCGCGCTCGCGTGTCTGCTACACGATGGACGAGGTCAAGGCCACGGTCGCCGAGCTCGGTTACCCCGTCGTCGTGCGGCCGTCGTTCACGATGGGCGGCCTGGGCTCCGGCATGGCGTACGACGAGGCGGATCTCGAGCGCATCGCCGGCGGCGGCCTGGCCGCGTCGCCCACCGCGAACGTCCTGATCGAGGAGTCCATCCTCGGTTGGAAGGAGTACGAGCTCGAGCTGATGCGCGACGGTCGCGACAACGTCGTGATCATCTGCTCCATCGAGAACGTCGACCCGGTCGGTGTCCACACCGGCGACTCGGTGACGGTGGCCCCGGCCATGACGCTCACCGACCGCGAGTACCAGAAGATGCGCGACCTCTCGATCGACATCCTGCGCGAGGTCGGCGTCGACACCGGCGGCTGCAACATCCAGTTCGCGATGGATCCGACCGACGGTCGCCTCGTCGTCATCGAGATGAACCCGCGCGTGTCCCGCTCGTCGGCGCTGGCGTCGAAGGCGACCGGCTACCCGATCGCGAAGATGGCCGCGAAGCTGGCCATCGGCTACACGCTCGACGAGATCGTCAACGACATCACCGGCGAGACCCCGGCCTGCTTCGAGCCGACCCTCGACTATGTCGTCGTCAAGGCGCCGCGGTTCGCGTTCGAGAAGTTCCCGGGCGCCGACGGCACGCTGACCACCACGATGAAGTCCGTCGGTGAGGCCATGTCCATCGGCCGCAACTTCACCGAGGCGTTCGGCAAGGTCATGCGCTCGCTCGAGACCAAGCGCGCCGGCTACTGGACGGGCCCCGAGGTGGAGGCGACGGACTTGGAGTCGCTGCTCGAGGAGCTGAAGGTTCCGCACGACGGCCGCATGTACGGCATCGAGAAGGCGTTCGCGCTGGGCGCCACGATCGAGCAGCTGTTCGACGCGACCGCGATCGACCCGTGGTTCCTGGATCAGATGCAGCAGATCCACGAGCTGGGCGAGCAGATCCGCGCTGCGGAGAAGTTCGACGAGCGGCTGCTGCGTCAGGCCAAGTACCACGGCCTGTCGGATCGGCAGATCGCGGCACTGCGCCCCGAGTTCGGTGAGGGCCAGGCCGCGGAGGACGCGGTCCGCGCGCTGCGCGACGAGCTGAAGGTGCGCCCGGTCTACAAGACCGTCGACACCTGCGCCGCCGAGTTCGAGGCCAAGACGCCGTACCACTACTCGACGTACGAGCTCGATCCCGAGGCGGAGACCGAGGTCGCGCCGCAGACCGAGCGTCCCAAGGTGCTGATCCTGGGCTCGGGCCCGAACCGCATCGGTCAGGGCATCGAGTTCGACTACTCGTGTGTGCACGCCGCGCAGACGCTGTCCGAGGCCGGCTACGAGACCGTCATGGTCAACTGCAACCCGGAGACCGTCTCGACGGACTACGACACCGCCGACCGCCTGTACTTCGAGCCGCTCACGTTCGAGGACGTGCTCGAGGTCTACCGCGCCGAGTCGGAGTCCGGCACCGTCGCGGGCGTCATCGTCCAGCTCGGCGGCCAGACCCCGCTGGGCCTGGCGAAGCGCCTCAAGGAGGCCGGTGTGCCGATCGTGGGTACCAGCCCCGAGGCCATCGACCTGGCGGAGGACCGCGGCGAGTTCGGTCGCGTGCTGACCGAGGCCGGCCTGCCGGCTCCGAAGTTCGGCACCGCCACCACGTTCGAGGGTGCGCGCGATATCGCGTCCGGCATCGGCTACCCGGTGCTGGTGCGTCCGTCGTACGTCCTCGGCGGCCGCGGCATGGAGATCGTGTACGACGAGAAGGCGCTCGAGAGCTACATCTCCCGCGCCACCGAGATCTCCGACGACCGGCCGGTGCTGGTCGACCGCTTCCTGGAGGACGCGGTGGAGATCGACGTCGACGCCCTGTGCGACGGCACCGAGGTATACCTCGGCGGCGTCATGGAGCACATCGAGGAGGCCGGTATCCACTCCGGTGACTCGGCGTGCGCGCTGCCCCCGATCACCCTCGGCCGCGCCGACCTGGAGAACGTCCGTCGTTCCACCGAGGCGCTCGCGAAGGGCATCGGCGTCAAGGGCCTGCTCAACGTGCAGTACGCGCTCAAGGACGACATCCTGTACGTCCTCGAGGCCAACCCGCGCGCGTCGCGGACCGTGCCGTTCGTCTCCAAGGCCACCGCGGTGCAGCTGGCGAAGGCGTGTGCCCGGGTGATGCTCGGCGAGTCGATCGCCGAACTGCGCACCCAGGGACTGCTGCCCGCCGAGGGCGACGGTGGAACGGTCTCGATGGACGCACCGGTCGCCGTCAAGGAAGCGGTGCTGCCGTTCAACCGGTTCCGTCGCGCCGACGGCACCGGCGTCGACACGCTGCTGAGCCCCGAGATGAAGTCCACCGGCGAGGTCATGGGCATCGACGCGGACTTCGGTACCGCGTTCGCCAAGAGCCAGACCGCCGCGTACGGCTCGCTGCCCACCAGCGGCTCGGTGTTCGTCTCGGTCGCCAACAAGGACAAGCGTTCGCTGATCTTCCCGGTCAAGCGTCTCGCCGACCTCGGCTTCCGGATCCTCGCGACCGAGGGCACCGCCGACGTCCTGCGCCGCAACGGCATCACGTGCGAGCAGGTCCACAAGCAGTCCGGCGAGGACCTGCCCGAGGGTGCGCAGACCATCGTCGAGCAGATCAAGGCCGGCGACGTCGACATGGTGATCAACACCCCGTACGGCAACTCCGGCCCGCGCGTCGACGGCTACGAGATCCGCAGCGCCGCGGTGTCGAAGAACATCCCGTGCATCACCACCGTGCAGGGTGCGTCCGCAGCCGTGCAGGGCATCGAGGCCGCCATCCGCGGCGACATCGGCGTCCAGTCGCTGCAGGAGCTGCACTCGCGTCTGCGGGACTCGCAGCAGTGACGTCGGAGCAGACGTCGGGCACGTCCTTCGGGGCGCGGGTCCACGCGGCACTGGGCCATCACGGCCCGCTGTGCGTCGGCGTGGACCCGCACCCCGAGCTGCTGGAGGCCTGGGGCCTGCAGCAGACCGTCGAGGGCCTCGAGCAGTTCAGTGAGATCTGCGTCGAGGCGTTCGTCGGCCGGGTCGCCCTCGTCAAGCCTCAGGTCGCGTTCTTCGAGGCGTACGGCTCCGGTGGCTTCGCGGTCCTCGAACGCACCATCACGGTCCTGCGGGAGGCCGGCACGCTCGTCCTGGCCGACGCCAAGCGTGGCGACATCGGCTCCACGATGAGCGCGTACGCCCAGGCGTGGCTGGGGGAGGGCTCGCCGCTCGCGTCCGACGCCGTGACGGTGTCGCCGTACCTGGGCTTCGGGTCGCTCGATCCCGTGCTCGAGCTCGCCGAGCGCAACGACGGTGGACTGTTCGTGCTGGCGGCGACGTCCAATCCGGAGGGCGCGCAGGTGCAGCTCTCGACCGCCGTGGACGGCCGCAAGGTCAGTCAGGTGATGGTCGACGAAGCCGCCGCCCGCAATGCCGGCGCGGACGTCCTGGGCTCGGTCGGTGTCGTCGTGGGCGCCACGCTCACGCAGGCCCCCGACCTGAGCGGCCTGCACGGGCCGATCCTGATGCCCGGTGTGGGCCATCAGGGCGGCACCGCCGACGACGTCCGGCGGCTGGCGGGCGACAGCCTGCGTGCCGTGGTGCCGAGCGTGTCGCGCGAGGTGCTGCGGGCGGGGCCGTCGGTGTCGGCGATCCAGGAGGCCGTGGCGCGTTCCGTCGACGCGTTCGCGTTCCTGCAGGACTAGGCGCCGGCGCGCGTCGTGCAATCTCCCGGCAAGGCCGGGTTCGGGCTCGGCCCGAACCCGGCCTTCGTCGTCGTGACGGCCGGCTCGGGCCACCCGGCGATTGCACGACACGCGCTGACGCACGGAAGTTTTCGTAATCTTTTCCAAATTTTTCCGACCTGGCGCCTCCCACCGGACGAACTGTGGGACATGCCACGTCGCGGGGCCGGTCCGGCGGCGCTTCCGATCGGGATAAATGTCCGTCGACCTGCGAAAACAGGGAGACTTCGGGGTGTCGGCGCCCGGCGGTCGGCGGATGTGGGTGCCCGGACGCGGTCCCTTCGAACGCACCGTCGAATGAACACATAACCCACCCGAATCGGGCGCTGACGTCGGGGGGTGGGTTAGCAATCGGCGCCCGGCGTGAGTACGGTCGCTATCGCCGCTGGTTATCCAGTGGTTGTAGACCATTTGCACACGACGAGACGGAGGAACCGTGGCCCTTCCCCAGTTGACCGACGAGCAGCGCGCTGCTGCTTTGGAGAAGGCGGCTGCCGCCCGTAAGGCCCGGGCTGAGCTCAAGGAGCGCCTCAAGCGCGGCGGCACCGACCTGAAGCAGGTCCTGAAGGATGCCGAAGAGGACGAGATCCTCGGCAAGATGAAGGTGTCGGCTCTGCTCGAGGCCCTGCCCAAGGTTGGCAAGGTCAAGGCGCAGGAGATCATGACCGAGCTCGAGATCGCTCCGACCCGTCGCCTTCGTGGCCTCGGCGATCGGCAGCGCAAGGCTCTGCTCGCCAGGTTCGATTTCGAGGCCTGAGCGCGACAAGTGATTGCTGACGCACAACAAGTGTCAGGCAGCAACGCCACCTCGGCCTCGACCGAGGATGGCAGCGCAGTGCGGAGGGGCCGGCTGGTAGTACTGGCCGGCCCCTCGGCCGTGGGTAAGTCCAGCGTTGTCCGGTTGCTGCGTGAACGTATGCCCGAGATCGTCTTCAGCGTCTCGGTGACCACCCGGGACCCGCGGCCGGGCGAAGTGGACGGACAGGACTACCACTTCATCTCGCGGGAAGAGTTCGACCGCATGATCACCGCCGGTGACCTGCTCGAATGGGCCGAGATCCACGGTGGCCTGCAGCGCTCCGGTACTCCGGCCGAGCCGGTGCGCCAGGCGCTCGCGGACGGCAAGCCGGTGCTGCTCGAGGTCGATCTGGTGGGTGCCCGCTCCGTGCGGGCGTCGATGCCGGAAGCGATCCTGGCGTTCATGGCACCGCCGAGCTGGGACGTTCTGGTCTCGCGGTTGACCGGTCGCGGTACCGAACCGGCCGACGTCGTCGAGCGCCGCCTGCAGACTGCGAAGGTCGAATTGGCGGCCCAGGACGAGTTCGACACGGTCATCGTGAACGAGGACGTCAGCCAGGCCTGCGATGAGTTGGTATCCTTGTTGGCTGGACGACAGGTCTAGGTCCTTTCCGGTCCTGACCAAGTGCCGTTGCCCCTAATTCCGACATTCAATTTGACAGTTTCCAGTCAAGTTCAGGAGAACCGAGTGAGCAGCACCGAAGCAGTAGTGTCCGACACCGCAGGTCGTGCCCTGCCTGCCTACGACACCCCGCTCGGCATCACCAACCCGCCGATCGACGAGCTCCTCGAGCGCACGTCGTCCAAGTACGCGCTGGTCATCTACTCGGCCAAGCGCGCCCGGCAGATCAACGACTACTACAACCAGCTCGGTGACGGCATCCTCGAGTACGTCGGCCCGCTCGTCGAGCCGGGTCTGCAGGAGAAGCCGCTGTCCATCGCGCTGCGCGAGATCCACGCCGACCTGCTCGAGCACACCGAAGGCGAGTGAGCGGAGCAACGTCCGTGCCTGAGCGCGAACCCGGCACGGCATCCGAGGGCCCCAAGCGGATCGTCGTCGGTGTCGGCGGCGGGATCGCCGCCTACAAGAGTTGTGCGATCGTGCGCAGCTTCACCGAGAGCGGTCACCACGTCCGGGTGATTCCTACCGAGTCTGCGCTGCAGTTCGTCGGTCGGGCCACCTTCGAGGCGCTGTCCGGCAACCCCGTGCACACCGGCGTGTTCGCCGACGTGCCCGAGGTGCCGCATGTGCGTCTGGGCCAGGAGGCCGACCTGGTCGTCATCGCGCCGGCCACCGCGGACCTCATGGCCCGGGCCGTCGCCGGTCGTGCCGACGATCTGTTGACCGCGACGCTGCTGACCGCGCGTTGTCCGGTCGTGTTCGCTCCGGCGATGCACACCGAGATGTGGGAGCACCCCGCGACGGTGAGCAACGTCGCGACCCTGCGCGAGCGGGGCAACACCGTGATCGAACCGGCGTCCGGTCGGCTCACCGGCAAGGACACCGGCGCGGGCCGGATGCCTGATCCCGAGGAGATCGTCGCGCTCGCGTCGCTCCTGCTCGAGCGACCGGCCGCGTTGCCCCGGGATCTCGAGGGGCGACGGGTCGTGATCTCGGCCGGCGGTACCCGCGAACCCCTCGACCCGGTGCGGTTCCTCGGGAACCGCAGTTCCGGTAAGCAGGGGTACGCGCTCGCGCGCCTCGCCGCCCAGCGTGGCGCCGAGGTGACGCTCGTGGCGGGTGCCACGGCCGAACTCGCGGATCCCGCTGCCGTCGACGTCGTCCATGTGCGGACCGCGGAGCAGATGCGCGAGGCGGTCATGAAGCACGCCGTCGATGCGGATGCCGTGATCATGTCGGCCGCGGTGGCGGACTTCCGGCCGGCCACCGTCGCCACCAGCAAGATCAAGAAGGGCGCCGACGAACCCGATTCGATTCCGCTGATCCGAAACGAGGACATTCTCGCGGGTCTCGTGCAGGCTCGACGGGACGGAACCGTCGATACCGCGACCGCGATCGTCGGTTTCGCGGCCGAGACCGGTGACGCGTCGGGCAGTGTTCTCGATCATGCGCGAACGAAGTTGACACGCAAGGGTTGTGATCTTCTCGTCGTCAACGCTGTCGGTGAGGGTAAGGCCTTCGAGGTCGACCACAACGACGGTTGGCTGCTCGGCGCCGACGGTACCGAGTCCGCGATCGAGCCCGGGTCGAAGTCACTGATGGCCAGTCGGGTGCTCGATGCACTCGCAGCGCTCCTCGTTCCCGAGTAACACACTCCGGTGGCGATCGCCGCCGGGACCCGCTTTCTGGCACTAGGGTCGAGCGCGGTATTGAATAGAAGTAGAAACGAAAATCAGCTCAGGTGTCGTATCGGGGCCAACCGAATTCGCGTCGTCGGATTCGAGGGACACGGACCCTGGACAGAACGTCGAGAGGGAGATCTGTGAGCACGTCCGGCAAGCGGCTATTCACCAGTGAGTCCGTGACCGAAGGTCATCCGGACAAGATCTGTGATGCGATCAGTGACTCCATCCTCGACGCGATGCTCGAGAAGGATCCGCGCAGCCGCGTCGCGGTCGAGACCCTGGTGACGACCGGGCAGGTGCACGTCGCCGGCGAGGTGACCACCTCCGCCTACGTCGACATCCCGAAGATCGTTCGCGACAAGGTGCTCGAGATCGGCTACGACTCGTCCGCCAAGGGCTTCGACGGCAACTCGTGCGGCGTCAACATCGCGATCGGCGCGCAGTCGCCCGAGATCGCGCAGGGCGTCGATCACTCGCACGAGGCGCGTGTCGGTGGTGCCACCGACGACGAGATCGACCGTCAGGGCGCCGGTGACCAGGGCCTGATGTTCGGGTACGCCTGCACCGACACCCCCGAGCTGATGCCGCTGCCGATCGCGCTCGCGCACCGTCTGTCGCGTCGCCTCACCGAGGTCCGCAAGACCGGCGTGCTGCCGTACCTGCGTCCGGACGGCAAGACCCAGGTCACCATCGAGTACGACGGTGACCGCCCGGTCCGCCTCGACACCGTCGTCATCTCGACGCAGCACGCGGCCGACATCGACCTCGACAATCTGCTCACCCCGGATCTGCGCGAGAAGGTCCTCGGCCACGTGCTGTCCGAGCTGGACATCGAGCTGGACACCTCGGACGTGCGCCTGCTCGTCAACCCGACCGGCAAGTTCGTGCTCGGCGGCCCGATGGGCGACGCCGGCCTGACCGGTCGCAAGATCATCGTCGACACGTACGGCGGCATGGCCCGGCACGGTGGTGGCGCGTTCTCCGGCAAGGATCCGTCGAAGGTGGACCGTTCCGCGGCGTACGCGATGCGTTGGGTCGCCAAGAACGCCGTCGCGGCGGGCCTCGCGGACCGCATCGAGGTCCAGGTCGCGTACGCGATCGGCAAGGCGGCCCCGGTGGGTCTGTTCGTCGAGACGTTCGGCACCGAGAAGACCGACCCGGAGAAGATCCAGACCGCGATCAGCGAGGTCTTCGACCTGCGCCCCGGCGCGATCATCCGCGACCTGGACCTGCTGCGCCCGATCTATGCGGGCACCGCGGCGTA
Organism: Rhodococcus sp. BE178; assembly: GCF_050433545.1. Lineage (NCBI taxonomy): Bacteria > Bacillati > Actinomycetota > Actinomycetes > Mycobacteriales > Nocardiaceae > Rhodococcus > Rhodococcus sp. BE178. Next base: position 501,042 of record NZ_JBNPXA010000002.1, on the reverse strand, counting down.
CGGCCACTTCGGCCGTACCGACATCGATCTGCCGTGGGAGCGCACCGACCGCGCCGAGAAGCTGCGCGCGGCGGCCGGTCTCTGACCGTCGACGACAAGTCAGCTCGCTGAGCGGCACCGACAAGACAGCGGCAGCACACGCGCCCGTGGCGCGAGTGCTGCCGCTGCTTCCTCTCGCCCATCTCGATCGGGAGTTCGACTACCTCGTTCCCGCCGACCTCGACGAGCAGGCCCGACCCGGGGTGCGCGTGCGGGTGCGGTTCGCCGGGCGGCTCGTCGACGGTTTCCTGCTCGAACGGGCCGATTCCAGTGACCACACCGGCAAGCTCGGCTGGCTCGACAAGGTGGTGTCCGCCGAGCGCGTCCTCACCCCCGAGGTGCGGGGCCTGGTCGACGCGGTGGCGCAGCGGTACGCGGGGACCCGTGCGGACGTCCTGCGCCTGGCCGTGCCGCCGCGGCACGCGAAGGTCGAGTCCGAGGAGGCCGCCGAGCGGCCCGTCCCCGAGGCGCCGAAGGTCGACCGTGACGCGTGGTCCGCGTACGTGCACGGTCTCAATTTCGTCGAGGCCCTCGAATCGGGGCGCGGCCCACGCGCGGTGTGGCAGGCCCTGCCGGGGGAGGACTGGGCCACCCGGATCGCCGAACTCGCCGGTGTCGTCGCGGCGTCGGGGCGGGGTGTGGTGCTGGTGGTGCCCGATCAGCGCGACCTGGACCGGGTGCTCGCCGCGTGCGAGTCGGTGATCGGGAAGGACGACGTGGTCGGTCTCGCGGCCGGTCTCGGTCCGTCCGCCCGGTATCGGCGGTGGCTGGCCGCGCTGCGGGGAACCGCCCGGGTGGTCGTCGGTACCCGCGCGTCGGTGTTCGCTCCGACGCCGGACCTCGGCCTGATGATCGTGTGGGACGACGGCGACGACAACCTGTCCGAGCCGCGCTCGCCGTACCCGCACGCGCGAGAGGTTGCGCTGCTGCGGGCGCACGGCACCGGTTGCGCGCTGGTGCTCGCGGGACATTCGCGCACCGCGGAGGGCCAGGCCCTCGTGGATTCGGGTTGGGCGCACGACCTGGTCGCCCCGCGTGACGTGGTGCGCGCGCGGTCACCCAAGGTGACGGCCCTCGCCGACAGCGACCACGCCCTGGCCCGCGATCCGGGCGCGCGGGCGGCCCGCCTGCCGGCGATCGCGTTCGCGGCGGCGCGCCAGGCGATCGCCGCGGGTGCCGGTGTGCTGGTTCAGGTTCCACGCCGCGGGTACGTTCCGTCGCTGGCGTGTGCGAAGTGTCGTGCACCCGCGCGCTGTCGCCGCTGCAACGGCCCGCTGTCGCTACCGGCGGCCACCGGACCGGACGGTGCCGGTACCCCGACCTGTCGCTGGTGCGGTGTCGCTGACGCCAACCACCGGTGCCACGCGTGTGGGGCGCGGGCGCTGCGGGCCGTGGTGGTGGGAGCGGGACGGACCGCCGAGGAGCTCGGACGCGCGTTTCCGGGTGTCGCCGTGCACACTTCGGGGGGTGCCGACGTCAAGGCCGAGATCGCGCCGGGCCCCAAACTGGTTGTCTCGACCGTGGGCGCCGAACCGGTGATGCCCGATGGTTACGGCGCGGCGCTGCTGCTCGACGGCTGGGCTCTGCTCGGCCGCGCCGACCTGCGGGCCGCGGAGGAGACGTTGCGGCGGTGGATGACCGCGTCGGCGCTGGTGCGTTCGCATCAGGACGGCGGCGAGGTGGTGGTGGTCGCCGACTCCGGGATTCCGACCGTCCAGGCGCTGGTTCGGTGGGACCCGTTGTGGCACGCGCAGGCTCAGCTCGCGGAGCGTGCCGAGGTGGGTTTTCCGCCGGCGGCGCACATGGCGGCGGTCGACGGTACGGCGGCGTCGGTCGCCGAGCTTCTGGAACTCGCTTCGCTGCCCGACTCGGCCGAGGTGCTCGGCCCGGTGCCGCTACCGCCGGGCCAGCGGCTGCCGTTCTCGAGTGACGAGCCCGAGCCGGAGGACGTGGAGCGCATGCTCGTTCGCGTGCCCCGTAGTGCGGGGCGGGAGCTCGCGAAAGGCCTGGCCGAGGCGCAGGCCGTCCGCAGCGCCCGCAGGTCCGCCGGACCGGTGCGCGTCCAGGTGGATCCGCTTCGGATCGGCTAGGAGCGGCCCTCCGCGCCGGCACGGGCGTCACCGATGATGCGTCGCACGATGGTGAGCAGTTCGTTCATCTCGTCGTCGGTGACGATGCTCGGTGTGCCGGACATCGCGGCGTTGTAGTACAGGCCGTCGCCTATCAACATCACCGTCTGCGCGATCGCGCGGTCGGGGATCTCCTCCGCCATCGCGTCCATCCAGCAGTCGCGGATTCGAAGCAGGGCGTCCTGGGCGCGGGTATTGGCACCCTGACTCAGACAGATCGTCGCGACGATGGCCCGGTCGAGAACCGTGTCCTCATAGTTCGAGGTCCGTACGTAGTAGGCGGCCGGGCCCTCCGGCGCGGTGCGCATGGCCTCCACGTCGGCCGCACCCAATCCCTCGAGGTGCTCGGCCAACCCTGCCACCAGGGCGTCCTTCGACGCGAAATGGTAGAGCAGACCGCCTTTGGACACGCCCGCGGCCGCGGCGACGGCTTCGAGCGTCGCTGCGCGTTCCCCCTGCTCGATCAGGATCTGGATGAACGCGTCCAACAGCTTGGCGCGGGCGGCGGGTGGCGGTGGCATGAGACGAACGATAGCCGCTCGTTACTGAACCGTCCGGCTGGTACAGTAACGGGCGTTGCTCACCCCACGATCAGGAAGCTTTCATGTCGACCGACACTCGCATCGAACGAGCCCAGCCCGCCGCCCTGGCCGGCCCGCGGGAATGGATCGCGCTCGCGGTTCTCATGCTCCCGGTGCTGCTGGTCTCCGTCGACAACACGGTGCTGGCCTTCGCATTGCCGTCGATCACGGAGACGCTGGGCCCCTCCGCCGCGCAGCAGCTGTGGATCATCGACATCTACCCGCTGGTCCTCGCCGGCCTACTCGTGTCGATGGGCAGCCTGGGCGACCGGTTCGGCCGTCGGCGGCTGCTACTCATCGGTGCCACCGGCTTCGCCGCGGTGTCCACGTTCGCCGCCTATGCCCCCGACCCGCAGACACTGATCGCGGCGCGGGCCGCGCTCGGGTTCTTCGGCGCGATGCTGATGCCCTCGACGCTGTCGCTGCTGCGCAACATCTTCATCGACGCCACGCAGCGCCGACTCGCCATCGCCGTGTGGGCGGCGTGCTTCGCCGCCGGTGCTGCTCTCGGTCCGATCGTGGGCGGGTTCCTGCTCGAGCACTACTGGTGGGGCTCGGTGTTCCTGCTCGCGATCGCGGTGCTTGTCCCGCTACTGATCCTGGCGCCGATCTTCGTGCCCGAATCCAAGGACCCGAACCCGGGCCGGATCGATCCGGTCAGCATCGCGCTGTCACTGCTCGCGCTGGCGCCGATCGTGTACGCGATCAAGAACATCGCCAAGGACGGCTCGCTCGTGTACACCCTGGTGCCCGCGATCGTCGGCGTCGCCGCCACGACGCTGTTCATCCGGCGTCAGCTGCGGCGGCCCGATCCGATGCTGGACGTGCGATTGTTCACGGTGCCCACTTTCTCGGGTGCGGTGGTGGTGAACCTGCTCAGTGTGTTCTCGCTCGTCGGCTTCCTGTTCTTCGTCTCGCAGCACCTGCAGCTCGTGATCGGCCAGAGCCCGATGCAGGCCGGCATCAGCCTGCTTCCGGGCTTGGCGGTCATGGTGGTCTCGGGACTGGCAGCGGTCCCGCTCGTCCGCCGGGTGAAGCCGGTGACCGTCGTGGTGGTCGCGCTGCTGGTGTCGGCCCTCGGTTACGCCGCCGTGTTCGCGTTCGCGTCACCGAGCTCGGTCGCGCCGATCCTCGTCGCGTTCGCGCTCCTCGGTGCCGGTATCGGCGCGGCGGAGACGATCTCCAACGACCTGATCGTCTCGAGCGTGCCCGCGACGAAGGCCGGCGCCGCGTCCGCGGTATCGGAGACCGCCTACGAGCTCGGCGCGGTCCTCGGCACGGCCATCCTGGGCACCATCCTGAGCGCCTCCTACCGTTCGAATCTCGTCGTTCCGGAGGGCGTCGACGCAGACGCTGCGGAGACCGCGCGCGAGACCCTCGGCGGCGCCCATCAGGTCGCGGCCGGCCTTCCGGCGGAACAGGGCGCCGCGCTGCTCGAGTCCGCCGGGCACGCGTTCGACACCGGCGTCGGCTTCACCTCGGGCATCGGCACGGTGCTGATGATCATGGCGGCGGGCCTGGCGCTGCTGACGCTGCGGCCCCGGCCCGGTCCCGTGGGCGTCGACCTGCCCTAGCTCTCGCGCACGTCCACGACGTACATCCGGGTGCGCGAGCGGTCGAGGAAGTTCGCCTCGTCCGCCTCGATCGCCGCCGCGACGTCGGGTCGGGCGTGTGTGGCGAGCATGGCGTCGTAGGCGACCCGGTCGTCGAATACGAACTCGCTGATCACGTCGAAGTCCGGGTCGGCTGCACCGTCCGCGCCGATCCCGGAGTCGCGGTCGAGATAGTTGCGGCGGTACTCACGGATCTGCGGCAGCAGACGTCGGATCAGTTTCGAGTGGTTGTCCTCGTAGTACGCGACGAAATCGGCGTGCGACAGTCCGGGTTTGCGGGCGAGCAGTGCGACGGCCTTGATCATGACGGGACCCTATGTCGCTCAGCATCACCGGGGCGAGCTGTGATCTCGCTCACCGGAAAGCGGGTCAGAGCCAGTGCTGACGCTTGAACACGAAGAACAGCGTCACCGATGTCGCGACCATCAGCAGGACCGCCATCGGATACCCGAACTGCCAACTCAGCTCCGGGATGTCCTCGAAGTTCATGCCGTAGACGGTGCCCACCAGTGTCGGTGCGAAAAGGATTGCGGCCCAAGCTGAGATCTTCTTGACCTCCTCGTTCTGGGCGAGGCTGGTCATGGTCAGCCGTTGCATCTCCTCGTTCTGTTTCTGAGCGACGAGTGTCGCGTGGACGGTGAGCGCGGTCTGCAGGTGCGCGCGCGACGAGTCGGCGCGCTCGATCACCCGGATCGTGTGGTCGAGGACGTCACGCAGGTGTCGCCGGAGTTCGACATCGACGTGGTACTTGTCGGAACCGCGTTCGAGAGCCTCGAGCATCGACACCAGCGGGTGCGTCGCGCGCTGGAAGTCGATCACCTCGCCGGACAGGTCGTAGATGCGCCGTGCGACGGCCGGATCGCCGGTGAACACCTGGTTCTCGATCTCGTCGATGTCGTTCTCGAGTCCCGCCGCGACCGGCAGGTACTCGTCGACGACCTGGTCGAGGATCGCGTACAGGATCGCCTCGGGGCCCAGGCACAGCAGTTCGGGCGTCGCCTCGAGCCGTCGGCGCACCTGGGCGAGATCGGGGGCCTCGGCGTGTCGGATGGTCACGACGAAGTCGGGTCCGACGAAGACGTGCACCTCGCCGAACTCGACCTTCTCGACGTCGTCGAGGTACCGGGCGGGGCGGAGCACGACGAACAAGGTCTTGTCATAGCGCTCGAGTTTGGGGCGCTGGTGCGCCGCGATCGTGTCCTCCACGGCCAGATGGTGCAGGTCGAACTCGCGTGCCAGCGACTCCACTTCGGCGGCGTCGGGGCGATACAGTCCGATCCACGCCATCCCGTCCAATCGGCGCATCGTGCGGTAGGTGTTGTCCAGTGACGTCGGGCTGTCCACCCGCGCGCCGTCGACGTAGACGGCGTTGTCCACGATGGTCATCCGGGCCCCGTTCGGTCGGCGATGGACCCCAATTCCACCATGTGGAAGTGGATTCGTGCGCCATTGCGCGACCGTGATCGTCCGGTGCCCGGGGCCGTTCGCGCGGAGATTCGTGGCGAGACCGTTATCCGTCGGTGCGCCTGCCCGCCGTGCGGAGTGGGCGTGATCTTGCTAGACACGCTGCAGTGGCACGACCGGTCGTTCGGGCGAAGTGAGGTGTGCGGTGAAACTTTTCGGGAGAGTGCTCGCCAACGGCGCGGCGGCGGTGACGGCGGCGGTCGTCACGGTCTCGGGGGCCCAGGCGGCCCCGGCGCCGGACGTCGACGGTTCGGCGCCCACCTTCGTGGTGCCGGTGGATCCGGGGCCGATCCAGACCCGGCACGCGGAGGCGCTGCGGTACGCGGAGGAACATCCGGGCTCGGCTCCACTGGGCGCGAACGATTTTCGCTGCCGTCCGGGAAGCGATCACCCCAATCCGGTGGTCCTCGTCCACGGCAGCGACTCGGACTCGTACTCCGACTGGGCGGCCTTGTCGCCGATGCTCGTCGAACGAGGATTCTGCGTGTTCAGCCTCAACTACGGTTCGGACGGCAAACCGGGGAAGTACGCCCGCGCCGACATCGCCCACAGCGCACGTGAGGTGGGGAAGTTCGTGGAGCAGGTCCGCGAGGCCACCGGAGCGGTGGAGGTCGATCTGGTCGGCTACTCGCAGGGCGCCACTGTGGCACGGTACTTCGTCAATCGCCTCGACGGCGCCGCCGCGGTCAATCGTTGGGTAGGGGTGGCTTCACCCACCTACGGCGGCATCATGTTCGGACTCGTGCCGCTGTTGCGAATGCTTCCGTACCCCGACCGGATCGCCGAGTTTCTCACCTCCGAGGCGATCAGCCAACAGATGCAGGGATCGTCGTTCCTGGCCGCGCTCAACGCCGGCGGCGACACCGTGCCGGGAGTGGAGTACACGACCATCGGGTCGCGCTACGACGAGATGATCCAGCCCCACACGAATATCGCCCTTCGCGACCCCGGGGCGGTGAATCTGTCGGTCCAGGACCTGTGTCCGGAGAACCGGGGCGGGCACTTCAATATGGTCTACGACCCATTCGCGCTCGGTCTCGTTCTGCAGAGCCTCGACCCGACGGTTCCTGCGGCCGCGTGTGCGCCGGTGCCCCTCGGTGCCGGAATTGTCGATATGATCGTCGAAAGCAATTCGTGATCGAACGCGGGTGTCGATCGGTTTTTCCAGTCGATCATTAGTTGCCAGAATTTTCGAAGCCTGCGGACTCGACGAAAGTTGCCGGGCCGTCAATTATGTCTTCCGGATCAAGGTTGGATAAACAAGATCAAATTTGGTCAGCCAAGCCTTCGTTGCTCCAGGTGAATGTGAACAATTGTTACAGTATTCGCGGACTTCTCGGTGTGAGTGTCCGGTCCTTGATGCTTCAAATATGCGCTCCGAATCGGTTCCGGGATCCATGCTGAACCCGATAGGCTTTATCCTGCAGGGCTTCCTCGTTCTCGGTGGACGTCGCGTCATCGGGACGGGGGAGAGGCTGTTGAGGCGGGGGCAGGAAACAGCTCGTTCGGATCTGTATCTCGAGGCTATTACGAATCGGCTGGAATGTGTGTCAGCGCCACTCCTGTGTGTGGGTGGCTGTCGGATCTTCCAATGTCGGGGTGTCTTATTCTCGAACAGGGGGACTGTCGATTGTTTGATCAAGGTTGTTTTGTGGCCGTCGTGGAGAGATTCACGAAGCTGCAGGCGGCGTCATCCGAAACCGACCGTGTGCTGGCGGGTTTGGTCGATCTGGTTTCGGATCTGCTCGCCCTGACCGGCGGCGGAGTCGTGGCCGATCTCGACGGGCTGCCGACTTCGACGACCAGCAGGGGCGTGCCCCTCGACCGTCTGGCTCAGTTGGTGTCGGACGGTCCGGGTGTAGATGCCATCGCCCGCGGGAGAGTTCTGCACATCGCGGCAGTCGATGATCACCGGGAGTCTTGGCCGCTGTTCGTCGCGGAGGCTCGACGATCGGGTGTGGCGGCGTTGGCGCTGTTCCCGCTCGTGCACGACGGGCGCGCACTCGGTGTGCTCGTCCTGATTTCGGATCGGCCGCGGTGTTGGCTCGAGGACGAGATCTCCATGGTCGGCGTGCTGGCCGACATGGCGTCCGTCTACCTGGCCCAGAGGTCGGCGGTACGTCACTTCGAGCAACTGTCCGGACAACTCGAACGGGCGCTGACGAGCCGCGTCGTCGTGGAGCAGGCTAAGGGGATCATCTCGAACGCCAACGGTATCGGCGTCGATGCCGCCTACCAGCTCATCCGGAGTCACGCCCGCTCGCACAATGCCACCGTGCGCACCGTCGCGGAAGCGATCGTGACTCTCGAGCTGCGCGTGTAGCCGCTTCGATCCGCGGTCGCAGCGCCTCGGCGCCAATGGTTGCAGCCGGCGCTGCTCGCCCGCACTGTCCGATGCGGGCCAGCAGCGCCGGCTGGAGCCGGCCGGAGCTGATCAGTGTTGGTCGGTGTTGGTCGGTGTTGGTCACAGGAGGCGCGAGGTCCCGTACGTCGCGACCGAGTGGCTTCCCCGATCGGTGGTCACGGTGTAGACGGCGTACGGCCGAATCGTGACGTCACCGAGGCATCCGTCGATCTTCACGCGTGCCGCATCGAGCGACACGCCGGACTCCGGCCCGTACGACACCTGCTTGCCGAGTGAAACGTCCTGAGAGGTACCGAGCTTGGGGTTGATCAGGATCGATGGTCCGACACCGAAGTTCATGCCCAATCCGGGCGTGGGAAGGAACGTGATCGCCGGGCCGGCCAGCATCTCGATCGCGAGCTGCACGCCACCGGACACATCGACCGCGCAGCCGACCTGGTAGCCGACGTCGAGGTTGCCGCTTGTGATGTCCTGGGAACCGGCACCCGTTGCGGTGGCGACGGCCGAGATCGAGACGAGGCCCTCCCTCGAGGTCGGCATCAGTGTGAGACCCGGAACCGGTTCGACGACATCGTTCGCCAGCGTCACGGTCAACGTGCCGGCCGGGGTGGGCGCCGTTCGTTCGCTTGCCTCCGCGGCACCCGACGTGACGAGGGCCAACGCGGCCGCCAGGGGGAGGAGTGCGGCTGCCGACCAGGCGGCGGACCGCCGAGGACGAGCTTGGATTGACACCGAATTCATTGCGACATTCCTAACCTGTAGTGCGGATATGGGCGGTCGTGCGCTGTGCTCGCAGTGCCGGAGGTCGTCAGGCGATCTCGCCTCGGAACTGATGCTCGTGTTGGTGGTCTCCGACCACGCGCAGTCGCGGTGGTGTGGTCTGTGTCGTCGAGGTCGCCGCTACGTCGTCGGCGGGTGGCTCGGATCGTGAACGCCTTGCGGGACTACGCCACACCCCGGAGTCTCGACTGCTCCACGCAAGCGGCAGTGTCCTCAAGCAGACCGCGGCATCGACGACACGCATGAGAGGGAAGGCGAGGGCGTACAGCAGGTAGTGGGGACGGCGGCTGATCACGGCGGCAAACACAGTCAGCACGAAGTCGGGAACCAGTACGCCGAGGAGTAGCGTCTGGGGTTGCAGCACCTGCGCCAGTTGCCAGGTTCCGATCCCGAGGTTCCCGACGACTTGTGCGGTGACCGAGAGAGCCAGTAGTGGTACGAGGAGCACGAACAGGATGCTGCTGGTGACCAATTCGGCGACGTATGCCGCCAGTGCCACCCAGAATCGGCCGGCGTGGAGCCGATGGCGACGCAGCGTCTGCCAGAACCCGAGGGTCCAGCGCCGGATCTGTTTGACGTAGTCGCGGAAACTGTCGGGATCCTGCGTGTAGGCAATTGCGGCGCGGGGATGGAAGGCGATGCGGCCCAGACGCTTTGCGTGGACCTCGAAGGTCATGTTGAAGTCCTCGATGACGAGTCCGGGAGCGCTCACATCGATGTGTTCCAGTGCCGACGTGCGGTACATGCTGGCGAAGCCGGGCGCGATTGTGACGGCATCGGCCCAGCGTGCGGCCTGACCGTACTTGAGCAGGTACTGCACCGCGATGTACACCCGCTCGCGGTATGCCACCAGGAATCGACCCAGCCAGTTAGGCGGGTCCGGCGTGGCGATCGTGGTGGCCCGGCCCGCGACGGCGACCACTCCAGGCTCTGCGAACTGGGCGAGACCGGTGGTGAGGTAGTCCGGCGCCAGATCGGTGTCCGCGTCGAGCAGCATCACCACCTCGAATCGCCGGCACAGGCCGAAATGCTCGAGTCCCGCGGCGAGCGCTCCGGCCTTGCCCCGGTTCGGGTTCAGCTCGAGGACCTGGGCGCCCGCAGCACGGGCGATGTCGACCGTGCGGTCGGACGATCCGTCGGAGATGACGAAGACGTTGGACATGGGGACCAGCGAGCCTGCGGAGTCGATCGTCTCGGCTATCACGAGTTCCTCATTGTGCGCCGCGATCAGCACGGCCACGTCGCCCGGATTCGGCGGCGGGGGACCGGATGCGGCGGAGGAGGGTCTTCCACGCCAGCGGGTCCACCAGGACGTGAACGCCCGCCCTATCCCGACCGACGTCCAGAAGAGGGTGTTGATCCCGAACACGAGCACCATGATCAAGATGAGAGTCGCCATCGAAACCCCTTGTGTCGAAGGATGAGTGGGTCGTGTAGAGCGGAACCGATCACTGCTGCACGCCGCTGGTGGTGACGATCGTGCGCCAGGGGCCCGGAGGGACGTCGTCCTCGTCGACGAACTGCCAGTCGACGCGGTCGCCCAGACCGTCGAGTTCGCGGAATCCCAGGCAGCCGTTCAGCGCCGGGGAGACATCGAGTCCCGCGCCGTCGAACTCGTTGTCGGCGGGTCTGCGATCGTCCGAGCCGAACACGTAGTCGGCATCGTGGTAGTTCGCCGGCCCGGCATCCTCAATCTGGCCGTAACACGTATTTTCACCGCTACTCAGACGCACCCAGCGGTTCTTCATCAGGCTGAACGCGGGGTCCGAGACGTGCTCGCGGTAGGGAGACTCGTCGGCCCAGGGAATCACCTCACCGCGCTGCGCGAAGGCGGTCTCGTCGTTGACGTCGTCGAAGGGCAGATCGAGATAGAAGGGGTTCTCCCGCGGCGTCATGTTCTTGGGGAAGTACCCGGTGTCGGCGGTGCGGGGCTCCGTCCGGCAGTCCCCGTCCGCCGAGACGCCGTCGCACCCGCCGTAGCTCTCGATCCAGTTCGCGTCGTACGTCGACATCACCTGGCTGCCGTCCTCGGCCGTGGGGTCGAAGATCTCGCCGACCCAGAACGTCGTCGCGACGATGTCGGTGTGCCACGGGTATTCGGCGGCATCGTCGGCATGGGCCGCGTCAGCCGCGCAACCCGTCACGGCGGCCGCACCTGCGACCGCTACCACTCCCAGCAACCTGGTGACGGTGTGGGGGGCCATGTGGTTCTCCTTCTGCTCGGATTTCCCTCGTCGTGCTGACAGCCGGTCCCCGCCAGGGGCCGACCGGTCCGAAATTCGACCCTCGGGCCGGTCGGCGGTGGTTGGTGGACGCCGGGACTAGTCCCCGAGCGGACCTGCGTCCGGCAGGAAGGTCTGACCGGGCTTCAGTTCATCCGGCCCCGGTACGTAGTGGAGCCGGGGATCGATCGGCCCGCGCCGATCGATCCGGTCGGTGTCGGGGCTCGTCCTGATCCCGCGTTCCGGTGCCGCGACATCGCCCGGTGCTGCGGCGCCCGAGCCACCGCCGAGCGTCCAGGATCCCGTGGACGGCTGCACCGCGGTGTCGGTGAGCGAGTAGTCGTCGGTATGCAGCTGGCCGTCACCGAACAGGTTGAGCCCGAAGCTGATTCCGGTCGCGCCGGCAGGAACCGCCGGCGTGGTCCACGTGGCCTCGGTATAGTCGGCCGCGGTCTCGAACCAGGGGCTCGACGTCCAGTACGCCCACGTGCCGACCGCGGTCCGGTAGTACACCGCGAACTGCGTCGGGGCGGTGGACTTGTACCAGGCCGACAGCGCATAGGTGTGGCCGGGAACGGCTCCCGGTGAGCATTCACCGAGATCGAGTACGGGCAACAGTTTGGCATCGCCGTCCACGTAGCCGGTCATCGACAAGCGCTCGGCAATGCTGCCGCCGTGTGCTTCGGGGACCGTGGCGAACGTCGGTGAATTGACGCCGTAGCCGCCCGCCATCCAGCAGGTGGGCAGTCCGTTGGCGCCGACCGTCTCGAGGCCGGGGTTCGGTGCTCCGTTGACGCCCGGGGCGGCGGCAGGCACGACGGGACCGGGTGCAGTCGGTGCCACCGCGCCGCCGATCACCTCACGCACGGTCTTGACCGTCGTGTTGGCGGTCGACCGTGCAGCAAGCCAACCAGCGAACTGATCGAGTAGTTCCGGTGAGACCGACAGGCCGCCCGGATCGCAGTTGCCGGCGCATACATGGTGGAAGGTCAACTGGATCCACCCGCCGCCGTTGTTCTCCGCGTTGGTGACGACATTCTGCAGGTCCGCGAGGGTCCAGGTGCTGTCCACCTGGTCCGGCGCCTGCGTGTAGAACGGGTTCTGGGGCGGAATAGCTTCGGCGCGGTCGCATCCCTGGCATCCGAATCGAGTCTCGATATCCCCGAGCCCGCGTGCACTGTTGTATCCGCACTGCCGCGCGATTGCCTCGGTCTCGGCGGACGCCGACGCAAATGGGTACGCGAACGAGGTGACGTCGAAACCCCAGCCGGTGAGGTTCACGCGGTCGTTACAGATCTGTCTCGTTGCCTCGTCCCGTGACATCGAGGCGAGGTCCGGGTGCGTGACGGAATGACCGCCGATCTCGTGGCCTCCGGCTTCGATCCCGTGGAGATCGGCCTGCGTCATGTAGCCGGGCTGATCGATGTAGCCCGACGGGACGAAGAACGTCCCGCGCAGTCCGTTGGCCTGCAGTGTCTGGGCGGCCACGGTCGCATTCGCATTGCCGTCGTCGAACGTCAGGCTCACCACTGTGGGTGCTCCGGCGGCGCCGGCGGGCGCGCCGGCGCCGACCGAGATCAGGGTCGGGGCGAGGAGGAGGGCCAGGGCGCTGACCAGCCCCAGCATGCGGCGGCGCCGGGCGGGAGGTCGTTGAGGTCGTGGATGCCGGGATCCGGGACGGGCCGGGCATATCCAGTTGTGACTGTTCATACTGTGCCTTTCGGTTCGGCGGATCATTCGACGGTCACTGACTTGGCGAGATTGCGGGGCTTGTCGACGTCCCGGCCGAGCGCGAGGGCGAGCTCGCGCGCCAGCACCTGCATCGGAACGACTGATTCGAGCGGACCGCACGGTGCCGGTCCCGGGTGCAGCACCGGAACCGTGCTTCCCTCGATGCCGATGGTGATGATTCGCCCGCCGCGCGCCCGGACCTCGGCGATGTTCGCGGCGATGCGCGGGTCACCGTGGTCGACGACGACGACCGGGGTCCCCGACTCGATCACGGCCAGCGGCCCGTGTTTGAGTTCGCCGGCCGGATGGTGTTCGGCCCAGCGGTAGGTGAGTTCCTTGAGCTTCAGCGCGCCCTCGGCGGCGTAGGGCACACCGGCTCCGCGCCCGAGGAAAACGAATCCGGTCGATGTGGTCAGTTCGTCCACGATCGGCGGGATCAGCTGCTGCGCCGCCTCGGTCGCGGCCGCAAGTCGCGCGGGGATGCCGTTGAGAGATCGCATCAGCCGAGAGGCGATGTCCGGAGCGAGTCGTTCGGTCGCCACCATTGCGGACATCATGAGCGCGACTCCCGATATGACCTGGCATACGAAAGTCTTCGTGGCCGCCACGCCGATCTCGGGACCGGCGGAACAGGACTGGACCGCGTCTGCGCGACGGGCGAGCGTCGAATGTGTGGAATTGGTCAACGCGAGCAGCGGTCCGTCGCCGGGGGCGTGGAGGTCCAGCGCGCGCAGGACGTCAGCGGTTTCGCCGGACTGGCTGATCGCGAGCGTGAGCGTGTTCGGGTCCGAGTGCTCTCGCAGCATTTCGCTGGCGACCGTTGCGGTGAACGGTATCGCGCCGGCCCCGCGCACGCAGTTGCCGATCACCTGACCGGCGTGCAGCGAGGTGCCGCACGCGACGACGCGCAGTCGGTCGAAGTGGGGGAGGCCGAGCCCGGACCACAGCGATCCGTCGGCGACGCCGCCGCCGATCTGTGCGAGCAGGCGCGCGGCGACCTCCGGCTGCTCGGCGATCTCCTTGCTCATGAAGTCGGTGTGCCGGCCGAGACTGATGTCCGTGCGGTCCCACGCCTGCCGCCTGAGCGGCGGCGGTGAGCACCGCAGTCCGTGGTGGCTCCAGGTGAAGACGTCGCCGAGTTCGACGACGTCCCCGTCGTCGAGAGTGCGGAACTCGTCGACCCAGTCCGCGATCGCGGCCGAGTCGCTCGTGGCGAAGGCACAACCTCTGGCGCGAGCGACCAGCAGGGGCGATCGGTTCGCGGCGGCGACGAGGCGGCCGGTGCCCTGCTCGAGGACCGCGAGCGCCCACGAACCGGAGAGCCGGTCCACCGTCTGCTGGACGGCTGTCAACAGGTCGCCCGAGACCGTGAGACAGTCCTCGATGAGGTGGGTCACCACCTCGCTGTCCACTTGGGATGCGAACTGATGTCCGGTCGCGCGGAGTTCCCGCTCCAGCTCCTCGGCATTGGTGATGATCCCGTTGTGCACCACTGCGATTCGACCGGTGCAGTCCAGGTGTGGGTGCGCGTTGGCCTCGTCGACGCCGCCGTGGGTGGCCCAGCGCGTGTGCCCGATCCCGAGTCCGTCGAGCTCGGGTCCGTTCCATCGCGTCACTTGCTGCTCGAGAGCGCCGATACGCCCGATCGTCCGTAGGCGGGCGATATCGCCGTCGTCGGTGCGGACGGCGACACCCACCGAGTCGTAGCCGCGGTATTCGAGCCGCTTCAGTGCCGGTAGTAGGTAGTCGAGGGCGGGACCATTGGTCCGGCAAGCGATAATTCCGCACATTGCTGATCCTTCGAAGCCAGAGGGAACGCGCCGGCGGGGCCGGTCGTATGACGAGATGTCGCCGGGTGCTCCGGCGTCGAACCGCGGTCCGAAGCGTCCGGTCTCCCGGACGGTGCCCGGCATGTGGTCACGGGCCGAGCCGCCAGATCGACGGGTCCTCCCCGCCGAGACGCCACAACGCGATGCCGGCGAGACCGTGACGCCGCGCGAGTGCGGATTTGGCCTCGACACTGCGTGCGTTCTCGAACCACACCTCGTGGGTGATCCCGTCCACGACATAGGTGAAGTGGGTGGACAGGCTGGTCTCGTCCCAATGCATCGGCGACCGGTGCACCTCCGCGACCGACATCACCTCGGCCCACGTGAGCGGTGTTGCCGCCGAGCCGACCCAGTCGTAGCCGTAGAGCCCGACTCCGAGAACGAGCTTCTCCCGCGGAATCCTGGTGACGGCATAGCGGATCACCTCCTCGACCCAGTCGTACGGGGCGATGGGCCCCGCTGTGCTGGTCGCCCAGTGCCGGTCGTACGCCATCACGATCACTCTGTCGGCGCCCGCGGCGATCGCGGCGTAGTCCTGGGCCTCGTTGTGCGGTCCGTAGCCCGTATCGTTCGGCTTGGCGTGAACTGCGACGTAGAGCACCCGGTCGATCCGGTGCAGCGCGTCGCCCAATTCGCGGACGAAGGTGGAGAAGCTGTCACGATCGGCGGCCGACAGGTTCTCGTAGTCGATCTGGACGCCGTCGAAGCCGTACTCTTCGACGAGGCCGGTGAGTGCCTCGACATGGGCGCGGCGCAATGCCGGATCGAGCAGGACCTTCGCTATGGTCTCGCGGTCCCATCGACCGTCGGTCGTGTTCGTGATCGTGGGAATCGTCCGAATACTGCTGTCGCCGGAATGCGTGCCAAGCTCGGAATCGGCGTCCGGCCTCGTACCCTCGGCCACCGTCGGCGTGCCGTCCGCGGACACCGAGTACGACCAGGGAGAGGCGACGTCGATGTAGCGGGCGTACGTGCGCATCGAGGTCAGCGCGGCGCTTTGGTCCCAGTACGGAATCGCCCCGATCACCAGCGGTAACTGGGGTCGATCGACCACCCGCGCGTCCGCATGGAGTTGCGAGAGCGCGGCCGTCGCGGCCAGTGCGACGGTCATGCACGTCCGTGGACGATCCCGCAGAGTGATTCGGGGGGTCATCGGCGCGCGCCCACCGCTCGTCCGGCCGTGTCCGTGTCCGGCAGTGCAGCGGCGACGCGGGCGATGATCTCGTCCACGGCGGTGACAGGCTCGAAGCCCACCAGCTCGCGGGCGGCCCGGTTGTCCGGAACCCTGCGTCGCATGTCCTCGTATCCCGCCGCGTACGCCTGCTCGTACGGCACCAGGGAAATCGAGCTGTCGGAGCCGAGTACCTCGACCACCCGCTCGGCCAGCTCGATGATCGAGATCTCCTGCGCTCCACCGAGGTTGAAGGCTCGGCCGTATGCTGCGGGCTCGCCGGCAATCGCGACGATCGCCGGTACGACGTCCTCGACGAACGAGAAGCATCGCGTCTGACGGCCGTCCCCGAAGACCGTGAGTGGGTCGCCTCGCAGGGCTTGTCCGACCAGTGTCGGGACCACCATTCCGTATCGGCCGGTTTGGCGCGGGCCGACCGTGTTGAACAATCGAACTGTCGCCACTCGTAGTCCGAACTCGCGCCAGTACGCGTGTGCGAACGCCTCGTCGATCCCCTTCGCGGCCGCGTACGTCCATCGGGCGGTGAGCGGTGAGCCGAGGATGCGATCGGCATCCTCGGACAGGGCATCGGCGGTGTTCTTGCCGTAGATCTCGCTGGTCGACGCGAGCAGCAGGACCGATCCCGCGTCGAGGCACGCGTCCAGGACGGTCTCGGTGCCGTGGATGTTCGTGCGCAGACTCTCCAGCGGACGGTCGACGATCAACCGGACGCCGACGGCCGCCGCGAGATGGAACACCCGGTCCGCGCCGCCGATCGCGCTGTCGACGGCGCCGCGGTCGAGGATCGAGCCTTCGATGAAGCGGAATCCGTCGGCGCCCGATACGGATTCGAGGTTGGCAAGTCTGCCGGTCGAGAGGTCGTCGAGCACCACGACCTCGTCGCCCTGCCGCAGTAGGTATTCGACCAGGTGACTGCCGATGAAGCCTGCCCCTCCGGTCACTGTGGTTCTCATCGTGCGCAATCCCTTTCGTTCGCCGGGGTTTCGGGCTCGTTCGCTACAGGGCGACGCGGCGCGGGAGACGATCCAGCCGATAGGTGGTGTCGAGGACCGCCGGCGCCGTGGCCAGCCAGTCGAGATCGACGACGTCGTGTGCGGTGTGCACGATCACGAGATCGGCCTCGAAACGTCCCGGGTCCGCCACATCGGTGAGCACCGTGCCGTCGGACAGAGTCAGGATGGGGAAGTTCGGATCGTGGTACGCCACCGCGGCGCCCATCTCGAGGAGGGCGGCGATGATCTCCAGCGCCGGCGATTCCCTCAGATCCTCGACATTGGGCTTGTAGGCGACTCCGACGACGAGGACTCGGGCACCGACGATCCCGCAGCCTTGCTCGGAGAGCGTCTGCCGGGCGCGTTCGGCGACCTGGTGAGGCCGGGCCGCGATGCCGGTCATGGCCTGTTCGATCAGTGGCGTGCTCAGCCGCTTCTTGCGCAACTGCCACAGCAGGTAGTGCGGGTCGCAGGGGATGCAGTGCCCACCGACTCCCGGCCCGGGGAAGAAGGGCATGAATCCGTAGGGCTTGGTCGCGGCGGCTTTGATCACGTCCATCACGTCGAGACGCAGCGATCGGCAGATCTCCGCGAACTCGTTCGCGAGCGCAATGTTGACGGCTCGGAAAGTGTTCTCCACGAGCTTTGTCATCTCGGCGGCGTCGGTCGATTCGACGCCGTGGACATTCTTCGTACAGCGGTGCAGTACCGCGGTCGCGGCCTCGGTGCACGATGCCGTTGTGCCCCCGACGACGCGCGGAACCTCCTCGTGGGGGAACCGTTCGTTTCCGGGGTCGATCCGCTCCGGGCTGAAGGCGACGAACACGTCGGTTCCGACCCTCAACCCCTTCGCGCTCAACTCGGTGGCGAGCAGATCGCGTGTGCTGCCCACGTACGTCGTGGAGGTGAGGATGAGGACCTGGCCGGGTACGGCATGCTCGACGACGGACTTGCATGCCCTGCGAAGGATGCCGAGCTCGGGGGTGAGGTGCTCGTCGACCGGGGTCGGGACACACACGATCACCGCGGCGGCGTCGGAGAGGCGCGCGATCTCGCCGGTCGTCGCGTATCCCGGGTCCTCCAGCGCGTCCGCGAGTCGACGACGGTCCGCGTCGACGAGATCGGCGCGTTGTCGGCGGACGATGTCGAGCCGATTCTCGCTGATGTCGATGCCGAGTACCCTGCAACCGGCGGCGTGGAACGCCAGTGAAGTCGGAAGCCCGACATACCCCAGGCCGATGATCGCCACATCGAACGCGAACCCCTTTCGGGTCGCGGACGCGGCGCCTTCGAGTAGATCCATTCCGATCGTGTCAGTGTGGCCGGGCTTCGTATCCCTCAATAGCATGGCGGTACCCCTTACGGAGAAGTCGTGGGTGCTCGGGCTGCGGTGAATCGGCCGGCGCGTGGTGATCCAAGACCGCCGCCGACCCGATCAGGTGCTGGTGAAGGATCAGATCATCTTGTTGCACAATGTTTTTCGTGCCTATTAGAGATCTGGTTCCAGTCTCGCCGATCTGTCCGACGCTGGGCTGATCGAGGCGCTGGTCCGAGAATGTGAAGCCACCGGTTTGCTGGGGTGGCCCGTGAGATGCCCTGTCCTGCCGGGGTGCTGGGGCAGTGGGGTCGAGTCGAAAGTTACCTCGAGCAAGTTCGCTTTCGCGCTGTAATCGCAAAAATATGATTCGCGAGAATCGGCGTGGCGCACGAAATTTGGGGCGAACCCGTGGTATCGGACGCCTGGGTCGATGTTCCGGTATGTGCGGTGACGTCTACCTGCGTCGAAACCGGGGTGCTCGTGCTATTCGGCGAGTTCGGCGATCGCCTGGGCCCAGCGGAAGAACTTGTTGGTGCCGAGATCCCGGACAGTGCTGATCCCGAAGGCCGCCCGTAGGTGCTCGGCATCGGACTCGCTCAAGCCGCGTAGGGCGGTGACCGGCGCATCGGCCAGGTCGTCGACGGGCCGGGACTCGAATGCCTTGTCGAACTTGCTTGCGATGCCGGACATGTCTGCCTCCAGGGGCGCAACAGGGATGACCCGTAGTTCCGGTGTACACGCCGCGGGAGGGCCGGTCCAGCGCTCGTGGCATCGTCGCGCATATCGTTCCGCGCATGACAACCGCCCCCGAGCGAGCCCCCGAAGGCGTCGCCGATCCTGTACGGCCGGTGATCCGACGGTTCTGGACCCAACTGCGCGGCTGTGTGCGTCGCTCGAATCCGGTGGGCCTGGCCGTCGCTCTCGTGTTCTTCACCTGGTCGATGAGCCCGTCGCTGCTCCCGCGCGCCTGGTATCTGCAAGGGCTGGCCACCGGCATCTCGGTCGCGCTCGGGTACGGCGTCGGCTGCCTCGCGGCGTGGATCGTGCGCTCGTGCGGCGTCGAGCCGGCGTGGTCGGCGCGGACGCGCCGGATCGGGTGGTGGATTCTCGGAGTCGCCGCGGTGATCCTCGTTCCGGTGTTCCTCGTGCTCGGGGCGGTGTGGCAGAACTACGTTCGCGATCTCGTCGGCCTGGAACACACCAACCAGGGGAACATCCTGCTCGTGTTCCTCATCGCAGTCGCGGTGTGGTTCGTGCTCCTCGAGGCGGGGCGCGGTATCCGGAAGGGGACGCGCAAACTCACCGACCTGGCCCGACGCCTGGTGCCCCGGCCCGCGGCGAACGTGGCGGGCCTGCTGGTGGCCGTCGTGATCGCCGTCCTGGTCGTCAACGGTGCGCTCTACAAGGGCCTGATCGCGTTCGCCAACTGGAGCTTCTCGGGCGCCGACACCGCGACTGCGGAGGGGGTCGAGGAACCGACAGTGCCCGAGCGGAGCGGATCACCGGCGTCCGCCCAGGCGTGGGACACCCTGGGGCAGGAGGGCCGCACCTTCGTGGGCCGCGGCCCCGGCGCGGACCGGATCACCGAGGTGACGGGGCGGCCCGCGAAGGAGCCGATCCGGGTCTATGCCGGCCGTGAATCGGCCGACTCCGTCGCCGGCGTCGCCGATCTCGTCGTCGCCGAACTCGATCGCACCAAGGCGTGGGAACGAAGAGTGCTCGCGGTCAACACCACCACCGGCCGGGGCTGGGTGAACCAGAACGTCGCATCGTCGCTGGAGTACATCGAAGCGGGCGACACGGCGATCGCGTCGATGCAGTATTCCTTCCTGCCGAGCCCGTTGGCCTTCATCGCCGACCGGGAGACCCCGCAGGTGGCCGGTCGGGCCCTGTTCAACGCCGTGTTCGCGCGCTGGATCGACCTGCCCGTCGAGACCCGGCCCAAGCTTGTCGTGTTCGGGGAGAGTCTCGGTTCGTACGGCGGCCAGAACGCGTTCGCGGGCTATCAGGACATGGCGACGCGGGTGGACGGTGCCCTGTGGGTGGGGACGCCGAACTTCACGCCGCAGTGGCGGGAGGTGACCGCGGACCGCGACCCGGGATCCCCGGAGATCCTTCCGATCGTCGAGGACGGGAGGTCGGTCCGGTTCGCGTCCGAGCCCGGCGACCTGGACCTCGACGCCGAGTGGGGTCCGCGGCGGGTCGTGTACTGGCAGCACGCGAGCGACCCGATCGTGTGGTGGTCGCCGTCGCTGCTGTTCAACGAGCCGGACTGGTTGCGTGAACCGCGTGGACGCGACGTCGATCCCAACATGTCCTGGCTGCCGCTGGTCACCTTCTGGCAGGTGACGCTCGACATGATCTTCTCCGCGGACGTCCCGGCAGGCCACGGGCACTCGTACGGTCCGGAGGCCGCCGGCATGTGGGCCCGGATCCTGCAGCCCGACGGCTGGTCCGACGCCGACACCGAGCGGGTGGAGGCGGCGCTGACCGGTGGCTGAGCTGCTCCTTCGGGTCCGTAGAATCCCGGAGTGAACCTTCTTCCGGCACCGCCGGGATTCGATGCTCCGGGAGCCGCCCTCGTGAACACCTCGCCCACCCGCTCCGACCACCTGGAGGCCCGGAGCTGATGCGCATCGTCTTCGCGGGGACGCCCGAACCGGCCGTGCCGTCGCTGCAGCGGCTGATCGACTCCGAACGTCACGAGGTGGTCGCCGTCGTGACCCGGCCCGACGCCGTCGCCGGTCGCGGGCGGAAGCTGGTCCGTTCGCCCATCGGGCAGCTCGCCGACCAGCACGACATCGAGGTGCTCACGCCCGCGTCGGCGTCGGACCCGGAGTTCCTGGCGCGATTGCGGGAACTCGAGCCCGACGCGTGCCCGGTGGTCGCTTACGGAAACCTGCTGCCGCGCCCGGTGCTCGACGTTCCGCGGCACGGGTGGATGAACCTGCACTTCTCGCTGCTGCCCGCGTGGCGGGGTGCCGCTCCCGTGCAGGCCGCGATCAACGCCGGCGACGAGATGACGGGCGCGACGGTCTTCGATCTCGACGAGGGTATGGACACCGGACCCGTGTATGGAGTCGTGACCGAGGCGATCCGCACGACCGACACGGCGGGGGCCCTGCTCGGGCGCCTCGCCGAGAGCGGCGCGCTGCTCCTCGAATCGGTGCTCGACGGTGTCGAGGACGGCACCGTGCACGCGGTCCCGCAGCCGCCGGACGGTGTGTCCCATGCGCCGAAGGTGTCGGTCGAGTCTGCCCGAATCCGCTGGGACCAGCCGGCTCTCGCCGTCCACCGGCACGTGCGTTCGGTGACTCCCGCTCCCGGGGCGTGGACGATGATCGGGGATCTGCGGGTGAAGGTCGGACCCGTGACGCTGGCGCAGGAGACGTTGCGGCCCGGGCAGATCGAGGTCCGCAAGGACGGCTTCTACGTGGGCACCTCCACGACGGCGGTCCGGCTCGATCAGGTCCAGCCGCAGGGCAAGAAGCAGATGGCAGCGGTCGACTGGGCGCGCGGTGCGCGTCTCGACGGAGAGGTTCGGGCACAGTGAGCGAGTCGAGGCGACCCAACAGGTCCGGCGGCGGACAGGGCGGCGGCCAGGGCGGCCGCCGCACCGGGGGCCGCGGCGGCAGCGGTGGTCAGGGCGGCCGGAGCGGTGACAACAACCGGCCGCGGCAGGCGAAGCGGCCGGATCCGGCGCAGGCGTCGGTCGACCAGTCGCGGCGCGCGGCCCGGGACGTGTTGCGCGCGGTGCGCGAACGCGACGCCTATGCGAATCTCGTTCTGCCGGGGCTGCTCCGGGAACGACGGCTCGACGGCCGCGACGCGGCCCTGGCGACCGAGCTGGCGTACGGCGCCGCCCGCGCCCGCGGTCTGCTGGACGCCGTGATCGCGAAGTGCGCGGGCCGCCCGATCGAGGAGATCGACGGCCCGCTGCTCGACGTCCTGCAACTCGGCGCCTACCAGTTGCTGCGCACCCGCATCGCGTCGCACGCCGCGGTCGCGACGTCGGTGGATCTCGTTCGTGCCGAGGCGGGTTCGGGCAAGGCGGGTTTCGTGAACGCCGTCCTGCGCCGGGTGTCGGAGAAGACCGAGGACCAGTGGGTGGCCGAACTGGCCCCGGACGCCGCCGTGGACCCGGTGGGACACCTCGCCTTCCGGTACGCCCACCCGACGTGGATCGCGCAGGCGTTCGCCGACGCCCTCGGCGCCGATGCGGGCGAGCTCGAGGCCGTCCTCGCTGCCGACGACGCCCGTCCGGCGGTCCACCTGGTCGCCCGGCCCGGTGAGATCTCGGCGGAGGAGCTGGCTCTGATCACCGGCGGCGAGGTGGGACCGTACTCGCCGTACGCGGTCCACCTGGACGGTGGTGATCCCGGTCTGCTCGACGCGGTCCGGGAGGGTCTGGCGGGCGTGCAGGACGAGGGCAGCCAGCTGGTGGCCCGCGCGCTCACGCTCGCGCCGATCGACGGGCCCGACAGCGGACGCTGGCTCGACCTGTGCGCCGGCCCGGGCGGCAAGGCCGCGCTGCTCGGTGCGTTGGCAGGGATCGAGGGCGGACGCCTCGACGCGGTGGAGCCCGTCGAGCACCGTGCCGACCTGATCCGCAAGACCACCCGCGAGCTGCCCGTCGACGTGCACGTCGCGGACGGTCGCGACCCCGGTCTGGACGGCGGCTACGACCGGATTCTCGTCGACGCCCCGTGCACCGGGCTGGGCGCCCTGCGTCGACGTCCGGAGGCGCGGTGGCGGCGGCAGCCGGCGGACGTGGCGGGTCTGGTGAAGCTGCAGCGCGAGCTGCTGGCGTCGGCGCTCGAGCTGGTCCGGCCCGGCGGGGTGGTGCTGTACTCGACGTGCTCGCCGCACGTGTCGGAGACGGTGGCCGTGGTCGCCGACGCCGTGCGCCGGCACGGGGCGATCCCGCTCGACACGCGGGAGTTGCTGCCCGGGGTGCCCGGCCTGGGCGACGGGCCCGGGGTCCAGCTGTGGCCGCACCGGCACGGGACGGATGCGATGTTCATGGCGGCGCTGCAGCGGCCTGCAGACGACGCCGGGGCCTCCGGGTCCTGATTCCGGCCCGGGCCCGCGGCTCGGAATGTGTTCCGATTCACACTGCAACGTGTTGTAATCCACAGTGGGTGGCGGCCCGTCACCCACTGTGGGCAGGCACGGAGGAGGACTGATGAATCGGGTTGCCGGGAAAGTCGTTCTGATCACGGGCGCCGCGCGCGGGCAGGGCCGTAGCCACGCCGTCCACCTCGCCGACGAGGGCGCGGACATCATCGCGTTCGACGTGTGTGCCGACATCGAGAGCAACGAGTACCCGCTGGCCACGGAGGCCGATCTCGAGGAAACGGCGCGGCTCGTCGAGAAGGCGGGCAGCCGTGTCGTTGCCGCGAAGGTCGATGTCCGGGATCGGATCGCTCTGGAACGTGAACTCGCCGAAGCGGTTTCGAAGCTCGGGCGGCTCGACGTCGTGGTCGCGAATGCGGGAATCTGCCCGTTGGGCAATGACGTGCCGGTGCAGGGCTTCGTCGATGCGTTCGACGTCGACTTCGTCGGCGTCGTCAATACCATCCACGCCGCGATGCCGTACCTGGGCGCCGGGGCGTCGATCATCGCCACCGGTTCGGTCGCGGGTTTGGTGCCGCAGATCGGGATCAACGGCCAGCAGGCGATGCAGGGTCCCGGCGGGGACGGCTACGGGCTGGCGAAGAAGATGATCTGGACGTACACGCAGTCCCTGGCGCTGACGTTGGGTCCCAGTTCGATCCGCGTCAACGCGATCCACCCCACCAACGTCAACACCGACATGCTGCAGAGCCCGCCGATGTACAGGACGTTCCGGCCCGATCTCGAGAACCCGACGGCCGAGGACGCGAAGGTGACGTTCCCGTTCATGCAGGCGATGCCGACGCCGTGGGTCGAACCGGAGGACATCTCGCACGCGGTGGTGTACCTCGCGTCCGACGAGTCGCGCTTCGTCACCGGCCAACAGTTGCGGGTGGACGCCGGTGCGGGGATGAAGCTGGGGATCTGACCGCGCGGCCGGCCCGCCTCACACCGGTTCCGGCCAGACCCAGTTGCACACCTCCGGCATGTCCTCGAGGTGTTCGCGGACGTATCCGTGGTGCCGTTCGAGCATCCGCTCGCAGTAGCCCGTGAGATCCGCGGCGCCGTCGGGTTCCCGTCGGCACCGGCGCAGCGCCTCGATCGCCAGGTGGTAGCGGCTCATGTGGTTGAGCACCACCATGTCGAACGGCGTGGTGGTCGACCCCTGCTCGGTGTAGCCGCGCACGTGGAACCGGTCCGGATTCATCCGGCCGTGCAGCAGTTGGTGGAAGGACCGCGCGTAGCCGTGCCACGCGACGACGACGTCCACATCCTCGGTGAACAGGCGTGCGAAGTTCTCGTGCGAACGGCCGTGCGGATGGACGTCGGGCGGCGCCATCGACATCAGGTCCACCACGTTGACCACCCGGACCCGCAGCTCAGGCACGTGCCCACGCAGCAGTGCCGCCGCGGCCAGCGTCTCCTCGGTGGGGACGTCACCCACGCACGCCAGCACGATGTCGGGTGCCGCGCCGTCGCCGGTCTCGCTTCCGGCCCAGTCCCACACCGACGCCCCGGCCCCGACGTGCTCCCGGGCCTGCTCGAGCGTCAGGTACTGCGGGTGCGACTGCTTGTCGACCACCAGCAGGTTCGCGCAGTCGCGGGTGGCGAAGACGTGCTCGGCGACGATCAGGAGCGAGTTCGCGTCCGGTGGCAGATACACGCGGGTGACACCACCGGACAGCGACAGCACCGTGTCGATCAGCCCGGGCCCCTGATGCGAGAACCCGTTGTGGTCGTTGCGCCAGCACGTCGAGGTGAGCAGGATGTTCAGGCTCGCGACCGGGGCCCGCCAGTCGAGGGAGCGGGCGCGTTCGAGCCACTTGGTGTGCTGGATCGTCATCGACGCGCTCACCATCGCGAACGCCTCGTACGTCGCGAACAGCCCGTGCCGGCCGGTCAACAGATAGCCCTCGAGCCAGCCCTGGCACAGGTGTTCCGACAGCACCTCCATCACCCGGCCGTGGTGCCCGACATGGTCGTCGCCGGGAATCAGGGTGCCGACGAAGCAGCGGTCGGTGACCTCGAAGACGGCGCCGAGCCGATTGCTGTTGGTCTCGTCCGGGCAGAACAACCGGAAGTCGTCGGGGTTGGCCGAGTAGATGTCGCGCAGCATCTCGCCGAGCGGACGGGTCGTCTCGTGGTGGACGGCGCCGGGCACGCGCACCTCGACGGCGTACCGGTCGGGTGCGGGCAGATCCAGCGGGCGCAGGAGTCGCCCGCCGTTCGCGTGCGGGTTCGCACCCATCCGCTTGTCACCGGACGGTGCCAGCGCCGCCAGTTCGGGGACCAGGCGGCCCTGCGGGTCGAACTGTTCCTCGGGCCGATACGAGCGCATCCACTGCTCGAGCGTCTGCAGGTGCGTGGGGTCGTCGCGTACGTGGGCGATCGGTACCTGGTGCGCTCGGAACGTGCCCTCGACCTGCACGCCGTCGACGATGTCCGGTCCCGTCCAGCCCTTCGGCGTGCGCAGCACGATCGCCGGCCACCGCGGCCGCTCGGTGAACCCCGACCGGCGCGCATCGTCCCGGATCCGCGCGATGGCGGTGTGCGCGCGATCGAGCGTCTCCGCGAGGTCGCGGTGTACCTGCATCGGGTCGTCACCGGAGACCGCCACCGCGTCCCAGCCGATCGCGCGCAGCACAGCCAGAACCTCGTCGTCGGTGCGTCGTCCGAGGACCGTCGGGCCGGAGATCTTGTAGCCGTTGAGGTGCAGAACGGGCAGTACCGCGCCGTCGTGGGTCGGGTCGAGGAAGAACGGGACCTTCCACGACGCGGCCAGCGGACCGGTCTCGGCCTCACCGTCCCCGACGACGCACGCCACGATCAGGTCCGGGTTGTCCATCGCGGCGCCCGCGGCATGCGCCAGCGAGTAGCCCAGTTCACCGCCCTCGTTGATCGAACCCGGGGTCTCCACGCCGGAGTGACTCGGGATCCCGCCCGGCGTCGAGAACTGCCGAGCCAGTCGGCGCAGTCCGGCCTCGTCGGGGCTCACCTCCGGGTACAACTGCGAGTACGTGCCCTCGAGATAGGTGTTTGCGACGACGGCGGGTCCGCCGTGACCAGGACCGGCCACGAACAGCACGTCCGCGCCGGTTCGCCGGATCAGCCGGTTGAGGTGGGCGTAGACGAGGGACAGGCCCGGGCTCGTGCCCCAGTGTCCGAGCAGTCGCGGCTTGATGTCGGGCGGTACCAGCGGGCGTCGCAGCAGGACGTTGTCGCGCAGGTAGATCTGGGCCACCGTCAGGTAGTTGGCCGCCATCCAGTACCGGTGGAGCAGTTCGAGATCGTCGTCGGTCGGGTGCTCGTCCACGGATCGGCTCCTCCGGTCGAGGCGAAGGTCTCTCCATCCTGACGGTTGTCGGCTCCATTTGCCAGGGCCGACCCGCGGGTGGGCCCACACTGACCGGTACCTCCGGTTGCCCCTGTCGCCGGGCCACCGAACCAGGCATCCTGGAAGAAGCGACACCGGCATCGTCCACAGGTGCCGCGCACCGGTTCCGGCCGGCGCCGACGACACGAAGTACGGATCTCGTATGCGGACTGAAAACTCGCGGACCTCACGAACCACGACGTCGACCACCATGATGCGTGCCTGGCGGACGACGAGACCGGGTCCACTCACCGATCGCCCGCTCCAGATCGGCCGGGAACTTCTGCCCCGACCGAACAGCGGCGAACTGCTGGTCCGGGTGCTCGCGTGCGGTGTGTGCCGCACCGATCTGCACGTCGTCGAAGGCGAGTTGCCGCCGCACCGCCTCAACGTCATACCGGGGCACGAGGTGATCGGCGAGGTCGTGGGCGTCGGCGAGGACCTCGGCGAGCACGCCGGACGGTTCACGCCGGGACAGCGCGTCGGCGTCCCGTGGCTGCGCAGCACGTGCGGACACTGCCGCTACTGCGTGCGCGGAGACGAGAACCTCTGTCCCTATTCGACGTACACCGGCTGGGACGCCGACGGCGGTTACGCCGAGTACACCACCGTGCCGGCCGACTTCGCGCTGGAACTGCCCACCGGCTATCCGCTGGTGGAACTCGCGCCGCTGCTGTGCGCGGGCATCATCGGCTATCGGTCGCTGCTGCGCGCCGATCTGCCCGAGGGTGGCCGGCTCGGCATCTACGGGTTCGGCGGCAGTGCGCATCTCACCGCGCAGGTCGCGCTGGCGCGCGGCGCGCGCGTGCACGTGATGACGCGTGGGGAGGAGGCCCGGGAGCTGGCGTTCAGTCTCGGTGCGGCATCGGTGCAGGGCGCCGCGGACCCGCCGCCGGAACCGCTGGATTCGGCCATCCTGTTCGCGCCGACCGGTGACCTCGTGCCGCCCGCGCTGGAGGCGCTCGACGCCGGCGGCACGCTCGCACTGGCCGGCATCCACCTGAGCGACATTCCGCCCCTCGACTATCAGCGGCACCTGTTCCGCGAACGGCAGCTTCGCAGTGTCACCGCGAACACGCGGAAGGACGCGCGGGAGTTCCTCGCGTTCGCGCAGCAGCACCGGCTCCGGGTGAGCGCCCACCGATATTCGCTCGACGCCGCCGACCGGGCGCTCGCGGATCTGGCGGGCGGCGTGTTCGGGGGAGCCGCGGTGCTCGTCCCGTGAACCGGCGCCGTGAACGCCGGGGGTGTCCTAGCGTGGACTGACGGGTGCGTTCGGACGGCCCGCGCCCGCGAGTGGGAGGACGGCCGCCATGATCACCCATCCCGCCTTCACTGTCGACCCGTGGAGCCTGCGCGCCACCAGCCTCGACCTCGACGTGCTCGCGCAGACCGAGTCGCTGTTCACCCTCGCGAACGGTCACCTCGGGTGGCGGGGCAACCTCGACGAGGGCGATCCACACGGGCTGCCGGGCAGCTACCTGGCCGGTGTCTACGAGGTCCGACCCATGCCGTACGCCGAACCCGGCTACGGATACCCCGACTCGGGCGAGACGATCATCAACATCACCGACGGCAAGATCGTGCGGCTCCTCGTCGACGACGAGCCGTTCGACGTGCGCCGCGGACACGTCGTCAAGCACGAGCAGGAACTCGACATGCGCGCCGGTGTGCTGCGCCGGGTCGTCGAGTGGCAGTCCCCGGCCGGCCGGACGGTGCGGGTGTCGACCGTGCGGTTGGTGTCGTTCGCCCAGCGGACGCTCGGTGCGATCCGGTACGAGGTGGAGCCGCTGGACGGGCCGGCGCGGGTGGTGCTGCAATCGGAACTGGTCGCGAACGAACCGATGCCGCACGCGGAGGCAGATCCCCGGGCGGCCGCGGTGCTCGCGGAGCCGTTGATCGCGGAGGAACACTTCGATCACGACGCGCTGGTCCAGTTGGTGCACACGACCGGCGAGAGCGGCCTGCGCATCGCGGTCGCGATGGACCACGAGGTGTCGGGGCCCGACGTGCACGTCGAGACCGAGAGCTACCCGGACCAGGGGCGGGTCACCGTGACCGGTCACACGAGGCCGGGCCGGGCCCTGCGCATGGTCAAGTACGTCGCGCACGCCTGGTCGGCGCGGCGGACAGCTCCCGCGATGCGCGACCAGGTCGCGGGGGAGTTGACACTGGCCCGCGAGAGCGGCTGGGACGGACTGGCCGCCGAGCAACGCGCCTACCTCGACACGTTCTGGGCGCGCGCCGACGTCACCGTCGACGGCGACCCCGAGGTGCAGCAGGCGGTGCGGTTCGCGTTGTTCCACATCCTGCAGGCGTCGGCGCGGGCCGAGGGGACGGCCGTCGCGTCCAAGGGCCTGACCGGACGCGGATACGACGGCCACGCCTTCTGGGACACCGAGATGTTCGTGCTGCCGGTCCTCACGTCGGTGCTGCCGGATGCGGTGGGCGACGCGCTGACCTGGCGACACTCCACGCTCGGGATGGCGCGGGCGCGGGCGCGGCAACTAGGTTTCGACGGCGCGGCCTTCCCGTGGCGGACCATCACCGGCAAGGAATGCAGCGGGTACTGGCCGGCCGGGGCCGCCGCCTTCCACGTCAACGCGGCCGTCGCGCACGCGGTGAGCGGGTATCTGCGGGCCGACGGCAACCCCGACTTCGAGCTGACGGTGGGCCTGGACCTGCTGGTCGAGAGCGCGCGCCTGTGGCATTCGCTGGGCTACTTCGACGAGGACGGCCGCTTCCGGATCGACGGGGTGACGGGCCCCGACGAGTACAGCGCGCTGGTCCGCAACAACCTCTACACCAACCTCATGGCCCGCGAGAACCTGACCGCCGCAGTCGAGATCGTCGAGCGACACCGGGACCGGATGCCCGACCTCGGCGTCACGGACGAGGAGATCGGCGGGTGGCGGACCGCGGCCGATCGCATGTTCGTGCCCTACGACGCCCGGCGCGGCGTGCACCCGCAGTCGTCGGGCTTCACCGATCGGCAGGTGTGGGATTTCGCCGGCACGCCCCCGGAGCATTATCCGCTGCTGCTGCACTATCCGTACTTCGACCTGTATCGCAAGCAGGTGGTCAAACAGGCTGACGTGGTGCTTGCGATGCAGTGGGTGCCCGACGCCTTCACCGCGGAGGAGCGGGCACGCAACTTTGCCTACTACGAACGGCTCACGGTGCGGGACTCGTCGCTGTCCGCGTGCAGCCAGGCCGTGGTCGCCGCCGACGTCGGCGCACTGGACCTGGCGTACGCCTACCTGGGCGAGACCGCGCTGATCGATCTGCTCAATCTCGAACACAACACGAGCGACGGGCTGCACCTGGCGTCGCTGGCCGGCATCTGGATCGCGTTGGTGCAGGGCTTCGGCGGTGCCCGCCGTCGGCGAGCCGGGCTGACGTTCCGGCCGGCGCTGCCACGGGGGATCGATCGGCTCGCGTTCGGTGTGGCGGCCGCCGGGTGCCGGCTGCGCGTCGAGATCGACCGGGTCGAGACGCGGTACCGGCTGGCGGAGGGCGACGAGTTGACCCTGTACCACGACGGAACCCCGGTCACGCTGCGCCGCAACGAGGTTCGGGTGATGCCGACCGTGCATCCGCCGGCGGGGCCGGTCGTGACCCAGCCGCCGGGGCGGGCGCCCGCGCGGCGGGGGAGCGGCGGATGATCGTGCGGTGATCCCGCGGACGTGGGTGGATGCTCCCGGTGTGTCGGTGGCCCGATCGCGAGACGGGAGTGTTTGTCGCAGGGGTTCTCCCGCCGTCGCACGGGTTCTCCGTATGCAGAACCCCTGCGGCACTGCCGGAACCCCTGCGGCCCTCACCCGAACCGCGCACACCCACCCCACGCGGCAACAACTAAACTCGCTGCCGTGGCAACCCCGATGATCGCTCCGTCCATTCTCTCCGCAGACTTCGCACGCCTCGCCGAGGAGGCCGACGCCGTTGCCGGCGCCGACTGGCTGCACGTGGACGTCATGGACGCCCACTTCGTGCCGAACCTGACGCTCGGCCTGCCCGTCGTGCAGAGCCTGCTCAAGGCCACCGACATTCCGCTGGACTGCCACCTGATGATCGACGATCCGGGCCGCTGGGCGCCGCCGTACGCCGAGGCCGGTGCCCACAACGTCACCTTCCACGCCGAGGCCACCGACGATCCGGTCGCGGTCGCCCGCGACATCCGCGCGGCCGGCGCCAAGGCGGGCCTGAGCGTGAAGCCGAACACGCCGATCGAGCCGTACCTCGATATCCTCAAGAGCTTCGACACCCTGCTCGTGATGAGCGTCGAGCCCGGCTTCGGCGGCCAGTCGTTCATCCCGGCCGTGCTCGACAAGGCCCGGGCCGTGCGCAAACTGGTCGACGCGGGCGAACTGCGTCTGCTCGTCGAGATCGACGGCGGCATCAACGTCGACACCATCGAGCAGGCGGCCGAGGCCGGCATCGACTGCTTCGTCGCCGGTTCCGCCGTCTACGGCGCCGCCGACCCCGCCGCCGCAGTCCGCGGACTGCGTGAGCAGGCGGCCAAGGCGTCCCCGCACCTGACACTGTCGATCTGACGGACCCGTCCGTGACGACCTCTGCGCGTGCCCTCGAGGCCGCGATGCGGCTGGCGATCGACGCCTCGCACGGCGTGCGGGGCACCACCAGCCCCAACCCGCCCGTCGGCGCCGTGATCCTCGACGCGTCGGGCGCGGTCGTCGGTATCGGCGCCACCCGGCCCCCGGGCGGTGCGCACGCCGAGGTCGTCGCGCTCGCCGAGGCCGGGCAGCGGGCCCGCGGAGGGACGGCGGTCGTCACGCTCGAACCGTGTAACCACCAGGGCCGCACCGGTCCCTGCTCGCAGGCGCTGATCGACGCCGGGGTCGCGGCCGTGCACTACGCCGTGTCCGACCCGAACCCTGCCGCGGCGGGCGGCGCCCAGCGGCTCCGGGAAGCGGGCGTGACGGTGTCGGCGGGCCTGTCGGCCGACGACGTCGAACACGGCCCACTGCGCGCGTGGCTGCACCGGCAGCGTCACGGACGTCCGCACGTCACGTGGAAGTTCGCCGCCACCCTCGACGGTCGCAGCGCCGCCGCGGACGGCACCAGCCAGTGGATCACCGGGCCGGAGGCGCGGGCACGGGTGCACGCCGACCGGGCGCGGCTCGACGCCATCGTCGTCGGAACCGGCACGGTCCTGGCCGACGATCCGTGGCTCACCGCGCGCCTGCCCGACGGCTCGCTCGCCCCGCACCAGCCGCTGCGCGTAGTGGTCGGGACGCGCGAGATCCCGCCCACCGCGAAGGTCCTGGACGATGCAGCCCCCACGCTGGTACTGCGCACCCACGACGTCGACGACGTGCTGGTCGCCCTCGCCGATCAGGACGATGTCCTGATCGAGGGCGGCCCCCGGCTGGCCGGGGCGTTCCTCGCCGCCGGACGGGTCGATCGGGTCCAGGCGTACCTCGCGCCCGTCGTGTTGGGCGCAGGGTCCCACGCAGTGGAAGACGCGGGGGTCCACACCATCGCCGAGGCGCTACGGTTTCGGCGGGAGAGCGTCGAGACGATCGG
This sequence comes from Rhodococcus sp. BE178, assembly GCF_050433545.1. NCBI lineage: Bacteria > Bacillati > Actinomycetota > Actinomycetes > Mycobacteriales > Nocardiaceae > Rhodococcus > Rhodococcus sp. BE178. Next base: position 468,752 of record NZ_JBNPXA010000002.1, on the reverse strand, counting down.
CGACGACCTGTTGTTGAACCTGATCCCGCGGGGGATCCGAAGTTGAACCGATCCCTCCGGGATCACCGTTGAACCGATCCCTCCGGGATCCGAAGGAGTGAGCGAAGACATGTTCACCGGAATCGTCGAGGAACTCGGCGAGATCGTCGCCAAGGAGGACCTGGCGGACGCCGCTCGGTTCACCGTGCGCGGACCGCTGGTCACCTCCGATGCGGGGCACGGCGACTCGATCGCCGTCAACGGCGTCTGCCTGACCGTCGTCGACGTCCTCGACGGGGAATCGTTCACGGCCGACGTGATGCGCGAGACCCTCGTGCGGTCGAGCCTCGGCGCCCTCGATGTGGGCAGCCGGGTCAACCTGGAACGTGCCGCCGCGGTGAACAGCCGGCTCGGCGGGCACATCGTTCAGGGCCACGTCGACGGCACCGGCGAGGTCATCAGCCGGAGCCCGTCCGAGAACTGGACCGTGGTGCGGATCTCGCTGCCGTCGAGCATCGCCCGGTACGTCGTCGAGAAGGGCTCGATCACCGTCGACGGTGTGTCGCTGACCGTGTCCGCGCTGGGCGGACAGCCCGGCGACGAGTACTTCGAGATCTCCCTGATCCCGACCACCCTCGGCCTGACCACGCTCGGCTCGGCCGAGCCCGGCACCCCGGTCAACCTGGAGGTGGACGTCATCGCCAAGTACGTCGAACGCCTGCACACCGCCGGCGGCCGATAGCCGGAATAACGACCTCGTATCGCGAGGTCGTACTGTTGAGGTGCATCTGAAGCGATGCGCCGGGACATACTCGAGCACACCAGTTCAAGAATTTGGAGCCCAAGCACGTGACCAGGTTCGACAGCATCGAGCGCGCAGTCGCTGACATCGCCGCAGGTAAAGCGGTTGTCGTAGTCGACGACGAGGATCGCGAGAACGAGGGCGACCTCATCTTCGCGGCGGAGAAGGCCACCCCCGAACTCGTGGCGTTCATGGTTCGTTACACCTCGGGTTACCTCTGCGTCCCGCTCGACGGCGAGGACTGCGACCGTCTCGGCCTGCCGCCGATGTACGCGACCAACCAGGACAAGCACGGCACCGCGTACACGGTCACCGTCGATGCGCGCGAGGGCATCGGCACCGGCATCTCCGCCTCCGACCGTGCCGCGACGATGCGTCTGCTGGCCGACCCGGACAGCGGTGCGAACGACTTCACCCGTCCCGGCCACGTCGTGCCGCTGCGCGCGAAGGAGGGCGGCGTCCTGCGTCGCCCCGGTCACACCGAGGCCGCGGTCGATCTCGCCCGCATGGCGGACCTGCGTCCGGCCGGCGTGATCTGCGAGATCGTCAGCCAGAAGGACGAGGGCCACATGGCCCAGACCGAGGAACTCCGGGTGTTCGCGGACGACCACGATCTGGCCCTGATCTCGATCGCCGACCTCATCGCGTGGCGCCGCAAGCACGAGAAGCACGTCGTGCGTGTCGCCGAGGCCCGGATCCCCACCCGTCACGGTGACTTCACCGCCGTCGGCTACCGCAGCATCTACGACGACGTCGAGCACGTCGCGCTCGTCCGCGGCGACCTCTCCGACAGCGACGGCAGCGACGTGCTGGTCCGCGTGCACTCGGAGTGCCTCACCGGCGATGTCTTCGGTTCGCTGCGCTGCGACTGTGGCCCCCAGCTGGATGCCGCACTCGACATGGTGGCGCAGGAGGGCCGCGGTGTCGTGCTGTACATGCGCGGACACGAAGGCCGCGGCATCGGCCTGATGCACAAGCTGCAGGCGTACCAGTTGCAGGACGCGGGCTCGGACACCGTCGACGCGAACCTGCAGCTCGGCCTGCCGGCGGACGCCCGCGACTACGGCATCGGCGCGCAGATCCTCGTCGACCTCGGCATCAAGTCGATGCGGCTGCTGACGAACAATCCGGCCAAGCGAGTAGGCCTCGACGGCTACGGCCTGCAGATCACCGACCGGGTTCCGATGCCGCTGCGCGCGAACGCCGAGAACCTCACGTACCTGCGCACCAAGCGGGATCGCATGGGCCACGACATGATCGGTCTGGACGAGTTCGAGGCCGGGGACGCACTGTGAGCGGCGAGGGACGCCCCGACCTCCAGCTCGGCATGGCCAAGAATCTCAAGCTCGCGATCGTCGCCGGCCAGTGGCACCCCGAGATCAGTGAGGCGCTCGTCGCCGGCGCCAGGCGCGTCGCCAAGCAGGCTCAGATCGAGGAGCCGACGTTGATCCGCGTGGCGGGCGCGATCGAGTTGCCCGTCGTGGCGCAGGAACTGGCGCGCTCGCACGACGCCGTCGTCGCGCTCGGCGTCGTGATCCGCGGCGGCACACCGCACTTCGAGTACGTGTGCGACGCCGTGACGGCCGGCCTGACCCGGGTGTCCCTCGACGAGGGCACCCCGGTCGGCAACGGCGTGCTCACCACCGACACCGAGCAGCAGGCACTGGACCGGTCGGGCCTGCCCGGCTCGGTCGAGGACAAGGGCGGCGAGGCGTGCGCGGCGGCGATCGACACCGCGGTCACGCTCGCGCAGCTCCGACGCATGCGGACGGAGCAGTCGACCCGATGAGCGCGAACGAGGACTGGGAGTTCGAGGTCCGCTCCAAGAAGTCGCCGCGCTACGCGATGATCGCCGCGGCCGTGCTGGTGGTGGTGCACGTGACGCTCGGCGTCCTGCTCCGGACGTCGGCGACCGGTGTGTACTTCCGGGTGGTGGACCAGTTCGCGATGGCGGGCATCGGGATCCTGCTGGCGGGCGGCGTGCTGCTGCTGACCCGTCCGCGCCTGCGGGTCGGTCCGCGGGGCATCGCGGTCCGCAACATCCTCGGTGAGCGCATCGTCGACTGGGATCTGGATGAGGGCATGTCGTTCCCGGACGGGGCGCCGTGGGCCCGGATCGAGCTGCCCGACGACGAGTACGTGCCGGTGATGGCGATCCAGGCCAACGACGGCGAGCACGCGGTGCGGGCGGTCCGCCGGTTCCGCGAGCTCGAAGCGAAGTACACGGGCTCGCGCGCCGCCTGAGTGCCGTCGGTACCGCCGACTAACCTTGAATCGTGCCTGATCCTTCGACGTATCGCCCCGCCCCGGGAACCATCCCGGCGGCGCCGGGTGTCTACAAGTTCCGCGACCCGCACGGCCGGGTCATCTACGTCGGCAAGGCGAAGAGTCTGCGGTCGCGACTGAACTCGTACTTCGCGGACGTCTCGTCGCTGCATCCGCGGACCCGGCAGATGGTCACCACCGCGGGCAGTGTCGAGTGGACGGTCGTCAGCACCGAGGTCGAGGCACTGCAGCTCGAATACAACTGGATCAAGGAGTTCGATCCACGGTTCAACGTCCGCTATCGCGACGACAAGACGTACCCCGTCCTCGCGGTGACGTTGAACGAGGAGTTCCCGCGACTGTTCGTCTACCGCGGTCCGCGCCGCAAGGGAGTGCGCTACTTCGGTCCGTACTCGCACGCCTGGGCCATTCGCGAGACGCTGGATCTGCTGCTGCGGGTTTTTCCTGCCCGGACGTGCTCGGCCGGAGTATTCAAGCGGCACAGCCAGATCGGCCGGCCGTGCCTACTCGGCTACATCGACAAGTGCTCGGCGCCGTGCGTCGGCCGGGTCAGTGCCGCGGAGCACCGGGAGATCGTCGAGGACTTCTGCGACTTCCTGTCCGGGCGCACCGATCGGCTGGTCCGCCAGCTCGAGGTCCGGATGCAGGACGCCGCGGAGGAACTCGACTTCGAGACCGCCGCTCGGCTGCGCGACGACATCGGTGCACTGAAGAAGGCGCTCGAGAAGCAGGCCGTCGTCCTCGGTGACGGCACCGACGCCGACCTGGTGGCGTTCGCGTCCGACGACCTCGAAGCGGCGGTGCAGGTGTTCCACGTCCGCGGCGGCCGGGTCCGGGGCCAACGCGGCTGGGTGGTCGAGAAGGCGGGCGACGTGATCGAGCGGGACGCGGTCGCCCTCGATGCCGCCGATGCCGCCGGCGCCCCCGGCGCCTCGGAGGAGGCGATCCTGGTGGAGCAGTTCCTCACCCAGTTCTACGGCGAGCAGGCCGCCCTGGGCGACGGCGGCGCACAGACCGACCAGCCGGCCAACGCCGTTCCCCGGGAGGTGCTCGTCCCGGTGCTGCCGCGGGGCGCCGAAGAGATCCAGCGGTGGCTCTCGACGCTGCGCGGGTCATCCGTGCAGTTGCGGGTCCCGCAGCGCGGCGACAAGAAGGCGCTCGCCGAGACCGTCGAGCGCAACGCCAAGGAGGCGCTCACGCAGCACAAGCTCAAGCGTGCCGGCGACTTCACGTCGAGATCGGCTGCGCTGCAGGGTATCCAGGAGGCGCTCGACCTGGATTCGGCCCCGTTGCGGATCGAGTGCGTCGACATCAGCCACGTCCAGGGCACCGACGTCGTCGCGTCGCTGGTCGTGTTCGAGGACGGTCTTCCGCGCAAGTCCGACTACCGCCACTACGCGATCAAGGAGGCCGCCGGTGACGGCCGCTCCGACGACGTCGCGAGCATCGCCGAGGTGACCCGTCGCCGGTTCCTGCGGCACAACCGGGACGTCGCTGCGGGGGCGAACCCCGGCGCCGACATCGACGGTGACGGGGCCGACGGTGGCGATCTCGCGCCGGAGGCCGCGCTCGACCCCCGGACCGGGCGGCCCCGTAGGTTCGCGTACCCGCCCAACCTGTACGTCGTGGACGGCGGTGCCCCGCAGGTCGCGGCCGCCGCGGAGGTGCTCGACGAGCTCGGCATCACCGATGTCGCGGTCATCGGACTCGCGAAGCGCCTCGAGGAGGTGTGGGTGCCGGGGGAGGAGGATCCGGTGATCCTGCCCCGGACCAGCGAATCGCTGTACCTGCTGCAGCGGGTCCGCGACGAGGCGCACCGTTTCGCGATCACGTTCCACCGCAGCAAGCGATCACGGCGGATGACCGCGTCGGCCCTGGACTCGGTGCGCGGGCTGGGGGAGACCCGGAGGACCGCACTCGTCACCCATTTCGGGTCCGTGGCCAGGTTGCGCAGCGCGACCGTCGAGGAGATCACCGCCGTTCCGGGGATCGGCACCGCCACCGCACAGGCGGTCCTCGAGGCGCTCGCTGGGTCCGATCCGGCGGCCGATCCGGCGCCTGCACCGGGCGATGCCGGATCGGATGTCGCTGCGGGCAGCGCCGTCGTGGGGGATGATGTGACGGACATCGGCGCTTCGAAACGAACAGGACACACTCGCGAGTGAACGACCTGCAGGATTCTGGTGGGCAAGGCATGGAGGTTGCGCTCGTCACCGGACTGTCCGGTGCGGGGCTGAGCACGGCGGCGAAGGTCCTCGAGGACCTCGGCTGGTATGTCGTCGACAACCTGCCGCCCGAGCTCATCGCCCGGATGGTCGACCTCGGGGTCGAGTCCGATCCGCCGATCCGGCGGCTCGCAGTGGTGATGGACGTGCGCAGCCGCCCGTTCTCCGGCGACCTGGGCCGGGTCGTGACCGCGCTCGAGGCGATGCCCGTGCAGATCCGGGTGCTGTTCCTCGAGGCCAACGACTCGGTCCTGATCCGCCGGTTCGAGCACGTGCGACGCAGCCACCCGCTGCAGAGCGACAGCAAGGAAGGCACCCTCTCGGAGGGGATCGCCGCCGAGCGGGCGAAGCTGGCTCAGGTGCGGGCCGCGGCCGACCTGGTAGTCGACACGTCCTCGCTCGCGGTCCGCGAGCTGCGCGAGAAGATCGAGACGGCCTTCGGCGGCGAGGGCAGCTCCGAGATCCAGGTGACCGTGCAGTCGTTCGGGTTCAAGCACGGTCTGCCGATGGATGCGGACCTGGTGTGCGACGTGCGGTTCCTGCCGAATCCGCATTGGATTCCCGAACTGCGCGAGCACACCGGACTGGAGGAGGCGGTTCGGGACTACGTCCTGTCCCGCGACGAGGCCCAGGAGTACCTGGATACGTACCTGCGCCTGCTGGAACTGACGACGGCGGGATACCGCCGGGAGGGAAAGCGCTACATGACCATCGCGGTCGGATGCACCGGCGGCAAGCATCGCAGTGTTGCCATGTCGGAGGCGCTCGCGGCGCGTCTGCAGAAGGAAGACGGCCTCGCCGTCCGCGTCGTGCACCGTGATGTGGGGCGCGAATGAGCGACGATCGATTGCACGGCAACGGCCGCACACCCCGAATCGTCGCGCTGGGTGGAGGCCACGGTCTGTACGCGACGCTCAGCGCCGCGCGGCGGCTGAGTTCGGACGTGACCGCGGTGGTCACGGTCGCCGACGACGGAGGTTCCTCGGGACGGCTGCGCGGTGAACTCGGCGTGATCCCGCCGGGCGATCTGCGGATGGCACTGGCCGCGCTCGCGTCGCGGGAACCACAGGTCCAGACGTGGACGGACGCCGTCCAGCACCGCTTCGGCGGCACGGGCGCCCTCGCGGGCCACTCGGTCGGGAACCTGATTCTCGCCGGTCTCACCGAGGTCCTCGGCGACACCGTCGCGGCGCTCGACACCGTGGCGCGACTGCTCGACGTCGAGGGCCGGGTGCTGCCGATGTCACCGGTGGCGTTGGAGATCGAGGCGGACGTCGTCGGACTGGAGTCCGATCCACGGGTGAGCCGGTGCATCCGCGGACAGGTCGCGGTCGCGACCACACCGGGAAAGGTGCGCCGCGTGCGGCTGCTGCCGGCGAGCCCGCCCGCGTGCCCCGACGCCCTGGCCGCGATCGAGAATGCCGATGTCGCCGTGCTCGGACCCGGTTCGTGGTTTTCGAGTGTGATTCCTCACGTTCTCGTGCCGGACCTGCTCGACGGTCTGATGCGTTCGTCTGCGCGGAAGGTGCTGATCCTCAACCTCGCGCCCGAACCCGGCGAGACCGCAGGATTCTCCGCGGAACGTCATCTGCACGTACTGTGCCAGCACGCGCCCGAATTCCGTGTCGACCACGTGGTCGTCGACTCGGCATCGGTTCCGGCCGGGCGTGAACGCGACCATCTGTGCCGCGCCGCGACGCAACTCGGCGCGGACGTCGTCTACGCGGATGTCGCCGAGGACGGAACCCACAAGCATCATGCGGGCAAGCTCGCGGCGGTGCTCGAACGCCTCACCGCGCAACAGACGGGCGAGCACCGCCCGGTCGAGGTGCGCGGGAGCGAGCAGCCTGCCGAACGGACAGCAGGGGGAAGGGAGAGCGCCACGTGGCGATGACAGCCGAGGTCAAGGACGAGCTCAGCAGGCTCACGGTGACTCAGGTGAGTTGTCGGAAGGCGGAGGTGTCGGCGCTGCTCCGGTTCGCCGGCGGGCTGCACATCGTGGGCGGCCGGGTCGTCGTGGAAGCCGAGGTGGACCTCGGATCGATCGCACGGCGCCTGCGCGGCGAGATCCTCGACCTCTACGGGTACCACTCGGACGTGCACGTGCTGAGCGCCAGTGGCCTGCGCAAGAGCTCCCGATACGTCGTGCGGGTCGCGAAGGAGGGCGAGGCGCTGGCCCGCCGGACCGGACTGCTCGACATGCGGGGGCGTCCGGTGCGGGGCCTGCCGGCACAGGTCGTGGGCGGCAGCGTGGGGGACGCGGAGGCCGCGTGGCGCGGCGCGTTCCTGGCGCACGGCTCGCTCACCGAGCCGGGGCGCTCCTCGGCCCTGGAGATCAGCTGCCCGGGCCCGGAGGCGGCCCTCGCGCTGGTCGGCGCGGCCCGGAGGCTCGGCATCACTGCGAAGGCGCGCGAGGTCCGTGGCACCGACCGGGTGGTCGTGCGCGACGGCGAGGCGATCGGCGCGCTGCTCACCCGGATGGGTGCGCAGGACACCCGGCTCACGTGGGAGGAACGCCGCATGCGCCGCGAGGTGCGCGCCACGGCGAACCGTCTCGCGAACTTCGACGACGCGAACCTGCGCCGGTCCGCGCGCGCGGCCGTCGCGGCTGCGGCGCGGGTCGAACGGGCTCTCGAGATCCTCGGCGAGGACGTCCCCGACCACCTCGCGGCGGCGGGCACGTTGCGCGTCAAGCATCGGCAGGCCTCGCTCGAGGAGTTGGGGCAGCTCGCGGATCCGCCGATGACCAAGGACGCCGTCGCCGGTCGCATCCGGCGACTGCTGTCGATGGCGGACCGCAAGGCCAAGGAGGTCGGGGTCCCCGACACGGAGTCGGCGGTGACCCCGGAGTTGCTCGAAGAGGCGTGACGATCGGTCGACGACCCACCCCGGTTCCGGCGACCGGGGCAGATGCGCGCGTATGCGGGTGCGCGCACTAGGGTGGGACACGCATCGACCGATGAGTCTCGCGTTTCGGTTCGATAGTCGTGGGTATCACGTGCTCGCGGGGTTCTCGCGGGCGAAAAACTGGCACACCAGAGTAGATGGGCAAAGGAGCTAACTGTGACGGTCCGGGTAGGCATCAACGGCTTCGGTCGTATCGGACGTAACTTCTTCAGGGCGGTCGATGCGCAGAAGGCGCTCGGCACCACCGACATCGAGATCGTGGCGGTCAACGACCTCACGGACAACGCGACGCTGGCTCACCTGCTCAAGTACGACTCGATCCTGGGTCGTCTGCCGCACGAGGTCTCGCTCGAGGGTGACGACACCATCGTCGTCGGCGACACCAAGATCAAGGCGCTGGCGCACCGCGGCCCGCTGAGCGAGCTCCCCTGGGGCGAGCTGGGCGTCGACGTCGTCGTCGAGTCCACGGGCATCTTCACCGACGCCGAGAAGGCCAAGGGCCACCTCGAGGCCGGTGCCAAGAAGGTCATCATCTCCGCGCCCGCCAAGGGCGAGGACATCACGATCGTGATGGGCGTCAACGACGACAAGTACGACGGCAGCCAGGACATCATCTCCAACGCGTCCTGCACCACCAACTGCCTCGGCCCGATCGCCAAGGTCCTCGACGACGAGTTCGGCATCGTCAAGGGTCTGATGACGACGGTCCACGCGTACACGCAGGACCAGAACCTGCAGGACGGCCCGCACAGCGACCTGCGTCGCGCCCGCGCCGCCGCGCTGAACGTCGTTCCGACCGGCACCGGTGCCGCCAAGGCCATCGGCCTGGTCCTCCCGCAGCTGCTGGGGAAGCTGGACGGCTACGCGCTGCGCGTGCCGATCCCCACGGGCTCGGTCACCGACCTGACGGTGAACCTCGCGAAGCCGGCCACCATCGCCGAGATCAACGCCGCGATGAAGGCTGCCGCCGAGGGCCCGCTGAAGGGCATCCTCAAGTACACCGAGGCTCCCATCGTGTCCTCGGACATCGTGACGGATCCGCACTCCTCGATCTTCGACGCCGGCCTGACCAAGGTCATCGACGACCAGGTCAAGGTCGTCTCCTGGTACGACAACGAGTGGGGCTACTCGAACCGCCTCGCGGACCTCATCGGCCTCGTCGCCAAGTCCCTCTGATCCGGGTCTGGTCCACGTGGCTGTCAAGACTCTGAAGGATCTGCTGGACGAGGGGGTCGAGGGCCGTACCGTGCTGGTGCGCTCCGACCTCAACGTTCCGCTGGACAACGGAACGATCACCGATCCGGGCCGGATCGTCGCGTCCGCGCCGACCATCTCGGCGTTGGCCGAGGCGGGCGCCAAGGTCATCGTGATGGCGCACCTCGGCCGCCCCAAGGGCGAGCCGGATCCGGCGCTGTCGCTGGCGCCTGTCGCCACGAAGCTCGGTGAGGTGCTGGGCCGCAACGTCCAGCTGGCCGGTGACGTGGTGGGCCAGGACGCGCTCGCGCGTTCCGAGGGCCTGACGGACGGCGATGTCCTCCTGCTGGAGAACATCCGTTTCGATCCGCGCGAGACCAGCAAGGACGACGCCGAGCGCGAGGCGCTGGCGAAGGCGCTCGTCGACCTCGTCGACGGCGACGGCGCGTTCGTCTCCGACGGTTTCGGCGTCGTGCACCGCAAGCAGGCGTCGGTCTACGACGTGGCCGAGCTGCTCCCGCACTACGCGGGCAACCTGGTCGCGGCCGAGGTCGAGGTGCTGCAGAAGCTGACGCAGGACTCCGAGCGTCCGTACGCGGTCGTGCTCGGCGGCTCGAAGGTGTCGGACAAGCTCGCCGTGATCGAGGCGTTGGCCCCCAAGGTCGACACCCTCGTCATCGGTGGCGGCATGTACTACACCTTCCTTGCCGCGCAGGGCATCTCGGTGGGCAACTCGCTGTGCCAGGAAGAGATGATCGGCACCTGCAAGGACCTGCTCGAGCGGTATGCGGACGTCATCCACATCCCGCAGGACGTGGTGATCGCGGACTCGTTCTCGGCGGACGCGGAGTCGAAGACGGTCTCCGTCCTCGAGATCCCGGACGGCTGGATGGGTCTGGACATCGGACCGGAGTCGGTGGAGCGCTTCGCGGCGATCCTCTCGGGTGCCAAGACGGTGTTCTGGAACGGCCCGATGGGTGTGTTCGAGTTCTCGAAGTTCGCGGCCGGCACCAAGGGTGTCGCCGAGGCGATCGTCGAGGCCACCGGCAAGGGTGCGTTCAGCGTCGTCGGCGGCGGTGACTCCGCGGCGGCCGTGCGTCAGCTCGGTCTGCCCGAGGACGGCTTCTCGCACATCTCGACCGGCGGCGGCGCGTCCCTCGAATACCTCGAGGGCAAGACCCTGCCCGGCATCGAAGCACTGGAGGGCTGAGGTTTGACTCGAAAGCCCCTGATCGCCGGCAACTGGAAGATGAATCTCAACCACCTCGAGGCCATCGCCCTGGTGCAGAAGATCGCTTTCTCGTTGCCCGCGAAGTACTTCGAGAAGGTCGACGTGACGGTGATCCCGCCGTTCACCGACATCCGCAGCGTGCAGACGCTGGTCGAGGGCGACAAGCTCCTGCTCACCTACGGTGCGCAGGACGTCTCGGCGCAGGATTCGGGCGCGTTCACCGGCGAGATCAGCGGTTCCATGCTGGCCAAGCTGGGTTGCACGTTCGTCGTGGTCGGACACTCCGAGCGGCGCACGCTGCACGGTGAGTCCGACGAGCTGGTGCTCGCCAAGACCAAGGCGGCGCTGAAGAACGGGCTCACCCCGATCGTGTGCATCGGTGAGGGCCTGAACATCCGCGAGGCCGGCGAGCACGTGGCGTACAACGTCGCGCAGCTGAAGGGCTCGCTCGCGGGCCTGTCGGCGGACGAGATCGCCAAGGTCGTCGTCGCGTACGAGCCGGTGTGGGCCATCGGCACGGGCAAGGTGGCCTCGGCCGCCGACGCCCAGGAGGTCTGCAAGGCAGTGCGCGAGACCCTGGTCGAGCTGGCTTCCCCGGAGGTCGCTGCCGGTGTCCGCGTGCTCTACGGCGGCTCCGTCAACGCCAAGAACGTCGGCGAGATCGTCGGCCAGGCGGACGTGGACGGTGCGCTCGTGGGCGGCGCCTCGTTGAAGGCGGACGAGTTCGCGACGCTGTCGGCCATTGCGGCCGGTGGCCCGCTGCCGTGAACGGCTGATGTCGCTGCCGTGAACGGCTGATGTCGCTGCCGTGATCCGGTAGCAACCGAAGACGAACGCTGGGCGCGTGACCGTGAAGGTCACGCGCCCAGCGTTTTTCGTTCATGCGCGCAGAGGGGCAGCTTTGCCTGCAGCGTGACGATCGTTGCCCGGTCGACGCCGAGTCCCTCCGCCAGGTACCGGTCGAAGGTGCCGTAGTTCCGGTCGACCTCCCGCGAACGAGGCTTCGAGGTAGCTCGCATCGACCCCGATGAGTTGGTGGTAGATCTCGGCCGCCTCGGGCCCCTTGACTGCGGGGATCTGGTCGAGAGTGGCCCGGATCGTCGCGGCCGAGTACTCGTTGGACAGCCCGCCGCGGCCGGTGTACCCGACTCCGTTTCCCGCGATGTCACGGACGTTGTGCACCGACGTAGGGCGTGGCGTCTCGGCCTGCCCGGGAACGCCGGATCCCGGATCCGATGAACCGAGCGAGCTCGGTGACGAGGCGTCGGCGACGGCCGGTCCGGCGAGGAGCAGTAGCCCCGTCACGGTCAGTGCGGCCGTCGTTCGGCCACGTCGGAAACGCTTGCGGTGCACAGGGTTCGTCACATCGATGATTCCTTCCGCGTCGGTGTCGTCCGACTGGAAGGTATCGACGAACGCCTGCACTGCGAGTGGTCTCACTCAGTGGTTCGCCAGGCGTTACGGGCGCTGCCGGGCGCGGACAGTGAATCTGTCGCGCGCCCAGCCGCGTTCACGGGTGTGTGTCAGCCGAGCAGTTTGAGGGCGAGCTTGCCGATGGTCACCGGCGAGAGGCCGAGACCGGTGCGCAGGTAGTTCTGCACGGTGCCGTACTTCGCGGTCAGCTCGTCCAGGCCGGCCTGCAGGTAGCTGGCGTCGACGCCGAGCAGCGGGTCGTAGACCTGGGCGACTGCTTCACCCTGGCTGGCGACGATGCCGGCCCGGGACCTGGCCATGGATGCGACGGTGTACTCGTTCGTGAGCAGGTAGTCGCTCATGATCGTCTCGCGCGGCACGCCGGCGATGCTCTGCAGCAACATGGACGCCCAGCCCGTCCGGTCCTTACCGGCGGTGCAGTGGAACACCTGCGAGCCGGGGGTCTCGGCCAGATCGGTGAGCAGTTTCGTGAACCCCGCGCGCGCCGCGGGATCGTTGACGAATGCACGATTCATGTCCCGCATGAAGTTCTGCGAGTCCTCAGGGGTCTTCAGCTTGGCGACGCCGGCCTCGAGATCGCCGGACAGGATCGGGATGTGCACGTAGGCGGTGCCGGCGACGGTGCGGTCGGGCTTGTGGGCCACCTCTTCCTCGGTGCGGACGTCGTACACCGCGGTCAGCTTCAGCGATTCGAGCGTCGCGAGGTCGGCGTCGTTCGGGGTGAGCGCGTTGGCACGGTAGAAGACGCCGGTGCGCATGAGGCCGAGTGGAGTCTTGTAGCCGGGGCCGGCGACGTCCCGGAAGTTGTCGACAGTCGCCAACCGGGGCGCCTCGACGATGGTCGGTGCGCTCGAGCCGAGTGCGGAGGATCCGAAGGACGACAGGTCGAGGGAACCGGTGGCCCCTGCCGCGGCAGTGCCGGCGAACAGGAACGAGCCTGATACCGCGAGTGCCACTGCGGTCCGGGTGGTGTGGCGCAGAGCTGTGGAGCGGTGCGTCATGGTGAGGCCTTCCTCGCATGGGGGTGACTGACTGCTCGGAAGGTAATGCGGCACGTTGTGCCACGAAAGTGAGTTGTCTCACTACACGGGAGGATTGTGGTGACGGTCGCTCGGAACCGCTTCCCGCGCGAGCGAATTGCGCACGGGAAGCGGGTCGGCAGGTTACCGAGCGACCCGAACGTCGCGAGTGAGCCTTCCGGTAGGCCGGTGAGGCGATCCCTCGGTGGTGTCGGCTGCCTTCGTGACCGCGGTGGGGTACAGGGGCGGTGCGGTGTGATCTCCATAACAGATACGGACGGTAACGACAAACGAACGATCGGCGCGTCCCGATCGTCAGGTTCCGTCTCCCGGCCACTGTGGCGGGTTTGCGCTCGATCGCCCAGGTAACAGGTAAGCTGAGCGCGCTAGTGGCCGAAATCCGTCGTGCGTGAAGGGCAGCGAATACCGAAATGGCACTGTTCCTGGACATCCTGCTGGTCATCACCAGCTTGCTGCTGATCCTGCTGATCCTTCTGCATCGCGGTAAGGGCGGCGGTCTGTCCAGTCTCTTCGGTGGCGGTGTCCAGTCCAGCCTCGCCGGCTCGAGCGTCGTCGAGAAGAACCTCGACCGACTGACCGTCTTCACCGCGGCGATCTGGCTGATCGCGATCCTCGGCATCGGGCTCGAGATCAAGTTCAGCTGACGATGGCGGGGTACCACAGCTCCACCTCCATCCCCGATGCTGCTGCGGCCCTGATCGACGCGCCCGAATTCGCGACACTCGCGACCGTCGAGCCCGGAGGCCAGCCGCAGCTGTCCGTCGTGTGGTTGGAGCGGGACGGCGACGAGGTGCTCATCTCGACCGTCCGTGGCCGCCGCAAGACCGACAATCTCCAGCGTGACCCGCGTGCGACGGTGCTGATCTATCCGGCCGGCGGGCCGTACCGCTACGTCGAGATCCGCGGTACCGCCACGATCACCGACGACCCGGGTGGGTCGCTGATCCACAAGCTGGCCCGCAAGTACACCGGGGCCGCGCGTTGGGAGCACGACACACCGGACACCCCGCGGGTGATCGTGCGGTTGAAGCCGTCGAAGGTGATCTGGAAGGGCTGACGCCCGGTCGGACGGTTGCCGTGCGGGTGTCCGGTCATCGGTCGATAATCAGGTGATGACCGGGATCCCCGATTCATCGCCAGCGTCCTCCGCTCCGCCTTCGTCGGCTCCGCGTGCTGCCACCGAACCGCTCCGAGAGGACATCCGCCTGCTCGGGGGCATCCTGGGGGAGATCGTCCGGGAGCAGTCCGGTGACGAGATCTTCGCGCTGGTCGAGCGGGCGCGGGTCGAGTCGTTCCGGGTCCGGCGTTCGGAGATCGACCGGGCGGAACTCGCGGAGATGTTCGAGCAGATCGACACCGCGGACGCCATCCCGGTGATCCGAGCCTTCAGCCATTTCGCGCTGCTTGCCAACGTCGCCGAGGACATTCACCGCGAGCGGCGGCGCGCGATCCACGTCCGGGCCGGCGAACCTCCACAGGACAGCAGCCTGGCGGCCACCTACGCGAAACTCGATGCGGCGACCCTCGACCCGGCCACCGCGAGCGCCGCGTTGGTCGGTGCGCTCGTGGCGCCGGTGATCACCGCGCACCCCACCGAGACGCGCCGGCGGACGATCTTCGAGACCCAGAACCGCATCATGGAATTGATGCGGATGCGGGAGTGGGTTGCCGGGGACGTCGACGAGGCGGCCGCGATCGGTCTCCAGCTGCGCCGCCAGATTCTCACCCTGTGGCAGACGGCGCTGATCCGCCTGTCCCGATTGCGGATCCAGGACGAGATCGAGGTGGGCCTGCGCTACTACGATGCCTCACTGTTCGAGGTGGTCCCACAGATCAACGCCGACCTCCGGGACGGTCTGCGGGCCCGGTGGCCGGGCTCGACTCTACTCGCGGAACCGATACTGCGGCCGGGGTCGTGGATCGGCGGCGATCGGGACGGGAATCCGTTCGTCACAGCCGAAGTCGTCGGCCGGGCTACTCACCGTGCGGCCGAGACCGCGCTCGAACATCACCTCGAGGAGCTCGAGGTACTGGAACGGGAGCTGTCGATGTCGGCGCGGCTGGTCACGGTGACCGCCGAGTTGGACCGGCTCGCGGACGAGTCCGGTGACGAGTCGGCGTTCCGCGCGGACGAGCCCTACCGGCGCGCCGTCCGTGGTCTGCGTGCACGCCTGACGGTCACCGCGGACCGGATCCTCGGCCATCCCGCCGTTCACCGCGTCCGAGCGGCCTCGACGGACCTGCCGGGATACGACAGCCCGGCCGAGCTGCTGGCGGACCTCGATGTCATCGACACGTCCTTGCGGTCGCATGGCGACGACACCGTCGCCGACGACCGTCTGGCGCAGCTGCGGAACTCGGTGGAGGTCTTCGGCTTCCACCTGTGCGGTCTGGACATGCGGCAGAACTCGGAGGTCCACGAGTCGGTGGTCGCCGAGTTGCTGGCGTGGTCGGGGGTGCACCCGGACTACCGGTCGCTGTCGGAGGACGAGCGGATAGCGCTGCTGTCCCGGGAACTCGCGACCCGTCGGCCGCTGTCGGGTCCGCACGCCGAGTTCAGCGAGCTGACCACGAAGGAGCTGGGCATCCTGCGGGCCGCCGCCGAGGCCGTCGAGCGGATCGGGCCGGAAGCGATCCCGAACTACATCATCAGCATGTGCGACTCGGTGAGCGACATGCTCGAGGCCGCGATCCTGCTCGCCGAGGTGGGGTTGTTCGACCCGGACGGCGACGACGGACCGTGGTGCCCGGTGGGGATCGTGCCGCTGTTCGAGACCATCGAGGACCTGCGGCACGGCGCCGCGACCCTCACCCGAACGCTCGAGGTGCCGATCTACCGGGCTCTGGTCGCGAACCGCGGCGACAGCCAGGAAGTGATGCTCGGATACTCCGACTCGAACAAGGACGGCGGATATCTCGCCGCGAACTGGGCGCTGTACCGGGCCGAGCTCGAGTTGGTGCAGGCGGCGCGGAAGACAGGAATTCGGTTGCGGCTCTTCCACGGTCGCGGCGGCACCGTGGGCCGCGGCGGCGGACCGAGCTACGATGCGATCCTCGCGCAGCCGCCGGGCGCGGTGCAGGGGTCGCTGCGGATCACCGAGCAGGGTGAGGTGATCGCGGCCAAGTACGCCGAGCCGCGGCTCGCCCGCCGCAATCTCGAGGCGCTCGTCGCGGCCACCCTCGAATCGACCCTGCTCGACGTCGAGGGGCTCGGCGACGACGCGGCACCCGCGTACGAGATCCTCGACGAACTGGCCGAGCTGGCGCGCGTCGCGTACGCGGACCTCGTGCACGACACCCCCGGCTTCGTGGAGTACTTCAAGGCGTCGACGCCGGTCGCGGAGATCGGTGCCCTCAACATCGGCAGCCGGCCCGCATCCCGCAAGCCGACCGCGTCGATCTCTGACCTGCGCGCCATCCCGTGGGTGCTGTCCTGGAGCCAATCGCGGGTGATGCTGCCCGGGTGGTACGGCACCGGAACGGCCTTCGAGCAGTGGGTGGGCGGCGATGAGCAGCGACTGAAGACATTGACCGACCTGTACGAGCGGTGGCCGTTCTTCCGTACCGTGCTGTCGAACATGGCGCAGGTCATGGCGAAGTCCGACATGGGCCTCGCGGCGCGCTACGCGGAACTGGTGCCGGACGTCGCGTTGCGGGACGAGGTGTTCGGCAAGATCGCCGCCGAGCATGCCCGCACGATCGCGATGTACACGTCGATCACCGGGCACGACAATCTGCTGTGGGACAACCCGGCTCTCGACCGCTCCGTGCACAACCGGTTCCCGTACCTCGAGCCGCTCAACCATCTGCAGGTGGAGTTGCTGCGCCGCTACCGCGCCGGCGACGACTCCGACGGCGTCCGGCGCGGCATCCAGTTGACGATGAACGGTCTTGCGACCGCGCTGCGGAACAGCGGCTGATCCGACCGCGATCGCCACCGGATGCGACGGGGTGGCGCGCCAGCGCGTCAGAGTTGTTCGGCGCGTACGCCCGCCGCCACGGCGTGCATCTTCTCGAGGAATGCTCCGATCGTCTCCCGCTCGCGTGGCGAGAAGGATTCGATTGCCACCACCGCGCGGTCGATGAGGGGTCCGAAGAACGACGTGCCCAGGTCCACGGCGTGGGATGTGACCTCGACGACGACCCGACGGCGATCGGCGGTGTCGCGCGAACGGCACAGGAGTCCCTGCTTCTCGAGCCGGTCGATCAGGGCGGTCGTGGAGGCGGAACTGATGCCCAGCTGCTGCCCCAGCCATCCCGGTGTCGCGGGATGGCCCGCGCGCGCCGCGTCGAGGAGGGCGATCAGCGCGCGCAGGTCGGTGGTGTGGAGGTGGTGGCTCCTGGCGAACTCGGCGCCGAAGAGGTTGAGTTCCACGGTCAGTGCCCGCAGTTGATGCACCGTTGCGTGGCCCCGGATTCGGGGGTCGAGTTCGTCGTCGTGCATTGCTGCCTCTTTCCGGCTGGGTCTGGACGCCAGTTGCCTCGTCTGCCTAGTATCTCGATGATCGAGATAAATGTCGAGTGTCGAGGATTCAACCAGGGGTGGGCAGATGAACCGAAGTGATGCAGTCCATTTCGCGTCGACGGAGAGCGGGCGCGAGTTCGAGCGTCGGTACGACCGGGTGCTCGGACGGTGGCCGGGACCGGTGGAGCGTGTCGATGTCGGCACCGGGTTCGGCACCACACGCGTCAACGTCTGTGGGCCCGAGGACGCGCCGCCCGTGATCCTCTTGCCCAGTGGCCGAGCCACCTCCACCGTGTGGTTCGCCGTGGCCGCGGAGCTCTGCGGGGACCACCGGGTGTTCGCGGTCGATCTCCCCGGCGACATCGGGCTCGGGGTGGTCACCGAACCGCTGCGGAGCCGGGACGATCTGATGGACTGGATATCGGCGGTCGTTCACGGTCTCGAGCTGGAAACGTATGGCGTCGTGGGTCATTCGTACGGCGCGATGGTCGCCCTCGCGCATGCCGTGCGGCGACCCGACGGGTTGGACAGGCTCGTACTGCTGGATCCCAACTCGTGCTTCGCGGGCATGAGTCCGCAGTACCTCGCCCGTGCAGTCCCGCTGCTCGTTCGCCCGACCGGTGAACGCCAACGACGCCTCATCGGATGGGAATCGGCCGGCGCCACGATGGACGCCGACTGGCTCGACCTGGTCGCGTTCGGCGCCGAACGGTTCCCGGCACACCGCCCGGTGGTGCCGCGGCGACCCCGGCCACAGGATCTCCAGGAACTCCGAGCCGAGGTGACCGTCGTGCTGGCGGAGCGCAGCCGGGTACATGACGCGGCGCGGATCGGTGAGCGGGCACGGAGCTCGATGCCGCGGGCCGCAATTCGCGTCATTCCCGGTGAGTCCCACTACACGCTGCCGATGAGCTCATCGCCGGAACTAGGCGCGGCGCTGCGGACCGCGCTCGGCTAGTGCGTGTCTCCCTGCGGCCCGGTGTCAGCGCAAGATGTGCGCGGCGCGGGCGGCGCGCAGCCAATCTGGATACTCCGACAACAGGAGTCGGTACAGCTCCGCATCGGAGAGCGCGTCGACTTTGTTCACGGAGAAGAATCCCGCATTGTCGACTTTCCGACCGGACATTGTGTCGAGCTTCTCGAGCACACCGAAGCTGCTTCGGCCGATCCCGATGAACTGCCAGAACGCCGGCCGAGATGAGGCCCGGCGCATCAGCTTTTCGATGGCAGAGCGTTTGCTGAATCCGCCATCGGTGAAGAACAGGATCAGCGTCGGTACGGTGGTGTTCTCGTCCAAGCCGGCGAGAACCTCAGTCATGATGGGGATCTCGTCGTTGAAGCCACCGATCTCGTTGTCGTAGTCGATACCGCCGTGTACCCCTTGCAGATGGATGTACTCGTCGATCCACTGGTCGGCGCGGTCGACTGTAACGTCGGGGAGCTTGGCGAAATTGACGCCGTACAGGTATGCCTCGAGCTGTCCGTCGGCGTCGAGCTGCGTGGCCACCGGGACCATGCGGCGCACAGTCTCCTGCACCTCGCCGTCAGAGTAGCGCCGGCTCATCGATCCGGTCTTGTCGATCACCAGGATCACCCGACCGACGTAGTCTCGGGCGCCGTTGGCGAGCAGGACCTTCGCGACCTCCTTCTTGCGCAGGTCCAGCTTCTGTCGCTTCTCCAGCGACAGCTTCGCCTCAGCCGGAACCGTGCGAACCCCGTCTGCGTCCACCGTCGCCACCCCCGCAGGTGGGGTCGGCGCGGTAGCCGTGACAGCAGGTACGGAGGTGGAGGTGGTGGGTTGTGCCGGTGTGTCGTCAACGGCGACGCCGTGCTCGGTGACCAATGCGACCAGGCCGTCGTTCCAGCCGGCGGAGACGTTGCGAACCTTCCATGCCCCGTTCCGGCGGTACACCTCGAGCAGCACCGCGGAGCGCTCGGTGGTCAGTCCCTCCGCAGCCGCGGTGACGGTCGTGCCGCCAGGTTGGGTCACGGCAACCGCCAGCGCGGGCACCGCCGACAGTGGGCCGGTTACGGTTTCGTCGACCGACACCGCTATCGCGATCCGCTCGATTCCCGCGGGGATCGCCGCGAGATCGAGTCGCACCTGCCCCTGGGTCACGAGGGTGACTGCCCCCTCCGGGGAGGTCGGGTTGTTGAAGAACACCAGGTCCTCGTCGCTGCGGACCTTGCGACGCTCGTCGAGTTGGAACACGAACAGGTCGACGCTGCCGGGAGAGGTTCCGGTCACTCCGATCGTGGTGGCAGTGGTGGCGACGCTGGTATTGGCGCCTCGGGTCAGGGCGGTCACGGGTCGGTCAGTCCTTTCGGCAGGAGGCGGAGCCCGGGCGGACCCTCTGGCGGATGCTGTTGCGTGACTGGCTCAACGCCGCGAAGCATACGACCCCACCGCTCGGGCACCATGCGGCTCGTGCCGAATCCCGACACCGATCACCGATGTCGTCAATGCTGGCTTCCCAGCTGGCTGCTGATCTCCTGGTTGATCTGATGCAGTCCTGGCGAGGAGACCCCCGGCAGCATGCCGAGGATGCTACGAACCAGCGACTGATCGTTGATGACCTTCTCGCTGGACTGCACCAACACGGTGCCGGCGCCGGTGAAGTCGTATTGCCGTTCCTCGCCCGACTGCACGCCGACGCGGCGCGCGGCGGCCTGCACGAACCCGGTCACCCACGCTTGGTCGAAGTGGTGGCTCGGCGACGGGCAGTCCGCCCACCCGACAAGCGCTTCCGGGTCCACCCGCACCGGTGGCTCGACGAACATGACCGGCCCGTTCGATGACGCGAGGAACTTGCCGGTGCCGATCAGCGTCACAAAGCCCGGAACGATCGATTGGTTGAGCGCCAGGGCGGGCTCGAACGCCAGAAGGTTCGCGGCTCGAATGGTCAGGTTGCCGTCATCGAGGTCGTAGGAGTTGATGTCGTAGCCGCGGTCGCCGAGGATCAGCTTGCCCTGTCCGTCGGCGACGACGAAGTCGTGCAGGTGCAGGGGAGCGGAGAACTGCTGGGCGACCATCTGCAGCATGTGGCCCTGCAAACCGTGCTGGAGCGAGGTGAACGTCATCTGCCCGTAGTAGGCGATCATCGCGCCCTTGGACATGAACCACGGGTGCTGCAGATCCACGGTGAACGTGTAGTGGTTGCCTGGGATGTTGTCGTTGCCGGGCAGCGTCGCCGGATTCCAGACCGTGCTCACAGTTTCTCCTCCGATGCCTGGACGAACACCACACCGTGACCGGTGCACTCGAGTTGCATGTTCTCCCCGCCGCTGCGGGCGACGTTGCGCCAGCTCATCCCGGACTTCAATGTCGTCGTCACCGACCCGAGGGCTGCGACGTAGGCCTGCGGATCGACCGTCACCGGCCGATCGGGGGTGACCTGGAGTTCCAGAAATCCGCCGTGACCGAGGACCACCGCGAAACCGTGTCCGGAGAGCTGGGTGGTCGACATGCCTTGCCCGGTGGCCACTCCTGCGGCGGCGCCACGCAGCGTCCCCCGCAATCCGCCGCCCCCACCACTGGACGGGGCGGCCGCGGAGACGACCGAGACCTGCAACCCGCTCGTGTAGGCCAGCAGACGGGAGGCTTCGACCCGCAGTTGCCCCGCGGCCGAAACGTCGACGATGTGGGTTTCGATTCCGCGGAACCCGTAGTGCACGGAGCCGGTTCCCTGCGCGAGCATCGTCGCCTCGTGCTCGCCGTGGAGCATTCGGCCGGCCATGGCCCCGAGCCCGCCACCGCCCCCGAGACCCGGGACGTGGTGCGGGGTGAACTGCACCTGCCCGGTGTAGAACAGCATCGCGCCGCGGCGCGCCACCACGGGCCCTGTCCGGCCCAGATCCACGGTGACAACTTTGTCGTTGACCTGTGTGAACATCCGTTGCTCCCTGTCTCCGCTGTGACGGATCAGCGTTCGGCCGGTTGGATCGACACCACGCCTGTGCCGTCCCACTTCAGGGAGAACGCCTCACCGTTGCCCTGGCCCACCGCGGTCCGCCAGGACGCATCGGTGACGAACGACTGGGTGAGTTGACCTCGAGCGCACACGAACGCATCGGGGTCGACGACCAGTGGGTGCTGCGGGGCCACCTCGAGGTGGACGAGAGGACCGCCGTGGGACATCAATGCGACCTGGCCGGTGCCGGTGACCGTGGTGGTGAACAGGCCCTGGCCGCTCATCGCTCCGCGCAGTCCGGTGAATGACACGGCGGTGCGTAGGTTCCCGGTCAGTGCCAGTAACTGTTCGGACTCGACCTGCAGCGTCTCGCCCGCCATTTCGATGAGCGTGAGATCTGCGGCGTCGTGCGCGAGATAGACGGTGCCGGTGCCGGTGCACTCCATCAGCGACAAACCCTCGCCGGTGGTGCGTTGTTTCAGCGCTGCGAGCACCCCGTCGCCGCCACCGAATCCGGCGGACTTGAACGTGACCTTGCCGTCGTAGGCGATCATCGATCCGCTCAGTGCGCGGATAGTGTCGCCGGTCAGGTGCGCCTCGAGGATCCTCTTGGATCGCTGCACCAACTGCATGTTCGTCTCCCCATACGTTCGACCGGCAGCCCTTCGCCGGCGACATCTCGGTACAGAGTGAATCACGGGGGCCTGGAGGTGAACTCGACCGCCTCGGGAACTGGGCGACCCAAGTTGATCATTGCGGGCCAACCGAGTTGCTCACGGGGGCTGGGGTTCGTCTCCTGTTCGGCGAGGAGTCGCAGCCAGGTGCTCCGATCCGACCGCCTCTCTTCAGGAGACACGCTCTGGGGTGCAGGGCCCGTACGCCGCGGTCCCTACCCGGTCGGCGGGGTGAACAGCAGCGGGGTGATGGTTCCGTAGCCGTCGTCGCCCTCGATGTGCCAGGGCACCCTCGAGCGACCCTCACCGACCCGGGACCACAACGTCGTGAGCCAGGTCGCGGCGGCGTCGACCACCGCGTCCTGGATGCAGAAGGGCGTGTTGCGGGTGGGCCAGAGCGGAACGTCGGGGTCGAGTCCGTCCTCGGTGTGGACCACCCCGAACAGGTGGCGGTGGTCGTCGATCGGCCGGTTCAGCACGAAGGCGTCCGGGCCGTCGAATCGCGCCCACACATCGAAGGTTCCCTCCCCGTCCTGATCGGGGAACACGTCGAACCACAGGGCGGTCGCCTCGGTGGGGCAGGCGTCGAGAATCTCCGAAATCCGCTGCGCGGCAGTCTCCGTGTAGCGGCCGAGGACGGTCGCCAGTTCCGACAGGTACTCGGTGCGGTTCACGACGGAATAGTAGCGCCGGGACCCGGCCGGCGGCGGCGAGGGAACCGTTCGACGATTCGTCGCGTCCTACAGAGCGAACGGATTCGAAAAAGGGGAACGGCGGCGGAGGGAGTGGGCGAATGGATCGGTGCCCGAGGGGAGCCACGTATCGGCGGCCGACATTGCGCGCGTCGGCCGGGCCGCGCAGCGGTGGACTCCTGTCGACCGGATGTCGGCCACGACCGATCGTGGCCGACACCGGTGAACCTCCGCAGTCGGTCCGGCCCGTCGACGACCAGCCGGAATGACGGACGTCGAGGTCAGGCGCGGGGCAGTGCGCCCGCCGCGGTCTCGTCGAGCAGCCACACGGTCTTCTCGATCCCCCGAGCACCCGCGGCCGGGATCTCCTCGGCGGATGCGCCTCCGATCGCGGCGGCGACCGCGTCGGCCTTCGCCTCGCCCGAGACGATGAGCCACACCTCGCGCGCCGACTGCAGCGCCGGCAGCGTGAGCGTCACGCGGACCGCCGGCGGCTTGGGGGAGTCGGTGACGGCGACGACCAGCTGCTTACTCTCGCGGACCGCATCGGTGTGGGGGAACAGCGAATTGATATGTCCCTCACCGCCCATACCCAGCAGGTGGATGTCGAACAACGGGCCGGTGCGATCGGACCCGAACGCATCGAGCACCTCGGCGTACGCGGCCGCCGCGGTGACCGGATCGCTGTTGTACGCGCCGTCCGATGCCGCCACCACGTGCACCCGGGACTGGTCGACCGGGACGTGGTCGAGCAGGGCCTGGTGTGCCTGCACCTCGTTGCGCTCGGGATCACCCGAGGGCAGGAAGCGTTCGTCGCCGAAGAACACGTCGAGCGCCGACCAGTCGATCGCACCCGGGTTCTTGCGGACGTGCTCGAGCAGTGCGATGCCGGTGCCGCCTCCGGTGAGGACCACCGATGCCGACCCGCGCTCGCGCTGCGCCGCGACGACGGCGTCGACGAACCGCGTGGCCGCAGCCTGCACCAGTGCGTCGGTGTCCGGGTACCGCTGGATCTCCTGCTGTGCATTCACGTCAGACATATTCCACCTTCGACAGTCCGGTCAGGGCGGCCTCGTAGATCTCGTCCGGGTCCAGTCGGCGCAGTTCCTCGGCGAGGCAGTCGCGGGTCTCGCGCCGGGCCAGCGCCACCAGGGCGTCGGGCTGACCGGTCCGGCTCAGCGTCGCGGTCGTCTCGGCCTGCGGGCGGCTGATCGAGATGGTGTCGTTCGCGAGCTTCAGCTCGACGAACAGATCACCGGTCTGCCGGCGGACCGGGCCGTCGATGCGATCGGCCAGCCAGCCCGCGAGCACGTCGAGGGCCGGTTCGGTGGCCAGACCCGACACCGTCGCCGAGACGATGCGCTCGTGCGGCGGCTGGTCGAGGGCGGAGGTCAGCAGCGCGCGCCAGTACGTGACCCGGCTCCACGCCAGGTCGGTGTCCCCGGCGGTGTACGACCCGAGCCGGCTCTTGATCGTCGATGTCGGGTCCTCGGCGCCGGTGGCGTCGGTGATGCGGCGGATCGCCAGGCGACCCACCGGATCCAGTGCCGGCACGGTGGGGGCGTCTTCGGGCCACCACGCGACGACGGGGGTGTCGGGCAGCAGGAACGGGACGACGACACTCGCCTCGTGGTCGGCAAGCTCTCCGTACACCCGCAGCACCACGACCTCGGAGGCGCCGGCGTCGCCGCCGACCCGGATCTCGGCGTCGAGATGTGTCTCCTCCGAGCGGGATCCGCGCGCCACCACGATGACGCGGCAGGGATGCTCCCGGCTGGCCTCGTTCGCGGCGTCGATGACGTCCTCGGAGTTCTTGCTGTCCCGGGTGCACACGACCAGCGTCAGGACGCGGCCCAACGTGACGGCGCCGCCGGACTCGCGGAGCTCGACGAGCTTCTTGTTGATCGCTCCGGTGGTGGTTCCCGGCAGCTCGATGATCACGGCCTTCTCCATTCACGACCGGTGCGGCGCATCATTTCCTGCGCCGACGGCGGACCCCACGTGCCTGCCTCGTAGGGCTCGGGCTTGCCCTGCTTCGCCCAGTGTTCGAGGACCGGGTCGAGGATCTTCCACGACAACTCGACCTCGGCGTTGACGGGGAACAGGGACGGCTCGCCCAGCAGGACATCGAGGATCAGCCGCTCGTAGGCCTCCGGGGAGGACTCGGTGAACGCCTGTCCGTAGCTGAAGTCCATGTTGACGTCCCGGACCTCCATGCTCGATCCCGGCACCTTGGAGCCGAACCGCATGGTGACGCCCTCGTCGGGCTGGACCCGGATCACGAGGGCGTTCTGGCCGAGGTCCTCGGTCATGGTCGCGTCGAACGGCAGATGCGGGGCCCGCTTGAACACGACGGCGATCTCGGTGACCCTGCGGCCCAGCCGTTTTCCCGTACGCAGGTAGAACGGCACCCCGGCCCAGCGGCGGGTGTCCACCTCGAGGGTGATCGCCGCGTAGGTCTCGGTGGTGGAGTCCTTCGCGAATCCCTCCTCCTCGAGGAGGCCGACGACCTTGCGTCCGCCCTGCCACCCACCGGCGTACTGACCGCGTGCGGTGGTCTCGTCGAGGGGCTCGGCGAGGCGGGTCGCGGAGAGCACCTTGATCTTCTCGGCCTGCAGCTCGGACGGTTCGAAGCTGATCGGCTCCTCCATCGCGGTGAACGCCAGCAGCTGCAGCAGGTGGTTCTGGATGACGTCCCGTGCGGCGCCGATACCGTCGTAGTACCCGGCGCGCCCCCCGAGACCGATGTCCTCGGCCATCGTGATCTGCACGTGGTCGACGTAGTGCGCGTTCCAGATCGGGTCGAACAACTGGTTCGCGAACCGCAGCGCCAGGATGTTCTGGACCGTCTCCTTGCCCAGGTAGTGATCGATGCGGAACACCGTGTCCTCCGGGAACACGTTGTTCACCACCGCATTGAGTTCCTGCGCGCTCTCGAGGTCGTGCCCGAACGGCTTCTCGATGACCACCCGGCGCCACTGCCCGTCGGCGGACTTGGCCAGACCCGACGTCGACAGCTGTTCGCACACCGTGGGGAACTGGGCGGGCGGAATCGACAGGTAGAAAGCGTGATTGCCGCGGGTGCCGCGTTCACGGTCCAGGGCGTCGAGGGTGTTCGAGAGGTTCGTGAAGGCCTCGGCGTCGTCGAAGCTGCCCTGCACGAAGCGAATGCCCTTCGCGAGCTGCTCCCACACGTCCTCGCTGAACGGTGTGCGGGCGTGCTCGCGCACGGCGTCGTGCACGACCTGGGCGAAATCCTGGTCCGCCCAGTCACGCCGGGCGAACCCGACCAGAGCGAACCCGGGCGGCAGGAGGCCTCTGTTGGCGAGGTCGTAGACCGCGGGCATCAGCTTCTTGCGAGCCAAATCGCCGGTGACACCGAAGATCACCAGGCCACAGGGGCCGGCGATGCGAGGCAGTCGCCGGTCCCTGCTGTCCCGAAGTGGGTTGGTCCAACCGTCCGCCGCGGGTCCGCTCACGGGGTCAGCTCTCTCGAGCAGCGGTGAGCTGCTCCGAGATCGCGTCGAGGAGCTCGTTCCACGAGACCTCGAACTTGTCCACGCCCTCCGTCTCGAGCTTGTCGAACACCGCGGGGATGTCGATACCGACGGCGGCGAGCTGGTCGAAGACGGCCTGCGACGCCGCGGCGGTGCCCGAGATGGTGTCCCCGGAGACGACGCCGTGATCGGCGACCGCTCCCATGGTCTTCTCCGGCATCGTGTTGACCGTGCGAGGGGCGACGAGCTCGGTGACGTACAGCGTGTCCGAGTAGTCGGGATTCTTCACACCGGTCGAGGCCCACAGCGGACGCTGCACGCGGGCGCCGGCGGCGGCCAGCGCCTCCCAGCGCGACCCGCCCTCGAACACCTGCTGGTACGAGGCGTACGCGAGGCGGGCGTTGGCCAGACCGGCCTTGCCGCGCAGTGCGAGCGCCGCGTCCGAGCCGATCTTCTCGAGCTGTCCGTCGATCTCGCTGTCCACGCGGGAGACGAAGAACGACGCGACCGAGTGGATCTTCGACAGATCGTGTCCGGCGGACTTCGCGGCCTCGAGGCCCGCGAGGTACGCGTCGATGACGGCCTCGTAGCGCTCGACCGAGAAGATCAGCGTGACGTTGACGCTGATGCCCTCCGCGATAACCCGGGTGATCGCGGGCAGACCCGCCATGGTGGCCGGGATCTTGATCAGCAGGTTGTCGCGGTCGACGAGCTTCCACAGTTCGATGGCCTGCGCCACCGTCGCGTCGGTCTCGTGTGCCAGTCGCGGATCGACCTCGATCGACACCCGGCCGTCGACACCGTCGGAGGCCTCGGCCTGCGGGGCCAGCACCTCGCACGCCGCCCGGACGTCGTCCGTGGTGAGCGCGCGGACGGTCTCGTCGACGTCGGCGCCGTTCTTCGCGAGCTCGCGCAGCTGCGCGTCGTACGCCTCGCCCTTGGTGAGGGCGCCCTGGAAGATCGTCGGGTTGGTAGTGACGCCGACGACGCTGCGGGTCGCGATCAGCTCCGCGAGGTTGCCGGTCTCGAGCCGCGTGCGCGACAGATCGTCGAGCCACACGGACACACCCGCCGCGGACAGCGCCGCGAGGTTTGCATTCTGGGTTGCAGTGTCAGTCATGGTGATTCATCCCTTCACACGTGCGAGGGTGCGGCGAGCCGCATCGGTGACCGCCTCGGCCGTGAAGCCGAACTCGCGGAACAGCGTCTTGTAGTCGGCGGAAGCGCCGTAGTGCTCGATCGACACGGCCTCGCCGTCACTGCCGATGAACTTGTACCACGGCATCGCGATACCGGCCTCGACGGAGACGCGGGCCCGCACCGCCGGCGGCAGCACCGCGTCGCGGTAGGCCTGGTCCTGCTGCTCGAACCAGTCGAGGCAGGGGACCGACACGACGCGGGTGGCGATGCCGTCGGCTTCGAGCACCTCGCGGGCGGCGACTGCCAGCTGCAGCTCCGAACCGGTACCCAGCAGGATCACCTCGGGGGTGCCCGTCGACGCCTCGGCCAGGATGTACGCGCCACGGGCGACGCCCTCGGCGGCCTTGTCGCGGGTGCCCTCGAGGACCGGGATGTCCTGACGGGTCAGGGCCAGGGCGGTGGGGCCGGTCTTGTGTTCGAGCGCGGCCTTCCAGGCCTGCGCGGTCTCGTTCGCGTCACCCGGACGGATCACGGACATGTTCGGGATCGCACGCAGCGCGGCCAGGTGCTCGATCGGCTGGTGCGTGGGGCCGTCCTCGCCGAGACCGATGGAGTCGTGCGTCCACACGTAGATCGCCGGCGTCTTCATCAGCGACGCCAGTCGGACCGCGGGACGCATGTAGTCGCTGAACACGAGGAACGTGCCGCCGTAGGCGCGGGTGGGTCCGTGCAGCACGATGCCGTTGAGGATCGAGCCCATCGCGTGCTCGCGGATGCCGAAGTGCAGCGTCCGGCCGTAGGGCTGCGCGTTCCAGTCCTTGGTGGAGATCGACGTCGGACCGAACGAGTCGGAACCGTCGATCGTGGTGTTGTTGCTGCCGGCGAGGTCGGCCGAGCCGCCCCACAGCTCCGGCAGGATCGGGCCCAGCGCGTTGAGGGTCTTGCCCGACGCCTTGCGGGTGGCGACGCCCTTGGCGTCCGCGTCCCACGTCGGCAGGTTGTCGGTCCAGCCCTCGGGGAACTCGCCGGCGTGGAGGCGGTCGAACAGCGCCTTGCGCTCGGGCTCGCGAGCGGCCCACGCGTCGAAGTCGGCCTGCCACTGTGCGTGTGCCGCGGCGCCTCGATCCAGGACCTCACGGGCGTGCGCGAGCGCGGCCGGATCGACGTCGAAGCTCTTCTCCGGGTCGAATCCGAGGGCCCGCTTGACGCCGGCGACCTCTTCGGCGCCCAGAGCGGCACCGTGCACGTCGCCGGTGTTCATCATGGTCGGCGCCGGGTAGCCGATGATCGTGCGGAGCAGGATGATCGACGGCTTGTCGGTGACCGCCTTGGCGGCCTCGACAGCGTCGAGGATCGCGGAGACGTTCTCGCCGCCCTCGACGGTCTGCACATGCCAGCCGTACGCCTCGTAGCGCTTGGCGACGTCCTCGCCGAGGGCGATCGCGGTGTCGTGTTCGATCGAGATCTTGTTGTCGTCGTAGAAGACGACGAGGTTGCCCAACTGCTGGACACCGGCGATCGACGACGCCTCCGACGTGACGCCTTCCTCCATGTCACCGTCGGAGGCGATCACGTAGACGTAGTGGTCGAACGGGCTGGCGCCGGCCGCGGCGTCCGGATCGAACAGGCCGCGCTCGCGGCGGGCGGCCATCGCCATGCCGACCGAGGACGCCAGGCCCTGGCCGAGCGGCCCGGTGGTCATCTCGACGCCGACCGTGTGGCCGTACTCCGGGTGGCCCGGGGTCAGCGAGCCCCACGTGCGCAGTGCCTCGATGTCGGACAGCTCGAGTCCGTAACCCGACAAGTACAGCTGCAGGTACAGCGTCAGGCTGCTGTGGCCGCAGGACAGGACGAAGCGGTCGCGACCCACCCATTCCGGGTTCTTCGGATCGTGGCGCAACACCCGCTGGAACAGGGTGTAGGCGAGAGGTGCGAGGCTCATCGCGGTGCCCGGGTGGCCGTTGCCGACCTTCTGGACGGCGTCCGCGGCGAGGACTCGGACGGTGTCGACGGCCTTGGTGTCCAGGTCGGTCCAATCGGCAGGGTGGACCGGTTGCGTGAGGACGCGGATCTCGTCTGTGATCGACACGGGCAGATGTCTCCTGACATGGTTGTACGTGGAGCCGGAGGGAGCTGTGGGCGTTAGCGGGCCTCTTGTGCGCCTCCAGCCTAGTTGTGCCTCCCCATTCGGGTCGATTCGGTTCGCAGGTTTGCGGCGTCTACCATCGTTTGTAGTAGTGCAGTAGCAAGCGAGGATGTAGTCGCGTGGGGCAAGGAGATAGCGTGCGTACAGGGCATCGGCCGAGCGGACATGGCTTCGGCAGCCCCGCCGCCGCATCCGAATCGAAGA
Source organism: Rhodococcus sp. BE178 (assembly GCF_050433545.1). Taxonomy (NCBI): domain Bacteria; kingdom Bacillati; phylum Actinomycetota; class Actinomycetes; order Mycobacteriales; family Nocardiaceae; genus Rhodococcus; species Rhodococcus sp. BE178. Next base: position 438,925 of record NZ_JBNPXA010000002.1, on the reverse strand, counting down.
CTGCGCGGGACACCACCACGCTGTGGGGCCGCGTTTCGGCGACGATTCTGGCGTACATCGCATTGACGAAGCCGCGGGTGATCGAGCTGCTGCTCGTCGCCACGATTCCGGCGATGCTGCTCGCGGACCGCGGCCACATCGATCTCGTCCTCATCATCAGCACGCTGTTCGGTGGATGGATGGGCGCGGCGAGCGCCAACTCGCTCAACTGCGTCGTCGACGCCGACATCGACAAGGTGATGAAGCGGACGGCGCTGCGTCCCCTCGCACGTCAGGCCGTCCCGACCCGGCACGCTTTCGTGTTCGGCGTGACGCTCGGTGTCGCGTCGTTCCTGTGGCTGTGGTGGCGCGCCAACCTGCTCGCCGGGTTCCTCGTGGTTCTCACCATCGCCTTCTACGTGCTCGTCTACACGATGGTGCTCAAGCGTCGGACGTGGCAGAACGTGATCTGGGGCGGCGCCGCCGGCTGCATGCCGGTCATGGTCGGCTGGGCCGCGGTTACCGGATCGCTGAGCTGGGAGCCGGTCGTCCTGTTCCTGATCATCTTCTTCTGGACGCCGCCGCACACCTGGGCGCTCGCGATGCGCTACAAGGAGGACTACAAGGCTGCCGGTGTCCCGATGCTCCCGGTCATCGCGTCCGAGGAACACGTCACCAAGCAGATCGTGATCTACACGTGGGCGACGGTCCTCGCGTCGCTGGCGCTGGTCCCGGCGGCCGGCTGGATCTACGCGGGCGTCACCCTGCTGGCCGGCGCGTGGTTCCTGTTCGTCGCTCACCAGCTGTACAACAGCGTGCGCGGCGGCACCCCGATCAAGCCGCTCAAGCTGTTCCTGCAGTCCAACAACTACCTCGCGGTCGTGTGCTGCGGACTCGCCGTCGACTCCGTGCTCGGCTGGAACACCATCGCCAGTTACTTCTGACGAACTCTCGGCGAGGGGCCCCGGTCGTTTCAACGACCGGGGCCCTCGCCGTTCGACAGCCTCCGTCGTTCGACGGGCTTGCTAGGGCACCAGCACGATCGACCCGATGGTCCGGCGTCCCTCGAGGTCCCGGTGCGCCTGCGCGGCGTCCGCGAGGGGATATGTGCCGCCCACTCGCAGTTTCAATGTCCCGGCGGCGATGGCGTCCAGTACCGCACCGGCGCGCCACGTCAGCTCTTCCCGATTCCGCACGTAGTGCGCGAGCGTGGGGCGGGTGACGTACAGCGATCCGGAGGAGTTCAGACGCTGCAGGTCGAAGGGCGCGACGGGTCCGCTGGCGGCCCCGAACAGCACGAGGGTGCCGCGGATCCGCAACGACGCGAGACTCGCGTCGAACGTGTCCTTGCCGACGCCGTCGTACACGGCGGCGACCCCTTCGCCGCCGGTGAGCTCACGAACCTGGTCCGCGAGCCCGGCACCGTACCGCAGGACCCGCCACGCGCCGGCCTCGCGCGACAGCGATTCCTTCTCGTCGCTCGACACCGTCGTGATGACCTTGACGTCCTTCGCGGCGGCCATCTGGGTGAGCAGCAGGCCCACCCCGCCGGCTCCGGCGTGCACGAGGACGGTGTCCCCGGCCTGCGCGGGAAACGCCGACTCGATCAGGTAGTGCGCGGTCATGCCCTGCAGCAGCGCCGACGCCGCGAACTCGGGAGCCACGCCGGCGGGCACCTTCACCGCCACCGCGGCGGGCACCGCGACCTTCTCCGCGTAGCCGGCGGCTGCGGCCGCCCACGCGACGCGGTCGCCCACCGCGAAGTCGGTGACGTCGGACCCGACCTCGAGGACCACGCCGGACCCCTCGTCGCCGGGCACGTATGGGACGTCGCGGGCATAGGTTCCGGTGCGGAAGTACGTGTCGATGAAGTTGATGCCGATCGCCTCCGTGGCAACCAGCAGGTCACCGGGGCCGATCTCCGGATCGGGCACCTCCGTGGGGACGAGAACCTCCGGACCGCCGAACTGGGACACCACGATTGCACGCATGCTCTTTGTTCTACACCGGCTCACGCCGTGCGGTACCGGAAGGTCGTGACGGTCGTTCGGCTACCGCACAGTAGTCTGGCCCCATGAGCACCGATACCCAGAGCACCGCTGCGGCCCCGGTCCTGCCCTCGGGCACGGTCGCCGCGATCCGCAAGTTCCTGTCCGAGCACGGTGGATCCGCGAGCGCGGTCATCCAGCCGGTGGGTCGCGCGGGCGTGCGCATCACCCTCGTCGGCGCCGACGGCATCCTCGGCGACCAGGTGGTCGACACGGTCGCGATCGCCAACGCCGTCGTGGCTTCGTTCGACGAGATCACGGTCTCCGAGTGGGACCGCGCCCTCACCAGCGTCGTGACCCCGCGCAAAGGTCATTTCGCGAAGATGGCGGGCTGGGTGGCCCACCAGACGCGATTCCCGAAGGCTCGCAACGAGCGCTGACACCTGAGAAGGCCGGGTCCCCGCGGTAGTCGCGGGGACCCGGCCTTCGTTGTTCGTTGTGGTGACGCGGCGTCAGGCCGACGCGACAGTTTCGGCTTCGGCGCGGTCGGCCACCGGCTCGCGGATCCGGCCCGCCGCGTACAGGGCAGCGGTCGCGGCGGTGCACGCACCGGCGAGCGCCACATGGATCGTCACCAGCACCGCCGGCACGTGCGTCCAGAACTGCACGAGTCCGACGCACGCCTGCGCGACGACCAGCGCGATCACGACCTTCAGGCGCAGCTTCACCGCGGCGCTCGCCCGGACTGCGTACAGGCCGAAGCCCAGGCCGATCAGCAGCGCCAGGTAACCGACGAGCAACTCGGCATGCAGGTGCACCAGGTTGGTGATGTCGAGGTCCAGACGTTCGACCGTGCGCTCCGGGTTCTTGTCACCGGCGTGCGGGCCGGCACCGGTCACCATCGTTCCCGCCACCAACGTGCCGGCCAGCGCGACGCCGGTGAGGGCGGTCAGCCAGCTCAGCTGCTTGGGCAGGGTGGTGACCTCGACGCCGTCGTCCGGTTGGTCGATCTTGTGGTACAGCATCACCGACAGCCACACCATTGCCATCGACACCAGCAGGTGCAGCGCCACCGTCCACCAGAGCAGCCCGGTGAGCACCGTGATCCCGCCGAGCACCGCCTGCGCGACGGTCGACAGCGGCATCAGCCACGCGTACACGAGCACCTCGCGCCGCCGCGCCGCGCGCGTGACCGCGAGGACCACCGCGGCGGCGGTCGCGATCACCAGGAACGTGAGCAGGCGGTTACCGAACTCGATGGTCTGGTGGAACCAGGGCGCCGTCGAATCACCGGTCGGGACGAAACTGCCCGGGTAGCACTGCGGCCAGGTGGTGCATCCGAGGCCGGATGCCGTCACGCGGACCACCGATCCGGTGACCGCGATGCCGCCCTGCGTCACGATCACCGCGATCGCGATCCACTTCTGGACCGCAAGCGACGGCAGCGGTAGACGGTTGACCAGGCTCACAAACCCGCGATACAGCACAACCCGATGGTAGAGGGCCTTCCACTACGCGGTGTAGTTGGGCCCGGCTCGGCCGGGGTGTCGTCGACCCGGGCCCGGTGCCCGGCGACCGCGGGGATCACGACCCCGACGATCCCGAGCCGCTCGAGCCGCCGCCGTCCGGGTTGACCGACACGATCCCCGAGATCGTGCCCTGCATGTACCGGCCGTCCTCGGTGATCAGCGCCGACATCTGCAGGGTGTCCCCGAGCATGGTGCCGGTGATCGTCCTGGTGGTCTTCACCGCGCCGGTGTCGGGGTCGATCACCGCGTAGGCGAAGCCGTCGAGCGGCGTCGTCGCGTCCAGTCCCTGCCGGACCATCGTGTAGATGTTGCCGTCCGCCGTGGACAGGTGCGGCACCGCCGAACTGCGGACCTCGTTCTGCCATACGGTGCTGCAGCCCTCGCCGTCGGTGTCGACGTCCACGCGCGTCATCCCGCCGCGGAACGGCGCCGACGCGGGAACCGCCTCGCCCGCGCCGTCCGGGACCGTCGGGTACGGGTAGCCATAGGTGCTCGCGACGAACACCGAGCGCCCGATGCCGATGGGGGAGTTCTCGCTGCCGCTGCCCGATCCGGTGCTCCCGGTGGCGCTCCCGCTCAGGCTGCCGGTGCTGCCCGACAAGCTGCCGCCGTCGTCGCCCGGAGGCAGGACCGGTTCCTTGCAGATCTCGGCGCCGGTGTCGGACCGGTAGACCAGCAGGTTCACCTGGCCGTCGGCGTTGTCGACGATCGTGACGTACTCGGATCCGGTGGCGGGCCCGAAGTAAGTGGGTGTCGAACCCGTGCCCCAGCTGAGCTGGCCGGGCTTGCGCGCCGACCCCCGGTCGTACTCCTGCCGCCACTCGAGTTGTGGCTGCGAGTCCGGTCCGGCGGTGAACTGGTAGGTGGCGTGGGTGGACGCGACCGAGGTGCCCGTCGGTGACGTCGAGATGCTGTTCTGCACCTGTTCGCCCGCCGGTAGGGGCACGGTGCGGGCGGTGCCGGTGTGGTCGACCGTGCCCACGACACCGTTGCCCGTCGCGAACCACACGTTGCCGGCCCAGTCGGGCGCGAGTCCGGTGACGTTGTCGCCGTCGGGAATCGCCGACGTCAGATCGGTGCTCGAGTCGACCGTGAGCGTCCAGGTGCCGTCCGGGTCCTGGGCGTGGCCCACCCGCAGCAGGTGACGGCTGCCGTCGACCACCACGAGGCGGTCGTCCGAATCCAGGTAGGCGTACACCCCGCCGAGCAGGCTGCCCCTGGCCAGCTCCAACTGGGCCAGCGTGCCACCCACCGGGAACGTCGACGCGGTCGGATCGAGCAGGTGCACGGTGGGCGTCCGGCCCAGCATCGTCGTGCACAGTGCGACGACCAGGCCGTCGGAGCCCTGCAGCAGCGTCGGGCAGGCCGACGCGAGCGGGTACTGCGCGATCGAGACCGCGCCGGCGCCCGGGCCGGCCAGCCGCGTCGCGTCCGACGATCCGGCGTCCCCGTGCATGGTGGAGGTCCCGTCGGGGCCCAGATACGGGTTGGCCGGTGCGAGGGGCCCCCACCCGGGGGCCGCATCCGCGGTCACCGGGGCCAGGGCCAGAGCGAGTGCGCCGCACGCGGCGATCGAGGTACGACGGAATCCGGTGATCAGGGAAGCAGTCACGACGGTCATTGTGGTACCGGACGGTCGGTGCCGGGAGCGTTTCGCCCGACACGAGCCGAATGCACGAATACTCGTGTCAGGTGAACTTGAAGGTGCGGGTCGCGACGAAACCGGCCACCGCCGCCCACACCGCCAGCACTGCCACGCACATGACGTTGATGCTGCCCGTGGTCGCGTCCTCGAGGGCCTGCGCCAGCGCCCCAGACGGGATGAGCTGCGCGCCGATCCGGACACCACTGTGCAGTTGATCGGCGAAGATGACGCTGCCGACACCGGCCATCACGAACCACAGGATGTTGGCGAGAGCGAGAACGATCTCGGCGCGCAGCGTGCCGCCGAGCAGCAGGCCCAGCGCCGCGAACGTGACCGTGCCGAGCGCGATGACGACGCTGCCGAGGAGCAGTCCGAGCGCCTCCGGCCGCCAGCCCAGGGCGAAGCCGATCGCTCCGAGCAGGAGGGACTGCATCGCGACGACGATGACGACAGCCGCGCTCTTGCCCGCGATGATGCCCCAGCGCGGCAGGGGAGTGGCCCCGAGTCGTTTCAGCGCGCCGTAGCGCCGGTCGAAGCCGACCGCGATCGCCTGCCCCGTGAACGCCGTCGACATGATCGCGACCATCATCACGGCCGGGACGATGGTGTCGACGCGGTCGTCGCCGAAGTCGCCGACGGGGAGGAGCGTCAGACCGATCAGCAGGGTGATCGGGATGAACATGGTGATGAGCAACTGCTCGCCGTTGCGCAGCAGCAGCGTGAGCTCGAGCCGGGTCTGCGCGGCGAGCATGCGGGCCGCGGGCGCCGGCTGCGGGCGCGGCGTGAAGGTTCCGTCGGCGAATCGGTTGTCGGCCAGGCGGTCGTGGTGCGTCACGCTCATCCCCTCAGGTCCCGTCCGGTGAGTTCGAGGAAGACATCCTCGAGTCGGCGCTGGTCCACCCGGATCTCCGTGGCGAGCGCGTCCTGTCCGGCACACCACGACGTGACCGCCGCGACGATGTGCGGATCGATGGTGCCGCGCACCGCGTAGTTGCCGGGAGTGCGCTCGAGGGCCTGGTAGTCGGCAGGCAGGACGGCGCGCAGACGCTCGAGGTCGAGACCGGGCGGCGCGACGAGGCTCAGCTGGCCCTCGGCCCCGGTCCGGGTGACCTCGGACGGTGTACCGGACGCGACGATCTGCCCGTGGTCGATGATGACCAGTTCGTCGGCCAGTTCCTCGGCCTCGTCCATCAGGTGCGTGGTCAGCAGGACGCTGACGCCGTCGCGGCGCAGGGCGTCGATCAGCTCCCACACCAGCAGACGGGCCTGCGCGTCCAGGCCGGCGGTCGGTTCGTCGAGGAACACCAGCTCGGGGCGCCCGACGAGTGCGCATGCGAGCGCGAGGCGCTGCTGCTGGCCACCGGACAGTCGTCGGTACGGCGTCCGGCGCGCGTCCTGCAGTCCGAGGCTCTTCAGGAGCCACTCGGGATCGAGCGGGTCGGCCGAGTACGACGCCACGAGGTCGAGCATCTCCCCGGCCTTCGACCCGGGGTAGGCGCCGCCGCCCTGGAGCATGACGCCGATCCGCGGGCGCAGGGCGGCCGAGTCGGCGATGGGGTCGAGACCGAGGACGCGCACGGACCCGGCATCGGGGGAGACGAAGCCCTCGCACATTTCGACGGTCGTGGTCTTGCCGGCGCCGTTGGGGCCGAGCAGGGCAAGTACCTGCGCGGACTCGAGCGTGAGGTCGAGTCCGTCGACCGCGCGCAGGTCGCCGAACGACTTGACCACGCCCTCGAGTCGCACGGCGGGACCGCCCCTGTTGGACGTCGTGTTCGACGCTCTGACAATCACGAGGAACCAGCCTAAGCCCCGGCCGGATCAGTCTGAGCCGGCGGTCCGGGCTGCGCCCGCCACAACAGCTGATTCCGTGTCAGGACGATCAGGGCGATGCTCGTCACCGCGGTCGCGATGGCGGCCTGGACGATCATGAACGGCTCGTACTCGGCGCCGTTGGGCATCAAGATCACGCTGACGAACGACGAGAAGGCGATCGCGGGGATACGGAAGATGGGCCGGGTGGCCCACGCGGCCAGCGGGATCACCGCCCACAGCAGGTACCAGGGCTGCACCACGGGGAAGAGGAGGACGATCGCGCCCAGCGAGACGCCGAGCGCGCCCACCGGATGGATTCGTCCGACTAGGACGGCGATCAGCATGCGGACCGTGATGAAGGCGGCGATCAGCGACGCGATCGGTCGTGTGAGGCTGAGCACAGCGGTGGTGTGGTCGCCGAGGCCGAGCAGGACGCCGGCGAGACCGGTTCCCAGTCCGAGCAACGTCGGGATCGACATCCAGCTGCGCACCTCCGTTGCGGTGCCGAGCGTCTGGGTCCAGCCCATGCCCAGTCCGCTCGCGACGCTGACGAACACCGTCACCGCGATGGTCACCGCGCCGAGGATGGCCGCAGCGGACACCAGTGACTTGAGGTTGCCGCCCCACCGCCGGGCCAGGGCCATGCCGACGAAACCGAGTGCCAGTAGCGACGGAATCTTGATCGTCGAGGACAGCACGATCAGCGTCGCGCCCGCGAGCAGGAGGAGCAGGACCCGGCCCCGGATCGGTTGGACGCTGTCGACGGCACGCAGGGCCACCTCGACGCCGGCCAGCATCAGGCCGATCATGAGAGCCTCGTTGTGGATGCCGGCGACCAGGTGGAACAGCACCAGTGGGTTCGCCGCGCCCAGCCACAACGCGCTCACAGCGGAGACGCCGCAGCGGCGGGCGAGGCGGGGCAGCGCCCACACGATCAGCGCGACACCGGCGAGCGCGAGAATGCGGTGCAGGAAGATCCCGGCCACGATGTTGTCGCCGGTCAGGTAGGTGATTCCGCGTCCCATCCAGAGGAACAGGGGACCGTAGGGCGCCGGCGTCTCACGCCAGATGTTCGGCACGGTCCGGGTGAGGACGTGATCGACGCCGAGTGCCCCGGCCGGTCCGATCTCGTACGGATCGAGGCCGCGGGCGGTGATCTCACTCTGCGCGAGGTAGGAGTACACGTCGCGGCTGAACATCGGCGGAGCGACTGTGAGGGGAATCACCCACAATAGAAGGGTGCGGTCGAGTTGCGACCGGCTCAGCTGTCGGGGCGCTCGGCCGCCGCGGATGTTTCCGACCGCGAATCGGCCGAGTAGCAGCCAGGCCAGCACCACCATGACGGTGCCCGTCATCGCCATGCTCAGGGTCGCGCTCGGCATACGTGCCGGCAGGCCGAGGATCCGCAGGCCCTGGACCGGGTTCTGCAGAACAGGTTGCGCTCCCGCGCCCAGCGCGCCGACGGCCATCAATACTGCGCCGGTCGCACCGAAGAGTCGGATGTGGTGCAGTTGGCGGTTCTCGCGGGCGTTGAGACCTGGCGACTCCGGTTCGTCGCCGTGGAGGGCGTCGCCTACCGACGGGCGGGGGGAACGCCCGTCGATCCCGAGCGCGCGCTTGGCGAAGGTCGTCGCCCGCTCGGCCCGAGATCGGGCCGGGGCGTCCGACTCGTTGTCCATCTCGGTCTGCGGCACACGGTGCAGCGTAGCGGGGCGGGCGGGGGACTCCGGTCACGGCGGATCGACGACCCGGCCGAATCGGTGTGGCGCCCGTTACACAGGCAACCCTTCGTGGACCGCTGGGCCTAATTCCGTCACACTGGTGTTGTGAAATCGGAAGCGGCTCGACGTTCGAGTGGAGAAAGCGCAGCTCACGTGACTGCGTCGTCCTCCGCTGGTTCCACGGTGTCCGTTGCCGGTGCACACGAAGGACACACTCGCGCCGCGGTCGTTCAATTGCTCGTCGAGGAGGGGCCGATCTCGGCCACCGACATCGGCGTGCGACTCGGTCTCAGTGCGGCCGGTGTCCGACGGCATCTGGATGCGCTCATCGATGCGGGTGAGGCGCAAGCCGCGAGTGCCGCCAGTTGGCGGCAGCGTGGTCGTGGCCGTCCCGCGAAGCTGTTCCAGATCACCGCAGCGGGTCGGGGCAAGCTCGGCCACACGTATGACGACCTCGCCGGTGCCGCGATGCGGCAGTTGCGGGAGATCGGTGGCGACGCGGCCATCGAGGACTTCGCCCGACGTCGGGTGCAGTCCATCGTCGGCGACGTCGCGCCGGTGACCGAGGACAAGCCGGAGGAGGTGGAGTCCACCGCCGAGGAGATCGCGGAGGCGTTCACCTCGGCCGGGTTCGCCGCCTCGATCCGTCCGGTCGGCAACGGGGTGCAGATCTGCCAGCATCACTGCCCGGTCTCGCACGTGGCCGAGGAGTTCCCCGAACTGTGCGAGGCGGAACGGGCCGCGTTCGCCGCCTTGCTCGGCCGACACGTGCAGAGGTTGGCGACCATCGCCAACGGGGACTGCGCCTGCACCACGCATGTCCCGCTCGCGTTACCCCGAACGACCGAATAGATGATCTCGATTTTCTCCCTGCCGGTGTCCAGCTCTCACCGGTACGTACCAAGACTCCGGAAGGAGCTCGCATGACCGTCACATCAGACCAGGTGACACCCGAGGCGCCACTGACGCAGGAAGAGACGATCGCCTCGCTGGGCAATTACGGCTACGGCTGGTCGGACTCCGACGCCGCCGGTGCCAGTGCACAGCGAGGTCTGTCCGAGGCCGTCGTGCGGGACATCTCCTCGAAGAAGAACGAGCCCGAGTGGATGCTCGACATCCGCCTCAAGGCGCTCAAGACCTTCGACAAGAAGCCCATGCCGCACTGGGGTTCGAACCTCGACGGCATCGATTTCGACAACATCAAGTACTTCGTGCGGTCCACCGAGAAGCAGGCCGAGAGCTGGGAAGACCTGCCCGAGGACATCAAGAACACGTACGACAAGCTGGGCATCCCGGAGGCGGAGAAGCAGCGCCTGGTCGCCGGTGTCGCCGCGCAGTACGAGTCCGAGGTGGTCTACCACCAGATCCGTGAGGATCTCGAGGCTCAGGGCGTGATCTTCCTCGACACCGACACCGGTCTGCGCGAGCACCCGGAGATCTTCCAGGAGTACTTCGGCTCGGTCATTCCGGCCGGCGACAACAAGTTCTCCGCGCTGAACACCGCCGTCTGGTCCGGTGGCTCGTTCATCTACGTCCCGCCGGGTGTCAAGGTCGACATCCCGCTGCAGGCCTACTTCCGGATCAACACCGAGAACATGGGTCAGTTCGAGCGGACGCTGATCATCGTCGACGAGGGCGCCTCGGTGCACTACGTCGAGGGCTGCACGGCCCCGATCTACAAGTCCGACTCGCTGCACTCCGCGGTCGTCGAGATCATCGTCAAGAAGGGCGGCCACTGCCGCTACACGACGATCCAGAACTGGTCGAACAACGTCTACAACCTGGTGACCAAGCGCACCAAGGTCGAGGCCGGCGGATCCATGGAGTGGATCGACGGCAACATCGGCTCCAAGGTCACGATGAAGTACCCGGCCGTGTGGATGATGGGCGAGCACGCCCGCGGCGAGGTTCTCTCCGTCGCGTTCGCCGGCGAGGGCCAGCACCAGGACACGGGTGCGAAGATGCTGCACCTGGCGCCGCACACGTCGTCGACGATCGTCAGCAAGTCCGTCGCCCGCGGCGGCGGCCGCGCGTCCTACCGCGGCCTGGTCCAGGTCAACAAGGGTGCGCACGGGTCGAAGGCGACCGTCAAGTGTGACGCCCTGCTGGTCGACCAGATCAGCCGTTCCGACACGTACCCGTACGTCGACGTCCGCGAGGACGACGTGACGATGGGCCACGAGGCGACGGTGTCGAAGGTCAGCGACGACCAGTTGTTCTACCTCATGAGCCGCGGTCTGACCGAGGACGAGGCGATGGCCATGGTGGTGCGAGGGTTCGTCGAGCCCATCGCCAAGGAGCTGCCGATGGAGTACGCCCTCGAGCTCAACCGCCTGATCGAACTGCAGATGGAAGGGGCGGTGGGCTAGTGAGCACCCCCGTGACGGGAGTACAGGGTGCGGTGGCCGGCGAGAACGTCGCCCCCGCAACCAACAAGGGTGAGGTCTTCACCTCGTTCGACGTGAATGCGTTCGAGGTGCCCGCCGGACGCGACGAGGCGTGGCGGTTCACCCCGCTGCGCCGGCTGCGGGGTCTGCACGACGGCACCGCCGTCGCATCCGGCTCGGCCACTGTCGAGGTCACCGGTGGCGACATCACCGTCGAGACCGTCGGCCGTGACGATGCCCGCCTCGGCCAGGGCGGCGTCCCGTTCGATCGTGTCGCCGCGCAGGCGTACTCGTCGTTCGAGACGGCGACCGTCGTGACCGTCGGTCGCGAGACCGAGGTGGCGGAGCCGATCAACATCGTCGTCACCGGACCCGGTGAGGGCCAGGTGGCGTTCGGCCACCTGCAGATCCGCCTCGAGACCTTCGCGAAGGCGACCGTCGTCCTCGATCAGAAGGGCAACGGAACCTACGCGGAGAACGTCGAGTTCGTGCTCGGCGACGGCTCGTCGCTGACCGTCGTCGCGGTCCAGGACTGGGAGGACGACGCGGTGCACGCGGCGGCCCACCACGCGATGCTCGGCCGGGACGCGGTGCTGCGGCACACCTCGGTGAGCCTGGGCGGCGACCTCGTCCGGATCACGCCGACGGTCAAGTACGCGGGCCCCGGCGGCGACGCCGAGCTGCTCGGCCTCTACTTCGCCGACGCCGGTCAGCACTTCGAGCAGCGCCTGCTGGTGGACCACTCGCAGCCGCACTGCAAGTCGAATGTCGTGTACAAGGGTGCGCTGCAGGGCGATCCGGCCTCCGGTAAGCCCGACGCACACACCGTGTGGATCGGCGACGTGCTGATCCGTGCCGAGGCCGAGGGCACCGACACGTTCGAGCTCAACCGCAACCTGGTGCTCACCGACGGCGCGCGCGCCGACTCCGTGCCGAACCTCGAGATCGAGACCGGCGAGATCGTCGGCGCCGGACACGCCAGCGCGACCGGACGTTTCGACGACGAGCAGCTGTTCTACCTGCGCGCCCGGGGTATTCCCGAGGACCAGGCGAGGCGACTGGTGGTGCGTGGTTTCTTCCACGAGATCATCAACCGCATCGCCGTTCCCGAGGTGCGCGAGCGCCTCGAGGCCGCGGTCGAGGCCGAACTCGCCGCCGTCGGCGCCTGATCCGGGCCCGCCTCCAGCTTTCCGCCGATACTTCCCAGAGGAAATCGAATGTCTACCCCTGAAAACTCGGTTCTCGAAATCAAGGACCTGCACGTCAACGTCGCCAGCTCGGACGAGAACGCCGAGCCGATCAACATCCTCAAGGGCGTGAACCTCACCGTCCGCTCGGGTGAGACCCACGCGATCATGGGCCCCAACGGCTCCGGCAAGTCCACCCTGTCGTATGCGATCGCCGGCCACCCCAAGTACGAGGTGACCTCCGGTTCGATCACCCTCAACGGTGAGAACGTCCTGGAGATGAGCGTCGACGAGCGCGCCCGCGCCGGTCTCTTCCTGGCCATGCAGTACCCGGTCGAGGTTCCGGGCGTGTCGATGTCGAACTTCCTGCGCACCGCTGCCACCGCGGTCCGTGGCGAGGCCCCCAAGCTGCGCCACTGGGTCAAGGAGGCCAAGGAGGCGATGGTCGAGCTCGAGATCGATCCCGCGTTCGCCGAGCGCAGCGTCAACGAGGGCTTCTCGGGTGGCGAGAAGAAGCGCCACGAGATCCTGCAGCTGGGTCTGCTCAAGCCGAGGATCGCGATCCTCGACGAGACCGACTCCGGCCTGGACGTCGACGCGCTGCGCGTCGTCTCCGAGGGCGTCAACCGCTACAAGGAGCGTGAGAACGGCGGCATCCTGCTGATCACGCACTACACGCGGATCCTGCGCTACATCGAGCCCGAGTTCGTGCACGTGTTCGTGAACGGCCGCATCGTCGAGTCCGGTGGCGCCGAGCTCGCCGACGAGCTCGAGACCAACGGCTACGTGCGGTTCACCCAGGCTGCAGCGTCCGGGGCAGAGGCGTAGTTCGGATGACCACCACGGCGGCAGCGCTGGACGTCACCAGGATCCGGGAAGACTTCCCGATCCTGGGACGTACCGTGCGCGACGGAAAGCCCTTGGTGTACCTGGACTCCGGTGCCACGTCGCAGCGTCCGGTCCAGGTGCTCGACGCCGAGCGGCACTTCCTCACCACGTGCAACGCCGCGGTGCACCGCGGTGCGCACCAGCTGGCCGAGGAGGCCACCGACGCGTACGAGGGTGCCCGCAGTGCAATCGCGTCGTTCGTCGGCGCCGGCGCGGACGAGCTGGTGTTCACCAAGAACGCCACCGAGTCGCTCAACCTGGTTGCGCACGTGTTCGGTGACGACCGGTTCTCCCGGGTCGTCGGCCCGGGCGACGAGATCGTCGTGACCGAGCTCGAGCATCACGCGAATCTCGTTCCGTGGCAGGAGCTTGCGCGCCGCACGGGCGCGACGCTGCGCTGGTACGGCATCACCGACGACGGGCGCATCGACCTGGACTCGCTCGAGCTGACCGACAAGGTCAAGGTCGTCGCGTTCACGCACCAGTCGAACGTGACCGGTGCGATCTCGCCGGTGACCGAGCTGGTCCGGCGGGCGCAGGCCGTGGGCGCGCTGACGGTGCTCGACGCATGCCAGTCCGTGCCGCACATCGCCGTCGACTTCCACGCTCTCGACGTCGATTTCGCGGCGTTCTCGGGACACAAGATGCTCGGCCCGTCCGGCGTCGGCGTCCTCTACGGCAAGCGCGCGCTGCTGGCGTCGATGCCGCCGTTCATCACGGGCGGCTCGATGATCGAGACCGTGACGATGGAGGGCAGCACGTACGCGCCCCCGCCGCAGCGCTTCGAGGCCGGTGTGCCGATGACGTCGCAGGTGGTCGGGCTCGGTGCCGCCGTGAAGTACCTCGAGGACATCGGCATGGATGCCATCGCGGCACACGAGCATCAGCTCGTCACCGCGGCGCTGGAGGGGCTCGCCGGGATTCCCGGCGTCCGCATCGTCGGCCCGACGGACGGAATCGACCGCGGCTCTGCCGTGTCGTTCCTCGTCGACGGGATCCACGCCCACGACCTGGGCCAGGTCCTCGACGACGACGGCGTGGCCGTCCGCGTCGGCCATCACTGCGCGTGGCCGATGCACCAGCGGTTCGGCATCGCCGCCACCGCGCGGGCGTCGTTCGCGCTGTACAACACCCTCGACGAGGTCGATGCGCTGATCGCCGGTATCCGGCGGGCGCAGGACTTCTTCGGTGTCGGCGGAGGAGCCTGAGCGTGCGTCTGGAGCAGATGTACCAGGAAGTGATCCTGGACCACTACAAGCACCCGTTGGGTCGCGGTCTGCGCGATCCGTTCGGCGCCGAGGTGCACCACGTGAACCCGACGTGCGGTGACGAGATCACGCTGCGCGCGCACCTGTCGGAGGGTGAGGACGGCCGGCCCGTCGTCGCAGACATCTCCTACGACGGCCAGGGCTGCTCGATCAGCCAGGCGTCGACGTCGGTGATGTTCGACCAGATCGTGGGTATGCCCCTCGATGAGGCGCTGCGCACGGTCGACGCGTTCAGCGAGATGGTGAGCAGTCGGGGCACCGTCGAGGGTGACGAGGACGTGCTCGGCGACGGCATCGCGTTCAGCGGCGTGTCGAAGTACCCGGCGCGCGTGAAGTGCGCGCTGCTGGGATGGATGGCTTTCAAGGACGCCGTTGTTCGAATAGTCGACGGCAATCCCGAAGACGACCTTGCTCGAACCGGAGGACAGACATCATGACCGAGACCCAGGCCGAGCAGGCCCAGCCCGAGAACGCGGCGACCGAGGCCGAGAGCGGTGCCGAGTACGGCGCATCGCTCACCCCGGAGCGCCTCGACGAGCTCGAGGAGGCGATGCGTGACGTCGTCGACCCCGAACTCGGTATCAATGTCGTCGACCTCGGCCTGGTCTACGACTTCAAGGAGATCGACGAGAACGGCATCGACGTCGTCCTACTCGACATGACGCTGACGTCCGCGGCCTGCCCGCTGACCGACGTCATCGAGGAGCAGTCCAAGCGCGCCCTGGTGAACAGCAGCCTGTGCGACGAGCTGCGGATCAACTGGGTCTGGATGCCGCCGTGGGGCCCGGACAAGATCACCGAGGACGGCCGCGAGCAGCTGCGCGCGCTCGGCTTCACGGTCTAGCGGGTTGGCCCGGGATTCCCGGGTACTGACCTACCGCGAGGTCGGTGCCACCGCCGGAGAGCTGCCGGCCGGCTACCGACACCTGCGGGAATCGACCGCCATCGGACGCGGCGAGGATGCCTTCCTCGCCGCGTCCGACGCGTTGATGGGCTGGGATGTCCACCGGCGTGCATGCCTACGGGTGGAGGCCGAGTCGCCGATCGCGGTGCCCGGCACCACCGTCGAGTTGCGGTGGTTCGGCTTCACGATCCCGTGCCGCGTGATCTACGTCGTCGACGAGCCCGACCGTCGCGGATTCGCGTACGGCACGCTGACCGGTCATCCCGAGTCGGGGGAGGAGCGGTTCTGCGTCGAACGCCACGCCGACGGCGCGGTGGTCGCGACGATCACCGCGTTCTCGCGTCCCGGCCGCTGGTTCACCCGCGTCGGCGACCCGGTGGCACGTCTCGTGCAGCGTGCGATGACGCGGCGCTATCTGGACGCGTTCGCCGACTGACGCGTCAGGCCCGCTTGCGGCCCGCCTTCTTCGCGGGTGCGGGCTTGACGTCCTCGCCGGCCGCCTCGAGACTGCGCTGCAGGGCCGCGACCAGGTCGACCACCTCGGCGTCCTCGCCGCCTGCCTCGGCCCGTTCGGCGGCGGGGATGACCTTCTTGCCACCGCTGGCGATCGCGTCGTCCAGGAGTTGGCGGAGCTGGATCTGGTAGTCGTCGGTGAACTCGGTGGGGTCGAAGTCCTCGGCCATGCTCTCGACGAGCGTGCCGGCCATCTTCAGTTCCTTGGCCTTAGGTTCCTCGGCGTCGTCGAGGGACGGGAATGCGGCCGCGCGGACCTCGTCGGGCCACAGCAGTGTCTGGATCACCAGCACCCCGTCCCGTTCCCGCAGTGCCGCCAGTCGGGTCTTCTGGCGGAGGGTGAAGTGCACCAGTGCGGTGCGATCGGTCTTCGCGAGTGTCTTCGCCAGCAGCACGTACGCCTTCGGTGTGGCCGAGTCCGGCTCGAGGTAGTAGCTCTTCTCGAACAGGATCGGATCGATCTGGTCGGTGGGCACGAACTGCAACACCGGGATCTCGTGTTGCTCGGCCGCCGGCAGCTTCTCGAAGTCCTCGTCGGTGAGGATGACGCGATCGCCGTCGTCGGAGTCGTAGGCCTTGTCGATGTCCGCGAACTGCACCGTCTGGCCGCATTCACTGCACACCCGGTTGTACTTGATCCGTCCGCCGTCCTTGGCGTGGACCTGATGGAAGCGGATGTCGTGGTCCTCCGTCGCGGAGTACACCTTGACCGGCACGTTGACCAGCCCGAACGCGATGGAACCCTTCCAGATTGATCGCATGGAACCCACTATTGCCCAGATCGGGGCACGGTGTCGGCTCCGCCGAGAAGATCATCACCATCTCGAGACATTTCGGCGACGTCGGACCGACAGGCAGGCGTCGTCGCGGCGTCTGCGGCGAACGCCCGTCGAACAGTCGACGAACGGTCCGTCCGGCGTCGGGAGAATTGGTCTAGTCCGATTCAGGCTGTTCGTTGTGACTAACAACATCACATCCCCCAAGGCCCTGTCCCTCCTCCTCGCCGCCGGTGCCGTCGCGGCCGGTGTCGTCGGCGCAGCGGGTACCGCGAGCGCCGCGCCCACGCCGTCGGTCACCAAGACCGTCGTCATCGGACTCGACGGCACGATGCTCGACTACGTCAAGGACGCGAACACCCCCAACCTGCATCGGCTGATCGCCGAGGGCACCAGCGGGCAGTCGTCGATCCTCGGTCACCCGACGATCTCCGGTCCGTCGTGGTCGACGATCCTCACCGGCGTGTGGCACACCAAGCACGGTGTGGTCGACAACTCGTTCAACGGCTCGCGCTACGACCAGTACCCGACGGCCTTCACCCGCATCGAGCAGGTGAAGCCCGAACTGCGCACCGCCTCGATCTCGACGTGGGGCGGCATCGCCACCATCGCCGGATCGGGCACACCCAAGGCCGACGTCGTCGTGACGACCCCGGGTGCCGGCAGCGAGGCCGCGACCGACGCGGCCACCGCGACTGCCGTCGCCGCCGAGATCGCCTCCAATGGTCCGGATTTCGTCTTCACCCAACTCGACCAGGTGGATGGCGCCGGACACTCCTCGGGCACCGTCGGATCGGAGTACGCGCCGGCCCTCGAGCGCGTCGACGCCGAGGTCGGCAAGATCGTCGACGCGGTCGACGCGCGCAGCAACGCCACCGGCGAGAAGTGGACGATCATCGTCACCTCCGACCACGGCCACAAGCCGAACGGCGGCCACGGCGGCCAGAGTGCCGAGGAGGCAACGACGTTCGTGATCGCGCGCGGTGCGGGCTACCAGGCCGGCGTCGCCGACGACGAGTACACGATCGCCGACGTCGCTCCCACGGTCCTCGACAACCTGGGCATCGCCCAGCCCGCCGACCTCGACGGCGCCCCGCTGCCGAAGACCGCGCCGACCGTGACCGGTTCCCTCGGCCGGCTGCCGTCGTGGATCCCGACGGGCTCGCTCGGGTCCTGAGTCACGACCGTCGGACGCCGGCTGCCGCCAGCGTCCGACGGATCGGCGGCGGTGCCTTCCGGAAGATCTCCCACATCGCCGCGGCGATGGCCGCGGGGTGATCACGTCCGGACAGGTAGGCCCGCTGCCGGTCCACCGGCAGGGCGAAGAAGGCCTCGAAGAACGCGGCGGTGCATGCCGGATCGAGGCTCAGCAGCGCCCGCAACCCCACCTCGCGCAGGGTCCGGACGGCTCGGGTGGGTAACGGCCACAATGCTTTTGTGGGGTCCCTGCCGGTGGTGAGCGCGGTGACCACCTCGTCGACCGCGCACAGGGACGCCGCCACGCTGTAGCCGGTGCCCGGGTGGATCAACCCCGCCCGGGCACCGAACGCGGCCACCGCGGACCCACCGCGCGGAGCCTCCACGGGAAAGCGCACCCGTTCGGCCGGCGCGGCGGCGGGCAGTTCGACGCCGCGGTTACGCAGCCGGGTCGCGAGTCGCGTGCGCAGCGAATCGGGCGGCAACCCGGGCCGTCCCACGAGACAGGTCTCCTCGAGCAGCACCCGGTCGGCACCGAGGGGGACGGCATAGAGGAACGACGCCGGATCGTCCGGCGCGGTGCCGTTATCGCGGCGCCAGTCCATGAACCAGCCGTCGGCCCCGGCCATCGCGGGGGCCGCGACCTCCTCGGACACCACGATCCCGAACGCGGTCTGCTCCGCCAGCGCCGGATCGGGGCGCAGGCCGCGCGAATCGATCACCCGTGCCGCGCGGATCTGCGTGCCGTCGCGCAACGTGACCGTGCCGGGGCCGATCTCGGCCGCTACCCCGCGAACGACGCGATCGAATCCGAGCCGCGCATGCAGGGCGGAGTTGTCGAGCACGGCGTACGCGCGGTCGAGGCTCCGTTCGCGCGTCGTCCACACCCGGGGTCGGGACACCCGGGCACGCAACACCGACGAATCCAGCCAGGACGGCAGTTCGTCGACCCAGGCCGCGTAGGTGGGCGTCCACGGTCGGTCGGGCGTCGGGTCGACACCCACCACCCGCAGCCCGGCGGCGGCGGCGCGGTGGGCGAGGGCGCGGCCGGCGGGACCGAGGCCCACCACCGCGACATCGGCGGAGAACGTAGGGATCAGAGCCCGCCCGTCGCGAGCAGTCCGCCGTCGACGCGGACGGTCTCGCCGGTGATCCAGGCGGCATCGTCGGAGACGAGGAAACCGACCAGGGCGGCGACGTCCTCCGGGGTTCCCAGCCGCTTCATCGGGTAGACCGACGACGCCTGATCCTCGCCGGCCGACACGAGGGCCGCCGCGAACTTGGTCTTCACCACGCCGGGGGCGACGGCGTTGACCCGGATCTTCGGCCCGAGCTGCCACGCGAGTTCCTCGGTGAGCCGGATCAGCGCGGCCTTCGAGGCGCCGTACGCGGCGATGACGCCGGTCGAGCGGATGCCGGCGACGCTCGCGAGGTTCACGACCGCGCCACCGTGCTCGCCCATCCAGGCCCGGTACGCCTCCTGGACGTAGCCGAGGGCGGCGACGACATTGACGTCGAAGATCTTGCGGACGGCGTCGAGGTCGGCGTCCATCAGCGCGCCGTAGACCGGGTTGATGCCGGTGTTGTTGATCAGGATGTCGATCGATCCAAGGTCGCTCACCGTGCGGGCGACGGCCTCGGTGCGGGCGTCGGCGTCGCCGGAGTTCCCGACGATCGCGATGACCTTGCCGGCGTGCCCGAGGGCGCGCAGGTCCGCGGCCGCTTCCTCGAGCGGTTCGGGTTTGCGCGCGGTCACCACGACGTTGGCGCCGCGCCACAGCAGTTCCGCGGCGATGGCCTTGCCGATTCCTCGGCTGGCGCCGGTGACGAGGGCGTTGCGTCCCTGCAGATCGTTCGCACGTGTCATGGAGCCGAACGTTAGCCGACTCACTGCACCGCGGTGTGGCGACAATCCCGCGTCACGGTAAAATCGGTGGTTCTTGTGCTCTATCGCGGGCACGATGACGTCCGAATGGCGCAGTGCGTGCGCTTCGGGGCCGTCCCGCCTTTTCTCACCTAGGGAGTTTTGCTTGATTACCGCCACCGACCTCGAAGTTCGTGCCGGTGTGCGGACGCTGCTGTCTGCCCCGGGTTCGGCGTTGCGTGTGCAGGCCGGGGACCGGATCGGTCTGGTGGGGCGTAACGGTGCGGGGAAGACGACCACCCTGCGCATCCTGGCGGGGGAGGGCGAGCCCTACGCGGGTGCGGTGATCCGCAGCGGCGAGTTGGGGTATCTGCCGCAGGACCCGAAGGAGGGCAACCTCGACGTCCTCGCGAAGGACCGGGTGCTGTCGGCGCGGGGTCTCGACGAGATCATGCGCAAGATGGAAAAGCAGCAGACCATCATGGCCGAGGCCGTCGACGACGCGGTCCGTGACAAGGCCGTGCGCAAGTACGGTTCGCTCGAGGACCGGTTCTCCGCGCTCGGCGGGTATGTGGCCGAGTCCGAGGCGGCCCGCATCTGCAACAGCCTCGGGCTGGCGGATCGCATCCTGGAGCAGCCGCTGCGCACCCTCTCCGGTGGTCAGCGTCGCCGCGTGGAGCTGGCCCGGATCCTGTTCGCGGCCTCGGACGGTTCGGGCGGCAAGTCGAACACCACGCTGCTGCTCGACGAGCCCACCAACCACCTCGACGCCGACTCGATCACGTGGTTGCGTGGTTTCCTGCAGAACCACGACGGCGGCCTGATCGTGATCAGTCACGACGTGGACCTGCTCAACGACGTCGTGAACCGGGTGTGGTTCCTCGACGCCGTGCGCGGCGAGGCCGACATCTACAACATGGGCTGGAAGAAGTACCTCGACGCCCGCGCCACCGACGAGCAGCGGCGCCGGCGTGAACGCGCGAACGCCGAGAAGAAGGCCGGTGCGCTGCGCGTGCAGGCGGCCAAGCTCGGCGCGAAGGCGACGAAGGCGACCGCGGCGCAGAACATGGCCAAGCGCGCCGACAAGATGATGGCCGCTCTCGACGAGGTGCGGGTGGACGACAAGGTCGCCCACATCCGCTTCCCGGAGCCCGCCACCTGCGGCAAGACACCGCTGATGGCCGAGAACCTGACCAAGATGTACGGCTCCTTGGAGATCTTCGCCGGTGTCGATCTGGCGATCGACCGTGGCAGCCGGGTGGTCGTGCTCGGGCTCAACGGTGCCGGTAAGACGACGCTGCTGCGCATCCTGGCGGGCACCGAAACGCCCAATGCGGGCGAGCTGGTCCCCGGTCACGGCCTGAAGATCGGCTACTTCGCTCAGGAACACGACACCCTCGACGACGACGCGACCGTGTGGGAGAACATCCGGCACGCCGCCCCCGACACCGGGGAGCAGGAACTGCGTTCCCTGCTGGGGGCGTTCATGTTCACCGGCCCGCAGCTCGAGCAGCCGGCCGGCACGCTGTCCGGTGGCGAGAAGACGCGTCTGGCGCTGGCCGGGCTGGTGTCGTCGGCGGCGAATGTGCTGCTGCTCGACGAGCCGACCAACAACCTCGACCCGATCTCGCGCGAGCAGGTGCTCGACGCGCTGCGCAGCTACAAGGGTGCCGTCGTCCTCGTCACGCACGATCCGGGCGCCGCCGAGGCACTGAACCCGGAGCGGGTCATCCTGCTGCCTGATGGGCAGGAAGATCACTGGTCCCAGGAGTACCTCGAACTCATCCAGCTCGCCTGATTCGTCCCATCCCCGCTGGCTGAGCGAGTTTTCGGTTTGTTGATCACGCGTCGATCGGTGATCTAGCCTGGAAACCGGGGCTCGCTCAGCTGACCGGAGGATGTCATGGCGGAGAGCACGGGGATCGGCGGGGTTTCCGGCGGGGTTTCCCGGGGGGCCCGAATCACCGGGGAATCGCGTGACAAACTCCGCGACGAACTGAAAGCCCAGTACGAAGCCGGTGCGAGCATCCGCACCCTCGCCGAACAGACCGGCCGCTCGTACGGGTTCATCCACAACGTGCTCGTCGAGGCGGACGTGACACTGCGGCGGCGGGGTGGGCCGAACCGGCGCAAGAAGACTGTTTGACCAGGCTGTTACCGGATCGGGGAGCTTCTGGTGGGATCCCACCAGCCGGAGCCAACAGGGATTCCAGTTTCGATCGGCCGGTCCGCGAGATTCTGCCGTCCGGCGAGGGCTTGTGGTATCACGGAAAATCGCCAGCTTGAAGGTCCGCGTTATGTACTGTCCGAATCATGCGTATGCGGGCTGTAGCTGCGTCCTTGCTGCTCGCTGCCGCCGTGGCCGGTTGCGCGAGCACCGGTACGGGCGGTGATGGGCTCGACTCGCCCGTATCCTCGCCGCCGAGTGAGGAATCTCAGCTCTACTCCGCTGCGCTGCACCAACTGGTTCTCGTCGACAATCCCTTCGCGAGATCGCCGTCGCCGGTCGGGTACGTCTACGTCGTCGACGGTTCGCAGTTCGACACCGACCTGAAGAACGACATCACCGCACAGTCCGGCGATCTTCCCTCTGTCGAGTTCATTGCAAGCCCTGATCAGCGGGCAGATGTCGGAAGGCAAGGCTTGACTGGCGTCGAGAACGACGGAGTCATCATCGAGCTCGATCCGACGCAGCGACAGGACGACGGGAGGGCCCACGCCGGCGTACGACTATGGTGTGGCATCGATTGCGGAATCGGGCTCACCTACGTCCTCGAGCGCATCGACGGACAGTGGACAGTCACCGGAACGACGGGCCCCGTTACCATTTCCTGAAGCATGGTTCTTGTTCGGTGCGCCACCGCTACGTCGTCGCGCGAGGCTGTAACTGGACTCCGCGGGGAGGCCGCCGTTTCCATTCGACACGGATGCCTACGGATCCCCGCCGGATCGCCACCCACACCCAACGCCGACGTCCATCCGGGAGTGGCCCGCTAGACGTTTGCCGGTGGGCGGCCGGATGAGGAACCGCCGAGCCGTACTCGCAGCGTCGCCAGGCCGGGGCCCTCGAGCTCGTTCGCGACATCGCCGCGTCCGGCGACGGACATGAGCAGGGCCTCGCCGGGTCCGCGGACTTCAGGTCCGCTTCCCGCGGTCCAGTCCAGGTCTGTTGCCGCCAATCGAAGGCCCCGGATCCGTCGGTGTGCGCCTATCGGGGGCGCGATGCGCGCGAAGTCGAGAGCGGGCACGAGCGCCTCGGCGGGGATATCCCGCGGGAGGCCGAGCGGCCGACGAATGTCCTGCTGGTGGATCATGCCGTCGACGAGCGCGATTCGGCTCCCGAATGCGGTGGTGAGTCCTCGGGGCTGCAGGCTGCGATCCAGTAAGTCGAGCAGTTGGTGTGGGCTGTGCTCTGCGAAGTCGTCCAGCCCGATCGCGTTGGCGCGGTCGAACCGCAACCAACCGCGAGCGAACCTGCTCGCCACCCCGCCGGGGCCCAGCTCCTCGTAGCTCAGCATGTGGGCAACGACGTCGCGGACGCTCCAGCCCGCGCACAACGATGGCGTCTGCCACTGCTGTGGGGTGAGTGAATGCAGGAGAGTCGCGAGTTGGGTCCGCTCGGCGCGGGCCAACTCCTTCACGTCACGCACTGCAACTCCCGGACTGGTCCAAGACCACGAGTAGCCCGTGCCCATTGCCGGCCGTTCCCCTGTTGTGCCGCGGTCGGCGATCAGTAGCCATGACGCAGTATCACTCGATCTCGGCCGGCGGCGGGCCGGTTACGCGCGAACGCCCGCAGCTGATGAAGGGACGAGTCGGTTCAGGTATCTCTGCGACGCACCGATTCCTCGACGAGATCGAGCACGGCCGAGAGGTTCTCGCCGCCGTGGCCGGAGGCGATGCGTGCGATCAGGCCGTCGAGGACCAGGTCGAGGTAGTCGAGCAGAACGTCGGTAGGCAGGTCGTCGCGCAGGCGTCCGGCCGACTTCTGGCGCTCGAGGCGGCGGACGGTGGCCTCGGTGAGTTCGGCACTGCGCTGTGTCCAGTCGCGGGCGAACTCGGGGTCGGTGCGCAGCCGTCGGGCGATTTCGAGTCGCGTTCCGAGCCAGTCGAACTGCTCGGGGGACGCGAGCATGTCGCGCATCACCTGGACCAGACCGCCCTCGGCGACGACGTCGGCCATGCGTTTGGCGTCCTCGTGGGCAAGGGCGAGGAACAGTCCGTCCTTGTCCTTGAAGTGGTGGAAGATCGCACCGCGCGAGAGCCCGGTGGTTTCCTCGAGGCGGCGCACGGTGGCGCCGTCGTAGCCGTACTGCGCGAAGCACTGGCGGGCCCCGTCCAGAATCTGGCTCCGCCGCGCCGCGAGATGGTCTTCACTGACCTTGGGCACAGCCGACATCCTTTCGTACGAAACTGCAACGGCGGGCCCGAGACTGACGTCCCGAGCCCGCCGTCAACGCGCTGAGTGATCCCGGGGAACCGGGATCACACGATCAGGTGACTAGCCCCGGATCATGTTGCGCAGCACGTACTGCAGGATGCCGCCGTTGCGGTAGTAGTCCGCCTCACCGGGGGTGTCGATACGGACGACCGCATCAAACTCTGTACGAGACCCATCCGCCTTGGTCGCGGTGACCTTGACCGTCTCCGGGGTGACGCCCTCGTTCAGCTTCGCGACGCCCGCGATGTCGAAGGTCTCGGTGCCGTCCAGGCCCAGCGAGCCTGCCGACTCACCTGCCGGGAACTGCAGCGGGACGACGCCCATGCCGATCAGGTTCGAGCGGTGGATGCGCTCGAACGACTCGACGATGACGGCCTTGACGCCGAGCAGGCTGGTGCCCTTGGCGGCCCAGTCACGCGACGAACCGGAGCCGTACTCCTTGCCGCCCAGCACGACCAGCGGGATGCCGGCGGCCTGGTAGTTCTGCGACGCGTCGTAGATGAACGACTGCGGGCCACCCTCGAGGGTGAAGTCGCGGGTGTAGCCGCCCGAGACGTCGTCGAGGAGCTGGTTGCGCAGACGGATGTTCGCGAACGTGCCGCGGATCATCACCTCGTGGTTACCGCGACGCGAGCCCAGGGAGTTGTAGTCCTTGCGCTCGACACCGTTGGCGTCCAGGTACTGCGCGGCCGGGGTACCGGGCTTGATCGGGCCGGCCGGGCTGATGTGGTCGGTGGTGACCGAGTCGCCGAGCAGCGCGAGCACGCGGGCGCCCGAGATGTCGGTGACCGGAGCCGGATCCATCGTCATGCCGTCGAAGTACGGCGCCTTGCGGACGTAGGTCGACTTCTCGTCCCACGCGAAGGTATCGCCCTCCGGGGTGGCCAGGTTCTGCCAGCGCTCGTCGCCTGCGAAGACCGTGGCGTAGGACTTGCGGAACATGTCCTGGCTGATGGCCGACTTGATGGTGTCGTCGATCTCCTGCGCGGACGGCCAGATGTCCTTGAGGAAGACGTCGTTGCCGTCCTGGTCCTGACCCAGCGCGTCGGTCTCGAAGTCGAAGTCCATGGTGCCGGCCAGCGCGTACGCGATGACGAGCGGCGGGGACGCCAGGTAGTTCATCTTGACGTCGGGGGAGATGCGACCCTCGAAGTTGCGGTTGCCGGAGAGCACCGCGGTGACCGACAGGTCGTGCTCGTTGATCGCCTTGGAGATCTCCTCCGGCAGCGGACCGGTGTTACCGATGCACGTGGTGCAGCCGTAACCGCCGAGGTAGAAGCCGAGCTTCTCGAGGTACGGCCACAGGCCGGCCTTCTCGTAGTAGTCGGAGACGACCTGCGAACCCGGAGCCATGTTGGTCTTGACCCACGGCTTGGTCTCGAGGCCCTTCTCGACCGCATTGCGGGCGAGCAGAGCGGCGCCGAGCATGACCGACGGGTTCGACGTGTTGGTGCAGGAAGTGATGCCGGCAACCGCGACCGCGCCGTGGTCGAGAACGAACTCGCCGCGCTCGGTCTTCACCGTCACCGGCTTGCTCGGGCGTCCGTGCGAACCGTTGGCGGCCGACGGAATCACCGAGGCGACGTCGGAGACGCCGGCCGTCGAGGCCGGGTCGGACGCCGGGAAGGACTCCTCGACGGCCTCGTCCAGCGCGGAGTGGGCGGCCTCGGCACCGTTGGTGACGTAGGTGACGATGTCGCGACGGAACGCGTCCTTCGACTCCGACAGCAGGATGCGGTCCTGAGGACGCTTCGGGCCGGCGATCGACGGCACGACCGTCGACAGGTCCAGCTCGAGGTACTCGGAGTACGCGGGCTCGTGGTCCGCGTCGTGCCACATGCCCTGCTCCTTGGCGTACGCCTCGACGAGCGCGAGCTGCTCCTCGGAACGTCCGGTCAGACGCAGGTAGTTGATGGTCTCGCCGTCGATCGGGAAGATCGCTGCGGTGGAACCGAACTCGGGGCTCATGTTGCCCAGGGTCGCGCGGTTGGCCAGCGGCACCTCGGCGACGCCCGCACCGTAGAACTCGACGAACTTGCCGACCACGCCGTGCTTGCGCAGCATGTCGGTGACGGTGAGCACGACGTCGGTCGCGGTCACGCCGGGCTTGATCTCACCGGTCAGCTTGAAGCCGACGACGCGCGGGATCAGCATGGAGACCGGCTGGCCGAGCATGGCAGCCTCGGCCTCGATGCCGCCGACGCCCCAGCCCAGCACGCCCAGGCCGTTGACCATCGTGGTGTGCGAGTCGGTGCCGACGCAGGTGTCGGGGTATGCCTGACCGTTGCGGGTCATGACGGTGGGCGCCAGGTACTCGATGTTGACCTGGTGCACGATGCCCATGCCCGGGGGGACGACCTTGAAGTCGTCGAACGCGCCCTGGCCCCAGCGCAGGAACTGGTAACGCTCGCCGTTGCGCTGGTACTCGAGGTCGACGTTGCGCTCGAGAGCGTCGGCGCGGCCGAAGACGTCGAGGATCACCGAGTGGTCGATGACCATGTCGGCCGGGGAGAGCGGGTTGACCTTGTTCGGGTCGCCGCCGAGGGCGGTGACGGCCTCACGCATGGTGGCGAGGTCGACGACACAGGGCACGCCGGTGAAGTCCTGCATGATCACGCGCGCGGGGGTGAACTGGATCTCGACGCTCGGCTGCGCCGAGGGGTCCCAGTTCGCGATGGCGCGAATGTGATCGGCGGTGATGTTGGCACCGTCCTCGGTGCGCAGCAGGTTCTCGGCGAGAACCTTCAGCGCGTAGGGCAGCTTCTCGGTGCCGGGGACGGACGCGAGGCGGAAGATCTCGTACGAGTTGTCTCCGACCTCGAGCGTTCCCTTGGCGCCGAACGAATCAATACTGGTGGTCACGTCAGCTCCACTCGTCTTTGAGGTTCGCCGTCGACGGGGCTGTGTCGACGGCTGAAGCGAGGCACGCGAACAGGACCCGATTCGGTCGGCGGACCGAACCCGACAGTTCCGCGGGCGTCTCGAAACGAGTCTAACAGTACGCTTGTCCTGTGAGACTGCAGGGTATTGCCGAGTTCCGGCCGGGGCTGACGGGCCTGCTCGCGTCGGTCCAATCCTCACGCAGTCGGCGCGCGGGCGCAACGGACGAGGCGGTCTCGGCGGCGGGCCGTCACGTACTGTGCAGTGCACGCTTGCCCTTCGTCACCGAACCCGGATGAGAGATGTCTGCTCCTATCGCGCATGCCCTGCTCCCGCTCGTCGCCACCATTCCCGATGGCGTCTCCGTCGACTCGGTGCTCGCGGACCTCGCGGACGACGGAGTCTCGGCGCCCGCATCGGACGTGGAGGGTCTGCGCGACGTCGTGATCCGCGCCGAGGAGCACGGGATCAAGCTCAGTGTCGTTGTCGTGGACAAGGATCCGGGCCGATCCGAGCAGTTGCGGGACCTCGCGACCGAGGTGGGGCAGACCGAGGGCGGCACGGTGCTGGTGCTCGGACCGTCGGCGCCCGGCACCTACAGCGACACCGTGAGCCGGGTCGTGCTCGAGGGTGCGCAGGACCGCACGTACACCGGTAACGCCGTCGAGTCGGCGAACAACTTCGTCGACGAGATCACCGAGCCCGGTACGCCGTGGGGCCTCGTCACCGCCCTCCTGGTGCTGGTGGTGGTGCTGGTGGGCGGGGTGTCCTACTTCGCGAAATCGCGCCGTGGACCCGCCCCCGCGTCTGCCCCGTCCGGTCCGGCCGTGGGCGCCGATGCCGATTCCGACGGGGACAGCGCCGCCCGCTGACGCCCGGCGTTCGCCGCCCGAACTCCCACCCACCGTCCCGACCGCCCGTACCTGCGCGAGGGCCGTCGATTCGGCGTATTCGCGCCATTTCCCCAGGTCGAATTACGTCCACGTCATTTGTGACAAGAGTTCACCAGAGAGCGCAAAGTGTCGTACGGTGCCAATGGCACTTTTTGGGGAAGAAGTGTCGCGAGAGTGATGTGACGATTCGCGTGACCGTTGTGCCGTCACGCGATCTGCGCGTCGCCGGCGGTGCCGTCGGCGTACCTCCCCGCACGGGTCGGACAAGCCGCCGGCCCGGTCACAGCCTTAGGGAGGGTGTTGTGAGGCGGAGGGGTTCTAGGAGTTCACGCGGTGGCGTGCGACGTCCGGGCTTCTCGCGGACGCGTTCACGGTTCGCCCGAGTCGTGTTGGGTGTGAGCATCGTCGGCGCGCTGGTAGCGGGGACACCGGGCATCGCGGCCGCCGTGCCGCCGCCACCGCCCAATCCGTCCGATGCCGAGATCCAGAGCGGCAACGCGCAGGTCTCGGAGGGCGTCGTCCAGGTGGGTGACCTCATCAACCGAGTGGCCACCGCGAACCAGGAGTTGTCGCGGCTCGACGACGAGGTCGCGATCAAGCGCGAGGACGTCAATCGCGCCCTCGTCGACCTGCAGAGCGCTCGGGACGCCGCGGATGCCGCGGGCGGCATGGTGGCGCAGAGCCAGCAGGCGCTTCGTGACGCCGGAACGCAGATCGAGCAGGCCCAGAAGCGGTTCACCGACTACGCGGTGTCGAGTTACACCAAGGGGCGCAACGTCGCGTCGCTGTCGTCGTACTTCGGTGCCGAGGGGCCCGACGACATCCTGGACCGCGCCCAGATCATGCGGGTGCTGTCGGCGAGCCAGAAGGCGGTTCTCGAGAACCTGCAGCGGGCGCGGACCGAGCAGGCCAACCGGGACTCCGCCGCCCGCGAGGCCAAGCAGCGCGCGGACGCCGCGGCAAGCGAGGCCGAGTCGAAGAAGGCGGAGGCGGAACAGGCGATCGTCTCGGCCCGGAGTGCGCTCGAGGAACAGGCCACCCGGAAGGCTCAGATCGAGGCCGACCGCAATTCGGCCCAGGCGCAGCTCGACGCCGCCCGGAGCAACGTTGCCGGACTGCAGGGCCAGCGCGAGGCATACATCAACTGGGACAACCAGCGGCAGGCGGAGGAAGCAGCCGCTGCTGCCGCCGCTGCCGCCGCCGCCGAGGCCGCGCGGCGGGCCGCGGAGGATCGCGCGGCGAACGAGCGGGCGGCCCAGCTGGCGGACGGTGAGCGCCCACACACCCAGATCGACGACGGGGACTCCGGCTGGACGCCACCGGCCCAGTCCCAGCCACGCCCGATGTCTCCGGCCGTCACCGGGAGCGCGGCGATCGAGACGGTGATCGACCGTGGCATGTCGCAGCTGGGCGTCCCGTACGCATGGGGTGGCGGGAACGCCAGCGGCCCGACACTGGGCATCCGCGACGGCGGCGTCGCCGACAGCTTCGGCGACTTCGACAAGGTCGGATTCGACTGCTCGGGACTGATGATCTACGCGTTCGCCGGTGTCGGAATCTCCTTGCCGCACTACACCGGATATCAGTACACGGCGGGCACCCAGGTGGCGTCGTCGGACATGCGTCGTGGCGACATGATCTTCTACGGCCCGAACGCGAGTCAGCACGTCGCCCTCTACCTCGGTGACGGGCAGATGCTCGAGGCGCCGCAGTCCGGGTCGATCGTGAAGGTCTCGCCGGTGCGGTGGGACGGGATGACGCCCTACGCTGTCCGTATGGTGTCCTAGGTCACCTCGCCTGCGTGCGGGGAACGGGTGACACCTGGAATAGTTGAGCGGACAGTCGAGTCGATGAGAACGATCTAGGTGGAAGCGGGGATTCTTGGTGACCTCACGTGACGGCGCGGTAGCTGGGTCCGGCTCGGAGGGAGCGCACGCGAGCGCGGGGGCGCCGGCGTCCGATCTCGCTCGTGACGTGCACACCCTCGAGCGGGCGATCTACGAGGTCAAGCGAGTCATCGTCGGGCAGGACCGCCTGGTCGAGCGCATGCTCGTCGGCGTGCTGGCCAAGGGGCACGTGCTGCTCGAGGGCGTTCCGGGCGTCGCGAAGACGCTGGCCGTGGAGACGTTCGCGAAGGTCGTCGGCGGATCGTTCTCCCGCGTGCAGTTCACCCCGGACCTCGTGCCCACCGACCTGATCGGTACCCGCATCTACCGGCAGGGCCGCGAGCAGTTCGACACCGAGCTCGGCCCGGTCGTGGCGAACTTCCTGCTCGCCGACGAGATCAACCGCGCACCCGCGAAGGTGCAGTCGGCGCTGCTCGAGGTCATGGCCGAACGCCACGTGTCGATCGGCGGCAAGACGTACCCGATGCCCGAGCCGTTCCTGGTGATGGCGACGCAGAACCCGATCGAGAACGAGGGCGTCTATCCGTTGCCGGAAGCCCAGCGCGACCGCTTCCTGTTCAAGGTGCTCGTCGACTACCCGTCGGTGGAGGAGGAGCGCGAGATCGTCTACCGGATGGGCGTCGCCGCTCCGGAGCCGCATCAGGTTCTCGACGCGCACGAACTCGTCCGACTGCAGAAGGTCGCGAGCACCGTGTTCGTCCACCACGCGCTGGTCGACTATGTGGTCCGTGTGATCGCCGCGACGCGCACGCCTCGACAGTTCGGCCTCGACGACGTCGCCGGTTGGATCGCCTACGGGGCGTCGCCGCGCGCGACGCTCGGCATCATCTCCGCGTCCCGCGCCCTGGCGCTGCTCCGCGGACGCGACTACGTCGTCCCGCAGGACGTGCTCGAAGTCATTCCGGATGTGTTGCGCCACCGTCTGGTTCTGTCGTACGACGCGCTCGCCGACGAGGTGTCGCCGGACGACGTGATCACCCGGGTGCTGCAGACCGTCGGGCTGCCGCAGGTCGGCGCCCAGCCGGTTGCGCCGGTGGCACCGCCGGCGTTCGAGCCCGCGCACCTGTCCTCGTCGGGCACGCAGCAACAGTGACCCGTCGCGCGGGAGCAGTGCCGTCGTTCCGCTCCGGATCGCTGCGCGACCCGGAACTGACCGCCGCCCTGCGGACCCTCGAACTGACCGTCCGCCGACGCCTGGACGGGGTGCTCCACGGCGATCACCTCGGTCTGATCCCCGGTCCGGGCTCCGAACCGGGCGACGCCCGCGAGTACCAACCCGGTGACGATGTGCGCCAGATGGATTGGTCGGTGACCGCCCGCACCACCCATCCGCACGTCCGGCAGACGGTCGCCGACCGGGAGCTCGAGACGTGGCTCGTGGTCGACCTGTCGTCGAGTCTGGACTTCGGAACCGTCGGGTGCGAGAAGCGCGACCTCGCGGTGGCCGCGGCCTCGGCCATCACCTACCTCGCCGGCGGCAGCGGGAACCGGATCGGTGCCATCGTCGCCACCGGGGATCGGACGGTGCGGATTCCGGCGCGTGGGGGCCGCGTCCACGCGCAGGCGATGCTCCGGCGCATCGCGTCCACCCCGCACGCCGCCGACGGTGTCCGCGGCGACCTGCGCGGCGCGCTCGAGTCGCTCCGCCGCCCGGAGCGCCGACGCGGTCTCGCCGTGGTCATCAGCGATTTCCTGGGGCCGATCGACTGGGAGCGCTCGCTGCGCGCCCTGTCCGGCCGGCACGAACTGCTCGGCGTCGAGGTACTCGACCCGCGCGATACGGCGCTGCCCGACGCGGGCGACGTCGTGCTGTTCGACCCCGAATCGGGTCGGACGCGGGAGTTCTCGACGACACCCCGGTTGCGCGCCGACTTCGCGCGCGCCGCGCAGTCGCATCGCGACGACGTGGAGGCCGCGCTGCGACGCTGCGGGGCACCACGACTGAGCTTGAGTACCGATCGGGACTGGATCGCCGATGTCGTGCGGTTCGTCACCTCCCGTCGGCACAGCTACGGCGCTCCCGGGACCCGGGCGGCGCGCGGATGAGCCTGTCGCAGTTCGCTTCTCCCTGGTGGTTGTTGTTCCTGGTGGTCGTGGCGGGGTTGGCCGCGGGCTACGTCGTCATTCAGCGTCGCCGCCAGAAGCACGTGTTGCGCTTCGCGAACATGGAGCTGCTCGAGAAGGTCGCACCCAACCGGCCGAACCGGACCCGGCACATCCCGATCGCCCTGATGCTCGTCGGGCTGGTCTTCCTGACCGTCGCGCTCGCCGGGCCGACCGCCGACAAGCGGGTCCCGCGGAACCGCGCGACGGTGGTGCTGGTGATCGACGTGTCGCTGTCGATGAAGGCCACCGACGTCGAGCCGAGTCGTCTCGCGGCCGCGCAGGAGGCGGCGAAGTCGTTCGCCGACGGCCTGACTCCGGGGATCAACCTCGGGTTGGTCGCGTTCGCGGGCACCGCATCGGTTCTGGTGTCGCCGACGCCGAATCGCGACGAGACCAAGGCCGCGATCGACAACCTGAAGCTCAGCGAACGGACCGCGACCGGTGAGGCGATCTTCACCTCGCTGCAGTCGATCGACACGCTCGCAGCGGTTCTCGGCGGCAGCGAGCAGGCGCCGCCCGCCCGCATCGTGCTGCTCTCGGACGGCAAGCAGACCGTGCCGGAGAGCCCCGACGACCCGCGCGGTGGGTTCACCGCGGCCCGGCAGGCGAAGGACAAGGGCGTGCCGATCTCCACGATCTCGTTCGGTACGAGCTACGGCACCGTCGAGATCGAGGGCGACCGCATCCCGGTGCCGGTGGACGATCCCTCGCTCCGGGAGATCGCGAACCTCTCGGGCGGCAACTTCTTCACCGCGTCCAGCCTCGAGGAACTACGCGACGTGTACGACACACTCGAGGAGCAGATCGGTTTCGAGAACGCCCGCGGCGACGCCAGTCGACCCTGGCTCGTCCTCGGCGTGCTCTTCAGCGCGGCGGGACTCGCGACGGCACTCGTGCTGCGGCAGCGCCTGCCCTGATCTGGTCCGTTACGTCGAATTCGTCCACCTCCGCCCGAAACCGGCAACCGAACAGATAGGTTGATCGCATGTCGAAATCCAGCTCCCCGTCCCGTTCCGTGCTCGTGACCGGAGGCAACCGCGGCATCGGCCTGGCCGTCGCGCAGCGCCTTCTGGAGGACGGGCACAAGGTTGCCGTCACTCACCGCGGGTCGGGTGTGCCGGAGGGCCTGTTCGGCGTCAAGTGCGATGTGACGGACGCGGAGTCGATCGACCGTGCGTTCAAGGAGGTCGAGGAGCATCAGGGTCCGGTCGAGGTCCTGGTCGCCAACGCGGGCATCACCGACGACACGCTTCTCATGCGGATGGACGAGGAGCAGTTCTCGCGCGTCATCGACTCCAATCTGACCGGCGCCTTCCGATGCGCCAAGCGCGCCAATCGGGCGATGCTGCGCGCCCGTTGGGGACGGATGATCTTCCTGGGCTCGGTCGTCGGCCTCGCCGGCCAGGCAGGCCAGATCAACTACGCGGCGTCGAAGGCCGGCGTCATCGGCATGGCGCGGTCGATCACCCGTGAACTGGGGTCGCGGTCGATCACCGCGAACGTGGTGGCACCGGGCTTCATCGAGACCGACATGACCGCGGAACTGTCGGAGGACCTGCGCGACACCGCCAAGAAGTTCATCCCGCTGCAGCGCCTGGGCAAGGCCGAGGACGTCGCCGCGGTGGTCAGCTTCCTCGCCTCCGAGGACTCCGCGTATGTCTCCGGTGCCGTGATCCCGGTCGACGGCGGCATGGGCATGGGCCACTAGGCCCTCCCGAAACATCACGCACCCACAGACTTTCATCTACAGGAGAAGCAACATGGGCGGACTGCTCGCGGGCAAGACCATTCTCGTCACCGGAATCATCACCGACGCATCCATCGCGTTCCACGTCGCGAAGGTGGCGCAGGAGCAGGGCGCGAAGGTGATCATCACCGGGTTCGACCGGCTCCGGCTGATCGATCGCATCGCGCAGCGTCTGCCGGAGCCGGTGCCGCCGGCCGTCGAGCTGAACGTCCAGGACGACGAGCATCTCGCGACGCTCGCCGACCGGGTCCGGGAGTTGGCGCCCGAGGGCATCGACGGGGTCGTGCACTCCATCGCCTTCTCGCCGCGCTCGGGTCTGGGTGCCCCGTTCCTGGACGCACCGTGGTCGGACATCTCCAAGGCAATGGAGATCTCCGCGTACTCGTACGCCTCGCTTGCCAAGGCGCTGCTGCCGGTCCTCAACGACAACGCGTCCATTGTCGGCATGGACTTCGATCCGTCCCGTGCGATGCCGTTCTACAACTGGATGGGTGTGTCCAAGGCCACGCTCGAGGCGGTCAACCGGTACGTCGCCAAGGAGGTCGGCGTGCGCGGCATCCGCTCCAATCTCGTTGCGGCAGGGCCGGTCAAGACGCTGGCGGCGAAGGCCATCGCCGGCGACGCGACCGGTGCCGGCGACGAGCTGAACAAGCTGAACACCGCGTGGGACAGTGCCGCGCCGATCGGATGGGACGTCGACGACCCGACCCCCGTCGCCAAGAGCGTGTGCACGGTGCTCTCGGACTGGCTGCCCGGCACCACCGCGTCGATCATCTACGTCGACGGCGGCTTCCACGCGGTGGTCGGCTGACCCGTCCACGGCGGTGTTTCGGCGACGGGCGAGAATGAGGGCATGAGCGGTCAGCAGGAGACGGAGTTCGACGCACTACTCGTGCTCTCGTTCGGGGGGCCCGAGAAGCCCGAGGACGTGCGGCCGTTCCTCGAGAACGTGACCCGGGGCCGGGGGATCCCGCCCGAGCGGCTCGACGCCGTCGCCGAGCACTACATGCACTTCGGCGGGGTGTCGCCGATCAACGCTCTCAACCGCGACATCATCGAGCGCGTCGAGGCGGATCTGCGCGTCGCCGGGATCGATCTGCCGGTGTACTTCGGCAACCGCAACTGGCACCCGATGGTGGAGGACACCGTCGCACGCATGCGTGACGACGGTGTCCGCACCGCGCTGGTGTTCCCGACGTCGGCTTGGGGCGGGTACTCCGGCTGCCGGCAGTACCACGAGGACATCGTCCGGGCCCGTGCGGCGGTCGGCGCCGACGCTCCGACGCTCGCGAAGCTGCGGCAGTACTACGACCATCCGCTCCTGATCGGGGCCTTCGCCGACGCGATCCGCGTTGCGCGACAGCAGCTTTCGGGGAACGTGCGGGATCGCGCGCGGCTGGTGTTCACGGCGCACTCGGTTCCGATCGCCGCCGATGCCGCCGCCGGGCCCCCGGCCGAGGGCGGGCATCTCTACAGCCGGCAGGTCGCCGAGGCGGCCCGCCTGTGTGCGGAGGCCGTCGGCGTCGACGACTTCGACCTGGTGTGGCAGTCGCGGTCCGGTCCGCCGCAGGTGCCGTGGCTCGACCCCGACATCTGCGATCACCTCGACACGGTGGCCGCCGCGGGTGCCCCGGCGGTGATCGTGTGCCCGGTCGGGTTCGTGTCCGACCACCTGGAGGTGGTGTGGGACCTCGACACCGAGGCCCGCGACAAGGCCGCGGAACTGGGCATCGAGTTCGTCCGGGTCGCGACGCCGGGCACCGATCCGCGTTTCGCTCGGATGGTGCGCGCGCTGGTCGAGGAGCGGCGAACCGGCACGGCGCCGGCTCGGCTCGGACGGGAGCCGCTGCTGGGCGCCACCGTGGACGGGCTGCCCTGCGCCACCGAGTGCTGCGCGCCGGCGCGTCGTCCGGCGGGTCGCTGACGCCGGACCCGCCGGCGCGTTTCCGAATGGAAACGCGGGATGTGGAGGGCTATGTTGGGCGGGTGCACGACACCCTCTATCACCGCTTCGAATTCTCGTTCATCGTTCCGCTGCTGACACTTTCGCGGGAGGCGACGATCGCGGAGGAGTTCGGCGGCCGCGTCGACGAACGTTCGGGGCTGCAGCTGCTGACGGTGACGACCGAGGGCATGCGCTGCGCGACCGCCGGTATGAGCCTGGTGGACCAGTTGGCGGCGCGGGGGGTGCGTCCGCTGCGCACCCATCCGGATCTCGTGACTCGGCAGGACGTCGCCGACCGTGCCGGGGTCACCCGCCAGGCGGTGGGGCAGTGGGTGCGCGGCGTGCGGCAGAAGGGAACCCCGTTCCCGGTGCCGTTCAACACCGTCTCCGGCGGCATCTGGCTGTGGGGCGACGTGTACGCGTGGCTGCGGCACCACGACTACGGTCGCGACACCGGCCTGCGATACCCCACCCTCGACGAGCACGTGCGGATCGACCGGCACATCGTGATGAACCACCGCGACGACTGAGCCGTCTCGGGGCCGTCTCGGAGCGGTCAGGCCCGGTGTGCTGACCCCGCGCACGCGGACACCGCGGCCACCCGGGCCGAACGGACCGCCGCCCACAGTGGGCGCAACAGTTCCTCGCGGGCGGCGGCGCTGGACGCCGACGGCGCCTCGGTCGGTGAATCGTCCTCGGCGACAGCGAGAATCGTGGCCACCTGGTCGGCGGAGTCGAGGATGCGCAACGCCCGCGTCGGGATCGCGTCGGGGTACCGATGGTGGGCGCGGTCGTCGAGCGCCTCGGCGATGCGCCGGCGGGGATCGCCGTCGGCGCGGCCTGTCTGCACCGACGACAGGCGCAGCAGTGCGTCGGCGGCGCCGCGGATGGCCTCGCGCATCGCGTACTCGGCCTCGCCCAGTCCCGTGTAGTCGGCCGCCGGCGGCACCGTCGCGATCGGAAAGACCGTCCACCGCAGCACGTCCGGTCCCTCGATCACGGGCACGAGTCCGGTTCCCGGATGCCCGGTCTCGCCGACGATCACGCCCTCGCCGGCCTCGAGCGCCGCCCGCGCGAAGCCGGTGCCGGCGGGCAGGCCGCGCACGTCACCCGGTGCCGGTAGGACGAGACGCACCTCGGCCCCCGCGGGCGCGGTGCCCTGTCGCACGATGCGCAGCAGGAGCGGCCCCGCGCCGTCCTGAACGCCCGGCCAGTCCAGCCCGGCCGACTGCGCGGTTGCGGCGTCGGAGGCGCCGACGATGTGCATCGGCGCCCACTGGTGCAGGGCGTCGATCACGTCGTCGGGGGCGCTGTCGCCGGCGAGCCAGGAACCGGCCCACACGGTCAGCGTCGCGCTGGGGGAACTCACGGTTAACGAGCATAGGACGGCGTGGCGACCGGCGCGCGCACGCCTTGCTCGCATAGCGTGAAGTGCCGTGAACGCGAGCAACAAGTACGGCGACATCTACGCCGGCCACCCCCGGACCCGGAAGCCCTCGATCCCGAAGGTGCCGGCGGAACGGGACCTGGTGGTCGAGGACGCCTCGACCGGATTCTGCGGGGCCGTCGTCGGCTTCGAACGCACCTACGACGGCGACTTCGTCCGACTCGAGGACGGTGCCCGGCGCACCCGACTGTTCGCGATGCGCGAGGCCGCGTTCCTCATCGACGGTCGACCCGTCACCCTCGTCCGTCCCGCGCCGCAGCAGCAACAGAACGCGGCGGCGCAGCGTTCGGCGTCCGGTTCGACGCGCGTCGAGGGCCTGCGGGCCCGCACCGCGCTGCCCAGCCGGATCTGGGTGGAGGGCGTCCACGACGCCGCGCTCGTCGAGCGGGTCTGGGGGCACGACCTGCGCGTGGAGGGCGTCGTCGTCGAGCATCTGGAGGGGCTCGACAACCTCGCGGACCGGTTGGTCGAGTTCCAGCCGGGTCCGGGACGCAAGGTCGGTGTGCTCGTCGACCATCTGGTCACCGGTTCCAAGGAGGAGCGGCTGACGCAGGGGCTCGGCCCGCACGTGATGGTCACCGGCCACCCGTACATCGACGTCTGGGAGGCGGTGCGACCCAAGGCGGTCGGGATCGACGCGTGGCCCAAGGTGCCGCGCGGCCAGGACTGGAAGACCGGTGTGTGCGACGCGCTGGGCTGGGGCACACCGCAGGACGGGTGGCGCCGCGTCTACGGCGCGGTCAGCAGTTTCCGGGATCTCGAGGCCCCGCTGATCGGTGCCGTCGAGCGGCTTGTCGATTTCGTCACCGTCGATTGATCCACAGCCGGGTCCGCGGTCCCGGCGGCCGCGTCCCGAGTTCTGGTTAGATGGTGGCGTGGCAGCTCTGATTTGGCTGGTGGCGGGGGTGTTGTTGGCGGCTGCGGAGGCGTTGGCGGGGGAGTTCTTCCTGCTGATGCTCGCCGGTGGCGCGTTGGCGACGGCCGGCTTCAGCGCGGTGACCGACTTCCCGGTGTGGGTCGACGCGATCGTGTTCGGTGTCGTCTCGGTCGCGCTGGTCTTGGGGGTGCGCCCGGTGTTGTTGCGGCGCTTCGAAGCTCCACCGCTCAAACTGACCAATGCGGCCGCGTTGGCCGGCAAGCAGGCGCTCGTCCTCGAGGAGGTCGGGGCGCACGCCGGGCAGGTCAAGCTCGACGGTGACGTGTGGACGGCGCGTCCACTCGACGTCACCGAGGTGTATCCGCCGGGCACGACTGTGACGGTGATGGAGATCGACGGCGCGACCGCCGTCGTGTGGAGGGGACCGTAGAAGACATGGCAGCACTGATAGTTCTGGCGGTACTGGTCGTACTCGTCGTCGTAGTGGTCGCGAAGTCGGTGGCCCTCGTGCCGCAGGCCGAGGCGGCCGTGATCGAGCGGCTCGGCCGCTACGTCAAGACCGTGTCCGGTCAGCTCACGTTCCTGATCCCGTTCGTCGACCGGATCCGGGCCAAGGTCGATCTGCGTGAGCGCGTCGTGTCGTTCGCGCCGCAGCCGGTCATCACGCAGGACAACCTAACCCTGTCGATCGACACGGTCGTCTACTTCCAGGTGACCAACCCGCAGGCCGCGGTGTACGAGATCAGCAACTACATCGCCGCCGTCGAGCAGCTCACCATCACCACCCTCCGCAACGTGGTCGGTGGCATGACCCTCGAGGAGACGCTGACCTCGCGCGACTCGATCAACGGTCAGCTGCGCGGCGTCCTCGACGAGGCCACCGGACGTTGGGGTCTGCGCGTCGCGCGGGTCGAGCTCAAGAGCATCGATCCGCCGCCGTCGATCCAGGAGTCGATGGAAAAGCAGATGAAGGCCGACCGCGAGAAGCGCGCGATGATCCTCACTGCGGAGGGCCACCGCGAGTCGTCGATCAAGACCGCCGAGGGCGCGAAGCAGAGCCAGATCCTCGCCGCCGAGGGCGCGAAGCAGGCCTCGATCCTCGGGGCCGAGGGTGAGCGTCAGTCCCGGATCCTGCGGGCGCAGGGTGAGCGCGCCGCGAAGTACCTGCAGGCGCAGGGCGAGGCCAAGTCCATCGAGAAGGTGTTCGCCGCCATCAAATCGGGCAAGCCCACCCCCGAGATGCTCGCGTACCAGTACCTGCAGACGCTGCCGCAGATGGCGCAGGGCGACGCGAACAAGGTCTGGCTCGTCCCGAGCGACTTCGGTGACGCCCTCAAGGGATTCGCGAAGACTCTCGGCGCACCGGGCGACGACGGTGTCTTCCGCTACGAGCCCACCCGCACCGAGGACGAGGACCTGCCGCGGCCCGAGGACGACTCGGAAGAGGTGGCCAGCTGGTTCGAGACCAAGACCGACCCGGCCGTCGAGCGGGCGGTCCGTGCGGCGGAGGCCGTCGCGCGGACGCCCGTCGAGAGCCCGCTCACCCAGGAACACCTGCTCGGCGGCACCGACGAGCCCGGCGAATTGCCTCCCGGCAAGGAGTAGGCCGTGCCGCGGTGACGCGGCCGCGGGCCTGTCGAGCGACGCACGCACGTCGCGGCATCGGCCATCGGGGCATTGTCGTCATCGGAGGTGGGTGCCGAGGAACTCGACCACTCGGGGCACGACATGGTGCGCGTGGGTCATGACGCCGCCGTGGCCGGCGTCGG
This sequence comes from Rhodococcus sp. BE178, assembly GCF_050433545.1. NCBI lineage: Bacteria > Bacillati > Actinomycetota > Actinomycetes > Mycobacteriales > Nocardiaceae > Rhodococcus > Rhodococcus sp. BE178. The sequence goes on along the minus strand of NZ_JBNPXA010000002.1, from coordinate 399,252 downwards.
GGACGACGCACAGTTCGGCAAGGGGCATCTGTTCCACTGCCGCTCGGGCCTGGGTCGGACCGAGCAGTGGATCGAACTCGAAGGCGACGGCAAGAACCGGAACGTCGATCTTCGGCAGCCGGTCCATCCGGCCGTGGTCTCGGAGCCAGGCGTGAGACGCACGTGCCTGGGCGACTTCGCCGTCGCTCGACGTCCACTGCGCACTCTGATAGGCGGACATGGCGGCCCACTGTTCGACCATGGGCGACGCTGTGGCCAGTGCTGTGGGCGGCAGTGCCGTCAGGAGGGTCTGCATGGTCATCACGTCCGCAGGCAGAGCGCCCAGTTGATCTATCAGGGTCGATTCGCTGTTGACGACGGCATGCAGGAGGGGCGTGGTCGGACCGGGGCCGGCGATGAGGACTGCGGCGGCGAAGAGCTCCGGCTGTGTGGCGAGCAGGTGTTCGGCGGTGAAGCTGCCCAGCGAGTAGCCGACCAGTGCGGGTGGGCGGTCGAGATCGAGGGTGGCGATGAGGGCCAGCAGATCGTCGCCGAGGTCCTCGACCGTGCAACTCGCGGACGGTGCCTCGCTCGGTACGACGCCCCGAGATGCATAGGCGATGGCATCGAAGCCGTGATCGACGAGGGCTGGGGTCAGCCCGGCAACGTCCCAGGCGACGGGAGGCATCCCCGTGCCGCCGATCAGGACGACGGGAGGGCCCTCTCCTCGGCGATCCACCCCGAGCCGGATTCGTCCGGTATCGATCATCTCCATGGCAGGGATTCAATCACCGGGAGCTCGGTGGAATGTCGACAATGACCTTCCTCTGACCTTTCGCTGCCGGCGCGGGCGCTACGGCAGCGCGATTGTCGCGAAGCCTCGGGACAGGTCGCTGCTCGGACGGAGCCTGTGGCCTCAGGTCAACAGCGCCCGGCCGACACCGGCGGCGGCCACGGCCCACAGCACGCTGGTGAAGGTGCCGATGATGAACTGCTCCGACGCGTGCGGTTCGCGCAGTTCGGGGTAGCGGGCGAGGCCCTTCACCGCGAGGACGATCGCGATGCCCTCGGGCCAGCCGGCGAGGATCGAAACGGCGACTGCGGCCCGTTCCAGGAGACCGATGACCCGGCCGCCGCGGAGCGGGCCGTCGTCGGGTTCCGGACCGGCGTCGGGCTGGCGGCGGGCGAACCGGAAGGCCGCCAATACCATCGGCGCGCCGCCGGTAGCGGCGGCCGTCACTGCCAGGACGTAGGTCGCGGCGAGTGCGAACCCCGTGACCGGGGGCGCGCCCGTCGCGGCGACGGCCGCACCGCCGAGCGCCAGTACGGCGACCACGGGCGCGATCCGGACGACCGCCCCGGAGTGCGCGGACGACGCCGCGAGGCGGCCCGCGACGGTCCCCACGAGCGCGGCGACCCCGATCAGGGTCAGGCTGAGTACGGTCATCGATCGGCCTTCCGGAGTAGTCGCTCGGTCAGTCGGCGGCCCGCAACCTCGGCTTGCCAGCCCGCGGCGGTGAGTCGCTGGGATACGGCCTGTTTGCTGATGCCGAGTGCGGCGGCGGCCTCGGCCTGCGTGAGGCCGCGTTCCATGAGCGACACCGCGGCGTGCCCCTGTGGGGAGCGGCGCGAGACGAGTAGCGCGACGAGGGTCAGTGCCGCGTCGGCGTCGGCGGCGGCATCCGGGTCGGCCGCCTCGACCGCGACGCCGCCGGGGGCCTTCTTCGCGCGTTCGACGGCCACCCGGGCGGCCTCGAACGCCGGCCCGCGACCGGCCCGCGTCTGGGTCGGCAGCGGTTCCTCGACGATCCCGATACCGATTCCGATGCTCCAATGACCTCGCCGAACGAGGTCCAGCACGAGGTCGACCACGGCGGCAGCGTCGTCGTCGACGGCCTGGACCTCGTCGCCGGCGGTGCGTTCGAACGGGCGGAGCAGGCGTCGGTTCCCGAGATCGGCGAGCAGTGGACCGACGCGGTCGATGTCGCGTCGGCTGCCCCGTTGATCCACGGTCAGAACGAACATAGAGCAAGGCTAAGAGCTTGAAACCGGAAGATCAAGCTTCAAAGCTTTACTTTACGAAGTCCAGTCTCAATCCTTGACTGCCGCCTCGGGGACCGGCGTTCGCGCATCGACGAACAGGCCGAGGACGCCGACAGCGATGCACACTCCCGACACCGCCAGCATCGCTGGATCGGTCTTGCCGGTCAGTGCGTCCGCGAGCAGCACCACCCCGACTGTGCCCGGAACGGTCCCGACGACGGTGGCGACGGTGTAGGGGAGTACCCGGATCGACGACACTCCGCAGCAGTAGTTGACCACCGAGAACGGGATCGCGGCGATCAATCGGAGAGACCCGACCGCGAGCCAACCGCGTCGCGCCAGGCGCGCATCCACCGCCTTCACCGCCGGGTGGGTCAGATGGGCGGCGACCGCATCACGACCGATCGCGCGCACCACCAGCAGCGCGAGAACCGCGCTGACGGTCGTGGCTGCGAGTGCGACCGCGATGCCCGTCGCGGCACCGAAAAGCACGCCCGCGCTGACTGTGAAGATGGTGCGGGGAATCGGTGCCATCGTCACGACGACGTGCACAATGAAGAATGCGACCACGAACATCGGCCCGACCGACTCGGACCACGTCCGGACCTGGTCGATCGAGGGGTGCGGCACCATCGCGGCGGCGACGAACAGCACCGCCAGGCCGACGAGGGCAGCGAGGAGCCGGGGATCCCTCAGTCGCGCAATCACAATCGGCCAGGATACCCGCGCTCGACCTGGTTTCCGTCGGTCTGCCCGGCTATCGACTCGGCCGGCGGCACGTCACGGTGGCGACCGCGCACACGCGTCCGTCCGCGTCGGTGCTCGTCACCCGGGCGACCGCGACCGCGCGACCGGCACGGATCACCTCCGCAGTGAAGACGAGGTCGGCGTCGACGGGAGAAGGCCGGAAGAAGTTGATCCGCAGCGATGCGGTGTGCATCGGCGTATCCGGTGCGCTGACGGCGGCATTGCCGATCAGATCGATCGCGCAGGCCTGGATCCCGCCGTGCATCACGCCGAGCTTGTTGGCCAGGGCCTGGTTCGGCGGCACGATCAGCCGCGGATGCTCACCGGCGCGCTCGATCCGGCCACCGATCCGGACGAGCGGCGCGACCGACGCGGCCGGCACCGAGGCGGCCGTTGCGAGGGGGCGGACCACCGTCGCGCTGCGATCGGTGCCCGCGTCCACGAAGTTTCCCCACGCGGTGCCGGTCGCGATCACCGTGCCGGCGCTGTCGCGGATCTCCGTCGAGCTGGTGCCACCGTCCGCCGTCACGGCCACGACCCGGCCGTCGGCGTGCAGTTCGGGCCCGTGCCACCCGGTGGGTGTGACGAAATCCACTGACAGGTCCGCGGTCACCAGTCCGCTGCGTTCGCCGCGCCGGTCCCACAGCGTGAATCCGAGGATGTCGTCGACGAGAATGCCCAGCGTGGCGGTGGGGGAGGTGGCCCAGGAGTCGAGCCCTTCGATGTCCATCGTGAGCCGGTTGAACCCGTCCAGGCGCTGCGGCGGACGCATCCGGAACAACCTCTGGGGAGTGACGGACACGCCTTCTTCCAGCACGTTCGCAACGCTCATGAGCCGAGGCTAACGAACGTCGGGTGGTCCTCACGTCAGCGGCCACGAGGATGCGGTTAGCATCACAGGTCAGAGGACGACAATCGTCCCATTTGTTTGCCCGATTGTTTTGCCCGATTGGAAGACCGGTCGCCATGAGCGATCGCACGTGAGAGTGAGAGGGAGCCGCCCCGTGTCACCAGCTTCAGAGGCCGAGGACGCCGCGCGCGCCTACTCGGAGTGGCAGCAGGCCGTGGCCGGCGTGCTCGCCAAGTCCCGTCGAGTGGACGCCGCCGAGCTGGGCCCGGAACCGCAGAAGCTTCTCGAGACGACCACCTACGACGGTGTGACGATCTCGCCGTTGTACACCGGACGTGACGAGCTTCCCGAGTCGCCGCTGCCCGGACAATTCCCGTTCGTCCGTGGCACCGATGCCAGCCGCGACGTCAACGCCGGCTGGTTGGTCAGTGCCCAGTTCGGTCAGGACACGCAGAACGCCGCCGAGGTCAACCGCGCGATCCTCGACGGCCTCGAGAACGGCGTCAGCGCCGTGCGGCTGTCGCTCGGCGGCCAGAACCTTCCCGTCGCCGCGCTCGACCTCGCGCTCACCGGTGTGCTGCTGGATCTGGCGCCGCTCACGCTGGACGCCGGTGCCGACACCGCCGCCGCGGCACAGCAGCTCTTCGCCCTGCTCGACCAGCGCGCCACCGCCGGTGACGGTGTCACCGACCGCGCCCAGGTGCGGGCCGGTCTCGGTGCGTCACCGCTGACGGACGCGTTCGCCGGCGCCGCGGGCGTCGAGCTGTCGGATGCCGTCTCGCTCGCCGAGACCGCGGCCGGCCGTGACGAGTCGATCCGCGCGATCACCGTCGACGGCACCGCATTCCACAACGCCGGTGCGAGTGACGCCGAGGAGCTCGGTGCGGCCGTCGCGGCCGGCGTCGAGTACCTGCGGGCGCTCACCAACGCGGGTCTGACGATCTCGGCGGCCCTGGGCCAGCTCGAGTTCCGCCTGGCCGCCACCGACGACCAATTCCAGACCATCGCGAAGTTCCGCGCCGGCCGCCAGGTGTGGGCCCGCGTCGCGCAGGTGTGCGGTGCCTCCGAGTTCGGTGGCGCGGTGCAGCACGCGGTCACCTCCGCCGCGATGATGGCGCAGCGCGATCCGTGGGTGAACATGCTCCGCACGACGCTCGCCGCGTTCGGTGCCGGTGTCGGCGGCGCCGACTCCGTGACCGTGCTGCCCTTCGACGTTGCACTGCCCGCGGGTGCCGCAGGCGTGTCGAAGTCGTTCTCGGCGCGCATCGCCCGCAACACCCAGCTGCTGCTGCTCGAGGAGTCGCACCTGGGGCGCGTGCTCGATCCCGGCGCCGGTTCTTGGTACGTCGAGGACCTCACCGAGGAGATCGCGGCCAAGGCGTGGGAGTTCTTCCAGCAGATCGAGACCGTCGGCGGCTACTCCGCGGCGATCGGCTCCGGCGTGATCGGTGACCGCATCGCCGCCACCAAGGCTGCCCGCGACTCCGACATCGCGCACCGCAAGACCGCCGTCACCGGTGTCAACGAGTTCCCGAACCTCGCTGAGGCCCCGCTGCCGGCGGGCGCTGCCGAGGCCGGTGCCACGGTGGCCCGCTACGCCGCGGCGTTCGAGTCGCTGCGCGATCGTTCCGATGCGTTCCTCGCGGCGAACGGCGCACGGCCTCAGGTGTTCCTGGCGCCGCTGGGGCCCGTCTCCGAGCACAACGGACGGTCCACGTTCGCATCCAACCTCCTCGCCTCCGGTGGTATCGAGGCGATCAACCCGGGTCCGCTGGACGCCGGAGACGGCAGCATCGCACCGGCGGTGAAGGAGTCCGGAGCCCGCATCGCGGTGCTGTGCGGCACCGACAAGCGCTACGCGGAGCAGGGCGCGGCGGCCGTGGCCGCACTGCGGGAGGCCGGCATCGAGCAGGTGCTGCTGGCCGGTCCCGAGAAGATCTTCGCTGACGTCGAGGGCGCTCAGCGTCCCGACGGATTCCTTACCGCTCGCATCGATGCAGTGACGGCGCTGTCCGGCCTGCTCGACGCAATCGGCGGCGACAACAAGTGACTGGGAGCATCGAAGTGACAACGAACGAGGTGCAGCACGTCATCGGCAGTTTCGCCGACGTCGCGCTGACGGACCCGCAGTTCCCGAAGCCGGCTGCACCCACCTCCGAGCAGACCGAGGCGCTCATCGAGAACCTCGCGACGGCGAACAACTACACCCCCGAGCAGGTGGTGTGGTCGACGCCCGAGGGCATCGACGTCAAGCCGGTCTACACCAAGGCCGACCGGGACGCCGCCGAGGCCGACGGCTACCCGCTGGGCAGCTACCCGGGTGCGGCCCCGTTCCTGCGCGGCCCCTACCCGACGATGTACGTCAACCAGCCGTGGACCATCCGCCAGTACGCCGGCTTCTCCACCGCCGCCGAGTCGAACGCGTTCTACCGCCGCAACCTCGCGTCCGGTCAGAAGGGCCTGTCGGTCGCTTTCGACCTCGCGACGCACCGCGGCTACGACTCCGATCACCCGCGCGTGCAGGGTGACGTCGGCATGGCCGGTGTGGCGATCGACTCGATCCTCGACATGCGTCAGCTGTTCGACGGCATCGACCTGTCGCAGGTGTCGGTGTCGATGACCATGAACGGCGCGGTGCTGCCGATCCTGGCGCTGTACGTCGTGGCGGCCGAGGAGCAGGGTGTCGCTCCCGAGCAGCTGGCCGGAACCATTCAGAACGACATTCTGAAGGAGTTCATGGTCCGCAACACCTACATCTACCCGCCGAAGCCGTCGATGCGGATCATCTCCGACATCTTCGCGTACACGTCGGCGAAGATGCCGAAGTTCAACTCCATCTCCATCTCGGGCTACCACATCCAGGAGGCCGGTGCGACCGCCGACCTGGAGCTGGCCTACACGCTCGCCGACGGCATCGAGTACATCCGCGCCGGTCTCGACGCGGGCATGGACATCGACAAGTTCGCGCCGCGCCTGTCGTTCTTCTGGGCGATCGGCATGAACTTCTTCATGGAGGTCGCCAAGCTCCGCGCCGGGCGTCTGCTGTGGGCCGAGCTGGTCGAGAAGTTCGCTCCGAAGAACGCCAAGTCGTTGTCGCTGCGTACCCACTCGCAGACCTCCGGCTGGTCGCTCACCGCGCAGGACGTGTTCAACAACGTCGGCCGCACGTGTGTCGAGGCGATGGCCGCGACGCAGGGCCACACCCAGTCGCTGCACACCAACGCGCTCGACGAGGCGATCGCGCTGCCGACCGACTTCTCGGCCCGCATCGCCCGCAACACGCAGCTGCTGATCCAGCAGGAGTCGAACACGGTCCGTCCGATCGACCCGTGGGGTGGCTCGCACTACGTCGAGTGGCTCACCAACGAACTCGCGAACCGGGCCCGCGCCCACATCGCCGAGGTCGAGGAGGCCGGCGGCATGGCGCAGGCCATCGGTGAGGGCATCCCGAAGCTCCGCATCGAGGAGGCCGCGGCCCGCACCCAGGCCCGCATCGACTCCGGCCGGCAGCCGCTGGTCGGCGTCAACAAGTACGTGCCGGACGAGCCGGACAGCATCGAGGTCCTCAAGGTCGACAACACCAAGGTGCGTGCCGAGCAGATCGCCAAGCTGCAGCAGCTGCGCGCCGAGCGTGACGAGGCCGCCACCCAGGCGGCTCTCGCGGAGCTCACCCGCGCCGCGGCGTCCACCGAGGGCGGCATGGAGAACAACCTGCTCGCTCTCGCCATCGACGCCGCCCGCGCCAAGGCGACCGGCGGCGAGATCTCCGACGCGCTCGAGAAGGTGTACGGGCGCCACCAGGCCGAGATCCGGACCATCAGCGGTGTGTACCGGGACGAGGCCGGAAAGGTGAGCAACATCTCGAACGCAATCGAACTGGTCGAGAAGTTCGCCGAGGACGAGGGACGTCGTCCCCGCATCCTCGTCGCGAAGATGGGCCAGGACGGCCACGACCGCGGCCAGAAGGTCATCTCCACGGGCTTCGCCGACCTCGGCTTCGACGTCGACGTGGGACCGCTGTTCCAGACCCCCGAGGAGGTCGCCCAGCAGGCGGCCGACGCCGACGTCCACATCGTCGGTGTGTCCTCCCTCGCCGCCGGTCACCTCACGCTGGTGCCGGCGCTGCGGGAGGCCCTCGCTGCGGTGGGTCGCCCCGACATCATGGTCGTCGTCGGCGGCGTCATCCCGCCGGGCGACTTCGAGGAGCTGTACCAGGCCGGTGCCGCGGCGATCTTCCCGCCCGGCACGGTCCTGGCGGATGCGGCCATCGGTCTGTTGCAGAAGTTGTCGGAGCAGTTGGGACACGATCCGATTGCCGCCGACTAGCCGTCCGCCGCTCGATCTGGCTGCGCTCGGTGACGCGGTCCTGGAGGGCCGGCGAAGTGATGTGTCCAAGGCCATCACCCTCGTCGAGTCCACCCGGGCCGATCACCGGGAGCAGGCGCAGCAGTTGCTGCTGGGCCTGCTCCCGCACGCCGGAAGCGCGATCCGGGTAGGCATCACCGGTGTTCCCGGTGTCGGCAAGTCGACGACCATCGAAGCGCTCGGGATGCACCTGATCTCGTTGGGGCACAAGGTCGCCGTCCTCGCGGTCGACCCGTCCTCGACGCGCACCGGCGGCTCGATCCTCGGCGACAAGACCCGGATGCAGAACCTGTCGGTGGAACCGAACGCGTTCATCCGGCCGTCCCCGACATCGGGCACCCTCGGCGGTGTCGCGAAGGCGACCCGCGAGACGATGGTTCTGCTCGAGGCGGCCGGCTACGACGTGATTCTCGTCGAGACGGTCGGTGTCGGGCAGTCGGAGGTGACGGTCGCGAACATGGTCGACACGTTCACGTTCCTCACCCTCGCCCGGACCGGTGACCAGTTGCAGGGCATCAAGAAGGGTGTCCTCGAGCTCGCCGACATCGTCACCGTCAACAAGGCCGACGGCAAGCACGAGACCGAGGCGCGGGTCGCGGCTCGCGAACTGGCCGGTGCACTCCGGTTGATCTATCCGCACGACGCTTTGTGGAAGCCGCCGGTGCTGACGATGAGTGCGCTCGAGAACATCGGCGTCGACAAGTTCTGGGACGAGGTGCTCCGGCACCGCCAGGTGCTCGGCGACGCCGGTGAACTCGAGCGTAAGCGGCATCAGCAGCAGGTGGACTGGACGTGGTCGATGGTGCACGACCAGCTGTTGCGCCGACTCGACTCGAACGCGCGGGTGAAGAAGATTCGTGGCGACGTCGAGGACCAGGTTCGTGAGGGGTCGCTCACCGCGGCTCTCGCTGCGCACCGGATCCTCGAGGCATTCGACGGCGCCGAGTAACGCTGTCCCGCAGTCGGAACCACGACGAGGGCTCCACACCGTCCGACGGTGTGGAGCCCTCGTCGTTTCCGTCTCACATGTCGGTGGTCAGCCGTACCCGTCCCTCGGAATCGATACTCCAGCCAGGGTTGTGGCAGATCTCCCAGATCACGCCGTTGGGGTCGGCGAAGTGTCCGTGATAGCCGCCGAACGCCGCGCGCTGCGGGTGTTTGATCAACGACGCTCCCGCGCGGACCGCCGCGGCGACCAGTGCATCGACCGCTTCCGGTCCGGCGACGTTGTGCGAGAACGTGATCCCCGATGTGGCGACGTGGGTACCGGGCCGGCCGATGTCCTCACGGAACTTCTCCGCGTCGAACAGTCCCAGGACCATCCCCGGCGCGGTCTGGAAGAAGATGATCTCCCCAGGCACGTCCAACAGCGGTTCCCACCTGAGTCCGCCGCAGTAGAACGCGCGCGCCGCGTCGAGGTCGGGCGTCGCGAGGGTGACGAAGTGGATGTGTTGTTCCATGTCCCGGAGTGTCGCACCGATACGTGTGATCCGCACGAGCCCCGCATCGCCGATCACGATGCGGGGCCCGGGCGGTGTGTGAATTGATTCAGACGTCGACGGACGGATCCGCTGTCGCCGTGACTGCTTCGGCCGGGGGTGTCCACCGCGCGACGCGGACCTCGGCGAGTTCGGCCGCGTCCTGGGTGGTCGCGATGCTCGGCAGCAGGTATCCCCACATCTCGTCGACGCGTTGCTCGATGTCTCTGCGGCGTGCCAGGACCTGGGATACGAGTTGGACGCCGGTGAACGACCCGATCATGAAGCGGGCCAGCGTGGGAGGATCGACGGTCCCGCGGATCTCACCCCGGGCGATGCCCGACTCGATGAGTTTCTGCGCGCTCGCGATCCAATCGATGTATGGCTGGGCCGGGGCGTCCGCAGTTCCGCTGAACTCGAGTGTCAGCCGCGTGCCCGCGCGGACGATCGGATCGTGCACTATCTGCCGGGCCATCTCGTGACACAGCATCACGAGTTGTCGCAGTGAGCCCGCACCGGTGTTTGCGATCGCATCGACCGTGTCGATCGACGTTCGATGGTGCTCCTCTATGACGACCCTCGCGAGTTCGTCCTTGGACCGGAAGTGGAAGTAGAGCGCACCCTTGGTGGTTCCCGCCCCGTCGACGATGTCGCCGAGGCTCGCTCCTTCGAATCCTGACTGCTCGAACATTCGAGCCGCTCCGGTGATGATCTGTTGCCGTGTTGCCACAGCGCGTGCCTGTCTTACCACGTGAACCGCCTTTTCCCGACTTGACGATCCGGTCGAGCGCACGGTCGCTGTGCGGACTGGACGCTCTTCCAGATCGACGAAACCGTACCAGTGTCGAGCTACCGGTCGGTTCGGTTCCCCGGGGGTGTCACGGTGCGTGCGAAGGCGGCGAGACGGAGGATCAGGTCGTCGAGAAATGCGTCCGCGTCGGTTTCCCAGGTGATCGCCGCGTTGGGAGACCTTCCCCACAATCCGTGCCAGTCGGCGACGGTCTGCCCGCGGGTGATCCGCCCCTCGGTTTCCACGTCCACCGTGGCGGCGCGATAGCGGGCGATCGTGGGATCGAGCGCGACGGCGGCGGCGAACGGATCGTGCATGTGCGCGATGAAACCCTGTCCGTGGTCGCGGTGGAACTGGAAGTAGAAGCGCACCGCGTCAGACAGGTGTCGCACGATCGGATTCGACGTCGTGGACCGGGCGTCCGGGGCGTCGTCGGAGCCGATGAGCTCGACCGGTGTGCTGTCGGCGAGCTCGGCCAGCCGACGCAGATGGTCGGGGCGTAGCTCGATCCGCTCGGTGACGTCGAGGCCGCAGACGATCGGGGCACGGTCCTCGGGCACCGACGAGAACGCCGCGAAGACCTCGGCGGCCGCCTCGGGGTCGACCGAGATGTTCCACTCCGCGACCGGCGTGGTGTTGCCCGGGTGCTGGAAGGCCCCACCCATCACGACCAGCCGCCGGAGCCGCTGGGGGAGTTCGGGATCGGCGCGGATCGCGAGCGCCAGATTGGTGAGGGGACCGGTCACGAGCCCGACCAGTTCGCCGGGATTCTCGCGGGTGAGTTCGATCCACGCCTGCGCGGCGGAACGCTCGGACAGGGCCCGAGTGGACGGCGGCAGGACCGCGTACCCGATGCCCTGCGGGCCGTGGGTGTCCTCGGTGGTGCGCAGCGGGATCTTCAGGGGGCCGTCGGCGCCGACCGCGACCTCGATGTCGGGGCGCCCGCACAGGTCCAGCCACGCCAGGTTGTTGGCCGCGACCTGCGCGGTCGGGACATTGCCGGCGGTCGACAGGACCGCGACGATGTCGGCGTCCTCCCGTGCCAGCAGATAGAGCAGCGCGACCGAGTCGTCGATCCCGGTGTCGACGTCGACGATCAGTCGGGTCGGCGGGGTCATCGCGAACCGGCCGTGACGGTTTCCCGGTGATGGACCGGGAAATTGACGGATCGGGCGATGAAGCAATTCTCGGGGGCGACCACATGATCGCCTGTCCAGGTCACGTCGAGGACGTAGCTGTGTATGGTCACGTCCCCATTCTCGCGGAATCCGGTTGGATGCGAGACAAACTCGTGTCCGGCCGGAAGCGGCCGCCTAGCATGACGGCGTGATTCCTCGGCAGCGTGCGGTGCGGTTCGTGTGGGTGGTATTCGGGTTGCTGGCGATCGTGCACCTGTCGGCGCAATTGGTCGACCGGGAGCGGGTCGCAGACGTCACCCAGTGGTTCCTGATGCCGGTGCTGGCGGGAGCGTTGTGGCTCGGGACGGGCGGGTCTGCCGCCCCCGGACGCAGTCGACTGGTCGTGCTGACCCTCGTCGCACTGGGCTTCTCGTGGCTGGGCGACACCGCTCCCGATCTCGCCGACGGCGACCTCTCGTTCCTGCTGATGGTCGGATTCTTCCTGCTGGCACAGGTGGCCTACATCGCGGCGTTCGCGCCGTACGGGCGCGTGGAGGTGTGGGGTCGTCGCCGCTGGTCGACCGTCGGGTACCTCGTCGCGGGCGGGTTCCTGGTCCTGGCGTGCGCGCCCGGCGCCGGCCCGCTGCTGGTGCCGGCCCTGCTCTACGGTTCCGCGCTCGGTGCGATGGCCATCCTCGCTGCGGGGGTGAACCGTTTGGTCGCGGTCGGCGGCGCACTGTTCCTGGTGTCCGACGGCATGATCGCGCTGGGCGCGTTCGCGGACTGGTTTTCTCCGCCGGTCGAGGGGTTCTGGGTGATGTTCACCTACATCGCCGCGCAGGTGCTGATCGCGCTCGGCGTGCAGGCGGCGGACCGCGATCACCAGCGCGGTTCGTCGGCACCCCACGTTCTCGCCGGGAACGGGTAGTCGTCGAACCCGGCAAGGACCGGTCGTGCCGTGGTGATTCCGCCGTGGCTCACGACCGTGTCCGGTCCGGGAAGTTGGGCGGCCCGAGCGGCCTCCCGGCGTCCGGGGGCGTCGAGCAGCGATGAGGCGGTGCGCGCGAGGGAGACGTCGATGTCCCGTCCCGCGCCGTCGGCGAGGCGCCCGGTCAGGGCGTCGAGGACACCGGCGGCGAGCAGATTCCCCGACGCGTGGTCGAGCACCTGCGCGGGCAGCGCGCCCGGTCGGCCGTCGCCCTCGATCAACGCGATGCCCGACGCTGCCTGGACGATGCTGTCGAATCCGCGACGCCCCGCCCACGGCCCGGCGTGCCCCCACGCGCAGACGCGGCCCCGGACCAGGCCCGGACGAACCTCCGAGAGGTCCCCGACGAGCGCCTCGAGGGCGCCCGGCCGGTAACCGGTGAGCAGCACGTCTGCGCCCGACACCAGATCCCGAAAGGTTGCGAGCCCCTGAGGATTCCGCAGGTCGAGCAGCGCCGAGCGCTTCCCCTGCCCGTTCTCGAGATGCTGCCATTCGATCTCCGGCAGCTGCGGCGGATCGATCCGGAGGACGTCGGCGCCGAGCAGGGCCAGCGAGCGCGAGGCCACCGGGCCTGCGATGACGCGGGTCAGGTCGAGGACCCGGACCCCCGACAGCGGGGCGGACGGCGTTGCAGTCGGGGCGGCCGGGCCGTGATCGCGGCGGACTCGGACGCCCACCATATCGCCCGCGGCGGCGGCGATTCCGGGCTCCGACGACGCCCACTCCCGTTCGCTGCGCACGCGCACCGCGATCGCGCCGGCGGCCGCAGCGGTGTCCTCGATGTCGGTGGCCGACAGCTCCGCGACCCGGCGGGCGAAGCTCGCGCGAGTGGTGTCGTCCGGCAGTGCCAGCGCCGTGAGCAGGCGCGCCCGGTGATGCGGATAGTTCGCGTGCGTGCGGACCCAGCCGTCGGCGGTCGCGAAGAATCCTGACAACTCGGCGAACCCCTCCACCGGCTGCCCGTCGCGGCGAAACATCCTGTCCCCGGAGAACGACGCCGCGATCCGGTCCGGAGCGGGTCGGTACGGCGACACCGGGAGCCCGACTGCGGCCCGCAGTCCGTCGGCCGCGGCGGCGAACCGGGACACCGCCAGGTGCGCCAGGTCGAGCGCGGGCAGCCGTGCGGACAGATATTCGTCCGAGTGGGTGGTCACTGTCGCGAGCGTACGGTCCGTGCCGAGCGTCGGCGCTGCGACCCGCGGCGCCGTCTCCCGGCAGCGGCGACTCCTGAGCCGCGTCCCAAGATTGCGGACCGTAGTTGTCCGTAATTGCTCGTAGCGTGGTTCTCATCGAGCTTCACCGACACGACCGAAGGGCGACAGACATGACCGGGAACTCCACGACCCCCACCGCCGGCGAGAAGGCCGACATCCTCGCGATGCTTGCGGACCAGCGCAACAGTCTGCTCATCACCGTCCGCGTCATCGACGACGAACAGGCCCGGGCGCGCAGCACTGTCAGCGATCTGACGCTCGGGGGCCTGATCAAGCACGTCTCGCGGATGGAGCGGAACTGGGTCCGGAACATCGTCGAACGGGACGAGACCGCGGAGTTCGACATGGAGGTCGCGATGGAGACATATTTCATGGCCGAGGGCGAGTCGATCTCCGGGTTGCTCGCCGAGTACCGGGCGGCGGTGGAGGAGACCGAGCGGGTGGTTGCGTCGCTCGACGACCTCGATCTGCAGGTGCCGTTGCCCACCGCTCCGTGGGCGCCGGAACGTCAGTGGTGGAGTGCCCGCCGCGTGCTGCTGCACATCCTGCGCGAGACCGCCCACCATTCGGGCCACGCGGACATCATTCGCGAGGCCCTCGACGGGGCGAACACCACGATGCAGATGGGGGCGGACGCCGGTATGGAGTTCTGATGGGGGAGAACGGGCACGCCGCGCGGGTGTGCCCGTTCATACTGGTCGAAACCCGGCCTCGAGACGAGGAGGACGACGGCCATGTGTCGACTGTTCGGACTGTCCGCGGCCCCACACCGCGTCATCGCCACCTTCTGGCTGCTCGACGCCGAGGACAGCCTCGCGGAGCAGAGCAGGCGCATGCCGGACGGTACCGGCCTCGGCACGTTCACCGCGGACGGTTTGCCTCGCGTCGAGAAGCAACCCCTCGCGGCGTACCGGGACCGGCAGTTCGCGCGCGAGGCGAGGGAGCGCGAGTCGGAGACGTTCGTCGCGCACGTGCGGTACGCCACGACCGGAGAGAACGACGCCGTCAACACGCACCCGTTCGAGCAGCAGGGACGACTGTTCGCGCACAACGGGGTGATCGAGGACCTGACCGAGCTCGAGGCCGAACTCGGTGACTACCGCGATCTCGTCAGGGGCGAGACCGACTCGGAGCGGTTCTTCGCGCTGATCACCCGGCGCATCGACGAGAACGGCGGTGACGTCGCGGCCGGCATCGCGGCGGCGACCGGGTGGATCGCCGACAACCTCCGGATGCTCGCGCTGAACTTCGTGCTCGCGACTGCGGACGAGTTGTGGGCGTTCCGGTACCCGGATGCGCACGACCTGCTGGTCCTGCGGCGCCGACCCGGCGGGTCCAGCGGGCGCCGACACCTCGAACAGGCCAGCACGGCCGGCACCGTCCGCGCCCGGTCCGGGGCCCTCGCGTCGCTGCCCGCGGTGGTGGTCGCCACCGAGCAGATGGACGAGGATCCGGACTGGGAGTCGCTGTGTCCGGGCGAGTTGCTGCACGTGGCGGCGGATCAGACGGTGACCAGGACCATGGTGCTCGACAGGCCGCCGCGACACCGGCTGGCCCTGTCGGACCTCACGGGCCGTGCGGCCGCGGCTCAGGCGCCGAGCGGCCCCTGAGCCTCAGGCGCGCTGCGCCCGAATGACCAATCCGGCGTCCCGCAGTCGCGTCACCAGCACGTCGCCCAGCGCCGTCGCCGGCGTCAACACACCGGACCTGTCCGGGAGGTCGTCGCGCTGCAACGCCAGCGCCAGGGCTGATTCGCCGAACATCACCGCCGTCGCCGCGTACCCGGGATCGCCCTCGGCGGCGACACGGGCCGTGTAACGAGCGCCCGTCGTCGTGTCGCCGTACAGATCGATCGTGAAGTGGCCGTTGCGCCGGGCCTTCTCGCTCGGCCCCTCGCCGGGCTTCGGCAGTACCCGATCCAGCAGCCACCGGGTCGGCGGAAACAGTAGCCCGGCCACGGCCGCGCCCATGCCGACCGCCACTGCGCCCGCGATCGCCCGTGACGCGAACGACGACCCGACGTTCATCACCTCGCGGTAGCGGAACTGCTTGCCGTACGCGTAATCGGCGAGGGCGTTGCTGCGGCGCACGACGCGGGTGTTGGCCGACGCCATGAAGAACGGTGCCTTCCAGCCCTCCAGCCCGGGCGCGATGTCCGACCCGCGGACGACCGCCATGTCGGACTGGCGACCGAGGTCCGGTTCGGCCGCGCGGTCCGGGCTCAGCGAATACGGCGCCGCGGCGATGCGCCGCAAGGTGGCGTCGCGTTTGACGACGTCGAGTTGGGTGCGGACCGAGTCGATCGTGCCGCCGCTGGCACCCCCGCTCATCGAGGTCACGACCAGCGTCGTGTCGGTCAACTCTCCGGCGCCGTCGGCCTCCACCTGACGATGCAGGACGTGGACGCCCAGGTCCGAGGGAATCGAGTCGAAGCCGCACGAGTGGACGATCCGCGCGCCGCTCGCGCGGGCGGTGTCGTGGTACAGGTCGATGCTGTCGCGCGCGAAGAGGGTCTCGCCGCTGAGGTCGGCGTAGTCGGTGCCGGCCTCCGCGCAGGCCCGGACGAGCGGCAGACCGTACTTGGCGTACGGGCCGACCGTCGTCGCGACGACGTGCGTGGCGGCGGCGAGGGCGCGGAGAGAAGCGTCGTCACCGGCATCGGCCAGCAGCAGGGGCCACTCGGCGGCGGCCGGTCCCAGCTGGCGGCGAACCCGTTCGAGCCGGTCGATCGCGCGGCCGGCCAGCCCGATGCGGGTGCGGGCGGGCGCATGTTCGCTCAGGTACTCGGCCACCAGCCTGCCGACGAAGCCGGTGGCTCCGTAGACGACGACGTCGAGATCGCGGGTTCGCGGGGCAGCTGTCATGCCGACGACCCTACTCGTGGGTAATGATTTGTGCGGCGTACATCACACCGGCGCGTGCCACCACCCCGAGCGATGACGCCGCAGGACGACGTACCCGATCCACGACGCGATCACGCACGCCGCGACCAGGCCGCGGACCAATCCCACGGCATTCTCGGGATACACGACACCGGTCAGATAGTGGGAAATGAACCCAGTGGACGGCAACTGCTGGTCACCGGCCCGCTGCCGGGCCCAGTTCTCGAGGTTCGTGAGCGGACATTCCAGGCCGGCCAGGACCGTGCTGAAACCCCAGGCGACCGCGGCGACGTGCAGCCAGATCGTGCGGCGCCACCGCCACGCGAGGAAGCCGCCGGCCACGACATAGCCGAGGAATGCCAGGTGGACCACCACCGTGGCATCGGCCAACAATCGATACAGCACCGCGACACCTCCCGACGTCGGGATGGGACCACTCGGTTTTCAGGCTACTGCGGGTCGAGCTGCCTGCGGTGCTACTGCGGTGCTATTGGGTGCTATTGCGGTTCCTTGACGACGAGGATCGGCACGTCGACCTCCAGCAGTAGGCGCTGCAGCGACCGTTCGAGAAGGAACTTGCCGATCGGCGACATCCGTTTGCTGCCCGCGACGAACAATCCTGCGCCGCTGTCGGAGACCAGGTCGACGAGAGCGCCGACACGGTCGCCGCTGTGCTCGCCCGTCCGCAACTCCCACGGAGATCCCCCCACCCCGCCGTTGTCGAGAACGGTCTGCACCGACGCACGCATTGCCTCGACGTCACCGTCTCCTGCGGCGTCGTCGAGGATGTGCAACACCAGGAGCTGCTCGCGACGCTGCATGGCCTCGCGTGCGGCGAACACCATCGCAACGCGCCCCTCCGGAGTATCGCTGTATGCAACGGCAATGGCCATGGAGCCTCCCAGACGAGTGAAACAGTGCCCGTCCAGTATCGCCGCTCGGCCGTCGAAGCACCGTGTGGCACACGTCGCGATTCAGGTGTGACGTGCGCCCGTCGGCCCGAGTTTCGGGGTCGTGCGTGGGAGTGAGTGGCTACCAGGGCGAGGTCTGATAGTCCTTGAGGAAGCACCCGTACAGGTCGACGCCCGCCTCACCCTGCACGATCGGGTCGTACACACGCGCCGCGCCGTCCACCAGGTCGAGCGGGGCGTGGAAGCCCTCGTCGGCCAGTCGCAGTTTCGTGTAGTGCGGGCGCTCGTCGGTGATCCAGCCGGTGTCGACCGCCGTCATGAGGATGCCGTCCTCGAGCATCTCCTTGGCGCTGGTGCGGGTGAGCATGTTCAGCGCGGCCTTCGCCATGTTGGTGTGCGGGTGGCCCGGACCCTTGTATGCGCGGCTGAACTGTCCCTCCATCGCGGAGACGTTCACCACGTACTTGCGCCGCGCCGCCGCCGCCGCCATCGACGGCCGCAGCCGCGAGACGAGGATGAACGGGGCGACCGAGTTGCACAACTGCACCTCGAGAAGCTCGATCGGGTCGACCTCCTCGACCGTCTGCACCCAGCTGTTGGTGTGTGCGATATCGGGCAGCAGGCCGCCCGCGTCGATCGCGACGCCGCGCTCGATGCGGGCGGGTGTCGCCGAACCGGCGACCAGCGCGAGCGAGCTGACCTCCGCGGCCGACAGGTTCGCGGCCGAGGCGAGCGTCGCCGTCGACAGCGATCCGGCCAGGGCCGCCGGGTGTGCCTCGCTGGTCTTGCCGAACGTCACGACGTCGGGCAGTTCGCCCGCAGGCAGCGCGCCGGACTCGGCCTCCGCGAGCGCGCTGTAGGCGCCGGGGGAGCGGCGGACCGTCTGCGCGGCATTGTTGATCAGGATGTCCAGCGGACCCTGTGCGGCAACGGAATCGGCGAGCGCCACCACCTGGGCGGGATCGCGCAGGTCGATGCCGACGACCCGCAACCGGTGGATCCAGTCGGCGCTGTCCTCCATCGCCTTGAAGCGGCGGATGGCGTCGTTCGGGAATCGCGTCGTGATGGTCAGGTGGGCGCCGTCGCGCAGCAACCGCAGCGCGATGTACATGCCGATCTTGGCGCGTCCGCCGGTCAACAGGGCGCGGCGCCCCGTGAGATCGGTGCGGGCGTCACGCTTGGCGTGACTGCGGGCCGCGCACTCCGGACACAACTGGTGGTAGAACGCATCCACCTGTGTGTACCGCTGCTTGCAGATGTAGCACGGCCGCGGGCGGATGAGGGTCCCGGCGGTCGCGCCGGCGGCGCTGGAGGTGAGCGCAATCCCCGCGGTCTCGTCGTCGATCCTGTCGGGTGAGCCCGTGGCGGTGGCCGCGACGACGGCCCGATCGGCCTCGGACACCGCGTCCCGCGTCTCGACGCGACGGCGGCGCTTGAGTTTCTTGAACAGGTTGCCGACCGCGCGCTGGAGCGCGACCGAGTCGGGGTGGTCCGCGTCGAGTGCGGATGCCTCCGACAGCACCCGCATGCAGATGTCCAAATCGGCGGGATCGATACCCGTCATCGGTTGTGCCATCGGTAGGTAACTCAGTCCTGATCTCGTGCGCGTGTGCGTGATCCCGTGCGGGTGGTCGACGGATCAGTCTACCGAGTACTCGATCGGGCTCTTCCGGCCGCTGTGCTGGTGACACCGTGCCCTCGTCAGAGGAGCATGTGAAGTACCAGGGGGAGTGCCCCCGGGGCAGTCCCCCGCTCGAGAGATGACACTCGAGGAGGGTGAGGACAATGAGCAAGTCGAACGGGTCCGGCCAACCCGGATCGGACCGATCGGGCGCGTCGACGGCCTCCGCCGTCGGCACATTCGAGATGTTGCACGCGGAATCGGTGGTGCCGGTCGAGTCGCCACTGCAGAAGGAAGGCCCATTTCTTCCGGAACTGACCGAGGTGGATCTGCTGGTACGCGCACCCGAGGCGCGACGCGACTTCAACGTGTCGGGCTCCGGCGTCACCGTCGCGGTGCTCGACACCGGATTGCGTTCCACGCACGTCGATTTCGCGGGACGAGTGGTTCCGGGCCGCAACTTCACCTCCGACTACGGCGGGGATCCCGCCGAGATCACGGACGGGAACGGACACGGCACTTCCGTCGCGGGCATCGCCTGTGCGGGACGGATCCACACCGGAATCGCACCGAACGCGCGGGTGGTGCCGGTCAAGGTCCTCGCCAACGACGGCACGGGTCGCTTCGCCGACATCCGCGACGCACTGGACTGGGTCCTCGACCGGCGCGCGTCGCTCGGGATCTCGGCGCTGTGCCTGGCGACCGGTGCGTCCGACAACCGCACGACGGACACCGACATGCCCGGCGACGCGATCGGGGCGCTGCTGCAGGAACTCACCGACGAGGGCGTGTGCTGCTGCGTGGCGGCCGGCAACGACTACTACGCACACGGCGGCATGCAGGGAATGTGCTATCCGGCGGTGTTCCGTCAGACGATCAGCGTCGGTGCGGTGTACGACGCCGACGAGGGCAGCTTCCGCTACCGCGACGGCGCCAAGGCGTTCGCGTCGGACTCCGACCGCCTCACGCCGTTCACGCAGCGACTGCACCGGACCGTCGGTGGCCCGTGTGCGACCGACACCTTCGCACCGGGATCGCCGATCACCTCGTCGGGCATCCTCAACGACACCGGTGAGTCGATCCAGTACGGGGCCAGTCAGGCGACACCGGTCGTGCTGGGCGTCGTGGCGCTGCTGCAGTCGTTCTACCTGCGCACGATGGGGCATCTGCCCACCGTGGTGGACGTCAAGCGGTGGCTGGCCCGTGGCTCGACAGTGGTCTATGACGGCGCCGACGACCACGACAACGTCAATCACACCGAGCTGACCTTCCCGCGGACGAGCGCGCTCGGATCGCTGCTGGTGTGTGCGAAGGACCTCGCGGTGCGGGAACTGGCGACGGCCGATCGGGCGAGCATGCGGATGGGGGCGATGCGCCACTGAGACGAGTTCGCGGGAACATGTACGGAGAAATCGAAAGACGGTGGCTCCGAACGAGAGTGGCTCCGAGGAGTACACAGAAACGAGAAGATCCCCGGCTCCTGGAAAACCAGGTACCGGGGATCTTCTCGTCTGTCTCAACTCAGAGTGTCCGAGGGGGGACTTGAACCCCCACGTCCGTTAATAGGACACTAGCACCTCAAGCTAGCGCGTCTGCCATTCCGCCACTCGGACTCGTTGTTGCAAGCTGTTCAGTTGTTTTTCTCTTTGCCCCGTTCTCCGGGTGCCTGGAAAGATTATCCGATCTTTCGCCAGGTCCAAAATCGCCTGGTCAGAGGGGGGTTCTGGACCAAAAGCGGGCATCGATGGTTGCACGTGCGGT
Source organism: Rhodococcus sp. BE178 (assembly GCF_050433545.1). Lineage (NCBI taxonomy): Bacteria > Bacillati > Actinomycetota > Actinomycetes > Mycobacteriales > Nocardiaceae > Rhodococcus > Rhodococcus sp. BE178. Next base: position 378,505 of record NZ_JBNPXA010000002.1, on the reverse strand, counting down.
CGCTGCGACGGTGGTAGGAAAGTGAGGTGCCATCACATGAAGAAGCAGTGTCCTCACCACAGCCCGTGAGTCGCGCCGAATCGGAGGTCGTCGACCTCGTCAGCGCGCTGATCCGGTTCGACACCTCCAACACCGGCGAACTCGAGACCACCAAGGGCGAGCGGGACTGCGCCCTGTGGGTGCAGTCCAAGCTCGAGGAGGTCGGGTACGAGACCGAGTACGTCGAATCCGGTGCCCCCGGGCGGGGCAATGTCTTCGCGCGGCTGCGCGGTGCGGATCCCGGGCGCGGAACGCTGATGATGCACGGCCACCTCGACGTCGTGCCCGCCGAGCCCGCGGACTGGAGCGTGCACCCGTTCTCGGGGGCCGTCGAGGACGGCTACGTGTGGGGCCGTGGCGCGGTCGACATGAAGGACATGTGCGGGATGATGCTGGCGTTGGCCCGCCAGTTCAAGGCCGAGGACACCGTGCCGCCGCGGGACATCCTGTTCGCGTTCGTCGCGGACGAGGAGGCCGGCGGCAAGTGGGGCTGCCAGTGGCTGGTCGATCACCGGCCCGATCTCTTCGAGGGCGTCACGGAGGCGGTCGGGGAGGTGGGCGGCTTCTCGCTGACCATCCCGCGCGCGGACGGCACGGAACGCCGCCTGTATCTCGTGGAGACGGCCGAGAAGGGGCTCGGCTGGATGCGGCTCACTGCCAAGGCCACCGCAGGCCACGGATCGTTCCTGCACGAGGACAACGCGGTGACGATCCTCGCCGACGCGGTCTCCCGGCTCGGCAACCACACCTTCCCCCTCGTGATGTCCGATTCGGTCGCGGAGTTCCTCACCGTCCTCTCCGAGGAGACCGGCGTCGACTTCGACCCGAACTCGCCCGACATCGACGGCACCCTGGCGAAACTCGGCAGCATCGCCCGGATCATCGGCGCGACGCTGCGCGACACCGCGAACCCGACGATGCTCAAGGCCGGCTACAAGGCCAATGTGATCCCGCAGACCGCGGAGGCCGTGTTCGACTGCCGCGTCCTGCCCGGCCGGCAGGCCGCGTTCGAGCGTGAGGTGGACGAGCTGATCGGGCCGAACGTCACGCGCGAGTGGATCACCAAGCTCGATTCGTACGAGACGACGTTCGACGGCCACCTGGTGGACGCGATGAACGACGCCGTGCTCGCGCACGATCCGAACGGCCGCACGGTGCCGTACATGTTGTCGGCGGGCACCGACGCAAAAGCGTTCGCGCGCCTGGGGATTCGCTGCTTCGGCTTCGCGCCGCTGCGGCTGCCGCCGGAGTTGGACTTCGCGGCGCTGTTCCACGGCGTCGACGAGCGGGTGCCGGTGGACGCATTGCACTTCGGCACCCGAGTGATGGAACACTTCCTGCTACACAGCTGACCCGCTGTACCCGAGATCTGGGAGAGGATTCACATGGCACACGATCCGTACGACGGACTGCCCGACCTGCCGTCCTTCACGCTGACGTCCGACGACGTCACCGACGGCGCCCCGCTGAAGAACGATCAGGTCAGCGGGATCTTCGGGGCCGGTGGACACGACATCTCGCCGCAGCTGTCGTGGTCCGGGTTCCCGCCCGAGACCAAGAGCTTCGCGATCACGATGTTCGACCCCGACGCGCCGACGGCGTCGGGCTTCTGGCACTGGGCGGTCGCGAACATTCCCGTCACCACCACGTCGCTGCGCGCCGATGCGGGCGACGAGACCGGTTCCGGGCTGCCCGAGGGCGCCGTGACGCTCCAGAACGACGGCGGCCTCGCCCGGTTCCTCGGCGCGGCGCCGCCGCAGGGGCACGGGCCGCACCGCTACATGTTCGCGGTCCATGCGGTGGACGTCGACCACCTCGACGTCACGCCCGCCTCGACACCGGCATTCCTCGGCTTCAACCTGTTCTCGCACGCGATCGCGAGGGCGATCATCACCGGTACGTACGAGCAGAAGTAGGCCGGCACACAGCAAGGCCCGTCACCGCGATCGGTGACGGGCCCTGCTCGTGGAATCCGGGTATTACGTGCGCGCGCCGGCACCCACCGCGTCGCGGATCGACTGGAACCCGGCCTCACGGACCTTCCGGGCCAGTCCCTTGTGCAGCTTGTGGGCGTAGAACGGCCCGCCGTAGATGAAGCCGGTGTAGCCCTGGACCAGGGTCGCCCCCGCGAGGATCCGTTCCCAAGCCTGATCGACGGTCTCGATGCCGCCCACCGAGATCAGCACCAGCTTGTCGCCGACCCGCGCGTGCAGACGGCGCAGCACCTCGAGTGAACGCCGCGCGACGGGGGCGCCGGACAGGCCGCCCGCGCCGATCTCCTCGATCCGCGACTGCGGGGTGCGCAGGCCCGTGCGGGAAATCGTGGTGTTGGTCGCGACGATGCCCGCCAGGCCCAGTTCGACGGCGAGATCGGCGACGGCGTCGACGTCCTCGTCGGACAGGTCGGGTGCGATCTTCACGAGCACCGGGATGTGCACGGTGTCGAGCACCGCCTGCAGCAGCGGGCGCAGCGATTCGACGGCCTGCAGGTCGCGCAGCCCGGGGGTGTTGGGGGAGCTGACATTGACGACGAGGAAGTCGGCGAGCGGTCCCAGTAGGCGCGCGCTGGCGGTGTAGTCGCCGGCCGCCTCCTCCGCGGGGACGATCTTGGTCTTGCCGATGTTCGCGCCGATCGGTACGTCACCGCGGCGGTGCCGCAGGTAGTTCGCGGCGTTGCCTGCGCCGTGGTTGTTGAAGCCCATCCGATTGATCAGTGCGCGATCGTCGGACAGACGGAACAGGCGCGGCGCGGGATTGCCGGGCTGGGCCTGCGCGGTGACGGTGCCCACCTCGGCGAAGCCGAAGCCCATCGGTCCCCACGTGTCGACGCCGGTCGCGTCCTTGTCGAACCCGGCGGCAAGCCCGACCGGTGCCGGGAAGTCGACGCCGAACGCCTTGGTGCGCAGTGCCGGATCGTCGACGACGAGCACCTTGGCGACCAGTGCACGGATCGGAGCGAAGCGCGTCACGAGCCGCATCGCGGCGAACGCGAGGTGATGGATGCGTTCCGGGGGGATCCGGAACATCAGACGCAGAAGCAGGTGGTACACGAATCTCCCTAGATTCCAGGTGCCGGAATGTGATGGGTGGTCTTGCGGCGGCGGAGCAGGATCCGACGGCTGCCGTCGGTGTACAGGCGGACGCGTGAGAGCTCCCAGCCGCCGAACTCGGCCTGCAGTGCCAGTCGCATCGACGCGCTCACCCGGGTGACGTCACGGGGCAGGCTCAGCGGAATGTACTCGAACTCCTCGGAGTCCGTCTCCCATTCGCGGGGAATCCCGCGGCGCCGCTGCGACCTGGACGTCACCGTGGATCACCCCGCCGCGAGCGGGATCGTCTGCAGTCCGTCGCCGACCGCGGACCCGACGACGAGAGTGCCGGCGGCGGTGTCCACCGCAACGGAGTTGGGCTGGCGGACGGTGTCGTAGCGGACCTTCTCGACGGGGATGCCGGTCGAGATGTCGTAGCCGACCACCTTGTTACTGGCGGTCAGCGTGACCCACACGAGATCGGTCCGCTCGTCGTAGGCGATCCCGTACGGGGCGTTCGCGACGGGGTAACGCTGGCGCATGATCAGCGGGTCGGTGGTGAACACCAGCAGTTCGTTGCCGGCGGTGTCGGTGACCAGGATCCGCCCGTGCTCGTCGGTGATCAACTGGGTGGCGCCCTCACCGGCGCGCAGAGCCAAGCCCAGGTCCGCGTCGTCGAGGTCGATCTGTGTCAGCGACGTCTGGCGGCGATCCAGTGCGCTGAGGTCGCCCTTGGTGAGCGCGAGCGCGTCGACGGAGGCCAGACCCGAGATCGTCTCGCTGACCGATCCGGTGGGGTCGACGATCTGGATCTGGCCGTTGGCCAGGCCCACCGCGAGCTTGCCGTCGGGCAGGAAGACCGCCGAGCGCGCGTCGCCGTCGACGGTGACGGACGACGACACGCCCCCCGCCTTCAGATCGACGATCTGCACGCGGCCGTTCATGGGCAGCAGGAGTCGGCCCTCGGGGGCCGACGTCATCTGCGCGGCGACACCGTCGATCGGGATCTCGCGGGGCGTGCCGCCGCCGTCCGGTGTGGCGTTGAGGGTGAACAGTTTGCTGTTGCCGTCGGTCAGCAGCGCGGTGGTGTTCGACGTGGGGTCGAACGTGATCGCGTCGATCGGCCGACCGAGATTCTGCACCGCACCGGTGGGGGTGGCGCCGGCGGGGGAGACTGCCGCGGTGGCCGGTTCGATGGTCTTGAGGTCGTCGGCGTTCTTCTCGGACGAACACCCGGTGAGCAACAGCAACGCGGCAGCCCCAATCGTGCAAGCGGTGATGCGCGGTGCCGGTACTCGCATGGGTGTGCTCCTCGGATGCTGCAGCGGTGCTGCCGTGTGGTGCGTGTGTGCTCGCCTTCTAGCATCCATGATCGACCGGACCGGCCGGAATCCGAGTCACCCCGGACGTGAGGCGTACGACACTCACTTCCCGGCGGCCGGTGTGCCGTCCCGGCGCGGGAGCACCAGCGTGGCGCCCGACCTGGGGTGCCTGAATACCTCGACCGGATGACCGTAGACGCGGGACAGCAACTCCTCGGTGAGCACCTCGGCCGGTGGTCCGTCGACGGCCGCACGGCCGTTCTCGAGGACGCAGATCCGGTCGGCGTAGGCCGCGGCCAGTCCCAGGTCGTGGAGCACGACGACGACCGCGGCACCGTCGGCCGCCCGGTCGCGGGCGATGCGCATCACGGCCTCCTGGTGACCCAGGTCGAGGGCCGCGGTGGGCTCGTCGAGGAGGGCGGTCTCGGTGTCCTGCGCGAGCACACGGGCGAGTGCGACGCGCGCGCGCTCGCCGCCCGAGAGGACGCTGAACGGCCGGTCCGCGAGGTGTCGGACGTCACAGATGTCCATGCACTCGTCGATGACCTTGTCGTCGTCGGCGTCCCGCCCGGTGCGCTGCCACGGCGCGCGCCCCATCGTGACTACCTGGCGGGCGGTGAACGAGAACCCCACGGTGTGCTGCTGCGGCAGCACAGCGCGCCGGCGCGACATGTCCGACGGTGTCCAGTCGCCGAGCGGCTTGCCGTCGAGTTCGACGGTGCCCGCCGCGACCGCCTGGTCGCCCGACAGCGCCGCCAGCAGCGTGGACTTGCCGGCGCCGTTGGGGCCGACCAGCGCGAGCACCTCACCCGAGCGGACCGTGAGATCGACGCCGTCGAGGACGGTGCGTCCGCCTCGCTCGACGCTGATCCCGGTGGCCCGCATCGTCACGGCGCCGCGTTCGGTGCGCGCGGGGACGTCGGCGGCGCGGCCGAACAGGCTTCGGGTGCGGTCGATCATCGAACCCATCACGCCCACCCGCCCTGACGGGAACGGGTGCGGCGCAGGAGCCAGAAGAAGAACGGTCCACCCACGAGCGAGGTCAGCATGCCGAGCGGAAGGTCGGCGTTGTCCACGAGCGTGCGGGAGCCGAGGTCGGCGGCCAGCAGGACCACTGCGCCACCGAGCACGCTCGCGGGTAGTAGTAGTCGATGCCCGGGGCCTACGAGCATGCGCATCACATGCGGTACGACGAGGCCGACGAACAGGATGATGCCGGTGAACGCGACGCCCGACGACACCAGCACCGCGACGATCACGATCGCGATCAGTCGCAGCTTCTCGACGTCGACACCGAGGTGCCGCGCCGCGCTCTCGCCGAGGGCCAGCAGGTCGAGTTTCGGGGCGATCAGCATCGACGCGGCGATGCCCGCGATCGCCATCGGAGCGACGATCGCGACGGCGTTCCAGCTGGCGCCGTTCAGGCTGCCCATCTGCCAGAACACGATCTGGTCGCGGGCAGCGGGGCTCGCGACGAACGTGAAGAACGCGATGACTCCTCCGGCGAACGCGTTGATCGCGACACCGGTGAGCACGAGGGTGACCACCTCGGTTCGGCCGTCGGAACGGGCGAGTAGGTAGACGAGGGTGGTCGTGATCAGTCCCGCCACGAAGGCGGAGCCCGCGACGGCCGGTCCGGCGGTGAATGCGCCGCCCAGCACGATCGCGGCACTGGCACCCACCGCCGCGCCGGCCGAGACGCCGATGACGCCCGGCTCGGCGAGCGGGTTGGAGAACACGCCCTGCAGGAGGGCTCCCGAGCAGCCGAGCGCCGCGCCGACGAGGATCGCGAGGATCACGCGCGGGAACCGCACCTGCCACAGCGTCACCTCGCCGCTGGGATGCGACGGCATCGGTCCGATGTCGAGCCCGATGCGGTGCAGGACGCTGCCCAGGACCTCGGCCGGGCTGGTCGGCACCTGACCGATGCAGGCCGACGCGAGGGCCAGCACGGCCAGCAGGACTACCAGCCCGACGATGACCGTGCCGGGCCGCACCCGGGGCCGGCTGGCTACCGAGGTACTCATTCCGCGTCGGGGTGGTAGATCGCCTCGGCCAGCGCCGCCAGCACCTGGCCGGTGTTGGAGCCGAAGCTGAGCAGCATGGTGTCGGACATGTCCACGACCCGCTTGTTCTGGCCGGCCGGAGTCTGCGCGATACCCGGAACCTTCTCCAGGCCGTCGACTCCACCGATGGATTGGAGGCCACCGCTCATCATCAGCATGACGTCGGGTGCCGCCGCGATCATGGCCTCACTCGTGATCGGGACGAACTCGCTGGTCAGGCCCGAAGCGGTGCCCGCGTCTGTGGCGCCGAGCGCCTCGATCAGCGAGTCGGCACCGGAACCGGGCCCCCCGAGCATCGTGATCGAGGGACCACGCATGTAGAGGAATGCGATCTTCAGCGCCTCGGAACCGGCAGGCACCGACGCCTTCGCGTCGGCGATCTCCTGCTCGGTCCGTGCGACGAGCTGCTCTCCCTGTGCGGGCACGCCCAACGCCGCGGCCACCGCGGTGATCTGCCCCGGCACACCCTCGAGTGTGCGGGTGGGATCGAAGTAGACGACCGGAACCCCGGCGGCCCGGAGCTGTTCCTGCACCGACTTGGGGCCGATGCTGGTGTCGGTCAGCACCATGGTCGGGGCAAGGTTCAGGATCGCCTCGGCATTCATCGCCTGTCCGCCGGGGGTGATGTTGGGGATGTCCTTCGCGGCCGGGAAACCGGATGCAGTGTCGCGACCGACGACGCGGTCACCGAGACCCAGTGCGAACACCGTTTCGGTCAGGGTGCCGTATCGGTCGGCGGTGACGATCCGGCTGGCATCGTTGATCGTGACGTCGACACCGTCGAAACTGCGCACCGTGACCGGAAGCTGCGGGGTCGGGCTGTCCGCAACCGGCCGTGGATCGGCGTCGGCGACCACCGCGGTGGTCTGGCCGTGCTGCGCGGTTTCGTCGGTCGCGACGGACGTGCAGGCCGCGAGTGAGACTACGGTCGCGGCCGAGGCGGCCACGACGAGGAGCCGGGAGAGCGCAGATCTCATTTCACAAGGTAGCGATCGATATCGGCCTCGAGATCGGCGAACAGGCCGCCGTTGAGGCCGTAGGCGAGGTTGACCTCGCTGATGAAGCGTGCCTGCTCGTCTGCGGACAGCGGTGCCTGATCGAGCTTGGCGCGGTACTCGTCCTTGAACACCTTCGGCTTGGCGATCTGGTCGAAGATGTAGAACCGCAGGCCGTCGACCTCGTAGCCGTACGCGCGCTCGAGCATGCGTCGGATGATCTGACCGCCGGACAGGTCGCCCATGTAGCGCAGGTAGTGGTGCGCGACGAAGTCCGCCGGGGAGGTGAAGGCGACCTCTTCGAGGCGCGCGACGTACGCCGCGGTCGCGGGAGTCGCGACCAGCTGGTCGCGCCAGGCCGGGCCGAGCAGGAACTCGAGGTCGGCCGCGAGGGCCGGGAGGCGGACGAGCTCGGGAGCGATGAACGGGGCCGCGATCGGGTCGGCGACGTGAGTGTCGGCGGCGCGCTCGAGCACCTCGTACACCAGGTAGGTCTGTGCCAGCAGGGCGGCGAAGCCCTCCTTTGTGAGCTTGCCCGCAAGGAGATCGCCCACGAACCGGGACTGCTCGGTGGCGCGGTGAGCCGCATCGGTCTCGGTCTTGATGCGCTCGGCGAAACCGAGCTCGCCGGCCTCGGTACCCTGGTCGAGCACGTCCATGTGATCTCCTTCACGATGACATTCGTCAGACACAACGGCTACGAGGTTAGCCTATCCTCGGGATCGTTGTCGTTACTAATCACCCTGAATCAATCGAAAGTTGGACGCTCGACCGATCAGGCGCTGACGTCGTCGAGCGCCGACGCGATCGCCGCCGGCAATTCGAGCTCCTCGGCGGACAGCACGCCGGTGAGCTGGGCAAGATCTCGTGCGCCGACGACCGCGCTCGCGACACCGGGCCGGTCCCGCGCCCACGCGAGGGCCACCGCGAGCGGTGACGTGCCCAGACCGTCGGCCGCGGTGAGGACCGCGTCGACCACCCGGACCGACGACTCCGTGAGGTAGCTGCGAACCTCCGCGGCATGCTGCTCGTCCGCGCCGCGCGAATCGGCCGGGATCCCGTCCCGGTACTTGCCGGTGAGGACGCCCCCCGCGAGCGGCACCGCGGCGAACACGCCGATTCCGTGGTGCGCCGCGGCGGGAAGAAGCTCTTCCTCGACACCGCGGGCGAGGAGCGAGTACTCGGCCTGGGTCGCGACCAGTCGTCCAGGCCCGCGATAGCCCGCCGCGGTCGCGAGCTGCCAGCCCAGGTAGCCGCGGGCCCCCGTGTATCGGACGCGGCCGCTGCTGACCGCCTGGTCGAGGGCCGACGCGACCTCGTCCACCGGGGTCAGTGGATCCCAGGTCGCCACCTGCCACATGTCGAGGTGGTCGGTGCCGAGTTCGCGCAGTGTCGAATCCAGCTGCGCGAGCAGACCGCGGCGGGAACAGTCCACACGCTGCCCGTTGTGCGCGTACGGATTGATTCCGGCGCTGCCGCCGAGGATCAGGTACTCGCGGGGCACCACGTCGTCGAGCAGTTCCGCGAGCAGGCGCTGGGCCTTGCCGTCGCCGTAGGCGGGGGAGGTGTCGACGAGGGTGCCACCGGCATCGACGAAGGCGGACAGCTGTGCCGCAGCTTCGTCCCCGTCGGTATCCCGACCCCAGTGCAGGGTCCCCAGCCCGAGCCTCGACACGCGTAGACCGCTCGTTCCCACCGCTCTGTATTCCATAACCGCCCACGTTTCGACACCGGATGTTTCAGCTGACTTCACCGGCAGGACAACACCCGCCGGTGAAGAACACTAGTAGCGCGCACGGCGCGCCGAGTACAGCCACGCCGGGTACCGTCTGTCCGGTGAAACTTGGACCACACGCGTGTAATACGGATCCCCGCAACCTGATCCGCCGTACCTCACTCGACGCGAGTGGCCCGGGGTCCCTCGCGTGATCGGGGAGGCCATGACCTGGCTCCAGGCGATCGTTCTCGGCGCGGTGCAGGGGCTCACGGAGTTCCTGCCGATCTCGTCGTCGGGCCACCTGCGGATCGTCTCGGAGATCTTCTTCGGCACCGACGCCGGTGCGTCGTTCACCGCGGTGACACAGCTCGGCACCGAGGCCGCGGTGCTGTTGTACTTCGCCCGGGACATCGGCCGCATCGTGGCGGCCTGGTTCCGCGGACTGTTCCATGCAGAGCACCGCGGGGACCTCGACTACCGCATGGGCTGGTACGTCATCATCGGCACCATTCCCGTCGGTGTGCTCGGCTTCCTATTCAAGGACCAGATCCGCACCGGCGCAAGGAATTTGTGGCTGATCGCGACGATGCTGATCGTCTTCGCGCTCATGATCGCGGCGGCCGAGTACTACGGGCGCAAGACCCGGCCGATCGAGGACCTGCGCGCTCGGGACGGCATCATCATGGGTTCCGCGCAGGCGCTCGCGTTGATCCCCGGCGTCTCGCGCTCCGGCGGCACCATCAGTGCCGGCCTGTTCCTCGGCCTCACCCGCGAGGCCGCCGCCCGCTACTCGTTCCTGCTCGCGATCCCCGCGGTGGTCGCCTCCGGATTGTTCAGTCTCCCCGACGCATTCGAGCCAGAGGGGGAGGGACTGATCGCGTCCGGGCCGCAACTGTTGGTGGCGACGTTGATCGCGTTCGCCATCGGTTACGCCTCGATCGCCTGGCTGCTCCGCTTCGTCGTGAATCACTCGATGTACTGGTTCGTCGGGTACCGCATCATCCTCGGTGTCGTCGTACTCGCTCTGCTCGCGACCGGCGTGGTCTCGGCGACGTGACCGGTCTCGGAGCGGGACGCCATTAGGCTGTAGCCCATGACGGTGATCCTGCTCCGACACGGACGTTCGACGGCGAACACCTCGCGCATCCTCGCCGGTCGTTCGCTGGGCGTCGCGCTCGACGACGTCGGAGTCGAGCAGGCCAAGGGGCTCATCGACCGGCTGTCGGGTGTCGCGATCGCGGAGATCGTGCAGTCGCCGCTGCTGCGGTGCGAGCAGACCGTCGCCCCGCTCGCGATCGACCGGGGGCTGACGCCGCGGACCGACGAGCGACTGGCCGAGGTGGACTACGGACAGTGGACCGGCCGGAGTCTGAAGGACCTGGTCGAGGAACCCCTGTGGCGGGTGGTCCAGCAGCACGCGTCGGCCGCCGTCTTTCCCGGCGGTGAGGGGTTGGCGCAGGTCCAGGCCCGTGCGGTGGCGGCGGTGCGGGAACACGACCGGCGCCTGGCCGAGGAACACGGCGGGGACGTCGTGTGGATCGCCTGCAGCCACGGCGACGTGATCAAGTCGGTGCTCGCCGACGCGGTGGGCAGCCACCTCGACGGATTCCAGCGCATCGTGACCGAGCCGGCGTCGATCAGCGTCGTGCGGTACACGGCGACCCGACCGTTCGTCCTGCGGATGAACGACACCGGGAGCGACCTCGCCGCCCTGAACGGCGCCGGCGACGGGAAACACGACGCGCAGGAGTCGGTGCCCGGCGGTGAGGTCGGCAATGATCGGCCGCCGGGACAGTAGGCGGATAATGAAGCGGTACGCAGAATTCGAGGAGGTGCAATGCCACGCGCGATACATGTTTTTCGCACCCCTGATCGATTTGTTGCGGGGACGGTCGGCGAACCCGGCGACCGGTCGTTCTATCTCCAGGCCGTGCACGACGCGCGGGTGGTGAGCGTGCTGCTCGAAAAGCAGCAGGTTCAGGTGCTCGCCGATCGGATGGGTCTCCTGCTCGAGGAGGTCCACCGGCGGTTCGGCACCGCAGTGCCGCCCGAGGCGGGCGAACTCGGTGACCTCAGCCCACTGCTGACACCGCTGGACGTCGAGTTCCGGGTTGGCACGATGGGCCTCGGATGGGACGCCGAGGCGGAGTCCGTCGTCGTCGAACTGCTCGCGGTAAGCGAGACGGAGTTCGACGAATCGGTCGTCCTCGATGATGCGGAGGAGGGCCCCGACGCCGTGCGGGTGTTCCTCACCCCGATCCAGGCGCGCGAGTTCGCGTTGCGGTCCGAGCGCGTGGTCGCGGCGGGTCGTGCCCCGTGCCCGCTGTGCGGCGAGCCGCTCACCGCGGACGGCCACGTCTGCATTCGCACCAACGGATACCGGCGGATCGCGGGATTCGATTCGTCCGTCGAGTTCGGAGAAGAGCTCTGACTGCGGTGTCGATCGACCCGTCGGATCCCGCGGCCCGCGAACTGCTCGCGGACGGTGAACTGACGCTGGTCGGTCGGATCGTCCACGCGAGTAACGCGACGCTGGTGTGTGAGGCGTCGACGAACGGCCGATCGGTGCGCTGCGTGTACAAGCCGATCCGGGGCGAACGCCCGCTGTGGGACTTCCCGGACGGCACCCTCGCGGGCCGCGAGGTCGCGTCGTATCTGATCTCGGAGGAGCTGGGCTGGGGCGTGATTCCCCGCACGATCCTGCGTGACGGTCCGTTCGGCCCCGGCATGGTGCAGCAGTGGGTCGAGACCCCGGACCGTCACCCCGAGTCGGGCGGGCAGCTCGATCTGGTGGACATCTGCCCTCCCGAGGAGGTGCCGCCCGGCTTCTTCGAGGTGCTGCGCGCCCTCGACGTCCAGGGCACCGAGGTGGCGTTGATCCACGCCGACGATCCCCGGCTGCAGCGGATGGCGGTCCTCGACATCCTGCTCAACAACGCCGACCGCAAGGGCGGGCATGCACTCGAGGGGGTCGACGGGTCGGTGTACGGCGTCGACCACGGCATCTGCCTGCACGAGGAGAACAAGCTCCGCACGGTGCTGTGGGGCTGGGCGGGCTCGCCGATCGGGGACGACCTGATGGCCGACGTGGCCGGGTTCGCGGAGCGGCTCGAGGGCGAGGAGTTCCCGGCCGTTCTCGCCCGGCACATCACGGCCCGTGAGGTCGATGCTCTCCGCGACCGTGCGCGGGCGCTGGTCGCGGCACCGGTGATGCCGCATCCCGCCGGATCCCGGCCCATTCCCTGGCCCGCGTTCTAGTCTGCTCGCGGCGCCCGGCGGGCGCTCATCGTTACCGGCGGTGTGCTGCCGGATGTGCTGGTCGTGCGGTCGCTGCCGGTGCCCGCGCTCACGATCGACGTCGGACGGAGGGTCTGGTGGCCGAGCTGTCCGGCGTCGGCATCGGAGGCCGGACAGGTGCTGCTGTCGACTCCGCCCGCAGAGGTGGAATCGGCTCTCCACTAGGCTCGTTCCCATGCAGTCTTGGTCCGATACCGCTGTCCCGTCCGTGCCCGGTCAGGGGCCGGCCCTCCGGCTCTACGACACCGCGGACCGGCAGGTCCGGCCGGTCACTCCCGGCCAGGTGGCGAAGATGTACGTGTGCGGCATCACGCCGTACGACGCGACCCACCTCGGGCACGCCGCGACCTATCTGACGTTCGACCTGGTGAACCGGATCTGGCGGGACGCCGGTCACGACGTGCACTACGTCCAGAACGTCACCGACGTCGACGACCCGCTGTTCGAGCGAGCCGCACGCGACGGCGAGGACTGGATCGTGCTCGGCATGCGGGAGACCGCGCTGTTCCGTGAGGACATGGAGGCGCTGCGGGTGCTGCCCCCGCGCGACTACATCGGCGCGGTGGAATCGATCAACGAGGTCGTGGAGTTGGTCGAGAAGTTCGTCGCATCCGGTGCGGCGTACATCGTCGACGACCCCGAGTACCCCGACGTGTACTTCCGGGCGGACGCCACCGCGCAGTTCGGCTACGAGTCCGGCTACGACCGCGCCACGATGGATCATTTCTTCGCCGAGCGTGGCGGCGACCCCGACCGCGCGGGCAAGCAGGATCCGCTGGACGCCCTCGTGTGGCGCGCGCAGCGTCCCGGCGAGCCGTCGTGGCCGTCGCCGTTCGGTCCCGGCCGTCCGGGCTGGCACATCGAGTGCGCCGCAATTGCGCTGAACCGCATCGGGTCCGGTTTCGACGTTCAGGGCGGCGGCAGCGACCTGATCTTCCCGCACCACGAGTTCTCGGCGGCCCACGCGGAATCCGCCACGGGCACGGAGCGTTTCGCGCGCCACTACGTGCACACGGGCATGATCGGGCTCGACGGCGAGAAGATGTCGAAGAGTCGCGGCAACCTGGTGTTCGTCTCGAAGCTGCGCGGTGAGGGTGTCGATCCGGCCGCGATCCGGCTCGGACTGCTGTCAGGCCACTACCGGACCGACCGGGCGTGGACGGACCAGGTGCTCGCCGATGCGCAGGCCCGGCTGGAGTTGTGGCGCAAGGCCGCGGTGGTCGAGTCCGCACCCTCGGCGGAGGACACGATCGCCCGGGTGCGGCAGCATCTCGCGGACGACCTGGACACGCCCAAGGCGCTCGATGCGATCGACGGTTGGGCCCGCCGGGCACTCGACCACGGTGGACCGGACGAGTCCGCGCCGGCCGCACTCGGGGCGGCGGTCGACGCGCTGCTGGGCGTCGACCTGCGCTGAGCGCGGTCACAGCCGCGTGAATCGTTCCCGGTCCTCCTTGAACTCGGTGAGGATCTCGGTGGTCAGTGTCGGTCGGGTGTCGGCGATCGCCGCGAGGTAGTCCTCGGTGGTCGCCGGCCGGCCCGAGCGTTCGGACACCTCGCGTTCGAACGCGGCCTGCGAGCCCTTCCGGGAGGCGAACTCGATGTCGGCGGGGGTGAACAGTTCGCTGGCCTCGACCAGTCGGTCGAGGTCCACGTGGACAGCTGACGCGCCCAGGTAGCGCTGCCACACGGCGCGGCGTGCGGGCGCGTCGGGCGGTCCGACGGGGATGACGTAGTCGAATCGGCCGGGACGCAGGAACGCGGAGTCCAGTGAATGGACCGAGTTGGTCGCGCACACCATCAACCGACGCTCCGCTTCCCGGAATGCCGGGATCAGCTTGAGGAGTTCGTTGGTGACGCCGTGTGCCGGACTGGTGGCGAGTCCGGTTCGGGCACTGGCGATCTCCTCGACCTCGTCGATGAACACCACGACCTCGTCGAGTTCGGCGAGGTCTGCGAACACCTCGCGTAGCGACGCCGCCAGGCCGCCCTCGGACGTCGCGGCCAGGCGGGAGGGGAACAGTTCCACGAACGGCCAGTCCAGCCGGGACGCGATGGCCTTGGCGAAGCTGGTCTTTCCGGTACCGGGCGGGCCGAAGAGGATGACCGCCTTCGGCGGCTGGACGCCGTACTGGTCTGCAAGGTCCGGGTTTTCGAGCGGCGAGACGATCCGCCGCTCGATGACCGCCTTGACGTCCTCCATTCCGGACATCGTCTGCCACAACCCGTTCGGCATCACCCGGCCACCCAGTTCGCTCAGCAGAGTCTTGTCCGGGCCGAGGGGCTCGAGCAGTTCGTAGTAGACCAGTCCGTCGCGGCGGAGGTACCCGGAGTGTTCGAACGCGGCGGACCCGGTCGCGGCCTCCGGAAGGACCGCCGAGATCCGATGGGCGCCGGCGCTGCGCAGCCGACGTTCCAGGTTGGCGAGCAGCGCGCTGCCGATGCCGCGGTTGCGCCAGCGGGATCCGAGCGCGACCAGCAGGATCCACGCGCGTTCGCCGTGGACCTGCGCGACAGCCATGCCGACGAGTTCGTCGCCGACGGCGGCCACCACGGCGGGTTGACCGGCACGTGCGGCCGCCATCACCTCGGCGAGGGTGAAGACGGGCTCGGGGGACCCGGGGGACCGGCTCTGGTCCCATACCTGAATCGCCTGATCCAGGTCGTCGTTCTGGAAGTCTCGCAATCGCCACACCGGCATCTGCGCTCACCTCGGCTCGATCGGCAGCGGGTGTACCCAGTACACACCCGGAGCGCTGCGGTGTCAGGTTGTCGGCGGTCGCGAGGCGGTGCCGGGAACGGCGCATTTGGGCAGGTCGCGTCCCTGATCGGCGCCGAAGTCGTGTGGTGAGGCTCACCGGCTCGGTAAATTGTGGGAAGGGGCACTGCGACGCTCCGGAGGCGAAACGGCCATGACACCAGACGAACTCATGAACGAGGCATGCCGGCTCGCGATCGAGTCGGTGACGAACAACTGGGGTGGCCCCTTCGGCGCGGTGATCTCCCGGGACGGTGAGATCGTGGCGCGCGGTCAGAACCGGGTGCTGTTGACCGGTGACGTCACCGCGCACGGGGAGATCGAGGCGATCCGCAAGGCGGTCCTGGTGCTCAATGCCGAGGCCCCGAGCATCGCGGCCGAGCATCTCGACCAGTCGACGCTGAAACTGGTTCCGCGCCCCGAGGGCTCACCGGATCGCGTTCCCGAGCGCGCTCGGATGCTGATGGGGATGGAGATCTACACCAGCGGCGCTCCGTGCCCGATATGCATGAGCGCGATCTACTGGTCCCGCCTGGACGCGATGTACTTCGCGAGCGACCTGGCCGCGACCACCGCCATCGGGTTCGACGATGCGTTCCAGTACGACGATTTCACCCGTCCGTACGGGGAGCGATCCATCAAGATGGAACAGGTGCGTCAGGATCTGGGGGCGGCCGCGTACGCGGTGTGGTCCGAGAAGTCCGACAAGCACCCCTACTGAGCCGTCACCGCGATGGTCGCCTCGGATGCCGGATCGCCACGTCGCGCCCCGGCGACCGTGGTGGTCACCCACGTGCTCCGGTCCGGCCGCGAGCCGGACTTTCGGCGCTGGCAGCACGAAGTCGACACGGCGGCAGCAGGATTCGACGGATTCCTCGGGACGGAGATCACCCGGCCCGCGGACGGTGGGCACGAGTGGTCGGTCGTCTACCGGTTCGACTCGGTGGCCAATCTGCAACGTTGGCTGCGCAGCGAACACCGCCGCGACCTCGTCTCCCGCGCCGGCCCGCTGTTCGAGCGGGAGCCCACCCAACACGTGCTCGTCGACGACGAGGCTCGGGAGACGGTGACCGTCGTCGTGGCACATCCGCCGGTGCCCGGTCGAGAGCAGGAGTTCCTGTCGTGGCAGCGGCGAATCACCGAGGCCGAGAAGCGCTTCCCGGGGTTCCGGGGCTCCGAACTGCATGCGCCGATCCCGGGTGTCCAGGACGAATGGACGATCCTGTTCACGTTCGACTCGCAGACCGACCTGGACCGTTGGCTCGGGTCGCCGGAGCGGGCCGCGCTGCTCGCGGAGGGGCGAGAGTTCCGGGACTTCAGCCTGCGATCCATTCCGAACCCGTATGGGTCGTGGTTCCCGTCTCCCGGTGGCGCAGTCGCGCCCGTGCCGTCCTGGAAGACCGCGATGTCGGTGCTCGTCGGTCTCTATCCGCTGGTCGTGGTGCTGACGATCACGATCGACGAGGTGTGGCCCGCGGCGCCGCTGTGGTTGAGCCTGCTGATCGGCAACATCGCGTCGGTGGGCCTGCTCACGTGGGTCGTGATGCCGATCGTCACGCGCGCGCTGCACTTCTGGCTCGAACCCGGCGACCACACCGACCGGCGGGTCGACACTCTCGGCCTCGTGTTGTCGGTGGCTTTCCTCACCCTTGCGGCCGCGGTGTTCTGGCTCCTGACCACGGTGGTGTGGGCGCTGCCGTGAGCGGCCCGCGGCCTAGCCGGATCCGGTGACGGTGAGCCACAGCAGGGCCACGTTGAGGGCGATGATCAGACCCGCGGACACCCAGGCGAGTGCGGTCGTCGCCGACGCGTTGCGTTCGGGCCCCATGAGTTCGGGATCCGACGTCATCCGCACCAGAGGCACCAGCGCGAACGGGATGCACAGGCTCAGCACGACTTGACTGATGACGAGTGCGTACGTGGGATCGACCCCGATCCCGAGCACGATCAGTGCGGGGATGAGCGTCACGACCCGGCGGGTGAGGACGGGGATCCGCACGTGCAGCAGTCCGTGCATGATCTCGGATCCGGCGGCGCACCCCACCGAGGTCGAGGCGAGACCGGAGGCGAGCAGTCCGATCGCGAACACCACCGCGACACCGGGGCCCAGCGCCGCCTGGATCGCGGCGTGAGCACCCTCGATGCTGTCGGTGTCGGGGACGCCACGCAGGGCGGACGCGGCGAGCAGCAGCATGCCGATGTTGACGCCGCCCGCGATGATGAGGGCGCCGGAGACATCCCAGCGGGTCACACGCAGCAGTCGACGCAGACGGGGCCCGTGTCCGGCTGCGCCGTGGCGATCTCGGGCCAGCGCGGAGTGCAGGTAGATGGCGTGCGGCATGACCGTCGCACCGAGCATGCTCGCCGCGAGGAGGACGGTCTCGGCGCCCTCGAATCGGGGGACGAGTCCGGCGACGGCTTCCTTGCCCGAGACATCGGTGAACGCGAGGCCCGTGAGGAACCCGATTGTGATGATCGCGAGCAGGCCCATGACCACGAATTCGAACGTGCGTTGTCCACGGCGGGACTGGATGGACAGGATGACCATCGAGACCACGCCGGTGACGAGACCGCCGACGAACAGGGGCAGGCCGAACAGGAGATGAAGGGCGATGGCGCCGCCGATGACCTCGGCGAGGTCGGTGGCCGCCGCCATCACCTCGGCCTGCAGCCAGAAGGCCCGGCGGTTGCCCTTGCGGAGGCGCTGGCCCAGCATCTCGGGCAGCGACCGTCCGGTCACCAGGCCCAGCTTGGCCGACAGGTACTGGATCAGCACGGCCATGGCGTTCGCTAGGACCAGCACCCAGATCAGCAGGTAGCCGTACTTCGCGCCCGCGGTGAGGTTCGCCGCGACGTTGCCGGGGTCGACGTAGGCGATGGCGGCGACGAATGCCGGCCCGAGCAGGGCGGCGGAGCGGAGACTGCCGCCCTTGCGTCGCCGTGCGGCGGGTGCGTCGGTCTCGGTGCTCACTGGACTCCGCTCGCTGAATTCTCCGGGGCATTCCGCGAGCACCGACCACGTCGGTTCGCGTATACGCACTATAGAGTTCGGTTGACCGAACTTTCAAGCGAGGGTGTTACGCACCCAGGGGCGGAGCGCCTGCTCACGGAACGAACGAAGCCCCCGTCCGTAGTCGGAAGAGGGCTTCGTTCAGGGGTGGGTCAGTGGAGGACGGCGAGTCCCCGCATGAAACTGTCGATGCGCTGCGGCAGGCCGTGGGTTCCGCCGTTGACGACCCGCGAGACCTGCTCGATGCCGGCGGTGTCCGCCGTGGCGTTGAGGTTGCGGGACTGCCAGTACCACGCGGCGGTCTCGAACGCGTTCTCCGGCGTTGCCATCAGCTCGGGGTGTGCGACGAAGTCGATGCCGAGGTAGTCGCTGACGCTCTGGTAGTTGTGCCGGCCGGTCACCTGGATCGCGCCGCGACCCTTGTACCGCTCGCCGTCGCCGGGCGCGAAGTTGCCCAGGTCTGCACGGCCCTCGTAGGCGCGGCCCGAGGCGTACTCCTCGAACGTACGGAAGGAGTCGGACTCGACGACGAGCTGGGCAATGAAGGCGGCCTTGCGGACGGGGGTGTCGATCCCAGCCTTGGCGAGCGCCTCGTTGAGCGGCGCGACGTACTGTGCGAGCTGGTCGGGCGCCACCTGCGGAACGATGCTCACGAGCTCGTCGAGGGTGACCGATGCGGGGCTGGGTGCCGCCGGTGCGACCGGGGGGGCGACCGGCGCGGCCGCCGGTGCAGGCGGCGCGGCCGGATCGGCCGACCCGAGGGTCGGCATGACACGGGCCTGGGCGACGGGGGCCGCCGCGGAGGTCGATTCGGGAAGGTCGAGCGCCTTCCGCAGGTTGGTCGTGTCGAGGAACTGCACCGCTGCGGCCGGTGTCGGCAGGGTCTCTGCTGAGCTGGATGCGATGGGTCCGATCGCGAGGTTGCCGACACACAGTCCGGCGACGGTCGCGGTGGCGAGACCGGCGATGCGGACTCGTGACATAAGGCTACGCGGGGTGGACGTCGTCTGGTCGGGCGTGCTTTCAGAAGTGCATTCAGGGGAGGTGTGCAAGGCTCTGCTCCGGCTTGGGGCTGCAACGGGGCAGCCACGTCGGGCGTGAGCACCGGTAGAATCGGCAATGGTCTACGAGATCGAGACCGAAGATCACTCGGTGGTCACGGCAATGTCACAACCAGATAACAGGCCGTTACACGGAATGTTCAAGTCATAGAGGCAAGGGTCACTCTGGGCTCGGATTGTGGCGCAGATCACAAAACGATCGGCGTGTCGGTTCGGGACATGCCGATAATTCGCTGGTAAAGGGTTCATTCGACGATGACGGCCACCGGTCGGATTCGTCTTCTCCCCGCCCGGTGAGCCGCATTCGCCCGACTAGACCTCGGCGAATTCGAGGCCGCCCTCCGCGGTGGCCGGGACGCGTCGCCGCATCGGTGACCCCAGTGCCCGGGCCAGATCGCTGCCGTCGTGCTCGGCCAGCAGTTTGCCGCCGGACCACACCAGCAGCGCGGCGCTGACGCTCTGCTCGGCGGTCGAGTGCGCCAGGTCGTAGTGTGCGCACCCCGGCACACCGCCGTAGGTGATCCACAGGTCGTATCCGGTCATGAACAGGTCCAGGTCGAACTGGACGCTCAGCCCCAGCAGTTCGCTGCGGCCGTTGTCGTCGACACCGGCGAACGCCTCGTCCAGGCCGAGCAGGCGCGGTGAGTGCGGATCGGCCGACGAGAGCATCACGTGTGCCGCGGCGAACAGCGGCAGGTGCAGCGACACCGACTGTTCACCGCCGGACAGTGCGCTGTGCCGGGCGACGGTGAGGCGGTCCTCGCTGCCGTCGCTGCCGATCAGTGTGAAGGAGAACACCCGCCACCGTCGGTAGTCGAGCGCGGAGGCGAGGATCTCCGGGTACGACCGCTCGGGATGGGCGGCGCGGGCGATCCGCACCTGAGCTGCGAAGTGCGCCCGGACGGTCGCCAGTTCGTCGGCACTCAGGGCCGACGGGGCCCGGTCGAGGAGCTTGGACACGGCTCGCGAGCTGTCGTCGAGGTTGTCGGCAAGGACCCAGTGCACGCCGATCGTGCTGCCCGACGACATGCGCCGCTCGCGCATCTCCGCGCCCATCTGGGCGATCAGGTCGCGGGCGTCGGCGGTGCGCTCGTGGATCTGCTGTGCCAGTCCGGTGAGCAGAGCGTCCTCGAGGATGCGGCGCTCGGAGTCCGTGAGCAGTACCTCCTGGTCCTGGCGGGCCGCGGCGATCCGGGTCGCGAACTCGCCGATCGACGAGTAGCCCTGGTCGTCCTGCACGCGGACCACCGTCAGACCGTCCGGTGCGTCCCACTGCAGGCGATAGTCCTGTCCGGCCGCCGCGAGCTGGGCGTCGAAGTCCTGCAGCGCCGCGGTGAGCGCCGAGCGGGTGGCCTTCTTGGCGTTCTCGCTGGTCTTCACCGAGGCGGTCGCCGCATCCATCGCGCGGTACAGCGCGTCCACCTCGGGCGGCAGGATCGGCGATTCCACGTCGCCCTCCGTCGCGATCCGGTACACCAGCTGGTCGGCTGTGAGCCACGCGGCGCTGCTCTGGGGCCACGAGTGCGAGCCCTCGACGCCGAGAAGATCGAGTAGATCGCGTCGCGCATAGGGTGCGAGGCGGTCGACATCGGTGCGCGTCTCGGTCAGCGCGCTGCGCAGCGCCTCGATCGCGGCGCTGTGGGCGCCCTCGGCCTTGCCGATCTGCTCGACGGCCGCGTCGTAGGCCTTGCGTGCGGATCGCTGCTCGGTCTTGCAGACCTCGATTCGGGCGCGAACCTGCTCGAGGTCGGCATCGATCTGCTCGGCACTCGAGCCCAGGGCTTCCCGGAGCGTCTCGAGACGGGAGATCTGCTGCGCGTAGTTTTCCTCCGCGACTGCAGCCTCCTCGACGAACTCCTCGGTGTTACCGCGGGCCTCCTCGAGCCGGTAGACGGCCTCCCGGTGGAGTTCGAGCTCCTTCTCCTGCTCGCGACGGCAGCGCAGCAGCTGCTCGCCCCGACTCTCGAAGTGCCGGATCGAGGCCGCCACGGCGTCGATGTCGCGCGCCTGGTGCGACATGCGATGTGCGACGGCGACCGCGCGGAGCTCCTTGTCCTTGGCGGTATGGTCCGCGATCGCGTGATCGAGTTCGTCGCCGGCGCTCGCGGTGGACTCGGACCGGCTGCGGAGCGCGCCGGCGGCTTCGGTGAGCTTCTTGATCGCGGCGAGGACGCCGGACGTGCGGGGAAGCGACTTTCCGGCGGTCGAGATCCGGTCGAGCAGCGCGGTCGTCTCGGACTCCTCGGCGTGGGCGGTGTCGCGCCGTGCCTCGGTTTCGGTGATCTCCTGTGCGATCTCCTCGATCCGCTGTGCCCGGCGCCGCTTCCGTGCGGTCGTGCCGATGTACTCGGCGTCGGCCTTGACGTGGCGGCCGCGTTGCACGCCCTGCCAGAACCGGCCGTCCACCCCTACTCCGACGGCGCCGGCGCTCGCGGCGCCGGCGGTGTCGAGCGCGATGGACTCGATGATCGCCTGCACCACCGCCTCCGGGACCCCGGCATCGGGTTCCACCTCGAGGACGTCGGCCAGGGTCGGGCCCTGCGGCCGCAGGGCCTCGGGCAGTGGCATCAGGAACTGCTCGGATTCGGCGTCCGGCTGCGCACCGTCTCCGGCCGACACCCAGCCGTCGAGCAGGTTCGCGGCGGCCAGCGCGGATTCGACGCCCGCGGCCACCGCGGGCTCGACGCCGTCCGCGAAGCGCACCAGCCGCCACAGCGGGGCCCCGGACAGCTCGCTCCGATCGCCGGTACGGAACGCGAATCGCGCAGGGGCATCGTCCTTCTCGGCCGCGACGCGATCGCGGTCGGCGCGCAGCGCGGCGATCCGTTCGGTGGCCGCGGCCTGCTCGGACACGGCGTGCCGCCGCCGCGCGCGCTGGTCGTCGAGGGCGGACTGCGTCCGCTCGTGCAGCACCGTGGTGAGGCTGGGGGAGTCGTCCTCGCCGGCCAGCGACAGCGCGGTGTCCAGTGCGGAGAACACGTCGGCGGTCACCCCGATCGAGGCGTACTCCGCCGAGTGCTCGGTCCACCAGGCCCGCAGCGCGGCGGCGCAATCGGCCCGCGCCAACGCGACCGTGGCCTCGGCCTCGGCGACCGCGGCCTGCGCCGCCTCGAGCAGTTCGCGGCCCTTGTCGGCGGCGCGATCGGCCCGCGCTCGTTCGGTGCCGGCCTTGTCGACCGTGGCGAGCGCCGCCCGGACCGCGCGGACGTCGCCGTCGCGTTCCTCGGCGTGTCCACGGACCGCGGTAGTGATCTGGTCGGACCGCGCCCCGTCGGGCAGCGGGCTCCAGACGATGCCGGCCTGCTCGGCGGCCTCGGCCAGCTGCTCCTCGGCGCGCACCAGCTCGGCAGTCGCCCGCTTCACCGAATCCGATGCCCGCGTGGCCTCGTCCGTGCGCTGCTCGAGCGTCGCCTGCGCCCGGCGTGCCTTGTCGGCCTGCTGCTCGGTGGACAACTTGAGCTGTGCGACGGCGGCAGCCAGGTCGTCGAGCTGCTGCTTGCCCTCGTAGGCCCCGGACCGCTGCAGCGTCTCGAGGTCGGCGCGGCCCTGTTCGAGGGCGCGCTCGGCGGCGGTGAACCGACCCTCGGCGAGCAGCCGCTCCTCCTGCCGGGACGTCTGCAGTGCGACGGCCTCGTCCAGCACGGTCTTCGCTCGTTCCACCGACTCGATGCGCCGGGAGACCTGTTCGACGTCGGTACGGGCCTGCTGGCTCAGGTACTTCGAGTACACCGTCACGAAGCTGTGCGCGGCCTGGTCGGCGGCGGCGAGACCCTCGAGCGCGCGGCTCACCTCCTCCATGTCGCTGAAGGAACGCGCCGCCTCGAGCACCAGCTGCTCGTCGAGGGGGCGCAGGCCGTCGGTGAGTGCCTGCGACAGCCCCTTCGGGTCGAGGTTCTTGGCCAGCTGCGGGCGGCGCAGGGTCAGGATGAGGTTGATGAGCTGGTCGTAGCGTTCGGTGCCCAGCCCGAACAGCCGGGCGTCGATGGCGGCCCGGTAGTCGACAGGACGGTCGGTGATGGCGTCGCTGCCGAGCTGCTCCGCGAGCTGCTTCTTGGTCAGCGGCCGGTCGTCGCTACCGAGGAGGGAGAAGTCGACGCCGACGCGGCCTTCCGCGACGAAGTACCAGCGGGTGACCTTGTCGTTCTGGCGGCTCGCGCGCATTCCGATTCCGACCGTGACGGCCTCCGGGTCGTCCTGCGAGCCGCGCGCGAACTCCATCCACACGTACGAATGCGCCGAATCCTGGCCTCGATACAGCAGGTTCGACTTCATCGTGCGTTCCTCACCCGCGAACGGGTTCAGGCGGCGCGGCTCGATGCGGCCGTCGAAGACGAACGGGAACAGCACCTCGAGCGCCTTGGTCTTGCCCGAACCGTTGGGTCCACGCAGGACGAGACGCCCGTCCGCGAACGAGAACTCCTGGTCGCGGTAGTCCCACAGGTTGACGATCCCGGCGCGGGTCGGCTTGAAGCGCGCGTGTGCCATGCGAAAGATGCCTCTACTTCTCTACGGGTGCGTTCTCGTGGGATTCGCTGGGAACGGGATCGTCGAACAGCTCGGACTGGGCGGTGCGGTCCCGGATGCTGACCACGACGCCGCGGAACCGCGCGATCGTCGGCAGCACCAGGACACCACCGTCGACCACCCGGATCAACTGCAGGCGATGGAGCAGTGCGATCGCATTGCGCTTCAATCCTTGCCGATCGGCCTGCCACTGCGCCGCGAAGGTGCGCCCGAAGCGCAGCACCAACTCGTCGACGGCCGCCGCGATCCAGGCGTCGTCCAGCATCGAGTACAACGCCGGCTCGGGTCGATCGCCCTCGTCGGTGTCGTCGTCGTGGTCGGCAGGATCGATGTGCTCGGCGAGCTCCTCGAAGATTCCCGCGCTCGGAATGGCCGCGTCGAGTCGGGCGATCACCTCGCGCTGGTTCGACTCGGGCAGCGGGCGGCGCGGGAGACCGGGCGCGTCGAGGTCGAGGACCCGATCGGCCATCTCGCCGGCGAGCAGCAGCGCGACCTGGGAGACGGTGCCGGTGCTCGGGAACCGGATGTCGGACATGCGGCCCGACGGGTCGATCATCGCGATCCCCTCGGCCCGGCGTTCGGCGACCAGTCCGGTCAGCTCCTCGACATCGGCGGCGGTGCGGGGCAGCGCGAGCTGCAGTCGCTCGTCGTCGGTCAGTTCGTCCGCGTACACCACCGGCCGCTCGACGAGGGCCCGTCGCATCCGCCGTGCGGTCTCGCGGGGATCTCCGGTGCGCAGGCCGATCAGGTCGTCGTCCTGCGGTGCCTTCTCACCCGAGAGCAACGTCCGGACCGAGGTCAGGTGCTGGAGTGCGCGGGGCGGACGGAACAAGGCGACGACGACCGACCGGTCGATGTCGTAGAGAGCCTCGCCCGCATCGGGATTGGACGCCCAGCCGCCGGCGTCGCCGTCGGCGAGGACGATCGCGCCGCGGGCCGCGAGCCAGCCGACGGCATCGACGAACGCGTCGCGGTCGGCGGCCCGGTCGGTGGACAGCGTCACGCCGGGCACCTGCGCGGCCTCGGCGGCGACGTGGTCGGCCAACTCCGACAGGGTGATCTGGTTGCCGGCCCGGCCGAGCGCCGCGAGTACCAAGGCGAGGTAGGCGTAGCGGTGCCGGTCGAACGTCCGGTCGTTGGCGGTGCGTGCCGGGATTCCCGATTCGAGTCGGTCCGCGACGGTGAACAGGCGGGCGGTGGTCTCGGTGACCTCGAGCCGATATCCGAACAGGTCGAGCAGGTCGTCGCGCAGTTCGGTGGCCCACCGCCGCAGCAGCGGCAGCGCGAGTCGGTCGGGATACGTCTGCGTCACCAGGTGATTCGACAGGATCACCCGGGCGGCCCGCTGGTACGAGTCGAGGTCCAGCGGCGAGACGGAACGAGACCTCACTGCACGCTCACCTGCAGTCCGTCGAGATGCAGCCGGCCACGGACGGTCTGCACCACCGTCGTCTCGCCGTGCGGGCGCAGCGTGAGCCGGACACCGTTCTCCGACCCCGTCGAGCTGGGCACGGTGCCACTGACCGGCACTCGCGCGGTGAGCGCGGCATTGAGCAGGCTCAGCAGCACGTCGGTCTCGTCGGCGTCGAGGACCCGGTCGTAGGCTCCGGACGCGGCCAGCGACGACGCCGCGACGGCGCGGGCACGCTGAGCTGCCAACTGTTCCTCGCGAAGTCGTCGGATGCTGCCCTCGTTGCGCTGGACCCGCGACGGCATGCCCGGCTGCGCGGCGCGACCGGTCTCGGCGAGCGTGCGCGAGATCTCTACGGGCGTCGCGTCCCACCACGATCGCGAGTCGGGAATGATGTCGGCATCCGGATGCACCATCGACAGGTGCCGCGGGCGTCCGAGGTCGAAGACGAGCTGGAACAGGGCGTGCGCCGAATCCTCGTCGGGAGTGGCAGCGAACCACCCGGCGAGGTGCCGCAGCTGACTCTCGCGGCTCACGCCGCCCCGGCGGGTCTCCGTGACCCGGCGCAACAGCGACAACACCGCGGCGATCGCGCTCATCGTCCCCTCCCTCAGACGATCCGACTCGCTGGGACCCGACACCCCGACGAACCACTGGGCCAGGCCCGACCAGCGTGCGTTCCAATCGGATTCGCGTTCCTCGCGGGAGAGGAAGACGCGATCGTCGCTGGCCGCCGCCCGCGCGATGAGGGACGCGATGCCGGTGGCCTCGACCGCCTCGATGGCCGCGCGCAGCTTCGGTGCGTACCGCGCCAGGTCGGAGCTGAACTCGCGCATGTGGCTCAACAGGGCGTCCTTGTGTGCCAGGAACGCCTCGGGCGTGATCTCGGTGGTGCGCACCAGGTCGCCGAGCATGAGATAGAACTGCGCCGCCCGCGCCGCCATGTCGGTTAGCGTGGAGTCCAGCCGGGCGAGCTTGCGGTAGATGAGATCCCCGTCGCCGCGACGGTTGGCTTCGGCGAGCTCGTCGAGATCGGCGAGCAGATCCGGCAGTGCCAGTCGAGACAGCGTCGCATCCTCGAGCCGGGCACCGAGCAGATCCTCGACGGCGCGGAAGGCCAGGTAGCCGGCCTGACTGAACTGGTACACGAAATGACGGTTCCGGTACTCCGCGAGAGTTGAGGCGCGACTGCCGTCGTAGCTGCGTTCGAGCACGCCCCACGTGTGCAATTGCTCCAGCAGCGGGGTGATCTCGGTGGATGTCAGCGCTGCGGCCGGGTCGTCGCCGGAGATCCGACCCAGGATCTCCGCGACCTCACCGGCGTGCAACAGGACGACGTAGTTGGCACGCGCGTGGTCGAAGGCGCGGAGCACCCACAGGTACTCGGCGCGTTTCTCCGCGGTCGTGAAGGAGAACAGCCGCAGCCGGTCCTCGCGCACGGCGAAATCACCGCCGGAGGACGTGCGAGGGTCACCTGAATCGCTCACCGTGACAGCCTAGGGCGTCGTTCGGGTCGCGAGCGAACACACCGCCCCGGTCACCGGCCGCGCCCCACGGGCCGGCGCCAGGATTCGTCCGCGGTGAGCGCGGTCAGCTGGTACTCCGCGGCGTCGGGATGACGGAACGGGCCCGCCACCAAGTCGGCGTACGCGTGGCTCGGCGCGACGCAGCGCAGCCCGTCGCGATACTGCATCCGCTCGAAAACCGCTGCCGACCACGGCGTCGCGACCACGACGTCGGCCCCGCCGGTGATCGGGCGCAGGTCCAGCGCGGCCGCGAAGGCGTCGACGTCGTCGGCGTAGAGCTCGAGCACCGATGCCGACGCATAGTCGGTGGCGCCGATCCCCGTCACCGCATAGGCAGGGTCGCCGTTACCCGACGCGAGCCGCGCGCGTAGTTCGTCGAGCCCGTTCGGGGCGGCGAAACTTCGGGTGGCGCAGGGTTTGCGGTCGGCGGCCCACGCGCGGAGCATGTGCGGCCAGCGAACGTCGGTGATGGGGCCTCGGGGCAGACGGGTGAGCAGTTCCCGTTCGAAGAGGACCTCGACCACCCGGTAGGCCGCCCCCGTCGACGCTCCGGAGAGCTTGATCAGTTCGGGCACCGAGATCTCCCCGACGTGATCGGCGAGCGCTCGAACCACCCGCTCGGACGGCTCGCCGGTGAGGACCCCGGACGGACGGCCGGGCCCGCGCCACGGATCGGCGTCGGCGCCGCGGTTCCGGACCCAGATCGCCGGCCGGTCCGCGACCAGGTTCAGGTTCCCGGTGGCGTCCGCGTACGACAGACCGTGGCCGTCCAGCTGGCGGCGCACCGGTTCGGAGAGGTAGTGCGCGCAGACGAATCCGCGGTCGCTCTCGGAGAGTTCGGCCGCGATCCGGGCGACATCACCGCTCAGGACGCCCTTGGATGCAGTGATCGCGTAGGACACGGATTCGCCGTCCGGTGCCGTGATCAGCAGTCGATTCGGTGCGGCGGGGGAGCGGGGGCGGTCCGCCGACACCGTCCACCCGTGGGGGAGTTGCGCCTCCAGCCAGGACAGGGCGCGCCGATAGATGTCGATGCTGCGTTCGGGCCGCGGGTTCGGTGCAACGTCCGTCAGGGTCACATCCGCAACAGTAGTCACTCTGTGCACAACGGAACCGGAAGAAAAGCGGAATCGGGGGCGCGTGTCGCGACAGAGATCGGTGCGGGACGGAATCGAGGGAAAATCCGAAAGTGCACGGGCTCGGTCGTGCCGGTCCGCTGGAGGATCACGCCCGGGCGGCCACCGCGGCCTGCCACGCTGTAGGCGGCCGCGCTGCGGGATCGTCTGCCAGGGACCGAGATCCCTGGGAACGTCCCGCCACGCGATCCCGGCTGTCAGGCGGTCTGGACGTCGACGACCTCGCCGGCGAGTGTCGCTGTCACGTTCCCTTTGGCGACGTCGGTGTCCACGACGTACACCGTGACGCGAGGCTCGGTGACGCCCGGCCGGGAGTGGTCGGCGCGGATCGCGACGCGATCGATGTGGCCGCTGGGCAGGCGGACGAGACTGGTGGCGTTTTCGATGAGATCGCCGATGCGGTCGACGTCGAGCTGAGCGAGATCGACCGTCTCCTGGTCCTGATCCCGGATCGAGGGCGGGGTCCACGGCTCGAACCCGGCGGTGCCGGTGAACATCCACCTCTGCAAGCTGGTCGGCTGTCGGGGGGTCATCCTCGCGACCACAGCGTCTTTGCTGTACAGATCGACATCGTCGGCGGTCAGGTCACCGAACTTCAGCTCGAACCGGCGCAGGAACTCGCGCATGCCGTCGGCGGTGAGCGTGTCGATCGGCTCGGCCCGGTTCGGGTCGGATGTGCTCGACACGGGAGATGCGGTGTCGGCGCCGATGGCGTCGGTGCCCCCAGCGAACAACACGCGGGCGAGGGCAGCCACGATCATCGCGACAACGGCTGTCACAGCGACAACAAGGCCGCGGCGACGGCGGTGAGGGTGGCCGGCCGGGTCCTCGGATGCGGTCGCGGCATCGAGGAGATGATCGGGGATTTGCAGGTCCTTGGTCAGCGCGCTCAGGGCGCCGAGAGTCGTCGCGTGCATCGCCGTCGCGGTGCGGGACTCGTGCTCCTCGGCGCTGAGCTGACCGTCGGCGTATGCGGCGTCGAGCAAGCTGCAGGTCTGCGCGCGGTCGATGTCCCGCGCTCGGGTCTTGGCAGATCTCGCGTCGGGCACGCCCAGACTCTACTGGGTGCTGTGACGGTGCGGCGCCCCTGCAACGTCGTCGAACGATCCTTCGCCGCACTCGAACATTGGTGCGGGCGTGGTCCTCTCGGCGGTTCGCATTCGGCTGAGATCCGTCACGAAACAGGAGGCGCGGTCCAGCAGCCCAGGGGAGTGGCCCCGAATGTCACGACGGCCGGGACGCGCCGAGCGAAGGGGGCGGCCCGGCCGTGGGGCGGCGCTAGCACTCGAACCGCCGCGTTTCGTTTACGAAAGACGCAGCTGCGGAGATGGTTTCGGTGAGGCACGGCTGTTTGGTTGGCGGACGGCAGCCGCCGGTGTGTGGGGCCGCGCCCAGCGCGGGTCCCGGGCGTAGAAGTCGGTGAAGGACGGAATCGTGGGGATTTCGGAACCCGTACCCGTGTGCGCGTCCTTCGCGATCGACGCCGACTTGGGAGCACGCCATCAACGACGGGGAGCGCGGGTGGACGGGGTCAGTCGCTCCTCGGCGTCCGCGGCATCAACAGGGGCGGCAGGACGGCCAACAGGAGTGCCGGGAGCAGGAAACTCGCGCTCGGGTGGACCGCGTACAGGGGCGTGAGCGCGAGCGGTGCGAGGGCGGCACCCGAGAACCGCAGCGACTGCACCACCGAAACCGCACCGCCGCGGTTCCCGCCCTGGGAACCGAGGACGGCGGCGTTGACGCCGACCAGCAGGAACTGCGATGCGATGCCCGCGAAGAACCACGCGACGGCGGCGACGGCCGCCAGGCCGACGGTGCCGGCAGTCGCGACCAATGCGGCGCCGGCGAGGGCGCCGACGACGACCGTCCGGCGGGCCCCGATGCGGTCGATCAGCAATCCGACGGGACGGGCCGTCAGGATCCCGGCGACACCGAACCCGGTCAGAAGCAGGCCCCGGACGGCCGGGCTCATGCCGAATACGTCCTCGGCCCGGAATGCCAGGAGGAACCCCAGACCGCCGAGCGCTCCCCACCCGAGGAGCGCGACGACGCCGACGCGCAGCACCTCCGGGCGCAGTGCATCGCGCAGGCGGGCGCCGGTGTCGGCCGGGATGTTCCGGGCGGCGTCGGGCAGGCCGAGCGCGCCGAGCAGTCCGGCGACGACCGCGATCGCGAGGAAGGCCAGGCGCCAGTTCGCTTCCGCGGCGAGACCACCGATCAGCGGTGCGCTCGTCTGCCCGGCGGCCTGGAGTGCCCCGAATGCACCGAGGGCGCGGCCGAGTCTGTTCTGCGGTGTCATCGCGGCCAGGGTCGCCAGCAGCAGGGGCGTGGTGAAGGCGTTGGCGCAGCCCTGCAGGACGCGGGCGCCGAGGAACAACTCCAACGTGGGTGCGGCGAAGCACGCGACCGATGCCGCGAGATAGACCCCGTACGCGATGCGGACGGTGCGCATCCGGCCCCAACGCGAGCCGAGGGTGCCCGAAACCAGCATGACCAGAGCGAACGGCAGCAGATACGCCGTCAACGACGTCGCGGCGGCCGACGCATCCACGCCGAGGTCGTCGCCGATCTCCGGGAGCATCGACGTGACGACGCCACCGCCGAACGGGCCCAGGAATCCGCCGGCGTACAGCGCGGATAGCTGAAGCCGCGTGCGAAATCCCTGGGCGGTCTCCCCGGTCACGCCCCGAAGCGGCCGGGGCCGCGACGGCGCAGGTACTTCTCGAACTCCGCGGCCAGCGCGTCGCCGTCGATCTTCGAGATCGCGTCGGAGATGTTGGTCTCCGCGTCGCCGCGCTCCTCGAGGGTGCGCACGTACTCGGCGATCTCCTCGTCGTCGCGGGTCATCTCGGAGATCGACTCCTCCCAGTCCTCCGCCTGGTTCGGCAGGTCACCGAGCGGGACCTCGATGTCGAGGACATCCTCGACGCGCTGCAGCAGCGCGATGGTGGCCTTGGGGTTGGGCGGCTGGGACACGTAGTGGGGGACCGCGGCCCAGAACGACACGGCCGGGACGCCGGCCTTGACGCACGCGTCCTGCAGGACCCCGGCGATGCCGGTCGGTCCCTCGTACCGGGTCTGCTCCAGGTTGAAGTGCTCGGCGGCCTCCACGCTGTGCGCGGTGCCCGTCACCGGAACCGGCCTGCTGTGCGGGGTGTCGGCGAGCAGCGCACCCAGGATCACGACGGTGTGCACGCCGAGTTCGTCGACGAACTCGAGCAACTCGTCGCAGAAGCTGCGCCAGCGCATGTTCGGCTCGATGCCGCGCAGCAGCACCACGTCCCGATCGCTGCCCGGAGGGGAGCACAGTGACAACTGTGTGGTGGGCCACACGATCTCGCGGGTGACCCCGTCGACCTGCCGGATGATAGGCCGGTTCACCTGGTAGTCGTAGTAGTCCTCGGAGTCGAGTTCGGCGAGCGGCTTGGCGTCCCATGTGAGCTCGAGATGCTCGACGGCGCCGCTCGCGGCGTCGCCTGCGTCGTTCCAGCCTTCGAACGCGGCGATCAACACGGGATCGCGCAGGGTCGGCACGTCCGCGTCGGTATCGTCCGATTCGGTGGTGTCGGGGAACTCGGGTGAACTCACCTACCCAGCCTACGACCAGCCACCGTCGAGCCGCCCACTACTCTGGACGGCATGTCTGCACCATTCCACTCTGCCCTGCTTGATGCGCTGAAACAGCGCGTTGTCATCGGCGACGGCGCCATGGGCACGATGTTGCAGGCCGCGGATCTGACTCTCGACGACTTCCTCGGCCTCGAGGGCTGCAACGAGATTCTGAACGAGACTCGCCCCGACGTGCTGCGCGACATCCATCGCGCGTACTTCGAAGCCGGCGCCGACGCGGTCGAAACCAACACCTTCGGCTGCAATCTGCCGAACCTCGCCGATTACGACATCTCCCACCGCATTCGCGATCTCTCCGAGCGGGGCACCCGCATCGCCCGTGAAGTGGCCGACGAGATGGGGCCCGGCCGCGACGGCATGGGCCGATTCGTGCTCGGCT
Organism: Rhodococcus sp. BE178; assembly: GCF_050433545.1. Lineage (NCBI taxonomy): Bacteria > Bacillati > Actinomycetota > Actinomycetes > Mycobacteriales > Nocardiaceae > Rhodococcus > Rhodococcus sp. BE178. The sequence goes on along the minus strand of NZ_JBNPXA010000002.1, from coordinate 346,605 downwards.
CCATGGGGCCGGGCACCAAGCTGCCCACCCTCGGTCACGCGCCGTTCGCAGTGCTGCGCGACGCGTACGCCGAATCGGCGCTCGGCATGATCGAGGGTGGCGCGGACGCGATCCTGATCGAGACCTGCCAGGACCTGCTCCAGGTGAAGGCCGCGATCATCGGCAGCCAACATGCGATGGAGAAGCTCGGCCGCCGCCTCCCGATCATCACCCACGTCACCGTCGAGACCACCGGCACCATGCTGCTGGGCAGCGAGATCGGCGCGGCCCTGACCGCGCTCGAGCCGCTCGGGATCGACATGATCGGTCTGAACTGCGCGACGGGCCCCGCCGAGATGAGCGAGCACCTGCGCCACCTGTCGCGGCACTCGACGCTGCCGGTGTCGGTGATGCCGAACGCGGGTCTGCCGCAGCTCGGCCCCAACGGCGCCGAGTACCCACTCACGGCAGAGGAACTGGCCGTCGCGCTGTCCGGGTTCGTCAGCGAGTTCGGGCTGTCGTTCGTCGGCGGCTGCTGCGGCACGACGCCCGAGCACATCCGTCAGGTCGCCGACGCGGTCCGTCTGGTGGAGAAGGCACAGCGCAGTCCGCAGCCGGAGGACGGTACGTCGTCGCTGTACGCGGCCGTCCCGTTCGACCAGGATGCGTCGATCCTGATGATCGGCGAGCGCACCAACTCCAACGGCTCCAAGGCATTCCGTGAGGCGATGATCGCCGAGGATTACCAGAAGTGCCTCGACATCGCGAAGGACCAGACGCGCGACGGCGCGCACATGCTCGACCTCAACGTCGACTACGTGGGCCGTGACGGCGCCGCCGACATGTCCGCTCTCGCGAGCCGGTTGGCGACGGCGTCGACGCTGCCGATCATGCTGGACTCCACCGAGCCGAACGTCCTGCAGGCCGGACTCGAACACCTCGGCGGCCGGTGTGCCGTGAACTCGGTCAACTACGAGGACGGCGACGGTCCGAACTCGCGCTACCAGCGGATCATGAGGCTCGTCAAGGAGCACGGCGCGGCCGTCGTCGCGCTGACGATCGACGAGGAGGGTCAGGCCCGCACCGCCGAGCACAAGGTCCGCATCGCCGAGCGTCTCATCGAGGACATCACCACGACGTGGGGTCTGGCGGAGTCGGACATCATCATCGACGCGCTGACGTTCCCGATCTCCACCGGTCAGGAGGAGGTGCGCCGCGACGGCATCGAGACCATCGAGGCGATCCGCGAGATCAAGCGGCGGCACCCCGACGTCCACTTCACGCTCGGTATCTCCAACATCTCGTTCGGCCTCAATCCGGCCGCGCGCCAGGTGCTCAACTCGGTGTTCCTGCACGAGTGCACCGAGGCCGGCCTCGACACCGCGATCGTGCACGCGTCCAAGATCCTGCCGATGGCGCGGATCCCGGAGGAGCAGCGCGAGACCGCACTGGACCTGGTCTACGACCGTCGCCGCGAGGGATACGACCCGCTGCAGAAGCTGATGGAGCTGTTCGAGGGCGTCTCGGCCGCGTCGGCGCGTGCGTCGCGGGCCGAGGAACTCGCGGCCCTGCCGCTGTTCGAGCGCCTGGAGCGTCGGATCGTCGACGGTGAGCGCAACGGCCTCGAGGCCGACCTCGACACCGCGATGACCGAGCGTCCGCCGCTCGAGATCATCAACGAGACCCTGCTCTCGGGTATGAAGACCGTCGGCGAGTTGTTCGGCTCCGGCCAGATGCAGCTGCCGTTCGTGCTGCAGTCCGCCGAGGTCATGAAGGCGGCCGTCGCGTACCTCGAGCCGCACATGGAGTCCACCGGCGACGACGGCAAGGGGCGGATCGTGCTCGCCACCGTCAAGGGCGACGTCCACGACATCGGCAAGAACCTCGTCGACATCATCCTGTCCAACAACGGATACGAGGTCGTCAACATCGGCATCAAGCAGCCGATCGCGACCATCCTCGACGTCGCCCTCGACAAGCGCGCCGACGTCATCGGCATGTCCGGTCTGCTGGTGAAGTCGACGGTCGTGATGAAGGAGAACCTCGAGGAACTCAACACCAGGGGCGTCGCCGAGCAGTTCCCGGTGCTCCTGGGCGGTGCGGCGCTGACGCGCTCGTACGTCGAGAACGACCTGTCGGAGGTGTACGAGGGTGAGGTGTCGTACGCGCGTGACGCGTTCGAGGGCCTGCACCTGATGGACACGATCATGGCCGTCAAGCGCGGCGAGGGCCCGGCCTCGGACAGCCCGGAGGCGTTGGCGGCCAAGGCGAAAGCGGCCGAGCGCAAGGAGCGCCACGAGCGTTCCAAGCGGATCGCGGAGAAGCGCAAGGCGTCCGAGACTCCGGTGGAGGTGCCGGAGCGTTCCGACGTCGCCGACGACATCGTGGTCCCCGTACCGCCGTTCTGGGGCACCCGGATCGTCAAGGGCATCTCGCTGTCCGAGTACTCGGGACTGCTCGACGAGCGCGCACTGTTCCTCGGCCAGTGGGGTCTGCGCGGGCAGCGCGCCGGCGACGGACCGACCTACGAGGAGCTGGTCGAGACCGAGGGGCGTCCGCGCCTTCGCTACTGGCTGGACCGGCTCACCGCCGAGGGCGTTCTCGCGCATGCCGCGGTCGTGTACGGGTACTTCCCGGCGGTCTCCGAGGGCGACGACGTGGTCGTGCTCGAGTCGCCCGACCCCGATGCACCCGAACGCTTCCGGTTCACGTTCCCACGTCAGCAGCGCGACCGGTTCCTGTGCATCGCCGACTTCGTGCGCTCGCGTGAGGACGCGCGTAAGGACGGGCAGGTCGACGTGCTGCCGATGAACCTGGTGACGATGGGCCAGCCCATCGCGGACTTCGCGAACGAGTTGTTCGCGGCCAACGCCTACCGCGACTACCTCGAGGTGCACGGCATCGGCGTCCAGCTCACCGAGGCGCTCGCCGAGTACTGGCACCGCCGGGTCCGCGAGGAGCTGATCCTGCCGGGCGGACACAACATCGCCGAGCAGGACCCGTCGAACGTCGAGGACTTCTTCAAGCTCGAATACCGCGGCGCGCGTTACTCGTTCGGCTACGGCGCCTGCCCCGACCTCGAGGACCGCCGCAAGCTCGTGGCGATGCTCGAGCCGGAGCGCATCGGCGTCGAGCTGTCCGAGGAGGTCCAGCTGCATCCCGAGCAGTCCACCGACGCGTTCGTGCTGCACCACCCGGAGGCCAAGTACTTCAATGTTTGATCGGTCAGGATCGGTATCGGTCGGGACCCTGCGGGCGGTCCTGTGGGACATGGACGGCACACTGCTCGAGTCCGAGAACCTGTGGGACATCGGGGTCAAGGAGTTGTCGCTGCACCTCGGTGGCCCGATGTCGGAGGAGACCCGGCTCGCGACCATCGGGGCGTCCAGCCTGAACGCGCTCACCACGGTGTTCGCGTCGCTCGACCTCGACCCGCACCCGGAGGCGCTCGCCGACGCCAAGGCATGGCTGTACAGCCGGATGGGCGAGTTGTTCGCTGCCGGTCTGCCGTGGCGTCCCGGTGCGCAGCAGGCGCTGCGCACCGTCCGGTCGGCTGGGCTGGGGTCGGCGCTGGTCACCAACACCGACCGGGAACTGTGCGAGTTCGCGCTCGACACCCTCGGCCGCGGGCACTTCGACCACTCGGTGTGCGGCGACGAGGTGCCGGCCGGCAAGCCGGACCCCGCGCCGTACCTGCGAGCGGCCGAGCTGCTGGGTGTCGAGCCCGCCGACTGCCTCGCGGTGGAGGATTCGCCCACCGGTGCCGCCGCCGCCGACGCGGCCGGCTGCACCGTCCTGGTGATCCCGTCGCTCACGACGGTCCCGGAATCGCCCCGGCGCATCTTCCGGACCACCCTCGAGGGGCTCACCGAGTCGGACCTGCACGCGCTGCACCGGCAGGAGATCGGGTAGCCGTGGCGACGCCGAAGATCGTTCTGTTCTACCGGTTCACGCCGCTCGCCGACCCGGAGGCGATTCGGTTGTGGCAGCACACGCTCGCCGCGTCGAACAACCTCACGGGCCGGATCCTCATCTCGGAGCACGGGATCAACGCCACCGTCGGCGGCGACATCGCCGACGTCAAGCGGTACGTGCGCGGCACCCGGTCGTATGCGCCTTTCTCCGGCGCCGACATCAAGTGGTCCGACGGCACCGGTGACGACTTCCCGCGGCTGTCGGTGAAGGTCCGACCCGAGATCGTCACCTTCGGGGCGCCCGACGAACTGAAGGTCGACGCCGACGGTGTCGTGGGCGGCGGTACCCATCTGTCGCCGAACGAGCTGCACGAGTTGGTCGGCAGTCGCGGCGAGGACGTCGTCTTCTTCGACGGCCGCAACGCGTTCGAGGCGGAGATCGGGCGGTTCCGCAACGCGGTGGTTCCCGACGTCGCGACCACCCGCGACTTCGTCGCCGAACTCGACAGCGGGCGTTACGACCACCTCAAGTCCAAGCCGGTCGTCACGTACTGCACGGGCGGCGTGCGCTGCGAGGTCCTGTCGGCGCTGATGCGCAACCGGGGCTTCGAGGAGGTCTACCAACTCGACGGCGGGATCGTCCGCTACGGCGAGGCCTACGGCGACGAGGGCCTATGGGACGGATCGCTGTACGTCTTCGACAAGCGGATGAACCTCGACTTCACCGATCGCGCTGTGACACTCGGGAAGTGCACGGTCTGCGACGCACCGACGTCGCGGTTCCGCAACCACCCGGACGTCAACGGTCGTCAGCTGACGCTCGTCTGCGAGACGTGCGTTCCCGACGCGTGAGACGTCGCTGACGATGGCACGCGCGCCGCTCCCGATCCGTGACGGTCTCGGACCCGACCGGATCCGCATGCCGGCCGGGCAGCCGTCGGTGACGGTCGTCGACTACCTGCTCGGGCAGCATCCAGGCGAGGACTGGGACACCCGTCTCGGGGCGGGCGAGGTGGTGGACGAGCACGGGCGCGTCGTCGACCACACGACCCCGTACCAGCCGACGCGGTTCGTGTACTTCTATCGTGAGCCGGCGCCCGAGGTCCCGGTGCCATTCGCGGTGGACGTCCTGCACCGCGACGCCGGGCTGGTCGTCGTCGACAAGCCGCACTTCCTCGCGACCATCCCGCGCGGCGCGCACATCCGGGAGACCGTCGTGGTGCGGCTGCGCCGGGACCTGGGGCTGCCCGACCTGGTGCCGGTGCACCGGCTGGACCGGATGACGGCGGGTGTCCTGCTGTGCACCGCCGATCCGGCGCTGCGCCGGCCCTACCAGGAGATGTTCGAGAAGCAGCGGGTGCGCAAGACGTACGAGGCCATCGCCCCCGCCCTCGCCGACGGGGAGTTCCCACGCACCGTGCGCAGCCGAATCCGCAAGGTGCACGGCGAACTCACCGCGTCCGAGGAGCCGGGGGAGCCCAACTCCGAGACACTGATCGAGTTGGGCGAGCGTCGCGGCGCCCTCGCACGCTACCGGCTGCGGCCGCGCACCGGCCGCACCCACCAACTGCGCCTGCACCTCAACTCGCTGGGCGCTCCGATCGTCGGCGACAACTTCTATCCCGAGTTCCGGCGCCGCGACCCGAACGACTTCACCGACCCCCTGCGGTTGCTGGCGCGCCGCCTCGAGTTCGACGATCCGCTGACCGGGGAGCCCAGACGTTTCGAGAGCCCGCGCACGCTGGAGTACTGAGTGCGGGGCGTTCGATGTCACGTGAGACAATCGATACCCGTGAAGACCTTCGAATCCCTGTTCGCCGAGCTGACCGAGCGCGCCGCCTCCCGCCCTGAGGGATCCGGCACCGTTGCTGCGCTGGACGCTGGTGTCCATGCGCAGGGCAAGAAGGTGCTCGAGGAGGCCGGCGAGGTCTGGATCGCCGCCGAACACGAGAGCGACGAAGCCCTCGCTGAAGAAATCTCCCAGCTTCTCTACTGGGTCCAGGTCCTGATGGTGGGCAAGGGTCTGAAGCTCGAAGACGTGTACCGACATCTGTGACGGCTCGCCGTCGTCATCTGTGACGGCTCGCCGTCGTCATCTCTGAATTCGGCCTCGTCTCCTTGCACCCATCCTCTCGGAAGGACCACCACACATGCTGCGCGTAGCAGTGCCCAACAAGGGATCGCTCTCGGAATCCGCCAGCCAGATTCTGGCCGAGGCCGGATACCGTCGCCGTACCGATTCGCGTGACCTGACGGTCCTCGATCCCACCAACAACGTCGAGTTCTTCTTCCTGCGTCCCAAGGACATCGCGATCTATGTCGGATCCGGTGAACTCGATCTCGGCATCACCGGCCGCGACCTCGCACTCGATTCGGGCGCACCCGTCCACGAGCGGCTCGCGCTCGGCTTCGGCCGCTCCAGCTTCCGCTATGCCGCCCCGGCCGGAAAGGACTGGGCCGTTGAGGATCTCGCCGGACTGCGGATCGCGACGTCGTATCCGAACCTGGTGCGCTCCGACCTCGCCGCCCGCGGCCTCGACGCCACCGTCATCCGCCTCGACGGCGCCGTGGAGATCTCGATCCAGCTCGGTGTCGCCGATGCGATCGCCGACGTCGTCGGCTCCGGCCGCACCCTGCGCCAGCACAACCTGGTCGCGTTCGGTGAGTCGCTGTGCGACTCCGAGGGTGTCCTGATCGAACGTGAGGGCTCCGACGGCAACGACAAGGCCCGTAACCAGCTGATCGCGCGCGTGCAGGGCGTCGTGTTCGCCCAGCAGTACCTGATGCTCGACTACGACTGCCCCAAGGCTGTGCTCGAGCAGGCGGTCAAGGTCACTCCCGGTCTCGAGTCGCCGACCCTCTCGCCGCTCGCCGACGAGAACTGGGTGGCGGTGCGTGCGATGGTCTCCCGCAAGGTTCACAATGCGGTCATGGACGAGCTGGCCGACCTCGGCGCGAAGGCGATCCTGGCGTCCGACATCCGGTCCTGCCGCGCCTTCTGACGCTGCTCCGAACGCCGACGGCGGTGGCCCCCGTTTCCGGGAGCCACCGCCGTCGGCGTGTCCGGGTCTAGCGGGCGCGGATCTGCAGGGTCTGGTTGATGCGGCCGACCGCACCGGTCTCGTCGTGGATGACGCCGGCGCACATGCCGACACCGTCGGGCCCGTACGACGTCTCCGACGACAGCCCGATCCACTCACCCTCGGGGACGCGGAACAGGTGCACCGTCAGGTCGGTGTTGAGGAATGTCCACTCCGCGGGGTCGATCTTGGCGCCGGCACCGTTGGAGACGTCGGCGACCGTGAACAGCCGCTGGATCGGGGTGAGCGACTCACCCTCGACCAGAACGGGAATCGGGCGCGCCCACATCTGACCGGGTCCCTCGCAGCCGATCTCGGCGAGCCAGCGCCACTCCAGGCTCTTGACGAATCCGGTGCCCCAGAACGGGCCACCCAGCTCGACCTCGTGCGCCTCCGACACCGGGCGCAGGGGAGCGTCCGCGGTGTGCACGACGGCGGTGGTGGCCACCGTCTCCATGCGCCAGCCGGTGCCGCGTGCGACGGCGCGGGACGTACCGTCCGGTCCCGCCGCCCACAGTTCCGCGACGACGAGTTCGACGCGCTTGCCGGGACGCTCGATCCACGAGCGGACCTCGATGTCGGTGATCGGGATCGGTCCCAGGATCTCGACGACAACGCGGGTCAGGCGGGTGTCGGGCCGGTCGCCGCAGCGCTCGAGTGCCCGCACGAGCAGCGCCGAAGGCGGCGCACCGTGCTGCATCGTGTCGGCCCACGTGCTCGCCGTCAGCGGCGTCGACCCGAAGAGCTCGGCGCCGTCTCCGGTGCGTCCCAACGGGATGTAGTAGGCCTGATCACTCACTCGACTGTCTCCTCGAACTCCGAACTTTCCTCCGCGGGAACCGGCCAGCCCGGATACGGGGGCGGTGTTCCTCCGAAGGCGGGGCAACGCGTCTTATGGTTGCACCAATCACACAATCGCCCCGGATTGGGGCGGAAGTCACCGGTGGCCCCGGAGTCGAGGATGGCCCTCCAGATCGCCGACAGGGTCCGCTCGAAGCGGCGAAGCTCGTCCTCCTCCGGCTGGTACGTCAGCGCCTGACTGTCGCCCAGATACAGCAGCTGCAGCTGTGCCGGCACGATGCCGCGCGTCCTCATGAGCACCAGGGCGTAGAACTTCATCTGGAACAGCGCCTTGGACTCGCCCATCTCCCACGGCGCCCGACCCGTCTTGTAATCGACCACCCGCAGCAGACCGGTCGGTGACACGTCGATGCGATCGACGAACCCGCGCAACAGGACACCGTCGTCGAGCTCGGTCTCCACCCGGAGCTCACACGACTCGGGATCGAACCGGGTGGGATCCTCGAGCTTGTAGTACCCGGACACGAGCCGCCGTGCCTCCGTGAGGAATTGCCCGCGCTCCGCGGGGCCGACCAGATCGGCGAGTTCGGGGGAGGACTCCAGGAGGCGCTCCCACGCGGGTTCCACCAGCTCGCGGGCCCGCTCCGGCACCCGATCGGCGCGTGGCAGCGCGAACAGCGATTCGAGAGCCGCGTGCACCACGGTGCCCCTCACCTGTGCCTTCGACGGTGCCTCGGGGATGCGGTCGACCGCGCGGAAGCGGTACAGCAGCGGGCACTGCTTGAAGTCGCTCGCCCGCGACGGTGACAGCGCCGGTCGGCGAACCGCCCCTCGATCCGGCGACTGCGCGACCGCGCGGCCGTCGGGGACAGGGGGCGTCGGAACGGTGATGCTCACACCTGGCAGGCTATGCGCTGGGTCCGACACGGTGTCGGCCGGACGAACGAATGGAGTGGGCGCGAGATGGCATCAGGCGGACTGGGACGTAGCGGACCTTTTCAGGTCGGTGACCGCGTCCAACTCACCGATGCCAAGGGCCGGAAGTACACGGTGGTCCTGGAACCGGGCAAGGAGTTCCACACGCACCGCGGCGGCATCCTGCACGACAACCTCATCGGCTCCGACGAGGGCACCGTCGTCACGTCCACCAACGGCACGCCGTACCTGGCGTTGCGGCCCCTGCTCACGGACTACGTGCTGTCGATGCCGCGCGGCGCGCAGGTGATCTACCCCAAGGACGCCGCGCAGATCGTGCACGAGGGCGATGTGTTCCCGGGTGCCCGGGTCCTCGAGGCCGGGGCGGGCTCGGGCGCGCTGACGTGTTCGCTGCTGCGGGCCGTCGGGCCGACCGGCAAGGTCATCTCGTACGAGGTCCGCGAGGATCACGCCGAGCACGCCGTGCGGAACGTGGAGACCTTCTTCGGCGGACGGCCCGAGAACTGGGACCTGACCATCACCGACCTCGCGCAGTACGACGCCGACGTCGACGGCAAGGTCGACCGCGTCGTGCTGGACATGCTGGCCCCGTGGGATGTGCTGCCCGCCGTGTCGAAGGCGCTGGTTCCCGGCGGCGTGCTCGTCGTCTACGTCGCGACCACGACCCAGCTGTCGAAGGTCGTCGAGGCGATGCGTGAGCAGGAGTGCTGGACCGAGCCGCGTTCGTGGGAATCGATGGTGCGTGGGTGGCACGTCGTCGGCCTCGCGGTGCGTCCGGAACACCGGATGCAGGGCCACACCGCGTTCCTCGTCACCGCCCGCCGCCTCGCGGAGGGCACCGTGACCCCCAAGCCGCAGCGCCGCCCCAGCAAGGGCTGAACCGACCGAAGGGACCCTTCGTGCGCTGTGAGCGCACGAAGGGTCCCTCAGCGAATGCGGGGAGCCCGCCGGAAGGTCAGCTGCAGCTGACCTTGCCCATGCCGAGGATCTCGCAGGTGCTGGCGTCCGAGATCACCCACGCGCCGTCCTTCTGCGTGAAGGTCACGGGCACCGGCGCCCCGCCGTGCGGTCCGGCGATCTGGGTGACCGCGGTCGCGGTGCCGCCCTCGACGGTGACCTCCTTGACCTCGGCGGTCAGCGGGTAACCGGCGAGAACACCATTGAGCTGCTCGAGCAGTGCGGCGCGCTGCTCACCGTTCTCGACCACCGCGGCCTTCGCGGTCGCGGCGGCGTTGGGATCGAAGAACGTGGTGAGCTGCGCCTGCAGAACCTCCGTGGACGGGGCCGCGGCGGATGCAGCCGACGTCGTCGACGCGGCGGCCGACGTGGTGGCAGCGGCGCTGTCCGAGGAATCCGAGGAGTCTTCGGAGCTGCACGCCGTCATCCCGAGGGCGGCGACCAGGACGCCGGCGGCGACGAGCGATTTGCGGATGATCACGGTGGTTGGGCCTTTCGTTTTCTGGACTCGGTCGGTCGTTACCGGCCGGAACGAAGGTAAGGCTAACATGGTCGGTTCGGGTGGATCTCGGGATTCCGGGCAGTCCGGGAGGAAGCTCGGGCACGTGTCGCGTCACGCTTTGCCCCCGGTGCCGGTAGCGTTGATAGATCGGACTGGGAGGAGCGGCACATGAACCCGACAGAGAATCCGGACCCGGTTGCGGCGGTGCGCGAACTCGACGCCTTGCGGGCGGAGGCGGCGACGCTCCGTAGGCAACTCGCGGAGTCGCCCGAGCAGTTGCGGGAGTTGGAGTCACGCGTCGACTCGCTCACTATCCGCAACGGCAAACTGATGGACACCCTGAAGGAAGCCCGGCAGCAGCTCATCGCCCTGCGCGAAGAGGTGGATCGGCTGGGACAGCCTCCTAGTGGATACGGCGTGCTCCTCGGTATCCACGACGATCAGACCGTCGACGTGTTCACGTCGGGGCGCAAGATGCGTCTGACGTGTTCACCCAATGTCGACACCGAGACGCTGAACATGGGGCAGACCGTTCGCCTCAACGAGGCGCTCACGATCGTCGAGGCCACCAGGTTCGAGCGGGTCGGTGAGATCTGCGCTCTGCGTGAGGTTCTCGACGACGGAGAGCGCGCACTGGTGGTGGGTCACGCGGACGAGGAGCGGGTCGTCTGGCTCGCTGCGCCGCTCGCCGAGATCGCCGCCGAGGACGGCGTGAAGGATCCGGATTCCCCGTTGCGCCGGTTGCGGCCGGGCGATTCCCTGCTGGTCGACACCAAGGCCGGGTACGCCTTCGAGCGCATTCCCAAGGCCGAGGTCGAGGATCTCGTTCTCGAGGAGGTCCCGGACGTCGGCTACAACGACATCGGTGGCCTGGGCCGGCAGATCGAGCAGATCCGGGACGCCGTCGAACTGCCGTTCCTGCACAAGGATCTGTTCCACGAGTATGCGCTGCGACCGCCCAAGGGTGTCCTGCTGTACGGCCCGCCGGGCTGCGGCAAGACGCTCATCGCCAAGGCCGTCGCGAACTCCCTCGCGAAGAAGATCGCCGAATCCCGAGGGCAGGACAGCAAGGAAGCCAAGTCCTACTTCCTCAACATCAAGGGACCGGAGCTGCTGAACAAGTTCGTCGGTGAGACCGAACGTCACATCCGGATGATCTTCCAGCGGGCGCGGGAGAAGGCGTCCGAGGGCACCCCGGTGATCGTGTTCTTCGACGAGATGGACTCGATCTTCCGGACCCGCGGATCGGGTGTGTCGTCCGACGTCGAGACCACCGTCGTCCCGCAGCTCCTCAGCGAGATCGACGGCGTCGAGGGCCTCGAGAACGTCATCGTGATCGGTGCATCCAACCGCGAGGACATGATCGACCCCGCGATCCTGCGACCCGGCCGGCTCGACGTGAAGATCAAGATCGAACGCCCGGACGCCGAGTCCGCGCAGGACATCTTCTCGAAGTACCTGACCGAGACCCTGCCGCTGCACGCCGACGACCTCGCCGAGTTCAACGGCGACCGGCCGGCGTGCGTCAAGGCGATGATCGAGCGGGTCGTGGACCGGATGTACGCCGAGAGCGACGACAACCGTTTCCTGGAGGTCACGTACGCCAACGGGGACAAGGAGGTCCTGTACTTCAAGGACTTCAACTCCGGCGCCATGATCCAGAACATTGTGGACCGGTCCAAGAAGTACGCGATCAAGTCGGTGCTCGAGACGGGGTCGCCGGGTCTGCGGGTGCAGCACGTGTTCGATTCGATCGTCGACGAGTTCTCCGAGAACGAGGACCTGCCGAACACCACCAATCCCGACGACTGGGCCCGGATCTCCGGCAAGAAGGGCGAGCGGATCGTCTACATCCGCACACTGGTCACGGGCAAGAACGCCAGTGCCAGCCGCGCCATCGACACCGAGTCCAACACCGGTCAGTACCTCTAGGACCGCTCGGACCGTCTAGGACGCGGTTCGATCGAAGTAGTCGCCCAGCAGGTCCCGGGTGTCCGGCACGAACGGCCACTCCGGGTCCTGCAGGTGTTCGCGCAGTGTCTGCTCGCTCCACCACCAGCCGTCGGTGATCTCGCTGGGCTGGTGGTGGATCGGGCCGTCGTAGCGGGCCTCGAACGCGAACAGGTGGCAGCGTAGGGGCGCGCCGTCCCACGTTCCGTCCCACGCGATCCGGGAAACGGGTGACAGATCCACACCGGTGACGCCGAGTTCCTCGGCGAGTTCGCGCCGCGCGGTGACCTCCGGGGTCTCGCCGGGGTCGACGACGCCGCCGGCCAGGCAGTCGTGCATGCCTGCGAACACCGCCTTGTCCGCCGAGCGTCGGTGCACGTAGATGCGTTCCCCGTCGAGCGAGCGCAGCAGCACGCCCGCGCTCGCGTGCCAGAGCCCCTCGGCGTACACCCGGGTGCGTGGCGCGGCACCGATCACCGTGCCGTGCGCGTCGTAGACCGAGACCACTTCGTCCATGGAGTCATCGTCGCACCCAAGTTCGTCCGGCACGCTCGCCGGATCAGGCTGCAGGCGTCACCGTCATCGGGTGTACCCGACCGACGAATCGAAGGCGGAGCGATGCGGCCACGTCGACACGGCCTACTCGGAACTCGGTGACCTCAGGCGTCCACGTTCCGAAACCCTGTCCGTGAAGAGATGGTTCAGAAGCGGTGGTGCCTCCGTCTGCGGTCCAGCGTGTGCACGATCGCTGCCGCGGTGGCCGCGATGGTCCGGTCGGCGTCGCGGGCCAATCGGTCGAGGGCCCGGCGTGCCGCCGAGCCGGGAATCTCCGCCAGCGCCTGCGTGATCCGCAGCCGAGTGGCCGCGTCGTACGCGCTGTCGAGCTTGTCCTGCATGACCTCGACGACATCGTCGGCCATGGGAGAGACCGCCGCCAGAAAGCCCAGAACCTCCGCAGCCTCGACATCGCTGCGTCCCCCGAAGACCATGCCGAGGAGGATCGGCATCGAATCGGTACTGCCCCGGGAGCCGAGAGCGAGGGCCGCACGCTCGCGGACCGTGGCGTCCGAATCGTCGAGTGCGCGCCGCAGAAGCACGGTCGCCTCCGCGGCGCGCACTGCCGAGATCGCCGAAATTGCACGGCGCCGGACGTCCACGACCTCCGAATCCAGGCCGGCGGCCAGATCCGCCAAGCCCTGGCCGCCGGTCCTCGCCAACGACCACTGCAGGGCTCCGGCGACATTGGGGTCGTCCTCCGACAGGGCCGCCTCGACCAGCGCCTCGACGGGCAGTGTCGCCTTCCCGTCCTGCGACAGGATCGCCTGCTGCCGTCGGGCCCCGGACTCCGATTCGAGCGCGCGCAACAGGGCGACGGTGCGCAGGACGTCGTCCCACTCCGCCGGGGCCGCGGAGTCGACGTGCTCGAGTTTCGCGAGCAGTTCCTCCTCCGCGGCTATCCGTTGGCGCGTGTGCCGGATCAGGTCGCCCACCAGATCGGCCGGCGCGAAACCGGGTTCGTCGAGTGCGCGTCTGACCTCGTCCAAGGTCAGTCCGAGGGTCCGGAGGCTCTCGACGTGGAAGAGGCGCCGGATGTCGTCGGCGGAGTACTCGCGGTAGCCGCCGGACGTGCGGTCCGACGGCGTCACCAGTCCCAGTGCGTCGTAGTGGCGCAACATGCGTGTGCTGACCCCGGAACGCCGCGAGACCTCACCGATCAACAACCCAACTCCTCCTCACCTGTCCGAACCGGCAACGGCGACGCGCTTCGCCATCTCGACCGAGAGCGTGAACCCGCTGTCGGGATCGCGACGGAGCCGCTCGGTGGCCGCGGCATGGGCGCGAACGTGCGGATCGGGACTCGCCATGGCGGCATCCAGGACCGGTGCGGCGGCGTCCCCGAGTCCCGCAAGCGCACGGCTCAGGCTGAGCTGCATGTCCCGGTCGCCCCGTCCGAGTCCGGTCGCCAGATCGGCCGCGAGTTCGCCCTCGGCGTCGGACGGCACGAGCGCCACGGCCGCCCGCCACGCACTGCGCGCGACCTCGTCGTGCTCGTCGTGGAGGAGTGCCGACACCGCGGGCCAGGCGCGTCGATCCCCGATCTTCGACAGGGTGTGCAGCGCCTGGCTGCGGGCCTGCGGGGTATCGGACCCGAGCTCCGCGAGCAGCCTCGGCGCCGTGCTCTCGACCGGTAGACGGCACAGCGCCCAGGTCAGCATATCGCGAACGAAGAAGTCTGGTTCCATGGCACACCGGGCGACGAGGGTTTCCGTCAGGCGCGGATCGCGGCGTGTGCCTGCTGACATCGCGGCCCGCAGACGACTCGACGGGTCGGCTGTGGCCAGAGCCTCGACGAGGTGAGCATCCGGCCCACCATGGTTGGTTGTGTTCACGACAACCACCTCCTTCGTCGACCATTCGAGCCCTTGTCACAGTGTCAGGGTCAAGTGTCTACATCCGGCGGGCTTCGAGCGCATCCAGAATCAGGTCCGGTCCGTAGCTGAACTCGCTCGCATGGTTGTAGCCCGGCTGGAGGGCGTGGCGGATCAGCCTTACATACGTAAGTCCTGCAATCTGGAAATCGTATGGAGCTCGACGAACGTCCGGCTCGTGACGCGCCCCCACGGACCCCACGCCGCTCGATGCGTTTCCCGTCGAAGGCGGATATCTGGTCGTTCTCGCATCAGGGGAGTTCCTGCGCATGGACCTGGTTGCCGGCTGACCGGACCGGACATCGAGCCCGTGTCGGACTGCAGCGCATCGCGTTTCGCGCGATGCGCAGGGAGTCGGCTCCGGTCGGCACTCGTCGGAGGGCTCCATCCGGATCGGTGTGTGCCCCGACACGATTGGTCCTGATTGAGAGTCAGAGCACAGTCGCCACGAATCGTGGCGCTGGTGGATAAAGTCGGCGCAGTGGTGCCCGAGCCCAACCCCGACTGGGCTCGGGCACCGCTTCGCTGAAGGTCATCCCACCCCCGACGCGTGGGAACACCTGGAGAGACGGTCCCATGGTCACCGTTGCATCTCCGTTGCATCGCAGGTCGATGACGTTGAATCGAGCGAGCCCGCTCCGGAGCCCGGAGCGGCCACTCAGATCATTTCCGCCAGAACAGGTGGTGGGTCACGCCGCTCGGGCTGGGCACGATCTCCAGATGGAATCGGTCGCGGAGCTCATCGGGTGACTCCCAGAGTCGCAGTCCGGATCCGAATTTCACCGGTGAGACCGCCACGTGCATGGTGTCGACGAGATCGGCGTCGAGAAACTGCCTAATGGTGGTGACTCCGCCGCCGAGTCGGACGTCCTTGCCCTCGGCCGCCTGGCGCGCCTGCTCGAGGATCGTGGCGGGGTCGCCGTCGACGAAGTGGAACGTGGTGTCGGCGAGCGTGAAGGAAGGCCGCTCGTGGTGGGTCATGACGAATACCGGGGTGTGGAACGGTGGTTCGTCGCCCCACCAGCCGCGCCACTCATGGTCGTTCCAGGGTCCGCGGTGGGGGCTGAATTTGTTGCGCCCCATGATTTCGGCACCGATGTTGCGTGCAAAGTCTCGGGTGAAATAGTCGTCGAGACCGAGGCTGCCCCCGGGGTCGGTGCGCATGGGCCAGCTCGCTGTGGCGCCTGCCCAGGCGAGCATTTCGCCAGGATCGAGCCCGAACGGACACTCGAGGCTCTGGTCCTCACCGGCGGCGATTCCGTCGCTCGAAACGTTGAAGTTCTGGACTCTCAATAGTTGTTCCACTCGGATCTCCCGCACTCTGGATGATGGTTGCGGAGGTTCAGACTTCGCAGGCCGGAAAAACTCATCGCCGACGCGCTGGCGAACACTCTCCGGCCACTGAATCAGATGAGGCCGGTTGTCGGGCGGTCCATCCGAGAACGCGTCACGCGTCGGACCGGTCCGGCGATACGCTGCTATGGACGAGAGGTGGTGGCATCGTGCCCCTTCCACGTTCACTCGCCCGGGCCAACCGGGTCGGACTCAATCGTGTGGTGGTCCGCGTCGCCGGGTATCTGCCCGGGTTCGCGGTGGTGCACCATCGTGGTAGACGATCGGGGCGCACGTATCGGACACCGGTCAACGCGTTTCGGATCGGAAACGGGTACCGCTTCGCGTTGACGTACGGCACCGACAGCGACTGGGCGCGCAACGTCCTGGCGGCGGGGGAGTGCGACATCACGGTGCGCGGCCGCGTCCTTCATCTCGACGAGCCGCGTCTCGAGGTGGACCGCGGGGCACGGTGGGCACCGGCTCCGGTCGCTCTGGTGCTGCGGAGGATCGGTGCCGATTCGTACCTCCAAGGCCGGGTCACGGAACGGTGAGCGACGTGGTCCTCGGGGTGCGGGGGCGCGGAACGCTCTAGGCTCGTGCCATGCAGCGGATCATCGGTATCGAGGTCGAGTACGGCATCTCTTCGCCCACCGAGCCTTCGGCGAACCCGATTCTGACCTCCACCCAGGCGGTGCTCGCCTATGCGGCGGCCGCGGGGGTGCCCCGTGCGAAGCGCACCCGGTGGGACTACGAAGTGGAGTCGCCGCTGCGCGATGCCCGCGGATTCGACCTGGGCCGGCTCAGCGGTCCCGCGCCCGTGATCGACGCGGACGAGGTCGGCGCCGCGAACATGATCCTCACCAACGGGGCGCGGCTGTACGTCGACCACGCGCACCCGGAGTACTCGGCGCCCGAGGTGACCGACCCGATCGACGCGGTGATCTGGGACAAGGCCGGGGAGCGGGTGATGGAGGCGGCCGCACGGCACGCGTCCAGTGTTCCGGGGACCCCGCGCCTGCAGCTGTACAAGAACAACGTCGACGGCAAGGGCGCGTCGTACGGCACCCACGAGAACTACCTGATGTCCCGCGAGACGCCCTTCTCCGCCGTGATCACCGGGCTGTCCCCGTTCTTCGCTTCCCGCCAGGTGATCTGCGGTTCCGGACGCGTCGGCATCGGGCAGTCCGGCGACGAGGCCGGTTTCCAGCTGTCTCAGCGTGCCGACTATATCGAGGTCGAAGTGGGACTCGAGACGACTCTCAAGCGGGGAATCATCAACACGCGCGACGAGCCGCACGCCGACGCCGACAAATACCGCCGACTGCACGTGATCATCGGCGACGCCAACCTTGCGGAGATGTCGACGTACCTGAAGGTCGGTACCACCGCGCTTGTGCTCGATCTCATCGAGGCCGGCGTCGACCTGTCCGACCTGCAGCTCGCGCGCCCGGTCACCGCCGTCCACCACATCAGCCACGACCCGACCCTGCGTGCGACCGTCGCCCTCGCGGACGGTCGTGAACTCACCGGGCTTGCACTGCAGCGGATCTACCTCGATCGCGTCGCGAAGTTCGTGGACAGCGAGGGCAACGACGATCCCCGGGTCGCGGACATCATCGACAAGTGGGCCATGGTGCTCGATCTGCTCGAACGTGACCCGATGGAATGTGCACACCTGCTCGACTGGCCCGCGAAACTCCGCCTCCTCGAGGGATTCCGGAACCGCGAGGGGCTGTCGTGGTCGGCGCCTCGACTGCACATGATCGATCTGCAGTACTCCGACGTCCGGCTGGAAAAGGGGCTCTACAACCGGCTGGTGGCGCGCGGCTCGATGGAACGGCTCGTCAGCGAGCAGCAGGTGCTGGACGCGGTCCACAACCCGCCGACCGACACACGCGCCTTCTTCCGCGGCGAATGCCTGCGCAGGTTCGGTGCGGATATAGCGGCAGCGAGCTGGGATTCGGTGATCTTCGACCTCGGCGGTGAGTCGTTGGTCCGGATTCCGACCCTGGAGCCGCTGCGGGGCAGCCGCGCGCATGTCGGCGAACTCCTCGACTCGGTGGATTCGGCCGCTGAGCTGGTCGATCAGCTTACGAACTGATCACACCGGCGAGCCGCGCCGCGCGCTTGCAGCCCCGAAGCCACTGGTGATCGGTAGGGTTAGGGTCCGAGTAGGACGTCCGTCGGAGGTGTGCTCCGACGAGTCCGCGGTAACGAGGAGGTCGGTGGCCATGGCCCAGGAGCAGACCAAGCGCACTGGTGGCGGAGACGACGACGATGCCCCGATCGGTGAGGGCGCGGCCGGGCAGGAACGTCGCGAGAAGCTCGCGGAGGACACCGACGATCTGCTCGACGAGATCGACGACGTGCTCGAGGAGAACGCGGAGGACTTCGTGCGTGCCTATGTCCAGAAGGGCGGCCAGTGAGGGCGGATCGTGCAGGGGTGCCGTCGACCGTCGGCGGCCTCGGGATGAACACCGGGTTCGCCTACGGTTCGAACCTGTCCTCGTTCACCGAGCACCTGCGCATCCACGCACCGGAGCTGCTCCCCGGAAATCGAACGAACATGAGCCGCATCGGTTCTGACGGCGAGAGTGCGGACATCGCACCGCACGGGACCACGATCGTCGCGCTGACGTTCGCCGGCGGCGTCGTGATCGCCGGCGACCGGCGAGCCACGATGGGCAACCTCATCGCGAGCCGCGACGTCGAGAAGGTGTTCGTCACCGACGACTACTCCGCGGCCGGGATCGCCGGCACTGCGGGCGTCGCGATCGAACTGGTACGGCTGTTCGCCGTCGAGCTCGAGCACTACGAGAAGATCGAGGGGGTCCAGCTGACCTTCGACGGCAAGGCCAACCGCCTGTCGTCGATGGTCCGTGGCAACCTGGGCGCCGCGATGCAAGGCCTGGCGGTCGTCCCGCTGCTGGTGGGCTTCGATCTGGACGCCTCCGACACCGAACGCGCCGGGCGCATCGTCTCGTACGACGTCGTGGGCGGGCGGTACGAGGAACGCGCCGGGTACCACGCGGTCGGATCCGGATCCCTGTTCGCGAAGTCGTCGCTCAAGAAGCTCTACCGGGAAGGCGCCGACGAGGACTCGGCGCTCCGGATGGCCATCGAGGCTCTGTACGACGCGGCCGACGACGACTCGGCCACCGGCGGACCGGACCTGGTTCGGGCGATCTACCCGACGGCGGTCTCGATCACTGCCGACGGCGCAGTGAACGTGCCGGTCGAGCGCACCGCCGAACTGGCTCGCGCCGTCGTGGCAGACCGCACCGAGGAAGGACGCACCCCGCGATGACGTTGCCGTACTACGCCTCCGCCGAGCAGATCATGCGCGATCGCTCGGAGCTGGCGCGCAAGGGAATTGCGCGCGGCCGCAGCGTCATCGTGCTCACGTTCGCGGACGGCGTCCTGTTCGTGGCGGAGAATCCGTCCACCGCGCTGCACAAGGTGAGTGAGCTGTACGACCGGCTCGGTTTCGCGGCGGTCGGCAAGTACAACGAGTTCGAGAATCTGCGGCGTGCCGGCATCGTGCATGCCGACATGCGCGGGTACTCCTACGACCGGCGTGACGTGACCGGGCGTTCGCTCGCCAATGGATACGCGCAGACGCTCGGCACGATTTTCACCGAGCAGCCCAAGCCGTACGAGGTGGAGATCTGCGTGGCCGAGGTCGGCCCGCAGGAGGCCCCGCCGCAGGCGCAGCTGTACCGGATCACCTACGACGGATCGATCGTCGACGAGCAGCAGTTCGTCGTCATGGGCGGCACCACCGAGCCGATCGTCACCGCGCTGCGCGAGTCGTACCGCACGGGAATGGACCTCGCCGAGGCCGTTGCGGTCGCGGTCAAGGCACTGCAGGACGGAACGTCGTCGGGCAACGGGGATTCCGATCGCCGCACGCTCGGGGTGTCGAGCCTCGAGGTCGCGGTGCTCGACCAGTCCCGTCCGCGGCGCACCTTCCGGCGAATCTCCGGCAGCGTGCTCGAATCGCTGCTGCCGGTGCCGCCCGCCCCGCAGGGCGACAACGGCGGCCCGGCCGCCGAGACGAGCGAGAAGAAGCCGGACGCGGAAGGCGATGCCCCCGGGACCGGGGACACCGCCTAGACCGCTACAGCTTGCGGTAGAGCACCACGCGGTGCGGTTCGCTCCGGAACTGGAACAGGCGCCCGTCGGCGACCACCTCGCCGTCGGTCGCCAGGGCGACCGGATCACCGTCTATCTCGATGGTCACCGCGTCGGTGTTCTTCTGCACGTAGGTGGTGGACGCACCCAGGGTGCCCGTCAGCGCTGCCGCGACGAGTCTCAGCCGCGAGAATCGGCGGTCGGCCAGCAGGTACCGCACGTCGAGCGTGCCGCGGTGAATGTCCGGGCGTGACATCGGTACCTGATCGGCGGGGGCGTACCGGCCGTTGCCGACGAACAACATCCACACCGCATGCTCGGCGCCGTCGATGGTCACGGTCAGCGGTTCCGCCGATGCCAGGACCCGCACCATCGCGAACGCGGCGGCCGGCCACTTGCCGAGCCGAGGCTGCCAACGCTCCCGGAGTCGCACCGAGTCCGGGTACCCGCCGAGGCTTGCGGTGTTGACGAAGGTCGATTCCTGGCGGCCGTCCACCCGTACACGGCCCAGGTCCACCACCTCGGCGCTGCCCTTCGCGATCGCGTCCGCGGTGGACGCGACGTCGCCGACGCCGGCGTCTCGGGCGAAGTGATTGAGGGTTCCCCCGGGGAACACCGCCAGCGGCAGGTCGTGTCGGACGGCGGCGGAGGCCACGGTCACGACCGTCCCGTCGCCGCCGTACACCCCGAGAGCTTTGGGGAAGCGGGTCGAGATCACCTCGTCGAGTTGCTGATCGAAGTCGCGATCGGCATCGAATTCGACCACGACCGCCCTCGGCAGCAGGGACTCGAGTTCGGCGCGGACGCCGTCGTCCTCGGTTCCGGAACCCGGATTGGCGAACACCACCATGCCCTCGCCGTCGGGCAGTGCCTGGGTGCTGCGGTCGGGGCCGAGGGTCGCCGGCTCCTCGTCGCGCACCGCCCACCAGCGGCGGGTCGCGAGCGCGACCGCCCCGCCCACACCGAGGCCCACCGCGACGTCGGACGGCCAGTGCACACCCGTGTGGACCCGGGAGTACGCGACGGCCGCCGCTACCGGCGCGAGCGCCACGCCGGCGAGGGGGAACTCGAGGGCCACGCCCGTGGCGAACGCGGCCGCCGAGGCCGAGTGCCCCGACGGGAACGACGACGATCGCGGTGCCGGGAGCCCGCGGCGGGTCGCGAACCCGAGCGTTCCCTCGGGCGGGCGGCGCCGGGGGAAGATCGGTTTGAGCACGGCATTGGACAACGCACTCGCGCCGGCCACGGACAGCAGCCCGCGCACGGCTGCCCGGCGCGCGCGTCCGCCGGCCAGCCCCATCCCGGCGGCGACGCCGATCCACAGGACGCTGTGGTTGGCTGCGGTGCTCAGAGCGCGCAGGCCACCATCGAGTCTCGACGGTGGCAGTTCGGTGCTCAGGCGCATGAGGACACGGTCGGTACGTTCGGGGAAACATCTCACTTCGGCCACGTTCCCACCCTAGGGTCGCGAGCCTCGTCGCGAACGCCGTGGCAAATCCGCTCCGCGTTGTACTGTCGAAGTGTGCAGCGACGAATCATGGGAATTGAGACCGAGTTCGGTGTCACCTGCACCTTTCACGGTCATAGAAGGCTGAGTCCGGACGAGGTTGCTCGTTACCTCTTCCGGCGAGTGGTTTCGTGGGGCCGTAGTTCCAACGTGTTCCTGCGGAACGGCGCACGGCTGTACCTCGACGTCGGGTCGCATCCGGAGTACGCGACCGCCGAGTGCGACAGCCTGCTGCAACTCGTCAACCACGACCGCGCCGGTGAGCGCGTGCTCGAGGATCTGCTCGTCGACGCCGAGCAGCGGCTCGCCGAAGAGGGCATCGGCGGGGACATCTACCTGTTCAAGAACAACACCGATTCGGCGGGGAACTCGTACGGTTGCCACGAGAATTTCCTCGTGGTCCGCGCGGGGGAGTTCTCCCGCATCTCCGACGTCCTGCTCCCGTTCCTGGTGACCCGTCAGTTGATCTGCGGTGCGGGCAAGATCCTGCAGACGCCCAAGGCGGCGACGTTCTGCCTGTCGCAGCGGGCGGAGCACATCTGGGAGGGCGTCTCGTCCGCGACGACCCGGTCGCGGCCGATCATCAACACGCGCGACGAGCCCCACGCCGATGCCGAGAAGTACCGGCGTCTGCACGTGATCGTCGGCGATTCCAACATGTCCGAGACCACGACCATGCTCAAGGTCGGGACCGCGGCGTTGGTGCTCGAGATGATCGAGGCGGGCGTTCCGTTCCGTGACTTCGCTCTCGACAACCCGATCCGCGCGATCCGTGAGGTCAGCCACGACCTGACGGGTCGCCGTCCGGTCCGGCTGGCGGGTGGGCGCCAGGCCAGTGCGCTCGACATCCAGCGCGAGTACTACTCGCGGGCCGTCGAGCATCTGCAGACCCGCGAGCGGGATCCGCAGGTGGACCAGGTGGTCGACCTGTGGGGTCGGGCGCTCGACGCCGTCGAGAACCAGGATTTCGCGAAGGTCGACACCGAGATCGACTGGGTGATCAAGCGCAAGCTGTTCCAGCGCTACCAGGACAAGTACGGCATGGAGCTGGCCGATCCCAAGATCGCCCAACTCGACCTGGCGTATCACGACATCAAGCGCGGTCGGGGTGTGTTCGACCTGTTGCAGCGCAAGGGGCTGGCGAAGCGGGTCACCGAGGACGAGACCATCGAGGCCGCGGTGGAGACGCCGCCGCAGACCACCCGCGCGAAGCTGCGGGGTGAGTTCATCGCCGCCGCGCAGGATGCGGGCCGCGACTTCACGGTGGACTGGGTGCACCTCAAGCTCAACGATCAGGCGCAGCGGACGGTGCTGTGCAAGGACCCGTTCCGTTCGGTCGACGAGCGCGTGGAGCGGCTGATCGCGTCCATGTGACGCCCGTGTGATCGGTCACCCACGGCGACTGCCCGATCCGACCGTTTTGCTACCGGTCGGTCTGGTCGGGAGCCGTTAGGCTCGGCGACGTGGCGAAAGCGAAAGTCGAGCGGTTGATGAATCTCGTCATCTGCCTGCTCTCCACCCGACAGTTCCTCACCGCGGAGAAGATCCGGGAGAGCGTGGCGGGCTATGACGAGTCTGCGAGCAACGAGGCCTTCAGCCGGATGTTCGAGCGGGACAAGAACGAACTCCGCGATCTGGGCATCCCGCTCGAGACGGGACAGGCCGGCCGGTTCTCGACGGTCGAGGGCTACCGGATCGACCGGACGGCCTACGAGCTGCCGGACGTCGACCTGGACACCGCCGAGGCCGCGGCCGTCGCGGTCGCGGTGCGGTTGTGGGGTTCTCCGGAGCTGATGTCCGCGTCCCAGAGCGCGCTCATGAAGCTGCGCGCGGCGGGCGTTCAGGTCGAGGCCGATCTCGACGCCGTCCCGGTGTCGGCGATCCCGGCCCGGACCCGCGGATCCGAGACCGCGATGCGGCTACTGCTCGAGGCCGTCGATGCCGGCCGCGTGGTCGAGTTCCAGCATCGTGGCGCCCCGACGGAGCCGTTCGTCACGCGGACGGTGGAACCGTGGGGCGTGGTGACGCTGCGCGGGCGGTGGTATCTCGTCGGTCACGACGTCGATCGCGATGCGACCCGGACGTTCCGGTTGTCGCGTATCGGTGATCCGGTCCGGGCGGTGGGGCCGTCGAACGTCGTCCGCAAGCCGGCCGACGTGGACCTGCGGGCGATTGTCGACGCGGTCACCGGTGCGGGATCGGTGACGGGAACCGCGACGGTGTGGGTGGCCGCGGGGCGCGCGCACGAACTCCGGCGACTCGGAACGGCGCAGGGTCCGCGGGAACTCGGATCACGGCCCGGTACGGTCCTCGAGATTCCGGTCCGGTCGTGGGACTGGACGGCTCGACTGATCGCCGGCCACGGCGTCGACGCCCTGGTGCTGGGGCCGGAGTCGTTGCGCTCGAACGTGAAGGAGAAGTTGCGGTTCGCGGCCGGGGTCGCAGCCGAGAGCATGGAGGCGGACCGATGAGCACGAGATTGTCGCGCCTGACGCGCCTGCTCAACCTTGTGCCGTACTTCATGGCACATCCGGGCATCAGCAAGGAGCAGGCGGCCCGCGAGCTGGGCGTCACGGTGCCGAACCTGATGAAAGACCTGGATCAGCTGTGGGTCTGCGGACTGCCCGGTTACGGGCCCGGCGATCTGATCGACCTGTCGTTCGACGAGGACACGGTCTCGGTCATCTTCTCGGCCGGTATCGATCGGCCACTGCGGCTGACGTCCACCGAGGCGACGGTCCTGCTGGTGGCTCTGCGGTCCCTCGCAGAACTGCCCGGAATGGTCGATCCGTCGGCCGCGCAGGGCGCGATCGCGAAGATCGAGTCCGCCGCCGGGAGCGCCGCGCGGGGACGGTCGCTGACCGACGACGGTCCGGAGGGCGACGGTGCGACGGAGAACCCGGTGGCGGCGGTCGTCCGCACCGCGCTGCAGAACGATCACGCCCTGCACCTGACGTACTACTCGGCGTCGCGCGACGCGGTGTCCGAGCGTGTCGTCGACCCGATCCGATCGCTGCTCGTCGACGACCACACCTACCTGCAGGCGTGGTGCCGGCAGGCCGAGGGGGTGCGGCTGTTCCGATTCGACCGGATCGATGCGGCCGAGGAACTGGACGAGCCGTCGGCGGCACCCGAGCAGGCACTCGGTACCGACGAGCACCTCGAGTTGTTCAGCGACGACGCCGATCTGCCGCTGGCCGTGCTGCAGGTCTCTGCCGATCAGGGATGGATTCTGGACAACTATCCGATGGTTCCGGTGCGGACGCTCCCGGACGGTTCGGTCGAGGCGACGATGCGGTACGGGTCCCAGGAATGGATGGCGCGACTCGTTCTCGGCTTCGGTTCCGGAGCGAAGGTCCTGGAGCCGCCGCAGCTGGTCGAGGCGGTCCGCGAGCGGGCGTGGTCGGCACTGGGGATGTACGACGCGATGGAGGCGTGAAGCGCGACACGTGAGGCCGGCCGGATCGGGTGGATCCGGCACGCGCAGGGGGCCGAAGGAGTAACTTTTGATGGCGGTTGCGTGAACTGGTACGCCGGGATGTGCGCAGACCGCTCCGGTTGGTTGTTACGTCACGGTGAACAGGACATTTGCACCAAGACCGACGCAGACACGTCCGGTAGCATCGTTGGCATCTGAAACCTGGAGGTAAAAATGGGAGCCATGAGCCCCTGGCACTGGGCCATTGTGGCGCTTGTCGTCATCATCCTGTTCGGTTCGAAGAAGCTTCCCGACGCGGCCCGCGGCCTCGGTCGGTCGTTGCGCATCTTCAAGAGCGAGGTCAAGGAGATGCAGAACGACGGCAACACCGCTTCGAGTGCCGCGCCGACCGCGACTCCCGCAGCACAGCTTCCGTCGCCGACGATGGATGCCACGGTGGTCGAGACCCCACAGGCGCACACCGAGCCGAAGTCGGCCTAGTTCACGATCCACACGCGTCCGGGGTGAGTGCGTTCGCCCCGGTTCGTCGCTGACCAAGGCTAGGGCCCACTGTGCGAATTCCGTTCGACCCGCGTCGCAGCCGACGCAGGACAAATCCAGATGGCACGATGTCGCTGGTCGATCACCTGTACGAGCTGCGGACGCGACTGCTGATCTCCGTCGCGGCCATCGTGCTGACCACGATCATCGGCTTCTTCTGGTATTCCCATCAGATCCTGGGGCTGGAGAGCCTCGGCGATCTGCTGCGCGGGCCGTACTGTGAGCTTCCTACCTCCGCTCGAGCGGACCTGAGCAACGACGGTTCGTGTCGTCTGCTCGCGACGGGTCCGTTCGAGCAGTTCATGCTCCGGTTCAAGGTTGCCTTCACCGCCGGCATCGTGCTGGCCTGCCCGATCTGGCTCTACCAGATCTGGGGTTTCGTGACTCCGGGTATGTACTCGAAGGAGCGGAAGTACGCGATCAGTTTCGTCGTCGCGGCGACCGCCCTGTTCGTCGCCGGTGCGGTCCTTGCATACGTCGTCGTCGCGAAGGCCCTGCACTTCCTGTTGACGATCGGCGACAACGTCCAGATCACCGCTCTGAGCGGCGCCCAGTATTTCGGCTTCGTGATCAACCTGCTGATCATCTTCGGTGTCAGCTTCGAGATTCCGCTCCTCATCGTCGCGCTCAACGTCGTCGGCGTGCTTCCGTACTCGAAGCTGAAGGCGTGGCGTCGCGGGCTGATCATGGGGTTGTTCGTGTTCGCGGCGGTCGCCACTCCCGGCCAGGATCCGTTCTCGATGTTGGTTTTGGCCGGCGCGTTGACGGTTCTGTTCGAGGTGGCCGTGCAGGTCGCGCGACTCAACGACAAGCGCAAGGCGCGGGCTGAGTCCGAGGCCTGGGGTGCTCTGGACGACGAGGAGGCGTCGACGATCAGTGCGCCGACGGCCGTGGACGGTGTCACACCGGTGGAGCCCGCGTCGGCTGCCCCGAGGCCCGCTTCGCAGGACTACACGGACACGCTGTGAGGGCTCGGACCCAACTCGACTCGTTCACGGAACAACTGAGCTTTCCCCTCGATCCGTTCCAGGTGCAGGCCTGCGCGGCGCTCGAGGCCGGGCACGGCGTGCTGGTGTGCGCGCCTACTGGCGCGGGCAAGACCGTAGTCGGTGAGTTCGCGGTGCACCTCGCGCTCGAGGCCGGGCGCAAGTGCTTCTACACGACGCCGATCAAGGCGCTCAGCAATCAGAAGTTCGCCGAACTCTCCGAACGCCACGGCAAGGACGCCGTCGGGCTGCTGACCGGGGACACCAGCATCAACTCGGACGCTCCCGTCGTCGTCATGACGACCGAGGTACTGCGCAACATGCTCTACGCCGACTCGCCGGCGCTGCGTGGTCTCTCGCATGTCGTGATGGACGAGGTGCACTTCCTGGCCGATCGCTTCCGCGGGGCAGTCTGGGAAGAGGTGATCCTGCACCTGCCCGAGGACGTGCGCCTCGTCAGCCTGTCGGCGACGGTCAGCAACGCCGAGGAATTCGGCGCCTGGATGGAGACCGTTCGGGGCGACACGACGATCGTGGTCGACGAGACCCGCCCGATCCCGCTGTGGCAGCACATCATGGTCGGACGTCGGTTGTTCGATCTGTTCGATGCGAAGGCGACGCCGAACGGCGGGCACGACGTGGTGGTCGACCAGGACCTGGCGCGCCACGTCAAGCAACGCCTTGCGCTCGACCGGATGAACGACTGGGAGCCGCGCGGGCGTGGTCGTGGGCGGTCGAGCGACTACCGGCCGCTGCCGCGTCCGGAGGTGATCGCGCGGCTTGACGAAGAGGGTTTGCTGCCGGCGATCACCTTCATCTTCAGCCGCGCCGGTTGCGAGGCGGCGCTCGCGCAGTGCGTGCGGTCCCGCCTGCGTCTGACGACGCCGGAGCAGACCGCGCAGATCCGCGAGATCATCGACAAGCACACCCGGGACCTGCCGCGCGCCGACCTCGAGGTGCTCGGCTACTGGGGGTGGCGCGAGGCGCTCGAACGTGGCTTCGCCGCCCACCACGCCGGAATGCTGCCCGCCTTCCGGGAGACCGTGGAGGAATTGTTCGTCAACGGGCTGGTGCGCGCGGTGTTCGCGACCGAGACCCTCGCACTGGGAATCAACATGCCGGCGCGTTCGGTCGTGCTCGAGCGCCTCGTCAAATACAACGGCGACACGCACGCGGAGCTGACACCGGGGGAGTACACGCAGCTCACCGGGCGTGCGGGACGTCGCGGCATCGACGTCGAGGGCCATGCCGTGGTGCTGTGGCAGCCCGGCGTCGAGCCCACCGACGTCGCCGGACTGGCGTCTACGCGGACCTTTCCGCTGCGCAGCTCGTTCCGCCCCGCCTACAACATGTCGATCAACCTGATCGATCGGATGGGCGCGGCGGAGTCGCGTGCGCTGCTCGAGCGGTCGTTCGCGCAGTTCCAGGCCGACCGTTCTGTCGTCGGGCTCACCCGCGGGATCGAACGCAACGAGGTCGCGCTGACAGAACTGCGGGACAAGCTCGGCGGCGCGGACGGCGAGTATTTCGAGTACGTGCAGATCCGGGAGCAGCTGCGCCGCCGTGAGCGCGCGATCGAACGTCAGGGTCGGGCGGACCGGCGGGGCACGTCGGTCGAGTCGCTCGTCGGGCTCCGGCGGGGCGATGTCGTCGCGATCCCGGTGGGCAAACGCTCCGGGCTCGCGGTCGTGCTCGAGCCGGATCAGAATCACACCGATCCCCGGCCCTTGGTGCTGACGGAGGAGAAGTGGGCGGGCCGGGTCAGTGCCGCGGACTTCCCGGTGCCGGCACGTGCGCTCGGCCGGATGCGATTGCCGCGGCACGTCGATCACCGCACGGCCCGCGTGCGTCGCGATCTGGCGTCGGCGTTGCGGAGTACGGGCATCGTCGCGCCGCGGAAACCGAAACGGGCGAAGAGTGGTCGCGAGGACAGCGAGATCGTGGCGCTCCGGAAGGCGCTTCGTGAGCACCCGTGCCATTCTCGCCCGGACCGCGAACAGCTGAGCCGGATCGGCGAGCGCTACAACCGTCTGGCCCGCGAGACCGACTCCATGCGGCAGAAGGTGGCCGCGACCACGAACTCGCTGGCGCGGACCTTCGACCGGATCGTGGCCCTGCTCACCGAGCGTGGCTACATCTCCGAGGGCAAGCACCCGAAGGCCACCGAGGCCGGGCAGCGCCTGGGTCGGATCTACTGCGAAAGCGATCTCCTCGTCGCGGAGTGTCTGCGGCGCGGGGTCTGGAGCGGGCTCACCCCCGCCGAGCTGGCCGCGGTGGTGTCGGCTGTCGTGTACGAGTCCCGGCAGGATGCCGACGCGCCCGACCGGGGCCCGACGGTGCCGCTACGACAGGCGCTCGCGGAGACGGTGCGGGTGTGGGGCGAGTTGCGGGCCGACGAGGTCCGGCACAAGCTCCCGCTCACCCGGGAGCCAGACCTCGGCTTCGTGACCGCCATCTACCAGTGGGCCAGCGACGAGTCGCTGGTGGACGCGCTGATCTCGGCGGGTTCGGGCGGTAAGGAACTGTCGGCGGGCGACTTCGTGCGTTGGTGCCGGCAGGTGATCGACCTGCTCGACCAGGTGCACTCGACGGCGTCCGATCCGGCGGTGGCGAAGGCCGCCGCGCGGGCGGTCGGGGCGATCCGTCGTGGGGTCGTCGCGGTGGCCGCCACGTAGTCCGCCGCCGCGGCAGGTCGCAGTTCCGAAGACGGGTGGATCCGAACGCCCCTACCGGATCGTGTCCGATGGACGTTGACTGGATCGTGTACCCCCGGCCACCCGTCGGGGCGGTACCGAGAGGAGCGCGACCATGGACGCGAAGCAGTGGTCGATGGAGATCGTGATAGACGAACACGACCGTCAGACTCGTTCTACCGCGAGACTGCACACCGGTGACACGACGCTGGTCGGCGTCGGGGCGGCGCGAAGGAATCCGACGGATCGCAACGTGCCCGAGATCGGTGACGAACTCGCGACGGCGCGCGCGCTCGCCGATCTCGCACATCAGTTGATCGACGCGACCGTCAGCGACATCGAGGGCGTTACGCACGCACCCGCGCATCTGACCGAGTAGCGGCCGCGGACCCGGGCACAGGACGACGACCGACATCCGGCCAGCTGACACGGAAAAGCGTGGGGCAATGTTCCGTGTCCGGATGAATGCTGCGTAGGGTGTCGATGAATCGGCACCGGGGGAGGAGTACCGCTTTGTTGAAGATCCGGGTCTCGGGTAACCCGCTGCCGATCCAGAGACATTCTTCGAAACGCGTGAACATCCACGAAGTTCGGGCTCTGCTCACGCATTTCGTTGCATCGTAGGCTGCAGTACCGGAGACGAGGAGAGACGACATGAGCAGCCCGCAGGGACCGAACGAGCCCAACGAGCAGTGGGCCTCGCAGCCGGGGCACGGCGAAGGACACGCGGCACCGACCGCTCCCGAACACATCCAGCAACCGCTCCCGAACCCGTACCCCGCCGATGTGTACGGCGGCGGCGCCTACCCCCCTCCCGGGCAGGGCTATCCGGGACAGCATGGCCAGCCCCAGAATCAGGCTTGGGGTCAGCCGTATCCCGGTGCTCCCGACGCGAACCAGCAGTGGGGTGGCGGCGGTCAGGCGTGGGGTCAGCCGTCGTCCGCACAGCCGCAGTGGAACCCCCAGATGGGCGGTTCCGGCCAGTACGCCGGACAGTCCAATCCGGGGCAGCCGAACCAGGCGCAGCAGTACCCCGGCCAGCAGTGGGGCGCGCAGCCGGGATACCCGCAGGCGCAGTTCGGCACCCAGCCCCCGAACCAGTGGGCGGCGCAGCCCATGCAACCCGTACAGCCGGCAACCACCGGCGGTAAGGGGAAGCCGGTGATGTGGGCGGGAATCGGACTGGCCGTGATCGCGGTGATCGCGGTCGTCGGCCTGGCGCTCTCGGGAGTCTTCGGCGGCAAGACACTCGATCAGGCCGCCGCGCAGAAGGGCGTCGAGCAGATCGTCACCGAGTCGTACGGTGCGCGTTCGGTCTCCGACGTGAGCTGCCCGTCCGGTCAGGAAGTCTCCGAGGGTAATTCGTTCCAGTGTTCGTTGACGGTGGACGGCGCCCCGAAGAAGATCACCGTGACCTTCACCGACAACGACGGCAAGTACTCGGTCAGCCGCCCGAGCTAGTCCGGCGCCTGTGGGACGTCACGAGCGCTCGGTCGCCATTGCCGCCACGAGGCGGGCGACCGAGCGCTCGATGCCTAGTTGCGTGGCCACCTGTTCGAGTCGTTCGGGGTGGACCGGCGCGCTGGGCAACACGTCGGGGCGCGACAACTGCACGTCGGCATCGGTGACCACCTGCACCACCGGCAACGCGGCGTCGATGTAGTCGGCAGACGCGGCGAGCTTGGCGCGAACACCCTTCGCGACGTCGGTGGTCGGGTCCAGCGCCGCGGCACGTAGCTGTTCGAGCGAACCATGTCGGAGCAGGAGCGTGGACGCGGTCTTCTCGCCGACGCCCTTGACCCCGGGCAGGCCGTCCGACGAGTCGCCCCGCAGCAGGGCCAGCTCCGCGTAGGCGTCTCCGGCGCGTTCCGCGGGCACCCCGTACTTCGCGGCCACCTCGGCAGGTCCGAACAGTTCGGCCTTCGCCAGCCCACGGCCGACGTACAGCACGCGCACGGCCACCGGATCGTCGGTGACCACCTGGAGCAGATCCCGGTCGCCGCTCACGACCACGACGGAGTCTTCCTTCTCCTGCGCTGCAAGGGTTCCCAGCACATCGTCGGCTTCGAGCCCCGCAGCGCCGGCCGTCGCGATACCGGCGGCGTCCAGCACGTCCATGATCATGTCGACCTGAGGCGTCAGCGTGTCGGGCACCTCCTCGGCAGACCCCGCGGAGGTGTCGGCGCCGGCGGATTCCTGAGCCACTCGGTGCGCCTTGTACGACGGCACGGCGTCGACCCGGAACTGGGGGCGCCAGTCGAGATCCAGGCACACCGCCAGTCGTGACGGCTGGGTGCGGGTGACGAGGGCGGCGACCATGTCGGTGAACCCGCGCACGGCATTGACCGGACGGCCGTCGGGCGCAGTCATCGATTCGGGGAGGGCGTAGAACGCCCGGAACCACAGACTTGCACCGTCCAGTAGCAGCAAAGGTCCACTCATGCGCCCCATCCTGCCAAACCCTGCCTAGGCATGCGGTAGGTCGTGTCAGCGGGACTCGGTCGCGATGAGGATCCGGAGCATGGCCTGGACCCAGGCGTCGGCCAGCACGTCGAGGTCATCGTCGTGAACTGCGGCGGCGGTGCGCTCGACACTGCGGGCCGTCGAGGTCATGCCGATGCCGGCCAACCGCGCGGCGCAGCCGCGGAGCGCTGTCACGGTGGCGTCCGTCGCGGACCGCAGGCCTCGATGTGACAGGTCGGCGAGGGTGGCGAATGCACCGTCCAGGACGTCGCCGACGGGGTCTGCGCGGACTGCGGTGGCGCGGGTCAGCGGCGTGGTGCCTGCGCCGGGCGCCAGGTCGGGGACGACCACACCGAGGTCACAGGCGATCGCGAAGGGGCTGATGCACAGCGCGCCCGCGCGGACCGTCAGCCGTCCGGTGACGGCGGTGGGCTGCGACGACATCGCGCGGACCACCGCGTCGAGGGCGCCCGGAACGTGTGCGCGATGTTCGACTGCGATCCGGGCCCGATTTCCATGGCCGTCGCCGACGGTCACGGTCAGCGTCTGCTCCGCGGGCGAGTAATCGGTGCCCGCCACCGTGCCGATCTGTATCGCGGCGACGCCGTCGGTCACCACCCGGTCCCGTGTGAACGACGGTCCGCGTCGGGACAGCCGCCGGTGTGCCTCGGCGTAGTCGTCGACCACGTCCACGGACTTCTGCCAGGTGTCCTGACCGAGTGTCAGCAGTGCCGTGCGGCCGATCCCTCCGCGCGTGAGGCGGATTCGATGGTTGGCGCGTCGAACCGCGGATTCCGTGACGATCGTCGACGCCGCGAGCGCCGCGACTGTCGCGCCGGATACCCGTCGAGTCGAAATAGAATGTCCTGTCGGACGTTCACCGGACTCGCTCGCCCAGTCGTGGCGCATCAGCAACACCGCGCCCGTCCCGCTGTCGGTGAAGAACAGCTCCGCGGTGATCGAATCGCCGAACCCGGTGACGCGCGCGCCCAGCCCGACGAGCCGCGAACGGCGCAACGGTGTTTCACCGGGCGTCTCGGTTCCGAGTGCTCCCGCGGCGACCGCGGCGTCGGTCGACTCCCCGAGCCGGGTCCGGGCCTCGATCTCCGCGATCGTGGCGGCAACTCGGGTGCGGCTGTGTCGAGCGTGCCGGGCCAGGTAGGCCTCCATCTGGTCGGTCAGATCCGCACATGCGTCGGCTATCCAGACCGCTGAGCCGTTCTCGGCGGATCGGGTGGTCCTGACGGCGGTCGCGAGTTGCACGGCGGTGGTTGCCGCCATCCCGTCCAGGAGGATCGCTCGTGCCATGGTGCGCGCGGCCGCGATGTGGTCGATCTCCCGCACGAACGGATCCGCGCCCACGTGGACGCGCTCGCTGCCCGAGACGTCGGCCGCGCGGACCGCCCACACCGCGAGCGCAATCGATTCGCCGGTCACGTGATCGGCGGCCGACGAATGTGCGTGACGCAGTTGGTGCGGCACCAGGAATCGGACGGTGCAGTGGGCGAGTTCCACCCGGACGGTGCCGTCGGTGCCGGTCGGGCGATGGACGGTCGCCTGATAGCCGGTGCGGCGGATGCGTTGTGCCCGAGCGACGGCAGCCGGACCGAGGTGTGCGATCAGTGTCTCGTCGTCGAACTCGCCCGGTGTCCATTCACTCGGCAGCCCGGGTGCTTCGCGGTCGCCGCCCGAACGGAACCGTGCACGCACCGCGATCACCAAGCCGATGCGGTGTCGGCACACCGCGCTCGCGCCACACGTACACGACGCCTCGGTGAAGGACACGCCGGCCGGAAGCACCGTCTCGACGCCGTCGGCGTAGCGGGCGGTGATGCGGTCGGCGGACTGCGACAGTTCGGGAGGTTCGGCGTCGTGCGTGCGGAGGGCGCGCTTGACCAGTCCCCAGTTCGCGACCGCTGCCAGCGCCTCGTCGGTCAGGGCCACCAGATCCGGCCGGGCGGTCACCTGAGAGTCCACGTCATCGCATGCACTCGGCGACGAACTCGGCCAGTCCGCCGGGAGTCATCGCGCCGACGTGCACGCCCAGCCCGGCCAGTCGCCGGCCGATCTCGCGGTCGTAGTCGGGTTCGCCGCCCTCGTCGAGCGCGGTGAGCGCCAGTAGTCGGACCCCGTCATCGGTCAGGCGTGCGATGCTCCGGACGAAACGGTCGGCCGAGCCCTCGTACAGGTCGGAGATGATCACCACCATGGTGCGGCGCGGGGTGTCGATCAGCTGCGCGGCGTAGTCGACGGCGCGGGCGCCGTCGTTGCCGCCGCCGAGCTGAACGCCCATCAGCAACTCCACCGGATCGAGCACCTAGGAGGTGAGGTCGACGACGTTGGTGTCGTACGCGATCAGGTGTGTCGTCAGGCCGGGAATGTTCCAGAAGCACGCGGCGGTGACGGCGGAGTGGATGACGGAGTCGATCATCGACCCCGACTGATCGACGAGCAGGATCAGCGTCCAGGTGTCGGTGTGCCGACGCGTCCGCGACGTGAACACGGGGGTGTCGATCGTGATTCTGCGGGTCTGCGGCGACCAGTGTTCCAGGTTGGCGCGAACGGTCGCCGGGAAGTCGAAGTTGCGGGAATTGCGGAACGTCGTCCTGCGTCGGCTGCGTGCGCCGACGAAGGTTCGGCGGACGTCGACCGCAAGTTTCTCGATCAGCTCCCGCACCACCTTGTCGACGGCCTTCTTCGCCATCGCCAGCACTCTCGGGTCCATCAGGTGCTTCGTGCGCAGCACGGCCCGAAGCAGGGTCACGCTGGGCTCGATGCGTTCCAGTGCGGCGGGATCGGTGACCACTTCGGTGATTTGGTACTTCTCGACCGCATCGCGCTCGAGCCGGTGGACGGTCTCACGGGGAAACAGTCGATGGATGTCGTCGAGCCAGTCTACTGCGCTCACAGCTGTGTCGCCCTGCCCGCTCGGTCGCACGCGTGAGCCTCCGGCGCGCACGCCTCGGGCACTTCGATCGGGGGTGCGACGATAGAGCCATTCCAACGCCTCGTCGCGCTCGGCGGCCTCACCGGTGGCGTCGCCGAGGACCCCCGCTGCTGCGTCGCCGAGAATCAGCCGCCATCGTTCGGCGCTCATGACAGGCCGATCCGGGCGAGCGCATCGTCGACCCGATCGTCGAGTCGACGTCCCTCACGGAGGGTGTCGGCGCGGTGGTCGATCGACTCGTGCCGCGGTGAAGCAGCCACGCGTGTCGCCACGATCCTCCGCTCGCGTGGCGGAAAGAACTCGAACGCCTGTCGCAGCGCAGGCAGTGCCGTCAGGAACTCGTCCTCGGTCAGGCCGCGCACCACTCCGTCGACGGCCTCGAGCACGGCGGCGCTCGAGGCGGTGTCGAGGAACTGCTCGCGCGCGATGACGAACAGCCCACACAGCCAGTCGCCGAGCCGATCGGCGGGGATCGATCGGGCCCAGGCGGCGGCGTACTCGGGTGATGTTCGGTTCCAGGACGTTCCGAGTGCAGCGCCCCTGAGCTCGACGGCCGCGCCGCGGTCTCGTGCGAGCGCGGCGAGTTCCGCGGCCGGATCCACCGGCAGGAGGTCGCGGGCATGTTCCATCGCGTCGGCCAGGGCCGCGACCGCGAAGATGCGGGGCAGATCGGCGCCGCTCGCCGTGGCGCGGGTGCCTCGGGCCAGCGCCACGACCCGTGACGCCGCAGCGGCGACCAGGGTGCCGAGCAGCCTCGACCCGCGACTGCCGAACAGCGAATCGTGGCGCCAAAGGTCGATCGCGGTTCTGAGCAACCGTCCGACATCGGCGAGGTCACCGGCCGCGGTCAACGAGGCGACAGCCCCCGCCGCGGACCGGTCGGACGTCGAATCGAGACCGCAGAGCACCGCGTCGAACAGGACGACGGCGAGGTGCACGACGTCCGAGGCGGCGTCGCGCATCGCGGACTCCAGGGCTGCACCGGCT
Source organism: Rhodococcus sp. BE178 (assembly GCF_050433545.1). Lineage (NCBI taxonomy): Bacteria > Bacillati > Actinomycetota > Actinomycetes > Mycobacteriales > Nocardiaceae > Rhodococcus > Rhodococcus sp. BE178. Next base: position 311,026 of record NZ_JBNPXA010000002.1, on the reverse strand, counting down.
GCGTCGACGAGCGTGTGCCCCTGCGCCGCAGCCTCGACCAGCGAGGGGAGACGATCCCCGGCATCGGCGATCACCCACCGTTCGGTCGACAGCACCTCGGATCCGGTGCCCGGACCGGAGTGCCGCTCGAACCCGGGGACCGCCAGCACCCGCAGCTGGTGCAGCACGCGGCTGCGGGTCCGATCGCGGGCATCGGTGAGATCGAAGTCGACGGTGCCCGGTACGAGGTCGAACTCGTCGAGCAGCATCTCGACGTGGTGCACGAGAGCCGGCGCCGGCGCATCCGGGTGTAGTGCGCCGACACGGGTGCCGCGCATCGTGCTCAAACACGATGCGATCACCGGATGCGGTTCAGCCGCCGGCACGTGCGACGCGAGCGTCCACGGCAACGGTGACGCCAACGCCTCGTCGACGAGGGTGCTCGCGGCGGCGTCCAGCACGTCGATGCGGGTCGGCGACGCATGCCCCCGCATCGCGGCGAGACCGTGCAACTGGGCGCGGAATCCGATGAAGTTCGTCGCGGAGACGTGGTGTCCATGTGCGCGCAGGTCCCGGACGATCGTCTCCGCCGCGATCTCGGCGGCCGTGGCAGGTGTCTGCCAGACGGTCTGGTACCACCACGGTGTGTCGACATCCAGCCGCCGGTACGAGTAGGGGATCAGATAGCTGCCGACGTTGACGGCGGCGTCCGGGGGCGGGGTGGTGGGCCACGTTCCGTCGGTCACCGGTCCGTCCGCGAGCTCCGCGAGGATCGCCGGGCGGTGCCATCCCCCGCACACCACGACGACGCCGCTACCGTCGGCGCGGTCTCGTGCGGCACGCACCCACGCCGCCATGTGGAGCTCCCGCACCGAGACCGTGGCGTCGCCCGCTCGGATCGTGTCGAAGTACTCGTCGAGCAGCGTTGTCAGTTCGAAGGTGGGAAGCGCTGCGGCCCGCGACTCGACGACGTGATCCCACACGGCGCTCATCGTGTCGAGCCCGAGTCGTCCGGGCAACGCGGCGGCGACCGGCCCGTGGCCGTCCCGCGGGGAATCGAACTCGGGGTGCCATACCGGCAGATCGATGAAGCGGATTTCGGCCCCGACGGTCGCGGCCGCGCGGACGGCCACCAGTTCCGGCGACCACTCGGTGAACGCGGTCGTCGACATCCGAGTGCGGGAACCATCCCGTGCATGGGAGAACAGCGCAATCGGAAACACGTGATCGAGGGCCAGCTCGCCCAGCCGATCGGTGAAATCGGCCGGCCCCTCGACCAGAACGTGTGCCGGCCGCAGCCGCTCGATCGTCTCCGCCACGACGCGCGCACACGCCGGACTGTGACGACGAATCCCGAGCACGACAGCCCGGCCGGGGCCCGTCACCGCCCCAGCGGCATTCACGGTCCGGCCAGGTGTGCGTGCGCCTCACGCAGTTCGTCCCAGACCGCGCCGGATCGATACGAGGCCCGCTGCTCGATGTAGCGGTGAAGCCGAGCGGCGTCTTCGGAGTTGTCCTTGGTCGCCGTCCCGGCCAGCGACTCGGCCAGGTCGGCGACGGTGCCCGCATCGCCGCGCAGAAACCACCCGCGGACTCCGGTGGCGTGGGCGAGTGAGACCGCCTCCGCCGTGCTCATCACCGACGACAGACGCTCGACCGATGATCCGTCCGCCGCGATCCCCGTGCGCAGATCCCGGAACAGGGTGACGAGCAACTCGGACAGGGCGGGATCCTGCTCGATCGTCACCCCGGATGCCCGCAGCAATGCGGCCGACTCGGCACGGACCAACTCGACCTCGGTGTCGAAGTCCGCGATCGGGTGCACCGTCTCGAAATTGAAGCGGCGCTTGAGCGCGGCACTCATCTCGTTGACCCCGCGATCGCGGGTGTTGGCCGTGGCGATGACGTTGAACCCTTCGCGGGCGTAGACCATGGCGTCGACACCGGTGAGCTCGGGAACCGCGAGAACGCGTTCGGACAGCAGCGAGAGCAGGGTGTCCTGGACTTCCAGTGGGCACCGCGTGACCTCCTCGAAACGCACGATGCGGCCCTCTGCCATGCCGCGCAGCATCGGGGCGGGCACCATCGAGCGAGTCGACGGACCCTCGGCGACGAGCAGGGCGTAGTTCCACGAGTAGCGGATCTGGTCCTCGGTGGTGGCGGCGCCGCCCTGGATCGTGAGAGTCGAGTCGCCGCTGACCGCGGCGGCGATCAGCTCCGAGAGCAGTGATTTGGCGGTGCCCGGCTCGCCGACCAGCATCAGGCCCCGCGTCGTCGCCAGGGTGACCAGGGACCGCTCGACGAGCGACGGATTGCCGACGTACTTGGGTCGGATACCGCGCTCGGTGTCGCCCATCACGAACGTCCGCGCCGCCGGCAGCGTCAATCGCCACCCCGGAGGCCGTGGTCCGGTGTCGTCGGCGGCGAGGTGGGCGAGTTCGTCGGTGAACCGTTCTTCGGCCGGTGGACGCTGGATCCGGAGAGTCACGACGCGAACCCGGCGAGGTCCGCGAGGAGTTCGGAGACCGTGGCGCTGTCGACGTCGTCGAGGGTTCCCCCGCGAAGGTTCACGGACACCAGGGTCTGGTCGGGGTAGCCGTCGTACGGGCTTCCGGTCCCCATCCCGGGTTCGAGCCCCAGCAGCACCGACACGGTGTCGCCCAGCCGGTACAGCAGCCCCTGGCCCCACGACGCGGGGTTCTCCCACACCGGTTCCCATCCGCGGTATGTCAAGCGCAGGGCCTGACTCGGTGTCGCGGTCACCCCGGTGAAGCGGGACAACCCGACCCCGTCGACGTCAGCGGGCAGGGGGTGGTGGATGGGGCGGGCGAGTTGCGGAAACGGCTGCAGGATCTCGTAATCGGCGAAGACGTCGGACCAGGCTCCCACGGTGTCGGGGATGTGGGCGGGGTGCACGAGTCCGATCCTGCCGTCCGGCAGCGCGACGGTGTCGTCGTCGATATCGGCGAGGGTGTTGTCCTCGGCGACTCGGAATACGACCACGGGACGGGACTGCTCGTCGAACGACGCCCACAGCAGGCGGCGCGCAATGTGCACCAGCAGGGGATGACCCAGGACGTAGTCGGTGAACTCGTCTGCACTCCAGCGGCGTCCGGTGACCAGCGACCGGTTGAACCGCTTGATCTGCTCGGCTGCGACGGTTTTCGCTTCCCGTTTGAGCGTGGCGAAGCGCTTCTTCGCGTCCTCGACGAGCGTCGCGTCGTCCTGGGCGGTTGCTCGCGGGAGCCCGGCCGTCCTCTTGCCGGCCTCGTCGACGACGACGGGCACCAGCGTCTCGGTGAAGCCGACGGTGAACGCCCTGGGCCCGTAGTCGAACGTCATCGTGCCCTCGGGGGTGAGGTCGAGATCGGGGACGGTGCGGTCCGCGAGTTGTTCGCGGTCGAGCCCGAGGCGGTCCGCGACCTCCGCGACGCGTTCGGTGGCACCGTTCTTCAGCGATTTGAACTTCATCTTGCGCGAGATGCGATCGAGTTCGGTCAATGCTCGAGCCGAGCCGTGCGCGGCAAGCGCATCGAGCCCGAGTTGAGCCCGCGCGGTGCCGTTCTCGCCGGGCCAGCGGCGGATGAACGGAGCCAACCTGGTGACCGTCGCGTCGTCGCCGAGCCACCCCAGGGCGAGGACCACCCAGTTATCCTTGGACGGCGCGCCGGCGCCCCACCAGCGTTCGAACAGTTCCCAGGCCGCCGCGGCCAGCGATGTGGGATCGCAGAACGCGGTCACGGTGTCGAGTCCGGCGTACGGGGCGTCCACGGTTCCGATGGCGCACATCGTCAGGATGGTGTTCACGGCCGGTGCCGGGAGCACCGCGGATCGATCGGCCGTCAGAATCGGGGGCAGCGACTCGACATCGGCCCACGCGGGTGGCTTGGGGATCCGCTTCGGCAGTATCTCGAGCGGATCGAGGTCGACGAGCTCGCCGACGGCTTCCGCGGCAGCCTTCCCGTACTGTGCCGCTCCGCCGACAACGGTCTCCCGCGTGGTGGCGCGGGCGAGCGCGCGAAGTGCGACGGTGGCGTGGTCGCGCAGCGCCCCCGCCGGTCCCACCGCATCGGGAACCAGCAACGTGACCGCGTCCGCGGCGTGCCGAACGAGCCACGACAGCGCCGGCCTGCGGAGGTTCTTGCGAGTGGCGAACATCGTTGCGTGCAGACGCGCGACGTCGATGTCCACGTACGGCATCAGGTACGGCGCCGCGGCGCCGGGGTGGGCGCGGGCGAACCGCAGCATCAGGGGCAAGGCGTCCAGTTCGTAGCGGTCGACGACGCGGAGCGGTTCCTTGAGTGACGTTCCGGCCCAGTCCGTCAACAGCGGCCGTGCCACCTCGTCGGGGGCGATGAGGAAGATCACCCAGGCCTGCCACTCGTTCACGACCTGCGCGGTCGTGTCGGGGATGTACTGCCGATACTTTTCCCACGTCGTGTACGAGTAGTCGTGCGGGGTGTTCCGTATTTCCTCGAGTTCGCCCGGTAGCCAATCCATCCGGCGAATCAGGGGAACGGCGAGTCCGTCGATCTCCGTCAGTGCTGCCGGCTTCTTCCTGCCCTTCCACGGGGGATTCACCAGGAGCGTGGGCACATCGGTCGCGTCGTGCATCGGCGTCGTCAGTTCCTCGATCCGGCGCCGGGCACGCGTGGGAAGTGTGTCGGCCAGTTCGACGGCGAGGTCCGGATGGTCGCGGACGTGGCGGTCGAACAACCCCGAGTCGGGCCCGGCCAGGATCCGCAACGCACGTCGCGGATAGTGCTGCATCGCGTTCCGCACCGCAGGCAGCGAGTTCTTCACGTGTGCCCGATCGAGCAGCGCGGTGAAGGCGTCATCGGTGGGGATCGACGACAGTGCGTGCAGGATGCTCACTCGGATCACGTCGTCCGCCGCGCTCCGGTAGGGGAACTCGTTGTCGAACGCGGCGGTCAGTGCCGTCGTGATCTCCGGCCCGACACCGTCCACCACGGCCGCCAGGATCGACTCGTCGCCGAGCCAGGCGTGGCGTCCCTGCTCGCCGACGATCCGCTCGAACTCGGCGGTCGTGTTCGACGCCGCCAGCAGGTGGGTACGCCAGTGATAGGGGATCTGGTCCAGCCCCGAGATCAGTTCGCGCGACCATGCGCGTTCGGTCGGGAACAGGAATGAGGCGGTGAGCCGTCGAGTCGTGTTCGTGCGCAACACCGATGCCGCATCGCGTGCCGCGGCGTAGTCGGCGTCCGGCGCGGTGGCCAACAGTGCTCGCATCCGGTCGAACATGTGCTCGCGGACGGTGTACGACACCTGCTCGTGCACATCATCGGTCTGCGCGAGCTGGTCGCGCAGCATGTAGCGGGGCCCGCCGGTGTCCACCTCTGGCCGGTGCCGTCCGAACGGACCGACGCTGTCCACGATGACCATGACGAACTGGGTCTCGGAATCGTGCTCCGGGACCGGTACCCGCGTCTGGACCTGCCGCATGTCGGAGGCCTCCAGCAGTGCCTCGACCGCGAACACCAGACCGTGTCGAGCGACCCACCCGTCCACGACGTGGCTGCCTCGCTCCGGCCGTACGAACCGCGTGAGCAGGACTATCAGGGCCGCGGCCCCGACAGGGGAGGCCTGGCCGGCCCGGTAACGCCGTGCGGCAGCGGCGAGTGCGTTGGGATTCGGATCGTTCACCAGATCCCACGCGGCCCACTGCAGGAACTCCTCGTTGGTCTCGATCGATTGTGCGAGCGCCGCGTCAGCGCCCGGATCGACGGGATCGATGCGGGCGGCGAAGCCGCCTCGCCGCGGGTATTTCATGGGAAGCCACGACGCAGGCGGCGCGAATGTGGACTCGAGGTCCGGGACGTGGGCAGAGGTGGTTCGGCTGTGGTTCACGCGGCTCCTCGAGGTCCCCGACCTGTTCTGTGGACGCTTCGAGAATGGTAGCGGTACGAACGATCGGAAACCGGACATTTCCAACCAGCGATTCTGCTCGATTCCCGCTTTCGTCAAGGGCGAGTGGCGCGTGGATCAGTGGCTCTCGCCCCGACCGCAGCGACGACGGCATAGCCTGATTCCCATGAGTTCCGAGAGTTCCCCCAGTGCCGAGGATCGCACCGCATCGTCCCGTTTTCCCACCTCGGTGTACGCCGACCGACTGACCCGTGCGGCCCGGTTCGCGGAGCGAGCCGGGCTCGACGGCCTGCTCGTCACACCGGGCCCGGACCTGCGCTACCTCGTCGGTTCCCGGGCCGACTCGTTCGAGCGATTGACGTGCCTGGTCGTTCCCGCGGACGGGAATCCGCCGTCCGTCGTCCTGCCACGGCTCGAGCTTGCGTCGCTGGGGGATTCGGCGGTGGGTGATCTCGGCCTTCCCGTGCACGACTGGGTCGACGGCGTCGATCCGTACGAGCTGGTGTCGTCGCTGCTGCCGGAGTCCCCGCGCACGGCGGTCACCGATGCGATGCCCGCGCTGCACCTGGTTCCGCTGGCCCGGCGGTTCGGCACCGTGCCGGTGCTGGCGACCGGAGTGCTGCGGGAGCTGCGAATGATCAAGGACGACGCCGAGATCGAGGCTCTGCGTCGCGCCGGCGCGGCGATCGACAGGGTCCACGCGCGGATGGGCGAGTGGTTGCGGCCGGGCCGGACCGAAGCCGAGGTGGCCCGCGACATCACCGATGCGATCCTCGCCGAGGGGCACACCGAGGCCGCGTTCGTGATCGTCGGATCGGGTCCGCACGGTGCCGATCCCCACCACGAGGTGTCGGATCGTGTCGTCGAGGCCGGCGATGTCGTGGTGATCGACATCGGCGGACCGGTCGAACCCGGATACAACTCCGATTCGACCCGCACGTACGTCCTCGGCGAGCCGGAGGCCGAGGTCGCGCGGCAGTGTGCCGTCCTCGAGGCGGCACAGCGCGCCGCCGTCGATGCGGTCCGTCCCGGTGTGACCGCCGAATCGGTCGATGCCGCCGCCCGCGACGTCCTGGCGGAGGCCGGACTGGCGGAGGTGTTCGTCCACCGCACCGGTCACGGCATCGGGCTGTCGGTGCACGAGGAGCCGTACATCGTCGCCGGCAACGAGATCACGCTCGAGCCGGGAATGGCATTCAGCATCGAGCCGGGCATCTACTTCCGCGGCCGGTGGGGTGCCCGGATCGAGGACATCGTCGTGGTCACCGCCGACGGGTGCGAGCCGATGAACCGGCGCCCGCACGGATTGACCGTTCTGCCCGGCTGAGGGACGTGCCGGGCAGCCGACGTCAGACGATGAAGTTGCCGAATGTCGGGTTGGACTGACACAGCGGCAGACTGCCCAGGTCGATCGTGCCGAACACGGTGGCCCGGATATTGCCGGTACCGGTGTAGACCGTCTTCGAGTAGTACGGGTAGGTGCCCTCGAGCGCCGCGATGCCCGTCGCGCCGGTGTCCAGGTTGATCCAGGCGACGGTGACCTGTCCGGCGGCCGGGATCGGGGGTGCCGCCGGGAACGATTCGAACCGGATCTCACCCGGCCCGATCGGCGGCGTCTGCTCGGGCCCGGATTGCCCGGTGGCACCGGTCAACGACATCAGACTGCCCTGGTTGGCGCAGCCGATCGTCAGCGCCGGCGGGCCGAACGGATGTGGCGGCAGTGCGTGAGCCGCGGCAGGCGCGCACAGTCCGGCGACGGCGACACCCGCGAGGATCGACCCGCGGAAGGCCCATCGGTGATCGGAACGTCCATTCGTCGATACCGTCCGTCGAGTTGTCATGGCCATCCCCACTCGGGTTCGGTGGTGACGATGACGACCATCAGGGGCTCGCCATCGACGTCCTCACACCCTACCCCCCGTGCCTCGCCTCGGAACACCCCGTGGACGCCGAATACTGTTGCAAATCAGACGATTTCACCTGTCGATGAGGATTGCCGAGCCCATCACTCGTTCGACGTGGATCTCGATGACCACTCGGGTGGGGTTCTCCCGCGGCTGCCGGTACCGGGCCGTGTAGCGCTCGACGCCCTCGGCGACGGACGCGGGATCCGACATCACCCGCGCGGAGCCCTCGAGCGTGAGCCACCGCCCGCCGTCGACCTGACTGACCGCGGCATAGCCCCCGCGGTCGGCGTTACGGGCCTTCTGCGACGAGTCGTTGGTGATGATCCGGGCAATCCGCTTGTCCGGGTCCCAGGTGAATCCCACGGCCACGACGTGCGGAGATCCGTCCTTGCGCAGGGTGGTCAGGGTCGCCAGATGCCGTTCGGTGAGGAACTCGCCGGCCGCGGCGGTGAGGTGCGTGGGATTCGACGGGGAGCGGGCCATGCCCCGACCGTACTCGAGCGCCGCGAATCCAGGACACTGGAGTCATGAGTGACACGGATTTCGCCCCAGGATCGGTGGTGCTGCTGGGCGGTCGCAGCGAGATCGGGCTGGAGGTCGCGCAGCGACTGGCGCCCGGGCGGGCCGTCGTCCTGGCCGCGCGCCGCAGTGACGATCTGGGACAGCAACGCCGGACCCTGCTCGGTGCCGGTGCCACCGATGTCCACACCATCGAGTTCGACGCCGATCGCGTCGCGGATCACTCCGGTGTCCTGTCGGCGATCGCCGAACAGCACGGCCCCATCGGGGTCGCCGTGCTGGCGTTCGGTGTCCTGGGTGATCAGGCCCGCGCCGAGCAGGACGCCGGGCACGCGCTCGCCGTCGTCCACACCGACTACGTCGCCCAGATCAGTGTGCTCACGCATCTCGCGAACCTGATGCGGGCCCACGGCTCGGGACAGATCGTGGTGTTCTCGTCGGTCGCCGGCATGCGGGTCCGCCGCGCCAACTACGTCTACGGTTCGGCGAAGGCCGGCCTCGACGGATTCGCCTCGGGCCTGGGGGACGCGCTGCACGGCAGCGGCGTCCATCTGCTGCTTGTGCGGCCCGGATTCGTGATCGGGCGGATGACGGAGGGCATGAAGCCTGCTCCGTTCTCGAGCACCCCGCAGCAGGTGGCCGACGCGGTCGTCCACGGCCTGCGCAAGCGCACCGAACGGGTGTGGGTGCCGGCGCTGCTGCGTCCCGTGTTCTTCGGGATGCGACTGCTGCCGCAGTTCGTCTGGCGCCGGATGCCCCGATGACCGTTGCCGTATCGACCTCGCCGGTCCTGGTGGTCGGGATCGGGGCCGACGGGTGGGAAGGACTCTCACCGCGGGCACAGGCGGCGATCGGCGGTGCCGACGTGCTGATCGGCTCGCCCCGGCAACTCGACCTCGTTCCGTACTCCGCCGCGCTGCGTGTGTCGTGGCCGTCGCCGATGCTGCCGGCGTTACCCGGCCTGTTCGACGAGCACCGCGACCGCCGGGTGTGTGTGCTCGGCAGCGGGGATCCGATGTTCCACGGCATCGGTGTCACGCTGTGCCGGGTGCTGGGTCCCGAGCGGATCCGCGTGATCGCGCACCCGTCGTCGGTGTCGTTGGCGTGTGCGCGACTGGGGTGGGCGCTGCACGAGACACCCACCGTCAGCCTGGTGAATCGTCCGGTGGGCACGCTGTCGCCGGAACTGCAGACCGGCGCGCGCCTGCTGGTGCTCAGCAACGACCAACACACCCCGGCGGCTGTCGCGAAAATGCTGTGCGAGAGCGGTTTCGGTGACTCCCGACTGACCGTGCTGGAACAGCTGGGCGGGCCCGCCGAAGCAGTGGCGGACGGTACCGCCTCCGAGTGGAACCGGCCGGCGGGCGATCCGCTCAACGTGATCGCGCTCGAGGTCCGCGGTGCGGGTGCATTGCGCCTGACGCGGAACGCGGGGCTACCGGACGCCGCCTACCGCGGGGACGGTCAGATGACGAAGCACGAGGTGCGGGCGCTCACGCTCGCTGCGCTGGCTCCCGCGCCCGGTGAGCTGCTGTGGGACGTCGGCGGCGGTTCGGGGACGATCGGCATCGAGTGGATGCGCAGCGACCCCCGGTGCCGCGCGGTCGCGTTCGAGCGTGAGGACTCGCGCGTCGGACAGATCGGCGACAACGCCGTGGCCCTGGGCGTTCCTGCGCTCCGGATCCGCGGTGCGGCCCCGGCGTCGTTCGGCGAGGAGACGGCCGCGCCCGACGCCGTCTTCGTCGGCGGCGGCGTCACGCAGGACGGAATGCTCGACGCGTGCTGGGCGCGATTGCGCCCGGGTGGCCGGATGGTGGTCAACGCCGTCACCGCCGAGTCGGAGTCGCTGATTCTGCAGTGGCATTCGCGCAACGGCGGAGAGCTCCGCAAATTCCAGGTCTATCGAGGTGAGCCGCTGGGCGGCTTCACGGCGTGGCGACCGCAGTTGCCGGTGGCCCAATGGTCGGCAACGAAGCCGGACAGCACCGAAAGGGAAACGACATGACAGTCCACTTCATCGGAGCAGGCCCGGGCGCTGCCGACCTCATCACGCTCCGCGCGTCGCGCATGATCTCGCAGAGCCCGGTGTGCCTGTACGCGGGCAGCCTGGTGCCCGCCGAACTGCTCACTCTGTGCCCCGACGACGCCGAGGTTATCGACACCGCGCGCATGAGTCTGGACGAGATCGTCGAGCAGCTCATCGCCGCCGACGCGGCCGGGCTCGATGTGGCCCGCCTGCATTCGGGGGATCCGTCGATCTACTCGGCCGTCGCCGAGCAGGTTCGACGCCTCGAGGCATCGGGCGTCGCGTACGACATCGTGCCCGGGGTGCCGGCCTTCACGGCCGCGGCCGCCGCGCTGGGACGGGAGCTCACGGTGCCCGGGGTATCGCAGTCGATCGTGCTGACCCGGGTGTCGACGCTGTCGACGGCGATGCCGCCGGGCGAGGATCTGCGCTCGCTCGGGCGCAGCGGCGCCACGATGGTGGTGCACCTGGGCGCGCACCGGATCGAGCAGATCGTCGAGGAACTGTCCGAGAACTACGGGTCCGACTGCCCGGCGGCGGTCGTCGCGTTCGCGAGCCGGCCGGACGAGATCGTGCTGCGCGGCACCCTCGCGACCCTCGCCGATCAGGTGCACGCCGCGGGAATCACGAAGACGGCAGTGGTGATCGTGGGCCGAGTGTTGGCGGCGGAGGGCTTCCCCGACAGCTACCTGTACTCGGCGTCCCGGTCACGCACCACTCACTGATGCGCAGGGTCCTCGTCCTCGGCGGCACCTGGGACGCACGCGACCTCGCGGCCCGTCTGGATGCCGATCCGGCGGTGTCGGTGACGTCGTCGCTCGCCGGGCGGGTCCGCGACCCCGTGCTGCCGGTGGGGGACGTTCGGATCGGCGGATTCGGTGGCGTCGACGGGCTCGCGGAGTGGCTGCAGGTCAACGACATCGATGCCGTCGTCGACGCGACCCACCCGTTCGCGGCGCGGATCACCGCCAACGCTGCCGACGCGACGGCGCGGGTGGACGTGCCACTGCTGGTGCTGCGCCGACGCGAATGGGAGCCGGGTCCGGCGGATCGCTGGCACACCGTTCCCGACCTCGCCGCGGCCGCGGGGGCGGTGCCCGCACTGGGGGAGCGGGTCTTCCTGACGATCGGCCGGCAGGGCGTCGACGCGTTCGCCGACGGTTCCGGCTGGTTCCTCGTCCGCGCGATCGATCCCCCCGACGTCTCGATGCCCGCGCGGTCGGAGCTTCTGCTGGATCGGGGGCCCTTCTCCGTCGACGACGAGGTCTCGCTGATGCGCCGGCATCGGATCGACGTGGTGGTGACGAAGAACAGTGGGGGAGCGCTCACGTCGGCGAAGCTCGAGGCCGCCCGCCGGCTCGACATCCCGGTCGTGATGGTGTCCCGGACACCGATCCCGGTGGGGGTGGCGTCGACGTCCGACCTCGAGGTCGCCGTCCGATGGCTCACGCAACCGCACGGACAGCGTCCGCGCATCGTCTAGCCGGCCGTCAGGCACGACGACCGTGGTTGCGCGGCCGGGGTGTCCCTGCTCGATTCGCGAGTTGGCTACGTTCCCTGAGGTCAGACGGGTTCCATGGCCATGGGCACGATCGGGGTACCGGCGGGGTCGAACAGGTTCCGCCCGCACGAGTTGCACTCGCCTTCATCAGGCTTCGGTTCCGTCCTGGACAGCTGCCACACGTTCATGCCACCGCACGGGCAGTCGATGATGTAGAGCAACTTGGTAGAAGGCCGGTCCAGGCCCCATGCCTGACTCGACGCCGTCGTGCGACGCATGACGCCGACACGGTACGTGTCGTCGCCGGACGCCCTCCCCGAAGGCCTCCACTCGACGCGCTACGAACTGCGATATCTGTCCGGTCCGCTCCTCACCAGACCAGTCGACCGGCAGGAGCACCTCCGCCTGGATCAAGGAAGCCACCGCATCGTCCACATCGAGCGGGAACCCCCGCTCAGCCGCCGCAAGAAAGAACGCCAGATCGATCATGCCGCCACCTTATGCACCCGCCCGACACCTACTCGAGCCGATGCACCGGAACACATCTCGTCGATCTGGATCGGGACAACTGACGTCGGGGCTCGATGCTCGTCACGAAGCGGGAGTGCCCGCTGTTCCCTCGGTCGATCCGGCGGGGGAGTGAGCGCTTCCGGTTCGTGCTCGTCGGGAGCGAGGGCGTACGTTCCTGCCGAAGGTGAGTAGCCCCGCATCCGTCGCGTGGCCGCACCCGACCGCGGAGGTGTGCCTTTCGTCAACCACGAAGCGGGCGTTCGGCACTCGTCGCTACGGTGCGAAACTACGTATCGGACGGAACAAATGGGATTCCGGAATTCACCCGCGTCGGCCCCAGCCGCGAGACTCCACACCGGACTCGCCTCGGCTTCCACTCGATTCAGCTCCACGAGAGCAGGGGCGGGGTTGAATGTGCGGCGAGGGAAGGGGCATTCGAATGGATCGGGTGTGCATCGTCGGCGCGGGGCCGGCCGGACTGTCGGCGGCCAGGGCGTTTCGTCGGCTCGGTATCGAGTACGACCAGTTCGAACGGCACAGCGACGTGGGCGGGATCTGGGATCTCGACAACCCGGGAACGCCGATGTACGAGTCGGCGCATTTCATCTCGTCCCGCACGATGTCGGGGTTTCACGACTTCCCGATGCCCGACTCGTTCCCGGACTACCCGGGGAACCGGGCGATCCTCGACTACACCCGCAGTTTCGCGCGGGCGTTCGGCCTGTACGAGTCGATCGGCTTCGGCACCGCCGTCGAGGACGTCACCCCGGACGGCGACGGCTGGGCGGTCCGACTGTCGAGCGGTGAACGGCGCCGCTACCGCGCCGTCGTGTGCGCGACCGGTGTGACCTGGCAGCCTCGAATCCCGGCTCACCCCGGCACTTTCGACGGCGAGATCCGGCACGCGGTGACCTACCGGGGGATCGACGAGTTCCGCGGCAAGCGGGTACTGATCGTGGGTCTGGGCAACTCGGGTGCCGACATCGCCTGTGACGCGGCGGCGTCCGCGTCGGAGACGTTCGTCAGTGTCCGCCGCGGGTATCACGTGATCCCGAAACACATCTTCGGAACCCCGACCGACGTGTTCGCCGAGAAGGGTCCGCGGCTGCCGATCGCACTCGAGCGCCCGCTGCTCACCGGGATGCTGCGCCTGATCCAGGGCGATCTGACCCGGTTGGGACTGCCGCGGCCCGACCACAAGCTCCTCGAATCGCACCCGCTGCTCAACAGCCAACTGGTGCACCACCTTCAGCACGGTGACGTCGCGATCGTCCCCGACGTCGCGCGGTTCGCCGGGCCCCGGGTGGAGTTCACCGACGGGTCCAGTCGGGAGGTCGACCTGGTGCTGTACGCCACCGGCTACGACTGGACGATCCCGTACGTCGGGGAATCGTGCTTCGACTGGCATGCGGGGCGACCACGGCTCTATCTCACGGCGTTCAATCCGAAGCACCGGAATCTGTTCGGCGCCGGCTACCTGGAGACCAACTCGAGCGCATACACCCTGTTCGACCAGGTGACGAACATCCTGGCCCAGTACCTGCACGACCAGGAGCACAATCCGTCGCGTGCGGCCGTGTTCGATCGCAGGATGGCGACGGACCGGCCCGACCTGAGCGGCGGAATCTCGTTCATCGGCACCGACCGCCACAGCGCGTACGTCGATTCGCACGCCTTCCGGGACTACCTGGCCCGCGTGCGCGGCGAGTTCGGCTGGACCGATCTGACACCCGGCATGTTCGACCGTGTCCGGGTGGCGGCATGACCCGCGCCGTGGTCACCGGGGCGGCCGGTGCGATCGGGGCGTCGATCTGCCACGGACTGGCGGCTCAGGGATACGACGTCGTCGCGGTGGACGTCGACGCTCGAGGATTGACGGCGATATCCGACGGCGTAGCCGGGCAGATCACGCCACACCCCTGCGATCTGACCGTCTCGTCGGACGTGCAGGCGCTGGTGGAGTCCGCGGCGGGGGAGTGCGATCTGCTCGTCCACGTGGCGGGCGTCGTCGTCACCACGCCGTTCGAGCACGTCACTGCCGAGGAAGTAGACCGCGAGCTCGGCGTCAACCTGCTGGCACCGGTGCAGCTGACACGCGCGCTGTACCCGACATTGCAGGCATCACGCGGGCACGTCGTGGCGATCGTGTCCATCGGCGGGATGCTGCCGCTCGCCGAGAGCCCGGGGTACAGCGCATCGAAGTTCGGGCTGCGCGGCTTCCTGCTGGCGCTGGCCGCGCGGACGCGTGAGACCGGTGTCCGCGTCAGCATCGTCAACCCCGGCTCGGTCGACACCCCGATGCTGCGTCACGAGGCGGCCACCGGCGGGTCGGCACTCAACTTTCTGGGGACACCACTGCCGCCGCAACGCATCGCCGATCGCGTGCTCGCATTGGTGGACCGTCCGCGCGTCGAGACCAATCTGCCGCGATCCGACGGTTGGATGGTGAAGACCGGCATGCTGGCCCCGGGTCCGATGCTGCGCGTGCTGCCCTGGATCGCCCGGCTCGCGAGCGGCAACCTGCGGCGCTACCGGGAGCGCCACGGAATCGGGGCGATTGTCGACTGAGCCGATGTCCGGGCCGTATCGGGTCCATACTGGTCCCGTGGATGCCGTGCAGCGGTTCCGGTGGTCGCAGCTTCCGGCTGCGGCGTGGGCGTACGTGCGCCGCGCGCCCGGTACGTTCATATGGCTCGCGATTCTGTTGGTGACCACGATCGTGATGCATCAGCTTTCGCCCGAGGCATTGCATCATGTTCTCGGCAGCCGCTCGACCAATCTGCATCATCTTCGTGAGGACCCGTTCCACGTTCTCATCACCAGTGCCTTCTGGCTCGCCGGTGGTGGATGGTTCGGGTATTTCGTGCTCTTCAATCTCTTTCACGTTCCCGTCGAACGGTGGCTGGGAACGTGGCGGTGGCTGACGGTCGCGGTGGTCACTCATGTCGGCGCGACGTATCTCAGCGAGGGCGTCCTCTATCTGGCGATTCGGCACGGCGAGGCGCCGGAGTCGGCGGTGAACACCCTCGATGTGGGCGTCAGCTATGCGTTGGCCGGCGTCATGGCGGTGCTCGCCTACCGGATCGCGCCGCCGTGGCGGTATCTCTATGTGGTCGGTGTGCTGCTGGTCTACGGGCTGCCGTTGCTCGGCACACTGACGTTCACCGACATCGGACACTTCACCGCGGTCCTAATCGGTTTCGCGTGCTACCCGCTCACCCGGGCTCGGCCGGAAACCTGGGATCCGGAGGAGTGGGCGAGTTCGATCCGCGCACGTGTCGTAGCTCACCGGTAGCGTGCCGCCCATGACCGAACCGGTGAAGGGTCCCGCGTCCTACTTTCCGTCGATCGAGAAGAAGTACGGGAAGCCGATCAGCGAGTGGAAGGACCTCATTCGCGGCTCCGACCTGACCAAGCACATGGAACTGGTCAACTGGCTCAAGGCCGAACACGGGCTGGGCCACGGTCACGCCAATGCGCTTGTCGCACACACGCTGCAGGAGGGCGCCGGCAGCTGATGACGAGGCGCGCTACGCGACGCAGTTGCCCGCGTAGTGAACGGCCGGCTCGCCGTCGAGATCGCCCGCACCACCGAGGCCGTCTGACCAGGGAAGACGACACGTCCCCTTGCTCGCCGATGCGGAAGCAGAACGGGCGAAACGGCGTCAGGCCGAGTCAGACGAGCAGTGGAGCCATACGGGGGTCGGTGACCCAGCGATCGCCGAGGATGCCGTGGCCGCACCAGAGCGCGAGAGCGGGCGCAGCAGGCCCGACCAGCCTCAGCGGTGCAGCGTTCTCGAAGGCGAGAGTCAGTGACCAACGAGGTCCGGCAGTAGGTGCCGTCACCGGCCCAAAACCGCGAATACTCGGCAGTCCCTTCGACAATGGCCTGTTCTCCGCGGCCCATCACGAGGCCGTGAACAGCCAACGACGGTGGCGGTGATCCGGCCCGGACCTGTCGCCCGAACTCGACGGCGTATGTCCATCACTGATTGCTCTGCTCTGCGTGTGCGGCCTTCTGCTGCGCGAGCCCCCTCGCCTTACTCCCGATGCGGCTGAAGCTAGCAAAGATGACCGACCCGCCAACGGCCAGGTCGCTCACGACCCCACCGCGCCGTAGCGTTTGGCGTTGCCCCGAGCTTGCCGCCCGACCACCTCAGATGGTCGATCCCAACTGGCGGCCACTACCGAACCTACCCACGATCACCGAGCCTGCAACCCGCGCAAACTGGGCTCTGAACTGCACGTGTTCTGGTTTCTGGCGGGATTGCCCAGGTCCCTGGGGAGTGATGGGACCTGCCGCCGCGGCCCTACTGCACGATGAACCGGTGCCCGCCGAGCCGGCGCCTGATCGACCGTACGGCGGTCGGCCAGAGCACTCCCACGACGGCATAGACGAGAACCACTAGCCCGCCCGCGAGAAGGCCCATCGAGATCGTCGCCGCGATCGCAATGGCACAGAACGTGATCAGGATCGTCTCGCTCCTCGCACGGGTGCGGAACCAGTCTTTCTCTGCCGACTCGCTGGTGAGGTTCGATAGGCCGGCGGCGCGATGCCTCAGCTCGACCGCGCACAACTGCCAGCGCCGGGCAATGGTCACCGCGATCAGCGCCGCGGCGATGAGGATGGTGGTCGAAACGAACATGGTGTCCTCCTGTGGTGGAGTGGCCGGCCCCAGTGGACGTCGCCAAAGCGGCGATTGCCGTCGAGTACCCACCCCCGACGCCGTACGAGTGGGTCATCGCGGCCAACGCATAGCGGTGAGTGGGCTACGCGCTGATGGCCGCATCGAGTGAGTGATGATCGGTCATCCCACCGCGATAGCCTGTGCGGCGGGAAATCACGACAACTTCGAGATAGGGGCTTCGATGGCTGGTCCGTTCGGGCACATGGTGAGCAGTGATGGACAGTTCCTCGACCTCGAGGAGTTCGTCAAGACGATCGACAATCCCGGCGATGTCTACGGGATGGTGGAAGAGATGTCGGGGATGATCTGGCATCTGGCCAACCGGGTCGCTCAGGTGACCGGTGAAGATTTCGCCGCGATCGTCGAGGGCGCGCGGAAGCAGTTCGAGGACGGCTTCGAGTGAGCCCCGGTCGTTGGGGTCGCTTCGACACGGAGGTCGACGACTGACGTCACTAGGCGCGCCTGGCGCCGCAAGTGATGGCCAGGGCACTGCACCGGTACTGGGTGCGGGGCCTTTTACTGTGCTGACCTGTGGTGATGACACGTCCTGCTGTCCCCGGCTGTGGTCGAGGACAGCTGCGCGTCCGATACTCTCGTGGCAGTCGGTGGAGGTGCTCGAACACCGCTTGACACTGACCGAGGGCCGGGGCGCGGTCTTCTGTTGTGAGTAGCCGCGCGCCGTGACCCCTGTGTCTCCACGGCCCCTGCATCCTTTCCGGTGTGGGGGCTATCTTGTGCCGTGACCTGGACTGATGGCCCGTCCCGTGCGGGTTCAGGGGCCGCCGGGGGTGGGCGGGGATTCCCGGCTACGATATGAAATCGATAGGAAACTTACCGGCCGGTAATGTGGCTGGTGTGTCTGGAGGGGAATTCTTGATGTCTCGTATTCGCATGATCGCTGCTGCTCTGATTCCTGCTGCTGCGGCGGCAGGGCTGATGGTCGGTGCGGCCGGCACCGCGTCGGCCGCTTACCTGCGCTCGGGGGAGGGCTATCAGGGGATCTCGTTCGACCCGAACGAGACTCGGATTCTGCGTGATTTGGGCGCGGGCAACGCGATCGACGCTGTCGTGCCCCAGGGCCAGGTCGCCATATACCTCGGTGACGGGTCGATCTACGACACGCATCCGACGTTGGTGTTCGCCAGTACTCAGCAGTTGATCGACGAGGCTGTCGCTCGTGGGGGATACATCCAGTTCGACGTGAACGATCCCGCGATCTGGGGCGACCGCTTCGACTTCTACCAGCAGTGGTGATCAGCTGATCTGAGCTGTTCGCTGCCCCTGCATCAGGTGCGGGTGTGGGGGCTGCGGTTTGAGGTCTGAAGCGGGGGGCATTCTGCGTGGCTGGGTGCTCGTGATGAGCTGTCCTGGCGATGAGGCCCGCAGAGGGGTGGGCAGCCGTCTGGTTTCGCGGTCGGGGGTGTGAGTGTTCAAGTTTGACTATTCGGGTGGGCACCGGTCGATCTCACGCAGGATCGACGCGGTAGAGAAGTTCGCGCGTCCGCTGAGCAGGTTTGATGGGCTGACGCGTTCGACGTTGACTGTGTCGAAGGTTCCGGAGGGGCGCTACTTCGAAGATCTGTCGGCGGGGGAGAAGGCGCTGATGGACCAGGTTTACATTCAGGCGGCGGGGTCAGCGGATGCGATGTCTGTAGAGGCGCGACTCCTCGTTGGTGGCACCTACCGGCTCTACGTGATTGGTCGGCCGGGCGCTCGTGTTGGGGTCCCGACCGTCGAGATCCCGTTCCATGAAGGCCGGCACCGACTGCATGTGTATGCGGACGAGGTATTCACTGCGGATGAAGCCGCTGCGGTCTTCTTCGAGTGGTGCCAGACGGACTCCGTCGATCCAGACCGCTACCAGTTGCGCGAGTTCGATCTCAACGCGTTCTACGAGGGCAACACCACTGGACCTCGGTAGTGTGCGTCCCGGTTTCGATCCGATCTGATGCGGGTGGAGGCCCGGCCCGGAACTAGCGGGCCGGGTCTCCGCTCGTCAGTGTCGTCGATCGTGTTCGCGCGGTACATATCGGCCCCTGCACCCTTTTCGGGTGTGGGGGCCTTTTAGTGCCCTGACCAGGTAAGATGGCACGTCCCACTGAGTGTCTGTAGGGGGCGGTCGTGATTGGACTACTGCCGGATTTGTACTACATGAATCCGCTGGAGCAGGGCGTGTGGCCGGGGATGCTCGAGTGGAATCTCTTCGCCGGTTGGTGGAATCGGTTCTGAGGGTGACGTTCTGTCGGGCTGCTGGTGAGGGGCGCGCGTTGTGATCGACTGGCCGCCGATCTTCTGGCTTCTGCCCACGCACTTCGTTCCGCCAGAGGTGATCGGGTGGGTCGCGAAGAATTGGCCCTGTTGGGCTGGCGGGTATTGCCCGTAGCTGGGGGTGATGTGAGATGACCCCCCTTACGGCCTGTGGCTGGGCCCTCGGGACTGCCCCCACTCTGGGTGTCGCGCTTGACGTGCTGTTCTACTGGCTGGGCACGCGGCGGTGGCCTGATGGATTCGTGGGTCTACTCGTGCCGTTCCAGGATCAAGTGACCAGACAGCGCCGACCCGATCAATCCGGCACCGACTATTGCGATTCGGCGTGGGTGTCCGCTTGTCATTTGTGGTCGTTCCCTTCGCTTGGTAGCTGGAGGAGGCGCCATTCGGCCAGTACGATCCGCCCGACCGGCGTCCTGACTTCCCACCTATCCGAACATCCACTGGCCGCCGTTGACGTGGATGACCGCCCCGGTGATGGCGGCGGAGCGCATCGAGCACAGGAACGCGCATGCCCAAGCCAGTTCTTCGGGTGTCGGCTGGCGCCGGATAGGGATGTCCTCGAGGAACTCTTCCGTTCGCTCGTGGGTCACTTCGTGGGTTTCCTTGTCGCGGATGGTGTCGATGAAGCCGGGGGAGACATCGTTGACGGTTATGCCGTACTGGCCCAGCCCGTGGGCGAGGGACTTGGTGAGGGTGCGCAGGCCGCCCTTGCCGACCGAGTGGGGGATCCGGCTCCAGCCGCCGAGCCAGCCGTCTTCGCCGTTGATGTGCACTACCCGGCCCCAGCCGCGATCGCGCATGCCGGGGACGAACGCTTCGGCCAGGTACCACGAGGCCGTGAGCTGCTGGTTCAGGTGGGAGTGCCAGTCCTCGTCGGTGGTCTCGAAGAAGTCCTTGTAGAGCCGGCGGGCAGCGTTGCTGACGTAGATGTCCACGCCGCCGAACGTCTGTTCGGCCTGCGCCCGCATCCGTTCCACGGTTGCCTTGTCTGCGGCGTCGCCCATCACCAACGAGCGGGCGCCGAGCCCCTCGGCCTCCTTGGCCACCGCGTCGGCCTCCGCCTCGTTGCTGCGGGCGTTGACGATGACGTTCGCTCCGCGGCCGGCCAGCTCGAGCACGATCGCCCGCCCGATGTTTCGGCCTGAGCCCGTGACCAACGCGGTCTTTCCGGCAATTCCGAAATCGTCACTCACATTTGGCCCCCTGGCTAAGTCGACCCGCGTGGCCGGTCCGCCGCGGTCATCGTGGGCTGTCCGCTTGTTCCTGACTTGGTTGTCGAGCGGAGTGGTCCTGAAACCTCAAGTTGAGGGATCTTCCGTCGCTGGGTGCGATAGCTGAAACGGTTGCGTCCATGAAGATGGTGTACGAACCGGAGCCGATTGAGATGGCCGGCGTGTCGTAGCCGAACGAAAGACGGTCACCGCGTGATTCTTCGAGAGACCTACCAAGTCGACTCGAGACAGGACCACACGATGACCACTGCCCACGATATAGACCTGCGCCAGCTCGTCGAAGACCGACTCACCGGAGCAAGCCCGGACCTGCTGCGCGAGCTGCTCACAATGTTCATCCGCGCGCTGATGGGCGCCGAAGCCGACGTCCTGTGCGGCGCCAGCTACGGGCAACGCTCCGACGAACATATCAACTCGCGCAACGGATACCGGCACCGAGACTTCGACACCCGCGTCGGGACCCTCGACGTCGCGATCCCGAAACTGCGTTCGGGAAGCTACTTCCCGGATTGGCTGCTCGAGCGCCGCAAGCGCGCGGAGCGGGCCCTGACCACGGTGGTCGCGACCTGCTATCTGCTCGGGGTGTCGACCCGCCGGATGGAGAAGCTGGTCGAGACGTTGGGCATCACCTCGCTCTCGAAGTCCCAGGTCAGCATCATGGCGAAAGAGTTGGACGAGCAGGTCGAGGCGTTCCGCAGCCGCCCCCTCGACGCCGGCCCGTACACGTTCGTCGCCGCCGACGCCCTCGTGCTCAAGGTCCGCGAGAACGGGCGGGTGGTGAACGTCCACGCCCTGGTCGCGGTCGGGGTCAACGCGGACGGCTACCGCGAAATCCTGGGCATCGATGTCACCTCCGCCGAGGACGGTGCCGGCTGGCTCACGTTCTTCCGCGGGTTGGTCGCCCGCGGCCTGTCCGGGGTGAAGTTGGTGACCTCCGATGCCCACGCCGGCCTGGTCGCGGCGATCGGCGCCACCCTGCCCGGTGCTTCCTGGCAGCGTTGCCGCACCCACTACGCGACGAATTTGATGTCGGTCACCCCGAAGTCGTCGTGGCCGTGGGTGCGCACGCTGCTGCACTCGGTCTACGACCAACCCGATTCGGAATCCGTTCACGCACAATATGATCGGATCATCGAAGCCCTCACCGAGAAGCTCCCGAAGGTCGCCGACCACCTCGACGGAGCCCGGGTCGATCTACTCGCGTTCACTGCGTTCCCGAAACAGATCTGGCGACAGATCTGGTCCAACAACCCGCAAGAGCGGTTGAACAAGGAGATCCGCCGACGCACCGACGTCGTCGGGATCTTCCCCGACCGCGCCGCCCTGATCCGCCTCGTTGGCGCCGTGCTCGCCGAACAACACGACGAGTGGATCGAGGGACGCCGCTACCTCGGCCTCGACGTCCTCGCCCACGCCCGCGGAGACAAGCCCGCCGACACCACCGAACCCACCGAGGAGGTCACACCCGCCCTGACCGCATAGCCCCGCGAGGAATCACGCGGCGACCTCGTTACACCACGCCTCTGGACTTGACCCCGACCGGCGGCCGACCGAGAGTGGCCAGCATCGGTGTCGGTGGTGTCGCGGAGACAGCCATAGCCAGATTGTGCGCGCCCAACCGGTCGCGCGACGCCGAACGGTGACGACACTCTGGAGCGCCTGTGACCCGGCTCATCCGATAACGTTCTCAGTTGGTTCTTGTGAGAGGCACAGCATGCCGGAGTTGGTGCGGGTTCGTTCCTGAGTGTGACGCTCTCTTCAGTCCGTTTCAGCCGGTCGCGGTGAATCTCAGTCTGCTTGTGGGGCTACGTGGGATTCCTTCAATTTCTGGTCGTTTGACGTGTAGCTCGCGAAATCCGCATCTTCATGACGGAATCCGCTACTCGATTGCAGGCGACGCGAGTTCTCCGCGCCGCGGGGATCGTGGGGTACTCCCGCATCATCGCTGCGGGGGTGATGCCGCCACGACGTACGGCGGGATCTTCTCCAGGCGCGTGGTGATTGAGTTACGGGCTCGGAGTCCGAAGGTGCTTACCGGGACTCAGGCGGGTGGGCGTTCCAGCAAGTCCTGGATGAAGGCGGCCACTTCTTCCGGCTTCTCCTCTGCCATGAAGTGTCCAGCGTCGATCGGTTGGTACGTGGCGGCCGGTGCCCACTGCTGCCACAGGGCCAGGGCGTCGAACCCCAGCTGTGATCCCCAGTCCTGCGAGATCACGCCCACAGGCATCGCCAACTGGGCGCCGGCTTTTCGGTCGGTTCGGTCCATCTCGAGGTCGATACTGGCCGTGGCCCGGTAGTCGGCGACGATCGACGGCACGGCCCGCGAGGAGCTGGCGACGTAGTGGCTGCGCACGTCCGGCGGGAAGGTCGTCCCGTCGGTGTCCCACGCGTCGAGGAAAGTCCCGAAGAAGTCGTCGGCGACGGCCTCGATCATCCTCTCCGGCAGGCCTTTCGGCTGCGCCATCAGGTAGAGGTGCCATGCGACCGCGGCATCGACGCCGTGCAGCACGTCCCAAGTGTCCATCGTCGGCAGCACGTCCAGGATGCCCAAATGGGAGACAGTCTCCGGGTGGTCCAGAGCGGCCCGGACACCGACGAGAGCACCGCGGTCGTGACCGATCAGGCTGAACCGGTCGTGACCAATGCCGCGCACGACGCTGACGATGTCGTGCGCCATCGTTCGCTTCGAATAGGTCTCAGGGCTTGCTTCCTCGGGTTTGTCGCTCGCGCCGTAGCCCCGCAGGTCGGGCACGATCACCAGATGCCGCTCGGACAGCCGCCGGGCGACGTGACGCCACATGAGGTGTGTCTGCGGGAAGCCGTGAAGCAGGACGACGGGATCGCCGCTGCCGCCGACGGTGACGTTCAGCTCGATGCCTCCCTCACCGGAAATCCGGTGGTAGTCGAAGCCGTCGATGGTCAGGTCCGTCATGGGCACACCTTTCGGGTATGTGAATGGATGAGGGGCTCGCCGGCCTCGGTCACGAGAAGATGGCGCGGGCGGGTGGCTCTGAGTTCGTCGCGCTTGCCCGGAGGGCGGGGACGAGGATGTGGTCAACCAGGTGGGCCAGATAATCGGGGCCGGTAGGAAGCCCGTTCAGCCTGCGCAGGAGCAGCACCGATCCGGTGATCTCCTCATACGGGAACGGCTGGGCGCTCTCCGCGAGTTCGCCCCGTCCGATGGCCGCGGCGAGCACCGACGTCGGGAGCTTTGCGCCGGTCGGCCCGGTCGCCTCCTCGATGTGGCTGCACAGATCCGGATCCTCGAGGCCGGCCTGGAGCAGCATCAGACTCATCGATCCGTCCGCCGCGCGCATCGTGGCGTCGAGCCGCTCGCATAGCGCGAGCAGGTCTCCGCGGAGGGATCCCGTGTCGATCGCGGATCCGGATCCGCCGGACGCAGGGCCGGCCTTGACCGCCGCGACGACCATCTCGCGTTTCGTCTCCCAACGCCGGTACAACGTCGCCTTCGACGCCTGGGCGCGGCGTGCGACCGCCTCAAATGTCAACGCGTCGTAGCCGACCTCGCCAAGGAGCTCCAGCACGCACGCGAGGATCTCGCCCTCACGTGCGTGGTCACGCGGTCGTCCGGGGCGAACCTCCGCCTCGGTGTTCCTGCTACTCCTATTTCGATACGGCACGTTTCGTACCGTATCAGTTTGCCCCCACTACTGCAGATAGACCTCAAACCCGTCCGGAACCTGGCAGGAATCGGTCATTTCCCGTCGAACCCGTACGAGTTCAACGGGATGGAGGTCTAGGAATCGTCGAACCCGCACGATTTTGAAGATCGGCGACCGAGTTCGCATTTACCCAGGTGGCGCGTCAGTTCTCAGCATCATCGGCGACGACGGAGACGGACGCTTTCTGATCGAATCCGTCGAAGATGCGCCAGGGAAGTACCCCTTCCCGATGAAGCCTGAGGAACTGATCCCAGCGGAGTAGTCAATCACGCCCGGCCCGCGAAGCCGAGGAACAGCGCAGCGGAGTAGTCAATCACGCCCGGCCCGCGAAGCCGAGGAACAGCGCAGCGCCCACCACCGGACCGTCGTGGCCACGAGCGCGACCACGCCAAGCCCGGCCACGACCAGGCCGACACGGTTCGCATCGTCGCATCCCGACACGTAGACGAAGTCAACGACACCACCGTCGGGTAGTGACGCGTCAGGAGAATCCGAATAGCTACCGAAAGTGGTCATGGTCCCGTCCATGCACTCCGAATAGGCCCGCGTCTCCTGACGATCGAATACGAGTGCGCCGACAACCACGACGACAGCCACCGCCGCGAGGCCTGCGAGCAGGTTGCGCGTATTCGGAGTCACTGGGCGATTCTCACACGAGGTCAGTTCGCTGCTCGGCGCGCGGCTTCGTGGCGATGCCGGCGGCGCTAGTCTTCTCACCGTGATGGGGGAGAGGTCGACAGGAAATTGGTCATCGATGCTGGTCGGTATCACGACCGGGTCACTGACGGCGCTGCTGCTCAACCTGCTCGCCATCAGGGCGCTACGCGACGTGTGGGAGGTCGACCCGCACCCGTCGGCGGGCGCGATGTACTAGGTGTGCTTGTTCCTCCCACTCGTCTCGGGCATCGCGGTTGCCGCAGCGATCGGGCTTCTTCATCGGCCCGCTCGCCCCGCGGCCATGGCCTTCCTCACCACCTACGTGGTGGTCGGGGCAGGAATGGTCGCACTGCAGAACTTCCTGGACACCTTCGCTGACCACATGTGAGCCGGCCCCGCTGTCACGCCGTCGATCACCACCCGCATGTCCGCACGTGCGAGACGGAGAACCGTAACCCCGCATCCCACCCCTGACTGCGAAGAGTGCACGTCACGGGTGGGATGCAGGCAAGTCCACTTCGGATTCTTTGGCGCGGTAGCCGAGCCAGATCCACAGCGATGATGCGGCGACGATCAGGCCGGCGATGGCCAGTGCTGATGGGCCCCATTCGATGATGAGGTCGGAGGTGTGGGTGCCTGTGGCTGGGTAGGTCTGTTCACAGCGGGAAGCGACGAGGACGACCCAGGCTTTGCTGGAGATCGCGGGAGTTGCCACCACGCTGTCAGCGCCGGGCGGGATTGCTGACGGGGGGATCGGCTGCGAGATGCACACTTCGATCGGGGCGTTGATGAAGAACGCAGCAATATAGACGACGAGGCCGGCGGCGATGCCGAGCAGTGCGAGCGCCTTACGCATGTGATGACTCCCCCTTGGTGGTTCGTGCCGCGGTCCGACACGCTGCTGCTGACCGACGTGGTAGGTCGCTCCGTCACCCCGAGTTGTAGACACGACGTGTCCGGGCGCAGGGTGTGTCTAGTTGATGCGCAGGTTGATGTAGAACATCACGGCCACGAAGGTAAGGATGGGAACGCTCCAGGCCAGGCGCGCTCGCTGATAGCGGATCCAGGTTCGGATGGTCTCCGTGAAAGTCATTCCCCGCCAAGTCGGTTGCTGCATGTTTCCCCCTCGAGTGCGCCCGCTCGTCACCGTATCAAGCGCCGGGCGAACGATGTTCTGCCGTCAACCTCTGTGCCAGCTCCCGGATCGATCGACGTCGTCGTTGACATGTCGATTGTCTTCTCGGGCGGCGCGGGACTTGCCCGCGCGGACCACCCTTCGCCAAGTATCCGGACCTGTGGTCTTTGACCAATCGCCGAGTGTTGGTGAGCGCAGCCGGCAGCCGATGTCGGCGGCGGCCGTAAGAATCGGCACGCGGCCGGACACTACTTGGTATGGGAGAGGAACAGCCGGGTTCACCGGCACCGGGGGATGTCGTGCGGTTCACCGCACTGTGGGGCGACTATGTCGGGCGGGTGTCCGCGTATGCCTGCCGACACGTGGACCACCACACCGCACAGGAGGTGGTGTCCGAGACGTTCATGGTCGCGTGGCGACGGCTACCGGAGGTCCCTGAAAAGGCGCTGCCCTGGCTGCTAGGGGTCGCACGCAACATAGTGTCCAATCACCGCCGCGGTGACCGCCGACGCGACGCGTTGACCGAGAAGGTGGCCCGCATGGAACACGTCGCGATGTCGACGCCGGGCGCCGACATCGCCGTCACCGACCGAGCCGAAGTACTCGAGGCCCTGGCAACCCTGACCTCGACGGAGCGTGAGGCCCTGCTCCTGACCGCGTGGGACGGATTGAGCGCCACCGAGGCCGCCCACGTCATGGGCTGTTCCGTCCCGGCCATGCACGTGCGGCTGTTTCGCGCCCGACGACGTTTGCAGACCGGACCCGGCACCGAATCTGTCGCCCCGATCCCTCTGCGGGCCACCACCGAACCGAGGAGCATCCGATGACGAAGGACCTGTTGAAGACCCTCGAAGCCATGCGACCCGACACCGGAGCCGACCGACTGTGGCCGCAGCGTGTGCAGGCCGCCGAACAGGCCCGCATCATGGCGACCACCTCCGCGCCGACGGCTCCCGCGGTGCGGTCCAGGCGGGTCGGTGCGGTGGCTCTGACGGCGGCGCTGTTCGCGGTGGGCGCCCTCGGCGCGTGCGCGGCCGCCGCCACCGGGCTGATGCCGAAGGCGTTCACCGACCACTACTACTTCTGGAAAGAAGCGGCACCGGAGCCGGGGGCGACCGCGGTGGACCCGGCCACCGCCGAGCGGATCGCCTCCATCCCCGGACCGGACGGCACCGTATTCAGCGTTTTCGAGGCCCGCGGTGCCGGCAGCCAGCGGTGCGTGACCTCGGTGTTCGAGAGCGCCGCCGGGGCCGCGGACCCCGGACCGTCGGAGTTCACCGACCTCGGCAGCCGATGCAGGCACGACGGTGACGGCGCATTCGGCGACGGTGCCGGCACGATGGTCGCGTCATTCGGCGACGGTGCCGGCGGCGAGGTGCGTCCGAAGGAACTCGTCTACGACGCAGTAGCAGGAACTGCGGTGCGTGCCGAATTGCACACGAGCACCGGGCAAGTGCTGCCCACGATCCTCGCGGACGGCAGCTTCTTCGGCTGGTTCCCGATGCCGTCGCCCGGCAGCCCCCGCCCGGTCCTCACCGGATACGCGGCGGACGGGACCGTCGTCGGCAGCATCGAGATCGGACCGAACTTCTAGACCCGTACCGACGTGCGCCGCCATTAGCGATCGAGAACGATCTTCCGTCGTGAGGTCGAGGCGTTTCGCGTCGCCCCGAACTTCCCACCCAACCACCTGCGGTGGTCGATCCCAACTGGAGGCCACCACCGAAGCTACCCAGAGGATCACCGAGCCTGAAGACGGTCACGGACTACTGGTGTGACGCGCAGGCTGGCGCCCCCGCCTAGCGGACCGAAGCGTCCTCGACCGGCAAACGGGCTGGCCGGTAGGTACGGTGCGTGGGATTCACCAATCCATTGCAGCAGAGGGGAAGTTCTGTGATGTCAATGAAGAAGTCTCTCGGGGTGGTGGCTGCGGCCGCGATGCTGGCCATCGGGTTCGCTCCGGCGAACGCCGCATCGAGCGAGTCGGCGCCGGCCGCACCGGACACGAGTGCGGCCGCCATCGAGAAGGCGATGGCGAAGGCCAACGACCCGAACTCGGTTCTGCTGGAAAGGCTTTCGAATGAAGACCGCGAACTCTTGAAGTCGTCGAAAGTGAAGTCGGTGCTTATCGATGCGAACACTGGTGCGGTGCTCAGTGTTGGTGAGGGCGACTTCGTGCCTGAGGGAGCGGCGCCTGGATCGCTTGAAGCGAGGTCTGTGGTCCCGGGAGCGTGATGGGGACTGCCGCCGCGGCCAACTGAATGGCACAGATAGGTGAACCAGCCACGGCCAGGCACGGTTGTTCGCAGCCGCGGCCGGCACACCACAGCTTTGACCCAGGAAACGACTTGACCACCCGCGCCCGCCACGGAGACCGCGTCGTGCAGTCTGGCACGAGGGGCGAACGCTGCCAGATCAGGGTTGTTTTGATGAGTTTCGCCATGCTCGGTAATTTCCGCCGTTCCCGCGCCGTTACCTGGTGACGAGTGTCGGTGGAGGGGAATGGATGGGCACAGATGAGGCGCGATTCACTGAGTTATACAGGCAGTTGTATCGCCGGGTGTGGGCGTACGCCGCCAGGCGTGCGCCGGACCAGATTGCGCAGGAAGCGACCGACGAAGCATTCCTGATCGCGTGGAAGAAGCTGGACCAGCTTCCGACCGACCCCCTACCTTGGCTGTTGGTAGCCACCCGGCATGCGCTCTCCGAACATCGGCGGCGAGAAGACAAACAGCTCACGCTGATCGAATGGGCGGCTTCAGGGTCACTGTTGTCGCCACCGACCGCGCCCGGCGCCGATGATGCGGCGTTGGAACGTCTGAGTGTGCTCGCAGCACTTCAGACTCTGTCCGAGCAAGACCGCGAAACGTTGATGTTGACGGTATGGGACGGCCTGAGTTACCGGCAGTCCGCCGAAGCGGTTAGGTGCAGCACAACAGCGTTCGCCGTCCGTCACCACCGCGCACGCCGCCGCCTCTCTGCGGCGCTGGCAATTCAGGATTCTTCCGGCACACCTTCGATCCAGATGGAAAGGGATGCGACATGAGCGACAAACGATCAGCGATCGACAGAATGGAACGCCAGAATCCTGTTCCCCCAAGCTCGAATCTCGAGCCTCCGGTGGGTGGCGTGGAGCAGATACTCGCCCACAGCCGGGACCGATCGGAGTCGAATCATGATGCCCGACGGCTGTACCGCCCGATCCTGGCCGCGGCCAGCGTTGTCCTGGTTGTCGGGGCGATAGTAGGCGGAGTCCTGGTTGTCGGAGATCGGCCGGGAACAACCGCTCCGGGATCGCCGCCGGCTGCATCGTTCGCGCTTCCCCCCACCGACCCCGACCTGGCCGTGTTGCCCCCTCCGACCGCTCCGGAGAGGGCAACACCCACGGCGCCGTTGTTGCACTTCGTTGCCTACACCCAGCCGGTCTCAGCCAAGGACCTTCTACTTCATCTGGCCGACCAAGCACGTCAACAGCCACCTGCCAGAGGCACCGGACCCTACGAGTTCATACAGACTCGAACGTGGTTTCTGTCGAGCGATCAGACAACGGACGGAACCGTCCTCGGTTGGGGCACCGCGGTCATCGACCGCGAACAATGGGGTGCCGAAGATGGGTCGGGGCAGATCGTCGACACCGAGAACGGTGTAGCTCGATCCGCCAACATCGGTCCCGCCCGTTTGCCCGGTGATCAGATCGGCTCCGACGAATCCTCGGCCCAGGTGCTTCGAGAGCGACTTCTCCACGAGGGGGCCGGCCGAAGCGCGCCGCAGTGGTTCAACGCGTTCACCGACACCTGGACAACACGCATCGTTCCTCCGAACCTGCAAGCGGCCTTCCTCAGCATCCTTGCCGAGCAGCAGGACATCGCGGTACTCGGTGCGGTCACTGATCGCGTCGGCCGCCATGGCGTAGCCGTCAGCACCGAAACCCACGAACGTCGACTGGTCCTCGTCTTCGATGAGACGACCGGGGCATTGCTGGACTACGAGCAGATCGCACTGACTGCCACCACAGTGGACGTCCCGATCGCACTGCCCTCCACGGTGGGCTACACCGTCTGGCTCGACCACGGGTATGTCGACTCTGTGGGAAATCGTCCCTGACAATCCGCCCGGCGAACAGTTGCTCGACTCGACAACAAGATCATGTTTCCGCAGCAAATTTATTCTCATTCGTCTCGCTGCGCCAACCACGAGTGAGGAGGGCGCCCGCTCGCGCGTGCGATTACCGACGCCGCCGATTGACTTCCATGGTTTGTGATGCAAACCTAAACCGGGGTTTGCATCACAAACCGAAAGGAATCCGGGGATCGCCATGGACCGCTCAGCTGAGACGTCGCGTGAGGTATTAGCCGAGGTCAAGGCGGTTGGGCGTCGAACCAGAGCGGCTCGCCCGCACAACTGGGTGGCGCTGGCGGTCTTGGCGGTGGTCGTGGTCGCGGCGATGCCGCTCTACATACAGCGCCCCTTCGGCGCGCAGTGGTCGGGCTCCTCGCAGCTCAGCAGGCTCTCCGGGTTCGGGCAGCTGGAGCACCCCACCGCCGCTGCGGCCTATTGGCTGGTCGTACTACCGGTGGCGTATGCGGTGATCGCCGTCTACCTGGTCCGGCGCGGATCGTCTTCCGGAGTTCGGGTGCGGGCGTCATACGTCACCGTCTGCGGACTGGTCCTGTTCTTGGTGTTGGTGGCGGTAGTAGTGGTGGTGCCGCAGTTGCAGCTCCCATTGGGGAATCTGACGATCCGCGGGCTCACCCCGCTACTGGCGATCGCGGTGGGAGTCATGGTGTGGGGTGTACTCGGCCGGGATCTCACGATTCTCGGAATCGGCGCCCTCGCACTCGTCGTCAGCCTGGTGGCAAACCTGTACAACGTCGAGAACATGATCTTGGCACAGGGTGTCGACTTCGACTACCGGTACAACCTCCTGCTCAACCTGGCCTTGCCTGCCCTGGTTCTGTCGATCGGCGCAGTCGTTGTGGCCGTGCGGGATCGGGGCCCGCGATGACCCACCCCACCAACGACCTCGACGATGTTGTCCACCAACGAACCCGACTGGGTATTCTCGCCGTTCTCTCAGAAGCGGACTCGGTCGATTTCGTGTTCATTCGCCAGACCCTTGGACTGACTGCCGGCAATCTCTCTCGCCACCTCGCAGTCCTGTGCGATGCGCAGCTGATCGCGATCGACAAGAAGGAATCGTCAGGTAGGGCGCGGACGTGGGTGTCGATCACCAAACGTGGTCGGTCCGCATTCAAAGCTGAACTGGCGATCCTCAGGGGCCTTGTCGAGGCAGCGCAGCGGGGCACTACCGGAACTGCCTGACCCGACGTCGGCAGACCGATCGTGCGGAGGCCCTGGGGGGTTACGCCTCACCACCGGTTCGCGTCGCCACGACACATCTACTGTGACAGGCGCAGCCGTACCCGCCCTGAATCCGTCAACATGCCTTGGCGAGGCGCCTGTCGTCCTGCCCGACTCGACTGTGCACATGCCGTGCGCCCGATTGGATCGTCGCCGGTGTTGAGATGCAACTAGAGCGATTCAGGACCAGTGTCATTCATCGCTCGTACAGCTAGGTACCGGGCGAGCCCGACGGTGAGCACAAGTCCGACGATGACCAGTCCGGTAACCGCGACGAATACCGGGGTAGAGGTATTGAAGTCCCTCCACCAAGCGACAGCAACGCCTGCACCCGTACTGAGCGCGGCGCCGATTGGCAGGAGAGCAGCGAGCCAGCGCACGGTCGATGCAGCGCACGGGTCGCCGAAGTATCGAAGAGCGCCCCACACGCACAACAGCGCGCACAGAAAAGCCAGGGCAGCACCGGAGGCGTAGAAGGACAAGACGAAGCGCAAACGCCCCGGATCGAACGAGCCCGACCAGCCGCGGAAACTAGCAACGAGGACGAGTAGAACGGCGGCGAGGCCGACGACGATTCCTGCAAGGGCGGAGGGGACAACAAGCCCCAAACGCAGAGCGCGGCCGCACATTCCGCGCTCGTGCGCCCACGATCGGAGCATCTGGTCACTGTCTTCACCCAGGATCGAGGTCGGGCTGTGGCCATCTTGGTACGCGCCTCTGAGTTCGGTCTCGAGTTCGGTGAGCAGTAGCTGTCGATCGGTCCGGTGGACGCCGGCGCGTCGCCAGAGGCGGTTGGCCTGCCGGATGACGTCCGATCGTTCGGTGCTGTCGGCGCGCGCGGCGGTTGCGGAGGTCATGCGATTTCCGTTCTGTTGTCGGCCTGGGTCTCGGACTGTAAAAGGGAAGTGACACTGGAGGAGACGGCGAGCCACTCTGTGGTACCGCTGGCGAGCACATCGACACCGTCGTCACTGAGCGCGTAGTACTTTCGTGGCGGTCCGGACGCCGAGGGGCGCATCTTCGAGACGACGAGGCCGGCCTTCTCGAGTCGCGCCAGCAACGGATACGTGGAGCCGCCCGAGACAAGAAGATCCTGCTCGGCCAACCGCTCGGTGAGTTCGTATCCGTACACCGGCCGCTCTCGCAGCAATGCCAGCAGGCAGAGGTCCAAGACTCCTCGAAGTACCAGGCTTCGTCGTTCCACACTCATGTTGAGCACGGTAGCGGTAAGTATCTTGCTTAGCAAGGCTGCTGGGGTAGAGCTTGGCGATGGCGGTGTCGTGATCCGAGTCGATACCGAAGTGGTTGGCTTTCCGTTGCTTCGGGCGCTCTAGAAAGGTGTTACTCGACGGCGTGGCAACCGGCGTCAGGTGGGTCGTCCGGCTGCGGGGTCCCAGCCGCGGGCGCGGCGTCGGCGATCAGGGTGCATTCGGTGTCAGAGCTGATCCGGATGGAGGCCCGGCCCGAAGTCGCCGTGCCGGGCTAGTGCTCCTCGGGTGTTGTCGGTGTGAGGTCGGATTCGGTGGCGGGGGCTGCCGTGATGTCGAGGATGGGGCCGCGTAGCTCCGGGGGATTGCTCTTGGTGATCAGGTCTTCCCCGAGCATCCTGGCCCAGCGCTCCGTTTTGCTCGGGACGAAGAGGCGGACGCGGGTCCGGCCTTCCGGCCCCTCGGTGACGGAGGGCCGGAATCCGTCGTGCACGCCCTCCATGTAGTCGAGGTGGCCGGCGGTGACGCCGGTGTACGGGTAGGAGAGGTCAGCAGTGACCTTGTAGACGGGCGGCATGGGTCCCTCCGGGGATTCGTCGTGTTCGGGGTGATGAGCGTGTGCCCACTGAACTGGGGTGTTGGCATGTCCCGTGGGGGAAACGTCCAAGTTCCTGGCATTCGCAACTGCTACTGCGGGTCGACCGCGTGGACCACACCCCACCGGGACGGCGGCAGAACGATGAGGCGGACTTTGCCGATGATGTCGGAAAGCGGAATCGTTCCTTGCAGTTCGTCGTCCAGATGGAATCGTGAGTCCTTGGAGTTCGCACGGTTGTCGCCCATCACCCACACGTTTCCTTCCGGAACAGTGATGGGGCCGAAGAACTTTCCCTGGCATGCGCTGTTGTTGCCGGGCATTGCGCGGTCGATGTAGGGCTCGGTCAACGGTTTTCCGTCGACCATCACGGCCGAATCGTCGGGTAGGCACTGCACTGTCTGCCCGCCCACTGCGATCACGCGCTTGACCAGATCGTTCTCGTCGGGAGGGACCAGTCCGACTAAGGAGCCCAGGTTCTCCGCGCCGCGAAGAAGGACGTTGCTCGAGCGTGTCGATTGGTAGTCCTCGCTCCATGACGGCGGGCCTTTGAACACCACGACGTCACCGGACTCGGGATCACCGAACCGATAGGACACCTTGTCCACCACGATTCGGTCGCCCGTGCACCCGGTGCAGCCGTGCAGCGCTGGTTCCATCGACTCCGACGGAATCAGATACACCCTGGCGAGGAAAGTCTGGAGCAGAAAGCTCAGGACCAGTGCGACAACCAGGAGAATCGGTAGTTCCCGCAGGAAGGACCCTGCTTCTTCGGTGGGCGGTCCGGACCGGTCGAGGAGTTCGGGTCGGCCTGTGTGTCATCGAAATCCGAGATTCCCCCTCCGAGCGCCCCGTGTTCACGGTTCGACTCGGAATCATCGTTTCCTGTCATGGTCGGCCAGGCTATAGGAGATGTACTCGTCAGCCGTCCTGATCGGTCGCTTGCTCCCACTCGAAGTGGACGGTGTCACCTGCTGTCAGGGACAGGAATCCCGTGCCGGCGATGGCGTTGAAGAACACCCAGCACCCGCTCGATGAGTCGATGACTCCTCAGCCTTCCAGGTCGTTCCATCCTGCACCGTTCCTGTCGTGTTGCTCATGGATCCGAAGTTGTCATCTCGGCTCGCAGTCTGGCCATGGGGATCGACGTCCGGCCGGTCGTGGATGGTGCGTCGGCTCTGAGGTTCGATCCGGTCTGGGGTGGGGGAGGCCCGGCCCGATGGACCCGGGCCGGGCCTCCGATCGCGTTCGCGCGGTACCGCTCGGCCCTGCGCACCTCTCTGACCGAGGAGCGGCAGGTCTACTTCAGCTCATGCGGCAGGGTGTGAGCAACGCAGAGGCCTGCCGGATCGTCGGCATCAACCGCCGGACAGGTAAACGGTGGCGCAACGGGCGCGCGCCGTCAGGCAGGGCCAACGGGGCGCCACCGGTGACTGCGGTGGCGCCTCCACCCGGTCCTTCCCGCTACCTGTG
The DNA here is from genome assembly GCF_050433545.1 of Rhodococcus sp. BE178. Lineage (NCBI taxonomy): Bacteria > Bacillati > Actinomycetota > Actinomycetes > Mycobacteriales > Nocardiaceae > Rhodococcus > Rhodococcus sp. BE178. The sequence goes on along the minus strand of NZ_JBNPXA010000002.1, from coordinate 276,395 downwards.
TGAAGCCGACCGCATCCATATCGCGGATCGGTTGCGGGAGAAGGCCACTATCCGAGACATCGCGGCCGAGCTGGGGCGCAGCCCGTCGACGATCAGTCGGGAGATCCGCCGCAACAGGCATCCGATCAGCGGCCAGTACCGGCCGCACGCAGCCCAGGCCCGCGCTGATGCCCGCCGGCCCCGTCCCAAGATCGGCCGAACCCCCGAGCTGCGGAAGTTCATTCAAACCCATTTGGACCAGCGGTGGAGTCCGGGGCAGATCTGCCAAGCTCTCCAGGCAGCCTTCCCCCCGGCAACCGGAGATGCACGTGGTCCACGAGACGATCTACCAGGCCTTGTATGTCCAGGGGTGCGGCGAGCTACGCCGCGAACTGGACCAGGTTCTGCGTACTGGAGGCGCTCGCCGCAAACCTCGCCGCAAACCTCGCCGCCAGGCTCAGCAGCGTCAGCCTCGTTTCGCCACCCCGATGGTGATGATCAGCGACCGCCCCGCCGAGGTCGACGACCGGGCCGTGCCCGGCCATTGGGAAAGCGATTTGATCATCGGTAAGGACGGCGCGTCGGCCATCGGCACGCTGGCCGAACGGGCCACCCGCTACGTGATGCTGGTGCATCTTCCCCCACGGACGCAGCGCCGATCTCATGCGGGATGCCTTGGTGGAGAACGTCACAACTCTGCCCCGCATCTGACTCGGTCGCTGACCTGGGATCAGGGCAGCGAGATGGGCGCCCACCACTCGTTCACGATCGCCACCGACATCCCCGTCTACTTCTGTGATCCCGCCAGCCCCTGGCAGCGAGGATCGAACGAGAACACAAACGGCCTACTGCGGCAATACTTCCCGAAAGGGCACTGACCTGTCCGTCCACGGTCGAGAACACCTCGATACTATCGCCGCCGAACTCAACGACCGCCCCCGCAAAACGCTCGGCTGGGACACACCGGCTGAGCGCCTGCGCAGACTGCTCGTCGTGTGATTCAACCGACCCGGGTTGCGCCGACCGCTGGAATCCACCAGCCGGTTCGTGGGCGGCATGGCGGCGGGTTCCTTTCGGTCGAGGGGCCTCTCTCGACGAGTGGTCGATTTCCGAGACCCCCCAGCGTCCGTCGAGTGCCCGGCATGCGAATAGTCCTCCGAGGGGTGGTGATAGCCACCCTTCTTAACCAGTCGGAGCCGTGCGACGCCGCCAGCGAGCTGCCACGCCAGCTACAGGGGGGAAGTAAGCCACCTGATAGTATGGCGGCTAATGAATACTTGGGTGGGCGTGAAGGAAGAGCTGTTGCTGTCTCGGATCGGCGCGGACGAGTTGGCGCGGCTGGTGATGACGCTGCTGACGACGGCGCGTCGGATCGATGCGGCGTGCGCCGAGCTCCTCGCCGGCCATGATCTGTCGGAGGGGCGACTGGCCGCGCTGCTGGCGGTCGGCGCGGAGCCGGGGATCACCCCTGGCTTGCTCGCTGATCGTCTTGATGTCACACGGGCAACGGTCACCGGACTGCTCGACGGCCTTGAACGCCGAGGGCTGGTCGCGAGGGACGGAAAGGCGGGTGATCGGCGCTCGCTCGCGCTCCATGTCACCGCACCGGGCGAACAGCTCGTCGCCACCCTCACCCCGATCTATGCGGACTGGTTACGTCAGCTCGGCGGAGGGATCAGCGCCGAGAATCGTGAGGTTGCGGCCCGCACGATGATCGCGATCCAACGCAACCTCCGCAGCGGTGACGAAGGATGAACGGGCGCGGGGCGCGACGGCGCGCCGGTATCGACGCTGACCACCTGACTGCGCTGAGCCAGGGGCGGGTGGCATCGCGCACGCTCGCCGAGGCCTTGGCCGTCGATCATGTAACCCTGCTCCACAGCGTCATCCCCGACGCGGACGTTGAGCTGCGTGCCGCCGTCGCAGAGGCGCAGTCGTTGGGCATCCTCAAACGGATGCAGCGCATCGGTGCCGCGCTCGGCCACTACTTGGACGTCGAAGGCTGGGTAGTGCTCGCCACACACCAGTCGGACACGGTCCGCTGCTGGGTGTGCTTCATGATCGCCGGCACAACCGGTCCCGACGTCGAGGGTCTCTTGGCGGCGGTACGTCCGTTGGCCGACGACCCTCATTTCGCGGTACGCGAGTGGGCGTGGATGGCCGTGCGCCCGGCGCTGGCCGCCGAATTGAACACGAGCATTCAGCTCCTCTCCGGATGGGCCGGCGACGGGTCCGAGCGCATACGACGGTTCGCGAGCGAAGCGCTACGGCCTCGCGGGGTTTGGGCTACGCACATCCCCGAGCTGAAAGAAGATCCCGGCCGGGGCCTGCCCATCCTCGAGCGGCTCCGCGCCGACCCCTCCCGGTACGTGCAGGACTCGGTAGCGAACTGGATCAACGACGCCGCGAAGACCAACCCGGACTGGGCCCGGGCTCTCTGCGAGCAATGGCTCCACGCCGGAACGGGGGCCGCCACTGAACGCATCGCCACTCGAGCACTCCGATCCATCTAGATCCATACAAACGATTCAGAAAGGACGCTCATGTCCGTTATCGAGATCATCGAGTTCACCACCCACCCGAACGTCGAACGCCGGGACCTCGAGCACGCGCTGGAGGCGCTCGATCACGAGCTGCGCGCTATCGGCGGATTCCAGTCGCGCGACCTATACCGCGCGGCAGATGTCGATGACGGATGGATTCTCGACTACCGGTGGGACACGCTCACCACCGCGCAGACCTCGATGGGTATGGTCGCCGGCACAGATGCGTTCACCCATCTGATGACCCTCATCAACAAGCCCGAGACGATGAGAATGACCTACGGCACTCCCGAATAGATCACCGCCACAGCTTTCACAGATCAGATCAACTGAACCCGGGGCAGTCCCGGCAGTCGGTCCATCCGGTCCGCGTCGGCTGTTGTGTCACGTCGAGGCGGACCGCCGATCAGGTACGACGCGGCGAATCGGCGGCGGTGAGCTCGAACTGGGTCGCCGGGTGCGGCACACCGTTGACCTGCATCTGAAGGTAGTGCGTTCCTGGGTAGTAGCGCCTCGTCGTGATCGGCGCGAAGTTGTGGCGCCGGACGATCGACCACTCGGCTCCGGCCTCGAGGGTGCGCGACGAGAGTTTGAACACTTTCGCCACATGGGATCCGTTGGCCCGAAGGAGATGTACGGAATAGTCCACGAGGTACGCCGCCGGTCCGGGCCCTGTGTTCGTGATGGTGCAGCCGAACTCGAGGCTGTCGCCGATGGCCACGAACTCTGTGCGCACCACGGGTCCTGCGACGTGTACCGGTGTGTCGGCGGAGTACCCCAACAGCCCCAGAGCTCCTGGGTGCCCCTTCTTGACGAGCGTGCGCAGTCCGTGGCGGAGGACCCACGCGGTGGACGCGTCGGGAACGTGTGCCCATCGAGTGGCGACAGCGACGGCCAGGTCCGGGTGATCGTGGCTGATGTCGTTGAGGTGGTTGGCCACCGATCGCCGCACGTACTCGGAGTCGTCGCGATACAGGGCGTCGAGGATCGGCAGCGTCGGCCGGGGATCGGCGGTCAGGCCGGGAACCCGAACAGCCCACGGCAACCGGGGTCGAGTGGACTCGCTCGCGAGCCGTCGCACATGGGCATCTGGATGGCGGGTCCAGGATTCGACCACGGAGAGTGTGCGATCCTGGGCGACCCGCAGGAAGGGGCGAACGGCCGTCTCCGCGGTCAGTCGCGGCGTCAGGTCAGCCAGGAGCCCGAGTGCGGGTTCGACGAACTCGATGCCTCGCACAGCGACCGCCTCGGTAACCGGGAAGATCATCCAACCTTCGAATTCCTCGCCGTCGAGCGCCGTACGCAGTAGCGCAGCGAAAGAGCCGAAGTCCGCGGGTAGGTCGGCAAGAAGAGCGTCACGGATTGACTCGACACGCTCCGAGAATCGTCGACCGGACAGTTCGGTGCCGCACCCGCGCAGCCGCGGAACAGGACCCGCGTGCGCTCGTGTCAGACAGTCGGCCAGCTGCTCGACCGTCCGCGCGTTCAACAATTCGTCCGCTGTAGGCACGGCACCGAACTCCCCTCTTTCGTCTCCTGGACCTATGCGGTGTGCAGAACGGTCGCGTGCCGCATCTCGTGGACGTCACCGATCTCGCGGAAGAACTCCTGTGCGCGACCCTCCTCGGGCATCTCCCGCGCCGCGCGCTCGGCAGCTTCCGGCGAGGCCCAGATCAGAAAGTCCATCAGCGATCCGTCGTCGAATCGGGCGAGGTGGGCACCCAGGAAGTCGCTGCCGTAGCGCTCCTCGAGAACTGTCACCATCCGTCCGCGAGCCGCTACCAGGGCATCCGGGTCGGCGGCCTCGAATCGCACGTACTCGATTGTGTTGCTCACGCTCATCCTCCAAGCAGATTGTCACGGTTTTAGTGTCTCAAGACCGTGACAAAGTATCACGGTTTTGTAGAGCTGAATCCGTTAGGATTGGACGGGTGATTCGTGACGTGGATGAGATGCCGTGGATCGGGGAAGGTTGCGCGCTCGACCTGGCGAACACCGTGATCGTGGGGGCGAGCCGCGGCGAGGACCTCGACTTCTTCACCGATCCCGCGCTGACTGCCCGGTGGCGGCAGCAGGTGTCGGATGATCGACTGGCCCGAATGCCACTGGACCGACTGGTCGAGCTCCGCGCTGTCGTGCGAGAGGCTCTCGATGCTGCGCACAAATCGGAGCCGTTGTCGCCCCACCTGCGCGCACGGATCAATGGGCTAGCCGCCGATGCGCCGTTGGTGCTCGAGCTCGACGAGGCCGGCCTCCTCCGGCAAGTCGGACGTGGGGGCCCGGTCGACGCGGAAGTCGCGAGAGAGACGTTGCAGCTCATAGCCGCGCCCGATACGTTCACCATCCGCCGTTGCCCCGCACCCAGTTGCGGCATGTTCTTCGTTCCGCGCAGAAGGAACCAGGGCTGGTGCACCGAGCGATGCGGGTCCCGTGCCCGATCAACCCGTCGACATCACAGAGGCGGGCGTGCGTCCAATGTGACCTAGGTGTAGTTCCCAGGGACGTTGTGCGATGGGCGACTTGCCGTCGATCCCGGTGTGGGGTCGGCGGTGATTAGAGTGATGCACTCACTGTCGATAGGTCGCTGTGCGAGCAGCTTCGGAGGTGTAGGCGTCGCCGTAGGCCCATTCCGCGGCGAGGGTGCGGTTGAACCGTTCGACCTTGCCGTTGGTCTGCGGCCGGTACCGGCTGGTGCGCTTGTGGACGACTGGACCGAGCGCGACGGCGAAGTCCTTTGACCGGTAGCAGGATCTGTTGTCGGTGAGGACACGTTTGACGGTGATCTGGTGGGCGGCGGGCAGAAAGTGCTGGCGCGGTTCCCACCCGTTCGGGTGTGGGGGCTTTATGCGGGTTGAGCTGGGGTGATGGCATGCCCGGGTGGGGGCCGGCGTGTGGGGGTGGGCGTGGTGCTCGAGCTCGGTGGGGTGTGTGGTCCTGGGGTGGTTCGGGGCCGTCTGAGGTGGTTTTGAATTATGTTGTGGCACAACAATGGCCGGCCGCGGGGATTGACGCGGCCGGCCGGGAGGTCAAGCTGCGGGCGCAGACTGGGCTGCTTCGACCTTGCCTCGGACGAGGAGCGCTGCGACGAAACCGAACACGACGAGCACGATCGTGATCAGTGCCGCGATCGCACTGCCGCTGTTGGAGGTGCCGACGGTGGTGTCCACGCCACCCGAGGACAGGAACGTCGTCGGATCGGTGAGGGCGTGAAGAACGATCGCAGCCCAGATGGTGCCGGTCACGCGCATCGTGAGGTACATGCACATGCCGAAGGCGAAGGTGTAGATCACGGTGGCACCGACGGTGGTCAGTTCCATCCCGGAGATGAGGTTCACCGAGTGCATTAGCGCGAACATCAACGACGAGATCGCCGCGACGAACTTCTCGCTGTGGCGGGCGTCCCGCAGGATCTGGACCACCAGTCCTCGGGTGGCGAGCTCCTCGGCAATGCCGACGCAGCCTCCCAACACGAACATTGCCGCGATCTGGCCGCCGGTCCACGAACTCCAGTCCGTCCCCGTCAGGTGTGCGATGATCGCGGCCACAACCAGCACGGGGCCGATCCACATCCAGCCGCGTCCGCGAATGGGTTGGGGCCCGAAGATCTTCCCGAGCAGGCCGAGCCGGACAGTGACGATCAACAGCGCGATGGCGCCGATCGCGATCGGCAAGGCCATAGCGAACAGGATGCTGGGCGCCGAACTCAGGACGTTGTCCGTGTCGATCTCGCCGGCGAAGATCGTCGTGATCAGCCACCCAACCAACAGGTAGAACACGAGGTAGGCCACGATCAGCCCGATTGCCATCCACGCACTGGGGCGTCGCCAGCCGACTGCTTCAACACGCTGTTGCGTCACTGGCTGATCGTAGACACCGCGGCCACGGCGCGCCGACCGCGCCGCACCTCACACCTGGCTAGGAGCCCGCGCTGAATTCGATACCGTGCAGGTGCTTCGCGGTGGGCGATTTGGCGATGGAGTCGGGATCGGGTTCGGTGCCGAGCAGGCGGTCGGCGGTACCCGACGTGGTGACCGTGAACCAGTAGTGCTCGTTGCGGTAGTGGTGGTTGCGGTGGTGGCGCCATGTCGATTTGTACAGCGCTGTTTTCGGCCGGTAGTCGGTGTGGATGAGGAAGTGCGTCCACTCGTAGATCATTCCGAGTGCCGTGATGACGGTGAGGAACGTCAGCCCGAGCTCGATCCGGGACGCGACGAACACCGTGACCGCGAGCAGCAGCGGCACCAGCCACACGAACACCGGCGCGGGAATGAAGTCCAGCGGGACGTCGCGCGGATCGGTGTGGTGGGCCCGATGCTTGCGGGCGAGCAGCGGATCGACCGTGAGTCCGACGACACGACGTGGACGCCAGTGCAGTACGAAGACGTGGATGATCCACTCCAGCAACGGGAACAGCGCGAGCATCACCGCGGGTACGAGGGCGTCCGCCCAACTCCAGGCGCCGACGATCAGGCGGGCGGTGAGCGCACCGACAAACAGGACGCCGATGATCCACGGGCTCGGGTGGCGGACGAACTCACGGAAGGCGCCCCCGAGGGCGACGTTTCGCCCGAAGGCCGGCGAGTTCGTGCGGGTTGTGGTCACGAGTTCTCCTCGAAGTTGTCGCCGGCAAAGCCGAGAGCGCCAGCGATCAGCGCGGTGGCGGGTTCGAGCAGAGCGTGCGCGGCCGCGAAGGCCACGTCCGGTTCACGGCGACGGATCGCGTCGACGATGGCCCGGTAACGGTCGACCTCGTTCACCTCGGCCGCCATCACCACCGCGAGGGCGTCGAGCATCGGTTCGTACGACATGCGCAGTGTGTTGAACATCAGCCGGAAGGTGATCGAATCCGCGCCGTCGACCACCAGATCCCAGAAGTCCAGCGCCAGCCGCTGACGTCGCACCGGATCGGCGTCGGCCTCGAGCTCGTCGAGGACGGCGCCCAGCGAGGTCGCGAGATTGTCGCCGGCGCGTGTGGCCGCCAGCTCCGCGACCTTGGGGCCGTTCCACAACCGGGCCTCGAGGATGCTGCGCGCGACGGCGAGGTCGATCTCGCCGCCGCGGACCAGGAGCCGGGGGAGCAGATCCAGCCCGGCCCGTCGGCGCAGATCGGTGACGACGGTGGCCCCGCCCTGCCGGACGTCGACCAGTCCCATCGCGGCGATCCGGCTCACCGCCTCGCGGACCGCGGGACGCGAGACACCGAGCGCCTCCGCCATCCGCCGCTCGCTGAGCAGTTCCTCCCCGGGCGCCAACCGGCCGCCGACGACGCCGTCCAGCAACTGCTCGAAGACGTCGTCGGGGATCGACCGACGACGCACCGGGGTGAGATCCATGTCACAGACGCTAGGCGTCGGACATCAGGTGGTCAAGTGGTCAGACCAGCTCTTCGAGGTCGATCGGGTTGGTGGACAAGCGCTCGGAGAGTGTGACGGTGTTTTCCAGCTGTGCGAACACGCCGGCGGGGTGCCGGTGTGCCTCGTCGAGGAAGACCGTGCGCATTCGCGGTACGAAGTCGAGCCGCGGGTAGTGCTTCAGGACCGCCACGAGGTTCTCTCGATCGATGGATTCGGCACCGAATCCGGCCACGTCGATCTGCGCCCCCACCTGGACGACTCGGTGGGTCGGATCGTCCTCGGGAATCAGATTGGTGTGCCGCAGGATCGCCTGCTCGACGAGGAGGATGCGGTCCAGCTCCCATCCGTGCTCGGTCAGGATCTTTGCGGCGAGGTCGGCGCCGACGACAGCGAACTCGTCGGTGCCGCGATGGCGATCGGTGAGTCCGAGGTCGTGGATCATCGCCGCCACGAACGCGGCCTCCCGGTCGACGTCGTCGGTGACCGCCGACATCCCGAAGAGGTAGGTGCGGTAGCTGTGGTTGAGCAGGAACTGCGGCGCCGCGACGCGCGCGAAGTCGGCTGCGGCGAGCGCGGTGGGCGAGTCGGGAATGGTGACGGCCATGGGGTCTCCGTTTCGTTCGGGTACCCCACGATCGTCATCGCCCCACCTCGCGTCTGCAATGACTCCTTCATTGCATATACGGACATGAACGGTCGGGCTTGTTGTCCTGACGCGGAGGACTGCCAGACTCGCTGACATGAGTGAGCGGAAGGAAGCCGGTCCCGGCCTCCCACATCTGGTGGCGATCGCGGTGTTCGACGGTGTCGAGATGCTCGACGTCGCCGGCCCCATGCAGGTCTTCGGTACCGCCGAGCGGGTCGGTCGCGGTAGTGCCGACTACGAGGTGGTGCTCGTCGCGGCGCGGCGGGGTTTCGTGCGCACTTCCGTGGGTGTTCCGCTGGTCGCCGAACGCTCGTGGCACGATCTCGGGCCGGAGGTCGGCACCCTCCTCGTTCCCGGCGGACTCGTCGTCGGTGCCGGCGGCGTCCGTCCGCTGATCGATCCGGAGCTGGTGGAGTCCGGTGGCGTGGCCCGGAGAATCGCCTCGGTCTGCACCGGTGCGCACATCGCCGCTGCCGCAGGGCTGTTCGACGGACGCCGGGCGACGACGCACTGGTCCACCGCTGACGTTCTCGCGTCCGAGCATCCCGAGGTGGAGGTTGTCGCCGACGCGATCTTCGTCGAGGACGGCCCGGTGTGGAGCTCAGCGGGAGTATCTGCCGGAATCGACCTCGCGCTGGCCCTCGTGGCGGCCGATCACGGCGACGACCTCGCCCGGCGCGTCGCCCAGTGGATGGTCGTCTACCTGCGCCGCCCCGGCGGCCAGCAGCAGTTCAGCGCCTACCTGGGCCCGCCGCGTCAACGTCTCCCCACGTCACCTCGCCCGGCTGTTCCGCGACGAGGCGGGAAGCACACCGGGGGCCGTGGTCGAACGTATGCGCATCCAGGCCGCGGTCGAACAGCTGGTTCACACCGACGCTCCGCTGCCGACGGTGGCGGCGAGGTCGGGTTTCGGATCCGTGGCGGGGCTCCACCGCAGCTTCGTCCGCCATCACGGTCTGAGTCCGGGCGAGTACCGCCGTCGGTTCACGGTCCGCCCGCTCGGTCCGGGCGGCACAACGGATCGCAGCGCGTGAGCGGGACGGGTACCTACCGCGGTGGGCACCCGTCCCGACGTGGGCTCAGCCCGGGTAGTGCCGCGGCGTGAACACCGTTGTGCCGTGCGGGTTCTCCACGACCGTCGTCTGGGACGACCCGACGATCAGGAGGCACCGCATGTCGACGTCCGCGGGATCGAGATCGGCGAGTCGCACGATCTTGATCGACTCCTGCGGCCCGGCGATGTCCCGGCCGATGATCACCGGGGTGTCGGGGGAGCGGTGCTCGAGCACCAGATCGCGCATCGCCGCGACCTGCCACGTGCGACTCTTCGACGCCGGGTTGTAGACCGCGAACGCCATGTCGGCGCCCGCGACGGCGGAGATCCGCTTGGCGACCACGTCCCACGGCTTGAGTCGATCCGACAGCGAGAGCATCGCGTAGTCGTGGCCCAGCGGGGCGCCGACACGGCTGGCGACAGCGTTGGCGGCGGTCATGCCGGGCAGGATCCGGACCGGGACGTCCCTCCACTGGTCCTCGGCCGCCACCTCGAGCACTGCGGCGGCCATCGCGAACACGCCGGGATCGCCGGACGACACGACGACGACGCGTCCGCCGCGCTTGGCCATGTCCAGGGCCATCGCCGCGCGCTCGGCCTCGACTCGGTTGTCGCTCGCGTGCCGGCGCTGACCCGGGCGGACCGGGACCCGGTCGATGTAGGTGGTGTAGCCGACCAGGTCGGTGGCGCGGGCGAGTTCGCGGCGGACCTCCGGCGTCGTCCACTCCTGGTCGCCCGGGCCGAGTCCGACGACGACCACCTCGCCGGGCACCGGTGCGGTCTCTGCGCGGTTGTTCGACGGGCTCGGGACGATCGCGATCGAGAAGTAGGGGACGTCCGCGTCGGCGACCTCGTCGGCGGCGGCGACGCGCTGACGGTCGGTGCTCGCCCGCTCGACGTAGCGGGCCTCGTCGATCCGGCCGGAGTCCTTCAGTGCTTGGCGCACAGCGGGATATGTGCGGCCGAGCTTCATGATGGCGGCGGCGTCGGTCTCGCGGAGGCGTCGGGTCAGCTCCTCCTGCGGCAGCGTGCCGGGCAGGACGGTGAACACCTCCTCGCCCTCGACGAGCGGCTCGGCCAGGGCTGCGGACGCGGCGCTGAACGCGGTGACGCCCGGGATCACCTCGGCCTCGAACCGGTCGGCCAGACGCTTGTGCATGTGCATGTACGAGCTGTAGAACAGCGGGTCGCCGGCCGCGAGCAACGCAACGGTGCGTCCCGCCTCGAGGTGCCCGGCCAGGCGTGCGGCGGCCTGTTCGTAGAACTCGTCCATCGCACCCTGGTATCCGCCCGGGTGGTCGATCGTCTCGGTGGTGACCGGGTAGACGAGGTGCTCCTCGATCTGGCCGTCCCGCATGTACGGCGCCGCGACGCCGCGGGAGATGCTGCGGCCGTGCCGGGCGCTGTGGAACGCGATGACGTCGGCCTCACCGATCACCCGGGCGGCCTTGACCGTCACCAGTTCGGGGTCGCCGGGCCCGATGCCGACGCCCCACAGCTTGCCTGCCGCGCTCATGCTGTCCGTCACTCGATTTCGCTCGCAATCGCATTCAGCGCCGCGGCGGTGATCGCGCTGCCGCCGCGACGCCCGCGTACCACCAGGTACTCGAGGCCGGCGGGGTGCTCGATCAGCGCCTCCTTGGACTCGGCGGCCCCGATGAAGCCGACCGGTCCACCGACGATCGCGGCGGGACGCGGGGCGCCGGCCTCGATCATGTTCAGCAGGTGGAACAGCGCGGTCGGGGCGTTGCCGATCGCGACGACCGCACCTTCGAGCTTGGGTCCCCACAGTTCGAGCGCGGCGGCCGAGCGGGTGTTGTCGATTGCCTTGGCCAGCACCGGGACCCGCGGATCGTCGAGCATGCACAGCACGTCGTTGTCACGCGGCAGGCGCTTGCGGGTGACTCCGGCCGCGACCATCTTCGCGTCGCACAGGATCGGGGCGCCGCGGCGCAGGGCCTCGCGGGCGTCGGCGACCACGTTCGGGGTGAAGGCGACGTCGTCGACCAGATCGACCTGACCGCTCGCGTGGATCATCCGGACGACTGCCTGCGAGACGTCGGCGGGGAATCTGCCGAGGTCGGCTTCGGCCCGGATGGTGGCGAAGGACTGGCGGTAGATCTCCGCGCCGTCGCGAATGTAGTCGATCATGCGCCACACGATAGAGGCATCAGGAACACTCGTTTTCCACCCGGTAACCGTCGGGGCCGGAGACCACGTCTGTTACCTCGCCGCGCGGCCGCCCGCACTTGCGATCGCACCCGGACCAGTGCTGACGCCCGTCGGCGGGCAGGTCGTCGTTCTCGATCGCGGTGCGCGCGTCGGCCCGCACATCGGTGTGCGACTTGGCGCAGCCCGGCTGTCCCGCGCAGGCGCTGACCTGCAGATACGGCGAGTGCTCGTCGAAGATCAGGCCCATCGGCGCGAGCACCCGGACGACCTGTTCGGCGGCCCACTCGTCGAGGTCGGGCACCAGCAGCGAGCGCCACGGGGTGACGATGATCGGGCGCTCGACGGCCGCGAGGAACTCGGCGAGACGCGCGGGCAGCGTGCCGAACGCGAGACCGCCGCCGAGGGTGACGCGTCCGTCGGGCTGGTCGAGCCAGCCGATCGGCCCGCGCTCGACGGCTGCGGGCAGTTCGACCGGGTCGCCGTAACCCAGTCCGAGACGCTCCAGGATGCGCTCGGTGCCGCCGGGCACCTCGTTCAGCCGCCACGCGGAGTCGCGGATGTCGGCGAAGGTTCGTGCCGCCGCCAGCAGCACGCCGACCGCGTCGTCGCCCACCCGGGCGCCGGTGTCCTCGCCGGCCAGGATCAGCGCGAACCGTGCGTCGGGCAGTGCGTGGAGACCGAAGTCGCCGCGCAGGCTCGACACGTCGCCGCGGCCGTCGTCGATCGTGAACAGCGTCCGTCCCGGCAGGTCGGCCAGTGCCGGGTCGTCGCACAGCCCGCGGTCGAGGTCGGTGACCAGCCCGCGCACGTCGGCGAATCCGCCGATCCGCCCCGACAGCGGCGACGCGAGGATGTTGCGCACCCGCTCGTGCGTCGTGGACGGCAGCAGCCCGGCGTCGGCGATGCGCCGCGCGAACTCGTCCGGGTCGGTGACCGCGCGCAGCTGGACATTTCCGCGCGAGGTGAGCTCGATCTCGCCGTTGCCGATCTCCTGCGCGGCCGCGGCCAGGGCTTGGAGCTGCGGTGATGTGACGACGCCGCCGGGCAGCCGGACGCGGGCGAGGGCGCCGTCGGCGGCTTCGTGGACCTGCAGGGCGCCGGGGCAGCGGTCCGGGCCGGATCGTGGAGATGACACACGTCCAGGCTAGTGAAGTGCGGGCGGCGATCGGCAAACGCTCGACCGGTAGCATCAGGCCCGACCGCGGCAGGAGAGGAAACCGGTGAGAATCCGGTGCGGTCGCGCCACTGTGAAAGCCAGACCCTCTCCCGCCGCCCGAACCGCTTCCCGAGACCTCGTCTCGCCGGAACCCTGCCGTGGGGCGCGAAACCCCAGAAAGGCTGCACAGTGATCCTGCTGCTGTCGACCTCCGATACCGACCTGCTCAGCGCCCGCGCGAGCGGCGCCGACTACCGCTGGGCCAACCCGGCGCGTCTGCTCGTCTCGGAGGACCTGCCCGCGCTGCTCGACGGCGTCGACCTCGTCGTGGTCCGCATCCTCGGTGGCCGGCGCGCGTGGGAGGACGGCATCGACGCGGTACTCGCGTCCGGGCTGCCCGCCGTCGTGCTCGGCGGTGAGCAGGCCGCGGACGCCGAGCTGATGGAGTGCTCGACAGTTCCCGCCGGCATCGCCGCCGAGGCGCACACCTATCTCGCGGAGGGCGGCGCCGACAACCTGCGTCAGCTGCACAACTTCCTGTCCGACACGGTGCTGCTGACCGGTCACGGGTTCGCGCCGGCGGTGCATCTGCCGAACTGGGGCGTGCTCGAGCGCGAGGCCCGCTCGGTGGACGGTCCCACCGTCGCGGTGCTCTACTACCGCGCCCAGCACCTCGCCGGGAACATCACGTACGTCGAGGCGCTGTGCCGCGCGATCGAGGACGCCGGCGCGAATCCGCTGCCGATCTTCTGCGCATCGCTGCGCACCGCGCCCGCCGACCTGCTCGAGACGCTGGGTGGGGCCGACGCGATGGTCGTGACCGTCCTCGCGGCCGGCGGTACCAAGCCCGCGAACGCGCAGGCCGGTGGCGACGACGAGGCGTGGGACGTCGCCGAACTCGCCGCCCTCGACGTGCCGATCCTGCAGGGCCTGTGCCTGACCAGCAGCCGCGAGGCGTGGGAGGCCAATGACGACGGGATGTCCCCGCTGGACGTCGCCACCCAGGTCGCCGTCCCCGAGTTCGACGGCCGCCTCATCACCGTGCCGTTCTCGTTCAAGGAGATCGACGCCGACGGCCTCACCGCGTACGTGCCCGACGCCGAACGCGCCGCCCGGGTCGCGGGGATCGCCGTCCGGCACGCGAAGCTGCGCCGGATTCCGAACCCGGACAAGAAGATCGCGCTGATGCTCTCGGCGTACCCGACCAAGCACGCGCGCATCGGCAACGCCGTGGGCCTCGACACCCCCGCCAGCGCGATCGACCTGCTCACCGAGATGCGTGCGGCGGGTTACGACCTCGGACCGCTCGACGGCGACGACGCGCTGCCCGGCCTCGCGGCGAAGGACGGCGATGCGCTCATCCACGCGCTCATCGCCGCGGGCGGTCAGGATCCGGACTGGCTCACCGCCGAGCAGCTCGAGGGCAACCCGATCCGCATCTCCGCGGCCCGCTACCGCGAGTGGTTCGCGACGCTGCCGCAGGACTTCCGCGACGGCGTCGAGGAGCACTGGGGCTCCGCACCCGGCGAGCTGTACGTGGACCGGTCGTCCGACCCGGACGGTGAGATCGTCATCGCCGCGATCCGCGCCGGCAACGTCGTGCTGATGGTGCAGCCACCCCGCGGTTTCGGGGAGAACCCGGTCGCGATCTACCACGACCCTGACCTGCCGCCGAGCCACCACTACCTGGCGGCCTACCGCTGGATTTCAGCGGAGGTGGCTGCTGGAGGGTTTGGAGCGGACGCCGTCGTGCACCTCGGCAAGCACGGCAACCTGGAGTGGCTGCCCGGCAAGACGCTCGGTATGTCGGCGTCGTGCGGCACCGACGCCGCGCTCGGCGACCTGCCGCTGATCTACCCGTTCCTGGTGAACGATCCGGGCGAGGGCACGCAGGCCAAGCGCCGCGCGCACGCCACCCTGGTCGATCACCTGATCCCGCCGATGGCGCGCGCCGAGTCCTACGGCGACATCTCCCGCCTCGAGCAGCTCCTCGACGAACACTCCAACATCTCGGCGCTGGACCCGGCGAAGCTGCCCGCGATCCGCCAGCAGATCTGGACGCTGATGCGCGCGGCGAAGATGGACCACGACCTGGGCCTGACCGAGCGTCCCGACGAGGACGTGTTCGACGACATGCTCATGCACGTCGACGGCTGGCTGTGCGAGATCAAGGACGTCCAGATCCGCGACGGCCTGCACATTCTCGGTCGGGCGCCGGAGGGCGACGCCGAGGTGGAGCTGGTGCTCGCGATGCTGCGGGCCCGGCAGATGTGGGGCGGCGAGCAGTCGGTGCCCGGTCTGAGGGAGGCGTTGGGCCTGAGCGAGTCCGGCGACGAGGACCGCGGACGGGTTGACGAGGTCGAGGCGCAGGCGCATGCCCTGGTCTCCTCCATGGCCGACGCCGACTGGGATCCCGCCGCTGCCGATTCCCTGTCCGATGACGAGACGGTGCGCCAGATCCTGCGGTTCGCCGCGACCGAGGTGGTGCCGCGGCTGCGGCAGACGAACAACGAGATCGCGCAGGTGCTGCACGCCCTGGACGGCGGCTTCATCGCCGCCGGCCCGTCCGGGTCGCCGCTCCGCGGGCTGATCAACGTGCTGCCCACCGGCCGCAACTTCTACTCGGTCGACCCCAAGGCGGTGCCGTCGCGGCTGGCGTGGGAGACCGGTCAGGCGATGGCCGAGTCGCTGGCGCAGCGCTACCGCGCCGACCACGGCGAGTGGCCGACGTCGGTGGGCCTGTCGGTGTGGGGCACGTCTGCGATGCGCACCTCCGGCGACGACATCGCCGAGGTGTTCGCGCTGCTCGGTGTGCGCCCGGTGTGGGACGAGGCGTCCCGCCGTGTCACCAACCTCGAGGTGATCGACCTCGCCGAGCTCGGTCGCCCCCGGATCGACGTAACCGTCCGGATCAGCGGCTTCTTCCGCGACGCGTTCCCGCACGTGCTGGCGCTGCTCGACGACGCCGTCCGCCTGGTCGCCGGCCTGGACGAGTCCGACGAGGACAACTACGTGCGCGCCCACGCCCGAGCGGATCTGGCCGAGCACGGCGACGACCGCCGCGCCACCACCCGCATCTTCGGCTCCAAGCCCGGCACGTACGGCGCGGGCCTGCTGCAGCTCATCGACTCGAAGAACTGGCGGAACGACGCCGACCTGGCGCAGGTGTACACCACGTGGGGCGGCTACGCGTACGGCCGCGGACTCGACGGCGTTCCGGCGTCGGACGACATGCGAAGCGCATACAAGCGGATCGCGGTGGCGGCCAAGAACACCGACACCCGCGAGCACGACATCGCCGACTCGGACGACTACTTCCAGTACCACGGCGGCATGGTCGCCACGGTCCGCGCGCTGACCGGCAAGTCCCCGGAGGCGTACATCGGCGACAGCACCCGCCCCGACGCCGTGCGTACCCGGACGCTGTCGGAGGAGACCGCCCGCGTGTTCCGGGCCCGCGTGGTGAACCCGCGCTGGCTCGAGGCGATGCGCCGACACGGTTACAAGGGTGCCTTCGAGATGGCCGCGACCGTCGACTACCTGTTCGGCTACGACGCGACCACCAACGTCGTCGCCGACTGGATGTACGAGAAGCTCGCCGAGACGTACGTGCTGGACGAGCAGAACCGCAAGTTCATGTCGGAGTCGAATCCGTGGGCGCTGCACGGCATCTCCGAACGCCTGCTCGAAGCCGTGGAGCGGAACATGTGGGAGGAGCCGTCGCCCGAGGTGCTCGAGGGGCTGCGGCAGGTGTACCTCGAGACCGAGGGCGAACTGGAGGGGTAGTCGTACGACGGGTCAGGTCGAATTTCGCCGAGATTCGAGGAAGATGAGCGGGTGAACGTCACCGATCTCATTGCTCTCCTGGGGCACACCTCCGGCAGCACCGCATTCCGGGCCTTCCTGCGTGAGCACGGCATGAACCGGCTGCCCCGGGTCGACCCCACGACCCGAGTGCGAAGTTCGGACAAGCTCGTCTCCCTGGAGTTCGACCTGACCGAGTCCTATCGGGAGACACACGATCGCGGCCCCGTCGGGGATGGCTGGCTCACGTTTCGGTCCGTCGACGTTCACCAGGGTTTCGGCGGTGTACTCCCGCTGGGTCTGTCCCATGCCATGAGCAAGGACGACGTCGACGCCCTGCTGGGGAGTTCTCGTGACGTGGATCAGAGCGACCCCGTTCAGATCTACTACTCCGAACCGATTCTGGTGATCGTCTTCTACGGAGACGGAGGAACCACGATCGAAACCCTGAGATTCCAACACCCCAACCGATACGACATCGAGAACTACGGGCTGTAGCGAGTCGGCGGACTCGACGCGGTCGAGCCGCCCGGTATCGGGGCGCCTGCCCCGGCTGGGGCGAGCCGACGGGTTCCCCCTCCCACGGGGTGCGAGGGGGAACCGATCGTCAGGACAGGCGACGGTCGAACGCGAGTTTCGGTTCGGCGGTGGGGATGTCGACGGTGTAGGCCCGCAGCCGCACCGACTCCGCGGACAGGTCCATGACCATGAAGCCGACGTCGTCGAAGTTCTGGTACAGGTTCGCCCGGTCCGGACTGGTGGACTTGCCGTGGCTGTTCTTCCCGGCCGCACCGGAGACGATCTGACGAGTGCCCTTGGACTCGGCGGTGGGATCGAGGACCTGCAGCGAGTGATCGTGCCCGGCGAGGATGAACTGGCACCGCCCCACCACGTGGTCCTCGTAGAACCGCTTCGCGTGCGCGCCGTTCATCGGTTCGAGCGGGATCCCGTCGTACTCACCGGCGTCGCCGTGCGATCCGTTGCTCAGATACGGGTGGTGGGTGCAGGCGATCTTCCACTTGGCGGGGGAGGACGCGATCGCCGCGTCCAGCCACGCGCGCTGCTCGTTCATGAACTGCCCGTCCGCCGCCCAGTACGGCACGAACAGCGGGGGCAGGTACGCGGCGACGGGATTGAGGTCGAGGACGAAGAACTCGACGATCGGGTTCTGCTCCGGCACCCGGACGGAGTAGTAGCGGCTGGGCATCCACCACTTGCGCGAGGACCGGTGGTAGGCCACCTCGTCGTCGCCCCGCAGCAACCAGCCGCCGTCCCCGGGGAACACCGCGCTGTTGTCGTGATTGCCCAGGGCCATCACCCACGGGAAGTCGAGGCCGTGGTTCGGATCCTCGAACTTGGTCGCGAACTGGACGTCGCGGTCGCCGTTGGGTCCGGACTCGTAGATGTTGTCGCCGAGCCCGAGTGCCATCCCGAACGGCTCCGCCGCGTGCACGGCGCGGATCGCATCGGCGACGGCCCACTGCGCCGGGGTGCCGGTGCCGGCGTCACCGGTGACGAGCACCCGCACACTGTTTCCGGTGGGAAACGGGAACTTGGCGGTGTCCGCGACGGGGCTGGCAGCCGAGGCGGTGGGCGCCATGGCGACCATGGCGGCCGCACCGGCCCCGGTCGCGCCGGCAGCGGCGAGGAAACGGCGGCGGTTCATCGGATCGAGTTCGGTCACGAGGCACAGCAAACCCCAGAATGGACGTCCGTTCAACAGGAACCGCCGAGACCGGACACATGTTCACGCGACATTCATCCCGCGGCAGTGCTGCTGCGTACTCTGGGCCCATGACTACCACGCTCGACGAGATCGGCTCCGCGAAATACGTTCTGCTGACCACGTTCCGGAAGGACGGCACCCCCGTGCCGACGCCGTTGTGGGCGGCGATGGACGACGGGCGGCTGCTCATGTGGACGGTCACCGAGTCGTGGAAGGTCAAACGGATCCGCCGTTCCCCGCGCGTCACGATCGGGGTGTGCGACGCCCGTGGCAATCCCAAGGGTCCGCAGATCGACGCCACCGCGACGATCCTCGACGACGTCGGCACAGACCGGGCCCGCGCCGTGATCGCCCGCAAGTACGGGATCCTCGGCTGGATCGGCGTCAAGGGCAGTCTGATTCGACGCGGACGTAGTGGGACGGTGGGGGTGGCGGTAACGCAGTAGCGCTTCCGGGAGATGAACCAGAAGACAAGTATTCAGCGAAGAGTCCGAGGAAAGGCACACGATGGGTTCGAACGACATTGCAGCTCAGGTTGGTAATTGGCTCCGCGACGGCATGCTCGCCGGGAATCCGCTGGCGCTCGCGGCCGCCGCGATCCTCGTGCCGCTCGGCATGATTTTCGGATCGACAACGCTGTAGTTGCGCCAGGCGGGAGCATCGTCGACGCCGGGTCGGGGACAGCGTCTGCCGTACCGACACATCAGAGCTCGAACCCGGCGACGGCGTTCCCGGTCAGCGGATTATGTTCGCGGGCATAGATTTCCAGGGTGGCGGGGTTCTTGTGTCCGGTCTGCCGCATGACTTCGTGGGCTTGGGCGCCGTTGCGGAACGCCTGGGTGACAAACCCGGCGCGCAGGGAGTGCCCGCCCAGTTTCGCGATCTTGGCGGGAGTCAGACCGGCGTCGGTGGCAGCGCGGCGGATCACCCCGTGAATGCCCTGCCCGGTCAGTGCGGCCTCGCCGATGTTCCCGTTCACGCGCAGCGGCCGGAACACCGGGGAGGTCGCGACGTCGGGATCGAGATCCGGGTAGGGGACATGGCAGATGTGCGTGGCGAATCTGCCGGGGGCGTCGAGTAGCTGGGCGGTAGCGTCGCGGCCGCCCCGATGGTGGGCGAGGAGGACATCGAGCCAGCGCCGGTACACGCACGGTGGGCAGGAGCGGTGCCCGACGGCGAACGGCGTGGCCTTGACCATGCCGTCACCGACCTGGTCGGTCTTCGATCTGCGCACCAGGATGTGCAGGCCGTCCTGCGGGTGCAGGGTGATGTCCCGCAGCTGGAGACCCGACAACTCGGAGCGGCGGAACGCCCCCAGGAATCCGAGCAGAATGACCGCCGAGTCGCGGCGTTCGCGCAGCCGGTCCTGCCACGTGTCGGCGTTCTCACGCAGGGTGGTGAGGATGTAGCTGATCTCGTCTCCGAGGAGGGGCGCGACACGCTTGGTTGGGCGCTCCCCGGCCGCGGCGTAGGTACGGCGGATTCCCGCCAACGTGTCCTTGACGATCTGCGTGCCGCCGGGGGCGGGTCGCGAGCAGGCGCGGTGCCAGTAGTTGATCGACGCCACCCATCGGGTGAGCGTGTTCGTCGCGTAGACGCGGTCCCCGGTCCCGGTGCGCCGCTCGGCGTGCTCGGTGAGATAGTCGGCGACGGTGTGCGGGTGCGCCGGCATCGGCACGTGGCCGCGCTCGGCACACCAGGCGCGGAACTTGTCCCAGTCGCCCCGGTAGTTCCGGACCGTCGACGGCGCGTGCCGCTGCTCGAGTGCCGCGACGATCCGAGCCTCCGCCGAGGCAGACAGTGCCGGGACGGCAGGTTCCATCCCCGGCGCCGACCGGGGCGTCGGACGTTCCGGAACGGCGGGCAGTGCGGGTACGGACGTGGCGATGTCGCCCTGCTCGCTCACATCCGTGCTCCTCTCGTCCCCGACGGGATGAGCGTACCGAGCGGTTCCGACATTTCCGGATGCCCAGCGGCCGGGATCACCCCACCCCGTCACAGTGACGAAATGACGCCATGTCTCGGGAAGGATTCAACGCGGGTGTGCAGGCTTTTCTTGCGGGTCCGGCGCGCCCGGCCGCACGCGATGTCGACAGGCGACGCCCACCCGGAACTGCTCGATACATGATGGCGCTAACTGTCATTAGCGTGAGTAGGACGATTCCGACGGTCCGGCAATGCTGTTGGGGCCGTCCGGTCGCTGGTCCGTCACCCCGCGTGCCGCAGCGCCACCGGCGGCAGGAACTCGGCCTCGAAGGACCGGGACCACCAGTCGCCGGTGATGCGGCGCTCCTCGCGGGTGGTGAACCGGTAGCGGAACATCCGGGCCCGCACGAACGCGGGCGGGGCATCCGGGAACGGATTGTGGTGCAGCAGTTTCAGGACCGAGCTGTCGCCCGCGAGCAGCCGACCCACCAACCCGCCGAACCACGGCGTCGCGTAGCCGGGGGAGATCGCGGCGAACCACATGAGCCAGTCCAGCCGCAGGTGATAGGGAGCGAATTGGCGCGGCCGCCGCCCCAGGTCGCCCGGTTTGCCCTTGAACTCGTATGCGCGCCACTCGCTGTCGGCGGTCACGTCCTCGTCGGCGGTGCCCTCGATGACGATCTCGTGCCGGGTCTTCGTGACGTGGCCGAACGCGCCGTAGGTGTTCACCAGGTGCCACGGATCGAACGATGCGTTCATCATCTGGTGGCTGGAGAACATGTTCCGCACA
Organism: Rhodococcus sp. BE178; assembly: GCF_050433545.1. Classification (NCBI taxonomy): domain Bacteria; kingdom Bacillati; phylum Actinomycetota; class Actinomycetes; order Mycobacteriales; family Nocardiaceae; genus Rhodococcus; species Rhodococcus sp. BE178. The sequence continues at coordinate 255,245 of NZ_JBNPXA010000002.1, read as the reverse complement.
GGGCGGTAGCTCAGGGCGACGACGGCCACCGTCACCGCGAGGACCGGTACCGCGAACCACACCGGCACCACCCCGACGCCGCCCGGCACCGTCACCGGCAGGACGAACTGCCAGAAACCGTCGGGCAGCACCGACAGCCCCAGCACGATCGCGAGCCAGTTGAGCCACGAGAAGTTGCCGCTCGCCACCAACCACAACTGGGTCACGACCATGATCGCGGCGGCGCCACCGGCGACCGGCTGCGGGGCGAACAGGAAGAACGGCACGATCAGCTGCGTGAAGTGGTTGCCGGCGACCTCGACCTTGTGCAGGCGCCGGGGCAGGTGGTGGAAGTACCAGCTCAGCGGGCCGGGCATCGGCTGCGTCTCGTGGTGGTAGTACAGGCACGTCAGATCCCGCCAACACCGGTCGCCACGGATCTTGATCAGGCCGGCGCCGAACTCGAGCCGGAACAGCAGCCAGCGCAGCAGCAGCAATGTCGACACCGGCGGGGCGGTATGCCAGTTCCCGACGAACACCGCGAGCAGTCCCACCTCGAGCAGCAGCGACTCCCACCCGAAGCTGTACCAGAGTTGCCCGACGTTGACGATCGACAGATACATCCCCCACAGCAGCAGCCACCCCAGCATCGACACCGGCAGCGGGAGCCGGTCGATCAACCCGAGCAGTGCGAGCCCGGACAGCCCCGCGCCCGACCATGCGACGGCCGCGAAGAAGCGGTCCGAGTAGTGCACGTGGAAGATGCTCGGTGACCGTTGCCAGCGCGTCGCGTCGACGAAACGCCTGGCCGGCAGCATGCCGTGGTCGCCGATGAGCGGTTTGAACTGATTGGCCGCCACCAGGAACGCAGCCAGGTAGATCGCGGCCAGCCCCTCCTTGAAGAACAGCCGCGACAGCCAGTAGCCGTCCGCGTCCAACCAGTCCACAGCAGACCTTTCTGCTGTGGACGCTACTCGCTCACACCAGGTGCGGCAGGACCTCCTGCTCGAGCAACTCGAGACCGGACGTGTCGTATGCCGCCTCGGGCACGTAGAAGATCGCGTACTCCAGGCCCTGCTTCTTCAGCGCGGTCAGGTTCTCCACGATCTGCTCCGGGGTGCCGACGGCGGGCATGCCGCGGAATGCGTTCAGCGACGCGTCCGCCTTCTCTGCGCCGACGATCGGCGCCAGACGGGCCCGGAGCGCCTCGAGCCGATCCTGCACCTCGGCCTCGGTGCGGCCGATCGCGACGTTGTAGTTCGCGGACCGGGTGATGGCGTCGAAATCGGTGCCCACCTCCGCACAATGCCGGCGCAGGACCTCGGACTTGTGCGCGAACACCTCGGGGGTGCCGTCGAAGTTGGTGTACTGCGCGTACTTCGCCGCGATCTTCAATGTCACCTTCTCGCCGCCGCCGGCGATCCACAGCGGGATGCCGCCGTCCTGCAGCGGTAACGGCCGGACGATCGCGCCGTCGACCTGGTAGTGCTTGCCGTCCAGCGTCGCGGTGCCCGTGGTCCACGCCTGCCGGAAGATCTGCACGCCCTCGTCGAGTCGCGCCAGCCGCTCACCGGCGGACGGGAATCCGTAGCCGTAGGCCCGCCACTCGTCCTCGTACCAGCCGCCGCCGATGCCCATCTCGACGCGTCCGCCGGAGATGAGGTCGGTGGTCGCGGCGACCTTCGCGAGATAGGCGGGGTTGCGGTAGCTCATCGCGGTGCACATCTGCCCCAGGCGCACCCGGTCGGTGACCGCGGCGAACGCCGCCATCAGCGACCACGCCTCGTGCGTCGCCTCCTCGGTGGGTTCGGGGACGGTGTGGAAGTGGTCGTAGACCCAGATCGACTCCCACAGCCCGGCGTCGGCGCGCAGCGCGAGGTCGCGCATCACCCGCCACTGATCGGCCGGGTCGATCCCGACCAGGTCCAGTCGCCAGCCCTGGGGCACGAAGAGTCCGAATCGCATCTGCGGGTCCTTTTCTCGCGAGGGATCTGCGGGGCCGCCAGTTACACGGCGTCCACGTACAGCCATCTTCCGTCCTCGCGGACGAACGTGCTGTGTTCGCGCATCGAGCCGCGTTCGCCGTGGTCGACGTAGTACGCGACGAATTCGACGGAGCCGGTGGTGTCCAGCAGGCCGCCCCCGCCGGTGCTCAGCACGTCCAGTCGGCGCCACACCTGCTCGGGGTCGAGATCCAACCGCTTCGGCCGGGTGCTCGGGTGCCAGGTCCGCAGCAGGTACGCCTCGTCGCCGACGGCGAACGCCGCATAGCGCGACCGCATCAACTGCTCGGCGGTCGGTGCCTCGGCGTCGCCGCGGTGGAAGCGGCCGCAGCACTGTCCGTACTGCTCGCCGGACAGGCACGGGCAGCGGTCGTCGTTCGAGATCGTGGTCATCGGGACCCTCACTGTGCCTGGCTGACGGAGGACATGTGGAAGTCCGGAATGCGCATGGGCGGCATGGCGGTTCGGGTGAACCAGTCCTTCCACTCGCGGGGCAGGGTCGCCTCGGTGGCGCCCACCTCGGTGGTCCGGCGCAGCAGGTCCAGCGGGCTCTCGTTGAAGCGGAAGTTGTTGACCGACGCGGTGACCGCGCCGTCCTCGACCAGGTACACCCCGTCCCGTGTCAGCCCGGTGACCAGCGCCGTGGCCGGCTCGACCTCGCGGATGTACCACAGCGTCGTCAGCAACAGCCCGCGTTCGGTGCGCGCGACCATGTCGTCGAGGGACGCGTCCCCGCCGCCGGTGAGGAGCAGATTGTCGCCCGGCACGGCGACGGGCGCGCCGAACTCGGCGGCCGCCGCGCGCGGGTACGCGAGTGCGTTGATCACGCCGTCGCGGATCCAGTCCACCCGCGCGGCGTCCATGCCGTTGTCGAACACCGACAGGGTGTCGCTCGACGAGGTGGCCGCGACGAACGGGGCGTACCCGAGCCGGTCGGCGTGCGGATCGGAGAACAGGGTCAGCGGGATGTCGGTGAGACGCTCGCCGACGCGGGTGCCGCCGCGCCGGGACAGCGCGGTGTGGCCCTCCTGCGCGCCGCGCCCCTCCATCGCCCACATCAGCGGAATCATCAGGTCCGACACCGCCGACGGCGGCAGCACCGTCTCGTAACGTCCCGCCGGCAGGGCGACCGTGCGGGCCGACCAGTCCAGTCGGGTGCCGAGGTCGGCGAGCAGTCGGGGGATCGACACGTCCGTGAAGTCGAGGCTCGAGGTGCCCACCCACGCGCTGGCGTCGCCGCGCTTGCCGTTGACCTCGATCGACCCGGTTGGCTGCATGAAGCGGCGTCGGATCCCGGTCGAGGTTCCCAGCCACGTGGTGTGCACCTGGTGGTGCGCGAACCCGTACAGCCGGTCGGCGCCGTCGAAGCCGTCCGCGAGCCCGGGGACCAGGCCCTCGAACACCCCGACCCCGGTGGTCGCGGGACCCTCGGCCCAGCCCGGGCCGGGAGGGCCGTCCGCCGTCAGGAGATCCATCGCGTCCTCGGCGGGCTGCGCGGCGCGGGCGGCCGCCTCCGCGGCCCGCACGACCTCGGCGACCGACCCGGCATCGACGGTGGACGACGTCACCGCACCCACCCGGGCGGACGTGCCGTCCCGGACGATCGCGATCGCCGTCCAGGACCGGGACGTCGAGACCCCGTTCGTGGTCATCGAATTGCCGGCCCAGCGCAGCGACGCCTCGCCCGCGTCGGTGACCAGCACCATCGCCTCGTCGACGGTCGAGAGCGCGAGCGCGCGCTCGACGAGTTCCTGCGCCGCGATCACCGCGGAGCCTTCGCTCGTCATCGCTGTCCGCCCTCCGTCCGGGTGTTGAGCACGTTGACGCCGCGGAACAGCGCGGACGGGCAGCCGTGGCTCACGGCCGCGACCTGGCCGGGCTGTGCCTTGCCGCAGTTGAAAGCACCGCCGAGCCGCCACGTCGAGGGCCCGCCGACCACCTCCATCGATCCCCAGAAGTCGGTGGTGGTGGCCTGGTAGGCGACGTCACGGAGCTGACCGTCCAACTCGCCGTTGCGGATCCGGAAGAAACGCTGGCCGGTGAACTGGAAGTTGTAGCGCTGCATGTCGATCGACCAGCTCTTGTCGCCGACGACGTAGATGCCGTCCTCGACCCGCGCGATGAGGTCGGCGGTGCTGGTGTCGGCGTCCGGATCGGGCTGGAGCGACACGTTCGCCATTCGCTGGATCGGCACGTGGTGGGCCGAATCCGCGTACGAACAGCCGTTGGAGCGCTCCAGGCCGAGCCGCGGCGCGAACACCCGGTCCAGCTGGTAGCCGACGAGCGTGCCGTCGCGCACCAGATCCCAGCGCTGCGCGGCGACCGCGTCGTCGTCGAAGCCGACGCTCGCCAAACCGTGGGTCTCGGTGCGGTCGGCCGTCACGTGCATGATCGGGGTCCCGTAGCGCAACGTGCCGAGCAGATCCGGGGTGGCGAACGACGTGCCCGCATACGCCGCCTCGTAGCCGATGGCCCGGTCGTACTCGGTCGCGTGCCCGATGGATTCGTGGATCGTCAGCCACAGGTTGGTGGGGTCGATCACCAGATCCGTGACGCCTGCGCGCACGCTGGGTGCGGCGATCTTCGCCGCGAGCAGCGTCGGGATCTCGGCGAGTTCGGTGTCCCACTCCCAGCCGGCGTCGCCGCCGAGGTATTCCCAGCCGCGGGCGACCGGTGGTGCGAGGGTGCGCATCGTCTCGAACGTCCCGGCGTCGGCGTCCACCGCGGTGGCCTCGAGTTCGGGATGCAGGCGCACCCGCTGCTGCGTGATGGTCGACCCGGCGAGGTCGGCGTAGAACGTCTGCTCCTTGACCTGCAGGCAGTTCGCGGTCACGTGGTCCACGCCGGGAGCCGTGAGCAGCCGGTGCGAGTAGTCGGCGAGCAGCGCGACCTTGTCCGCGGTGGCGACGCCGAACGGATCGGTCCGGTAGTCCGAGACCCACGTCGCGTCCGAATACACCGGCTCCGGGGCCAGTTCGACGCGTTCCCGGTTGAGGGACCGCAGCGTTCGCGCCACCTGGACCGCCTCGATCGCGGTCGCCGCGGCGGTGGCCGGGGTCAGTTCGGCGTGCGAGGCGAACCCCCACGTCCCGTCGACCACGACGCGGACCGCGAAGCCCGTCTCCACGCCGTCGTCGACGGACTGGACCTTGCCGTCGCGCAACCGCAGCGACTGCGTGACGAGACGGTGCACCCGCAGATCGGCGTGCTCGGCGCCCGCGGCACGGGCGACGGCCAGCGCGGCGTCCGCCAGCGCATGCAAAGGCAGGTTCGTGAACTCTGGGTCGACCGGATGGTCGGACGCGACTGCGCGCGGGACGGCGCCGTGGGTGACGATCACCGGCCCAGCCTAGTCGGCCCCCGGGCCACACCCTCGTGGCAAGCGTCGCGTTCGATCACTCCGGCCAGGCATTGTTCTGGATGATCTCGACGAAGTCCTTCCGCTGGAACGAGGGGTCGAAATGCGCCAGGACGTCGTCGTTCATGGTCCCGAACGTGGTGTCGGGACGATCGGCCATGCCGTGGTAGAACGCCTGCAGGATCCGGTTCTTGAAATCCGGGCGCGGATGCGCCGCCACGACTTCGGTGCGCTGCTGCTCGGTGATCTCGCCGAGATCGAGGCCGAGGACGTCGGTCTCCACACCCAGGGTCACCACCGCGACCTCCGGCGCGAGGTGCAGCGGCACCTCCGGAGTGGTGTGCAGCGCGATCGCCAACCAGACATTGCGGGAATCCTGCTCGGACCGGCCGTGCTCGAGCAGGAACGTTCGGGCAGCCTCGGCGCCGTCGAGCTCGAAGCGTCGATCTTTGGTGGCATAGGCCGATGTCAGGCCCAGATCGTGAAAGAGGCCACCCACGTAGGCCAGCTCGAGATCGACTTCGCGCCCGCGCGCCGCGGACTTCAACGCTCCCCAGAGGAACACTCGACGTGAGTGGTTGAAGATCGTGTCATCGGCCACGTCCCGGACCAGCGAAGTGGCCTCTCGAACCAGGTCGGTGTCGGGAATGGCGATACCTGCAATGACTTCAGGCATTGGTTGCCTCCAGAGTCGCGGATCACTTTGACGGATTCCACTGTTCCGAACTGTCCGGTCCGAACTGTCCGGCGCGCACGTGTCGGCCTCGGCGAACACCTCCGCCGGCCCCGCCACGTCGAGCATCTTCACGTCGTCGAACACGATGAAGACGGCTGCTCGACCATGCGCCATGGTCTCTGCCTCTCGTGTTTGTCGCTGCGATGAGTATGTCAGGAACGGTCGATGGCGAGCCGGTGTTCGTCCCGGCAGGCGCCGACCTCCTACGCTGCTCGCCATGTGGAGGTTCAGTCTGTGGCTGCGTGAACGGCCCATGGTGGCGGACTCGATGCTCGCCGGGTTGCTGTTCGCCCTCGAGATCGCGTCCGCGTTCGGCCGGACGGCGCCGGTGCTGTACGTGATCACCGGTGCGGGGCTGTGTCTGCCGCTCGTGTGCCGGCGCCGGCATCCTCGTGCGGCCGCGACCGTCGTGCTCGTCATGTCGATCGTGTGCACGATCACGCTCTACGCCACCGACGATCTCAACGCCGGCGAGAACTCGCACCCGGGCGTGTTCGCCCTCGCGATCTCGCTGTACACGCTCGTCGCCTACGTGGGCCGGCGGGCGGCCGCGTACTACGCCGTCGGTCTGGTGGTCGACACCACGGTGTCGATCCTGTTGCTGGACCAGGACGCGCTCCTGATCGGGATCTTCTCGGCGCTCGCGTACACGCTGTCCTGGATCCTCGCCGAGTTCCTCGGCGCCCGCCGCGCCTACGACGAGGAGGTCGCCGCGCGCCTGACGATCGCGGAGTTCGACCGGGACCGGCGCGCCGAGGACGCCGTCTACGCCGAACGCACCCGCATCGCCCGCGAGTTGCACGACGTCGTCGCGCACGCGGTGAGCGTGATGATCGTGCAGGCGGACGGTGCGTCGTACGCACTGCACCGGGACCCGGAGAAGGCGGAGCGGGCGCTGTCGAACATCGCGAGCACCGGCAGGCAGGCGCTGTCCGAACTGCGCCGCACCGTCGCGTTGCTGCGCTCGCCCGCGACCCCCGACGAGATGCCGCAGCACGGCACCGCCGGCCTCGCCCGGGTGGTGGAGACGATGCGTGAGGCCGGGCTCGCCGTCGAACTCGTGCAGTCCGGCGCCATCGACGACGTCAGCCCGTCGGTCAGCCTGGGCGTGCACCGACTGGTGCAGGAGTCCCTGACGAACGTGCTCCGGCACTCGGGGGCGAACCCGAAGGCGTGGGTGCACGTCGCGCGCCGCGACTGCGACGTCCTCGTGGAGGTCGTCGACAACGGCAGTTCCCGGTACGGCAGCGCCGCGGCCCGCAAGCGGATCGTCGGCTCCGGCAACGGGCTGGTGGGCATGCGCGAACGCGTCGCGGTGCTCGGTGGCACCCTCGAGGCCGGACGCCGACCCGACGGCGGCTGGACCGTGCGCGCCGAGATCCCACTGGACCCCGACGAATGAGGATGCGACCGGGCACCGACACCCACTAGATTCGTCGGGTGCCCATCTCCGTGCTGCTCGTCGACGACCAGGAACTCATGCGCATGGGCTTGACGATGGTCCTCGACGCCCACGACGACATCGTCGTGGTGGGGGAGGCGGCCGACGGTGCCGGAGCCATCCAGGCCGCCGCGGATCTGCGGCCGGACGTGGTGTTGATGGACGTGCGGATGCCCGTGGTCGACGGGGTGACCGCCACCGCGCGGATCCTCGAGTCCGGCGGTCCCAGCCGGGTGCTGGTCATGACCACGTTCGACCTCGACGAGCACGCCCTGAGCGCGCTGCGCGCCGGGGCCAGCGGATTCCTCCTCAAGGACACCCCACCAGAGGACCTCGTCTCGGCGATCCGCAGCGTCGCCGCCGGCGACGCCGTCGTCTCGCCGCGCGTCACCCGGCGGTTGATCTCCCGGTTCCTGAACGACGACATCACGCCGTCCCGCGACCCGGCGGTGCTCGACGGGCTCACCGACCGCGAACGCGAGGTGCTGTGCCTCGTCGCCGGAGGCCTGTCGAACTCTGAGATCGCCGACAAGCTCTACCTGTCCGAGGCCACGATCAAGTCCCACATCGGCCGCGTGTTCGCCAAGCTCGGAGTGCGCGATCGCGTCCAGGCCGTCGTCCTGTCCTACGAGACCGGGCTGGTGCGGCCGGGTATGTGACAACGGGCACGGACGTCCTCATGGATGTTGCTGGTGGCGTGGCAGAGGGTGGTTGCGGGGTAGATCAGTGGTGGTCCTCCGGTGAGGCATTGGACGTTGTCGACGGAGGCTTGGATGCCGTCTGTCGCGAGGTCTGTTGCGGCTTGGCTGCGGACGGCGTTCTCGATGTCCTTGGGGGCGAGTGCCCCTGTGTCGGCACTGCTGATCGCGCGGTCGCGGGAACCGGGCGCCCGGTAGCACGCAACGTCGACCCGGAGGGCCGCGACCACATCGGGCGCGTCGTCGACCCCGGCGCGCAGCACTCGGCGCCGCAGACCGGTCCGAGATCGTCAGTGACAGTGCGGCATTCGACAGTGGGAAGCTCCGGCCGACGCTAGCAACGACATCGCGAGCACCGTCGCACCGACGCCGCACTGGCCGAGATCGCCGCGCCGCGCTACGATTGCGCCGATGACGACTCACTCTGATCCAAGATTGGGGGCCCAATTCGCACACGGTGAGTGCTGATGCACCATCCGACCGCGAACGGGACCAATCCCCGACTTTCCTTCTGGCTGCGCGTGCGCGAGTTCGCCGTGCCGCCGTCCATGATCGAGACCGCGACCAACCGACGCCTCGCAGATGACTGGTCCGGGGCCTGTGCCGCAGCGGGTTTCGACGACGACATCGACCTGCGGGCACTGACCCGCAGGCATGGCCGGGATATCGCGACACAGGTCCTGGCCGACCTGCGACACCTGGCACCTGACCTGCTGCGATGGCATCTGCCGCGGGTGGCACCCGACGGACTGTTGCGCCCCGGACTGACTGTCGCGCTGGCGCGATATGGTCCGCCGGAACGCCGAAACAGTTGCAGCGAGCCCGGTTCGGTACAACTGGTGGCCCGCACCGCGCCTTCCTGGGCGGATGCCGGACAGCGGATCGTACTGACCCTGTGGGACGGCACGGACTCCACCCACCACCCCCATCCCCGCCCCAACCGGCGGTACCGACTCGACCTCCATCGGCACCTGTGGGACGTGCGATGGGTCGGTGATCTACGAATACGCTGCGGGACAGGGATATCACCGACCCTCGCCGCGGCCGATCCCGCCCTGGCCGAGTCGGTACCCGAGGGCTGCGCCGTGGAGCGCTGGGCGGCTGAAGCCGGAATCCTGCTCCGCGCGGACGGCCAGCGGGACGGACCCGTGCGGGTGCGGTGCGGGGGTCGGTACGACGTGGTGGTGGAGCCGATCGGCGGCGGCGCTGATCCCGCCGCGGTGCGGCTCGTGGACGACTACCCGCGAGGTCGGCTCGCCGCGCTCCCGGTGCTGCCCGATGCCGCGACCTGGGTGCTGCCCGATCTCGAGCTCCTTCGGTCGGGAGCGATCACCGCCGACCGGTTGCACCCGCTGGTTGCCGCCGCGCTGGAGCCGGGCTGGTCTCCGCCGGCTCCGTCCCCGACGCCGAATCGGGAGAACCGGATCAACTTGGTGGACTGCCGCGGTGAACGACACCGGATCGGACTGGCCGACGGTGCACTGATCGCACTCGATCACGACCCCGCCGAGGTCCGACGCGAGGAACTGCTCGTCGCACTGGGTGGCACCCCGCTACCGTGCCTGCAGGCCATCGACCAGGCCCATCGCCGTCCGGACTGCCTGCCCGGCGTTCGTGAACGTCTGGAGCACGGAGACGCCGCCGGGGCGCTGGCCGTCGTCGAAGGACTGCTCGGCCCCGACGCAGTCCTTCGTGACGGCCCCCTGTTGGACGAACTCCGGGCGTCCGCGGATCGCCGGAGCACGTACGACAGGTTTCGCACCGAACCGGTGGAGACGCCGCCCGTATCGCGATCGCGGCGCTCCAGGCGGTCGCGTCGCGCCCGCTCACGCTGAGCCCTCCCTCCACATCCCCGAAATCCGCTGTCCCGCAATGCGGCCGGATGGCCGCCGTCTGCGACTCCCTCGACAACACAGGTGATGCACATGTCTTCCACGCTCCTTCCGAACCGGTCCGGGACCGAACTCGACAGTGCCGCAGCACTGTCGGCGATGCTCGGCGCGGTCACCACCGAACCCCGTCCCGACGACCAACTCGAGGCCCTCACCCTGGCGGTGTCCGCGGACCTGCCGGTACTGCTGTGGGGTGAACCGGGAATCGGCAAGACCGCCGCCCTGACCCAGCTCGCCGAGGCCGTGGACCTTCCGCTGACCACCGTCATCGCGAGCGTCCACGAGCCGTCGGACTTCTCGGGTCTGCCCGTCCTCGGGGACGACCCGGCAACACACGGTGTCCCGATGGCCCCGCCCGACTGGGCCGTCCGGCTCGTGCAGGCCGGGCGGGGGCTGCTGTTCCTGGACGAACTGTCGACGGCACCGCCCGCCGTGCAGGCGGCCCTGCTCCGGCTCGTCCTGGAAAGACGAATCGGGGCACTGCAACTCCCGCCCGGTGTCCGCATCGTGGCCGCCGCCAACCCACCGTCCTCGGCGGCGGACGGCTGGGAACTGAGCCCACCGTTGGCGAACCGCTTCGTGCACCTGCACTGGACCCACGACCACGAGGTGGTCGTCCGGGGCCTGGGCGGGACCTGGCCGCGCGCGACGTTGCCCCGTCTCGACCCGGCCAAGTTCTCCGACGCGGTGACCTTCGCCCGCCGCGCGGTCTGCGAGCTCCTCACCGCTCGCCCCGCTCTCGTGCATCAACTCCCCAACAGTCAGACCCGCCGCGGCGGCGCCTGGCCGTCCCCGCGGAGCTGGGACATGACCGTGCGGCTGATCGCCTTCGCCACCGCCGCCTCGTCGTCGACGGACGTGCTGTCCCTGCTGGTCCGGGGCAGCGTCGGCGACGGGCCCGGTTTCGAGCTGCTGGCCGCCATCGACCGCATGGACCTCCCGGACCCCGAGAGTCTGCTCGCCGATCCGACGGCCGCCGACCTCCCCGATCGCGGCGATCTGCGCCAGGCCGTGCTCGACGCGGTGGTCGCCGCAGTCCGCCGACGGCCGGAGAAATCCCGCTGGGACGCAGCGTGGATGCTCCTGGTCGCCGCGGTGCAGACCGGGCCACCGGACCTCGTGGTCGTCCCGGCGACCACACTGGCCGCCCTGCGCCGGGAGGACTGGGAGGTGCCGGCGGAGATCGACCAGCTCGCCGGGGTCGTGTCGGTGTCCCTGGCGGCGGACCGCGCCGCCGACCGCGCCTCGGCGCAGGCCCGTCGATGACGGCGGCGCAGGCGCTCGATCCGGACAAGATCTACGCCGCCCGGCTGCACGCCGCGCGCGCCCGGCCTTACCTGGCGACCGCCCTGTATGCGCTGCACATTGTCGCGTCGCCCCGGGTGCCGACAATGGGTGTGGACCGGCACTGGCGCTGCTACGCCTCGCCCGTCTTCGTCGCCCAGCGGCCGGCGGAGGAGCTGGCCTCGCACCTGGTCCACGGGGTGTCGCATCTGCTGCGCGATCACCACGGCCGCAGCGACCGCTACGCCCGCGCACACGACCTGACCGGTCGCGCGGAGCGGCTACGGATGAACCTGGCCGCCGACGCAGAGATCAACGACGACGCGTTCGGCGACGGATTGCTGGTACCCGACGATGCCGTTCTGCCGTCGACCCTGGACTTGCCCGGCGGGCAGCTCATGGAGGACTACCTGCGCCAGTTCCGCCTCGGTCCCCGCACCGACGGTCTGACGTGGCTCGACTGCGGCAGCGGAGCCGACGGGCTGTGTCGGGAGTGGGAGCTCGGTCCAGACGGGGCGAACGGGCTCAGCGACCAGCAGCGGGACGCTGTCCGATTCCGGGTGGCACACAGCATCGTCGGTCGGCCCGGAAATGCGCCCCGCGGATGGCAGCGGTGGGCGGAGGAAGCCCTGCACCCGACACAGCCGTGGCGAGCCCTGCTGGGCGCGGCGATCCGCACGGCCACCTCCTCCTCCGGCACCGGAGAGAACTACACCTACCGTCGCCCGGCGCGGCGCTCCGCCGCCGTGCCCGGCGCGGTGCTGCCGAGCTTGCGGCGCACCCCACCCCGGGTGAGCGTGATCGTCGACACGTCGGGATCGGTCAGCGACGCGGACCTGGGCAGCGCACTGCTCGAGGTGGCCGCCATCACGCGGGCCGTGGGCGGGCGTCGCGACCTGGTCACGGTGCTGTCGTGTGACGCGGCGGCCCGGGTCGTGCACCCGCTGTGCCGGGCTGAGGACATTCCGCTGTTCGGCGGCGGTGGCACGGATCTGCGCGCCGGATTCACCAGAGCGCTGCGCAGTCGGCCCCGCCCCGACGTGGTGGTCGTCCTCACCGACGGCCAGACCCCTTGGCCGAGCAGCCGGCCAGGGTGTCGAACGGTGGTCGGTCTGTTCCCTCCGGTGGGTCCTCGAGGCCGGCCGGTCCTCGACTCCGTTCCGGACCGGCCACCGGGATGGGCGCAGGTGGTGGAGATCGGCACACCACGGGCCTGAGTGGCTCTGTGGTGCGTGTGACCCATGGGACCATGGTGGCGTGAGAGCACAGTCGGAGAGGGATCTGGCAGGGGACCGAGCCCGGACCCGCTCGGGAGGCGGGCATCCCGAGTCGTCCCGCAACGCGGAGACGGGACGATTGTCGCGCGGCGGCAGGGCGACAGGGTCGCCGCGGACTCGATTCAGGGTGTGGTCCGAGCGGCCGCTGTTCGACTTCCATGTGATCCTGAGCGTGACGGCGTTGCTCGTGACCGTCGGTCTGACGATGGTGTTGTCGTCGTCCAGCGTCGAGTCCTTCGTCTCGTCCGGCTCGCCGTATGCGCGATTCATCCCGCAGGCCATCTACGCCGCGATCGGTCTCGTCGCCTTCGTCGCCATCGTTCGGGTGAGCACCCGGACGATCCGCGCGCTGGCCCCGTGGTTGCTCGGGATCGCCGGTGTCCTCCTGGTCCTCGTGCTCATCCCCGGCATCGGTGTCGAGCAGATGGGTGCCCGCAGCTGGTTCGTGGTCGGCGGAATCTCGTTCCAGCCATCGGAGTTCGCGAAGGTCGCGCTGGCCATCTGGTGCGCGCATCTGCTCGCGACATACGTGTCGGCCGGTGTCGACGTCAACAAGGCGCTCAAACCGCTGGCCCTGGTGAGCGTTCTCGTCATGGCGCTGGTCGTCCTCCAGCGCGACCTCGGCACGATGATCACCATCGGCATCATCTTGATGGCCATGCTCTGGTTCGGTGGATTCCGCACCAGCACCGTCGCCGCGATCACGATCTCCGGTGGCGTGGCGTCCCTTGTCCTCGGCCTGACCGCGGGATACCGGTCCGATCGGATCAGGGCGTTCATGAATCCGACCATGGACCCGCAGGGCTTGAACTACCAGACCATCCAGGCCAAGTACGCCCTCGCGAGTGGCGGAGTGTTCGGCAAGGGGCTCGGCCAGTCGGACGCGAAGTGGAGCTACCTACCGCAGTCGCACAACGACTTCATCTTCGCGGTCATCGGGGAAGAACTCGGCTTCCTCGGAGCGTTCCTGATCATCGTGCTCTTCGCGATCGTCCTCCTGATCGGGATGCGTATCTCGCAGCGCTCGAGCGACCCGTTCCTGCGGATCCTCGCGGCCGCATCGACGACGTGGATCGTGCTCCAGGCGTTCATCAACATCGCCTACGTCGTCGGTCTGGTGCCGGTCACCGGTCTCCAGCTCCCGCTCATCTCCGCGGGCGGGACCTCGATGATCACCACGATGATGATGTTCGGTTTCATCGCGCACGCCGCGCTGCGCGAACCGGAAGCACTCGTCTCCCTGAACGGCGGCGGTAGCCGCTGGATGCGAACCGTGTTCGGTCGCCCCGTCGAACCGCCGAAGGCGCGGCCCGCGCGACGTGCCCGCGCCCCACGGACGCCCACCGACTCCGGCCGGACCACACGCCGGCCGTCCCAGGCACAGGCCCAGTCCGGGGCCCGGGCGCGGGACCGTGCCGACGACCAGCGACCCCGCGAACGATCGACGGCCCGCCGATCACGCAGGTAGAACCGCAACCGGATACCCCGACGCGCCGTTCGGGATCGGGAACTCGGTCCGCCTACGATCCGCGGAGGTCGGTACCCACGCAGGAGGTTGCTGTGATCAAGGTGAACCAGGTCGTCTCGCTCGCAGAGGCGGCGAAACTACGCGACGTCGACCTCGTGGGGATCTGCCTGGGCGATCCGGGGACGACCGACCGGCGGGTGGTCGACGCGGGCACGTTCGTAGCCCTGCAGGAGACGGTCGGTCCCCGAACGTCGCTGTACGTCGACGCGTCGGCGGGCTACGCCCCGGACAGCGTCGTCGATGCCGTCGATTCGCTGCGGCCCACCTACTTCGAGTTCAATGCGGTGGATTCGGCCAAGATCTCGAAAGTCGACGAGCAACTGGATCTGTTGCAGCGGCTGACGGTGCCGAAGATCGCGAACGGCTTCTTCATCCTGAAGGACGACGTGTCCCTGCTCGACGGTCTCGAGCATCTGGACCGGCTCGTCGACGCGGGCGTCGCCTACTTCCAGCTGGAGATCAACTCCTTGGTCGATGCCGGGTTCCGGATCTCGGCGTCGAACCGCAAACGGATGGTCACGATGTTCGCCCGATACCCGTGCATCGTCAGCGACGTCTGTGCCGCGGCTCCGGTGCCCCCGGAATTCGGTCATGCCGGGGTCTACTTCAATCTGGGGAACGGTCGGGTGCCCAGCTACGACTTCTCGGACAGGCAGAGCACTCTTCCGGGTGTCATCCGGGCACTCCGCTCGAGGTCGGGCGGCTGACCCGAAGGGCATCCGATCCGGTCCCGCCACATCGACCCATCGACATACGGCGGCCGTTACCGGGGCCAGGCTCCGTCAGCGTTGAAGGCTGGTTTGGCGAAGCGTTCCCCGATGAGGCGGTGGGTGGCGGCATCCGGGTGGAGTTGATCGGGCAGCGGCAGCTCCGCGTAGTCGGCGTCACCGTAGAGCTCGCACCCATCGAGGTAGTGCAGATGGGGGTCGTCCTCGGACCGCTGCGCAACGATGCGAACCAACTCGCTCCGAATGGCGCCGAGTGTCAGCTTCCCGGCCGCCCGTTCGGCTACACCAGCTTGGAGTTGAGCGGAGGGTTCAGTCACAGCGCTCCCGACTCTCAGGAGTCCTGGTCACGAATCCTGGACGCCCTGGACTCCCTGCTGGCCAACTGGCCCACGAACGACTCGGCTCGCTGATCTCGGGGGTGCCCCGCCGTCGGGAACGCGGTCGGTTGTGAACCGTGTTGACGGCATGTCCCGGCCGGCGGATCGGAAGTTCAGGGTGTTCCCCGATGCGTCCGCCTGCTGTGGGCGCGATGATCGGGCGATGAACATTGCCGGGTGGTGGACGCAGCTGAGCGGTGAGACGCGGGACTGGTTGGTCGAGCACAACGGGGAGCCGCTGACGCCGTCGGTCAGAGCCGAAGTGGTCGCCGTGAACGACGGCGACCTCGATCCGAGCTGGTGGTCGGGGGAGTCCGTCGACGGGCAGTCGGAGCTGACCGATGAGGCAATCGACTGGATCGAGGCGCGGGCGAACGACGAAGTCCCCGGACCCTGACGATCGCCGACCACCGGATCGCGACTTCCGTCGTAGGTTGAACCTCGCACATGACGGACAGGAGGCTGAGGTGGCAGAGACGACGGTGGCCGAGGTGATGGCCGAGCTGGCCGCGCTCGAGGACCCGAAGATCCGCAAGGTGAACGAGAAGCACGGTGACGATCACGGGGTGAACCTCGGCAAACTACGCGCGCTCGCCAAGCGGCTGAAGACGCAGCAGGAACTCGCGCGCCGGCTCTGGGGGACCGATGACACCGCGGCGAGGTTGCTGGCGATCCTGATCTGCCGCCCGAAGGCCTTCGAGCGTGACGAGTTGGACGTCATGCTCCGCGAGGCGCGCACCCCCAAGGTGCACGACTGGCTCGTGAACTATGTCGTCAAGAAGAATCCGCACGCCGAGGAGCTACGCGCGACCTGGTCGGCCGACCCCGATCCCGTGGTCGCGAGTGCCGGCTGGGCGCTGACCACCGAACGCGTGGCGAAGAAGCCGGAGGGCCTGGACCTCGCCGGACTGCTCGACGTCATCGAGGCGGAGATGAAGGACGCCCCGGACCGTCTGCAGTGGGCAATGAACCACTGTCTCGCTCAGATCGGGATCGAGCACGCCGAGTACCGCGACCGCGCCATCGACATCGGCGAGCGCCTGCGGGTGCTCGAGGACTACCCGACGCCGCCGAACTGCACATCTCCGTTCGCGCCCATCTGGATCACCGAGATGGTGCGGCGTCAGGGCGCGAAGTAGCTGGGCCCGACCGTGATCGGGCCCAGCTCGCGTTCGCCGTGCGAACTACTTTCGGCGTGATCGCACAGCGAGCCAGCCGCCGATACCGCCGACGGCGACCACAGCGGCAGCGACTGCGATCCAGACTCCGGAGAACGCGAGTCCGCTGGTCGTCGAATCCGAGTCGGCCGCGGCTGCCTCTGCCGCGGCATCGCCGTCCGCGGTGGCTTCCTCGGCGACCGTGCCACCGGCCGACGCGCTGGTGGCGGCCGAGCCCTCCCCGAAGATCCCGTCCGTGATCGCGGTCGAGTACGACGGGCCGGTCTCGGTGTCCCCACTGACGGTCAGGTCGAGTCGAATCGGCACCGGAAGGCCTGCGTCGCCGGACGGCGTCGAACCCACTTTCACCGCGATGTAGTACCAGCCCGGCACAGCCTCCTTGCGGATGGCGAGGTCCTCGGATGTGCGATTGCCGTATCGGATCGGCACCGTCGCGAACGCTGAGTCATTCGCCGGCAGTACGTACTCGGTGCCGGTGTAGGACCCGAAGTCCGAGTCGATCTCCTCGCGGGTGGGGGAGTACATGGTGGTCCGGACATTGGAGACGTTCTCCACACCGCGGCCACCGTTCGCGTCGTAGTGCACGCGGTACGCCAGCCCCTGGCCCCAGTCCAGCTTCACCCGGTAGAACACGAACTCGCCCGGCTGCAGAGTGTCGGTGTACCAGCCGCTGCCGTCGAGTTCGGTCGCGACGTTGAAGGATCCGCCTCCGGCCGCCGGGGTGCCCGATCCGACGGGTTCGACGAACGTGGTCGGCGACCCTACCGCCGCTGGGTCGGAGTCGGTTGCGGCGGGCTCGATCCCGACGAGCAGTTCGATCGGCAGCCGTTCCGGCGCCCCCTTGGAGGTCTTGTCCCAGCTGAGCGCGAAGTAGTAGCGCCCACCACCTCGGCACTTGTCGGCACCGGTGCCGTCGCCCGCGCGCTTCTCGGTTGCGCCGTCGAACGTCTCGGTAACCGTCAGCGCCGCACCGTCACTGGAGTAGACGAGCTGTTCGAATTCGTACTTGTTGCAGTCGCGGCCGTCCTCGCCGTACACGCGCATGCTCAGGACGTTCGTGTCCTCGACTCCTGGGATGCCGGGTACGCGGGGATACGACATGGTTCCGCTGACGTAGGCGGTGGCACCGTCCGGGATATCGACGGCGTAGTAGCGCGATTCCTTCTGCCCGAGGGTGTCCAGGTACTGGCCCGGTTCCGCGAGCGGCGCGGTCTCGTAGGTGGGCGCGCCAGTGATCGACGTGCCGGCGGCCTTGTAGTTGCGCAGTGCTGCGGCAGTGACCCGTGGCAAGGTCCGCTCCAGCGCCGGCCCGTCCGCGACATCGGTGTAGGTGCCGCCGGTGGCCTGTGCCATGCATGTCAGCTGAGCACGGGCCTTGTCATCGACTCCGAAGCCGATCGCGTGCATCACCAGATCGACACCCTGTGTCTTCAACTCCCTGGCGACCTCGCATGGTTCGGGCGGCGCACAGGTGTCCTCGCCGTCGGAAACCAGCACGATCGAACGCGGACCCGAGTTCGGCAGTTCCGCGGCGGCCTGGCGCAATGCGTTACCCATCGGCGTCCAACCGCTCGCTGCGATACCGTCGACCGCACTGTTCAGAGCGGCCCTGTCGAGAGTCTCCGGCTGGTGCAACACTCGGACGTCACGACAGCCGGCAGCCCTCTCAGCGTCATCACTTCCCGTGCCGGTGCCGTACACCGTGAGTCCCACCTTCGAATCTGTGGGCGCGCCGTCGACGAAGGCGTGGACGGCGTTCTTGGCGGCATCCATCATCGTGCCCGCCGGATCGGGCCGCTGCATGGAGCCGGACGCATCCAGAACGAGCATGGTCGGCGCGTATTGCGGGGCGAATTCCCCGCTCTCCTGCGCCTGAGCGGGCACTCCCGCCAAGGTCAGGCTGACAAGCCCGGCCGCAAGCCCCGCAGTAAAAGTGGTCAGTCGAACTGCAATCCTCGGCATTGTCCCCCGCCTGATTTGTGACCTCTGCTTCGATTTCGGTGCCCGACACTACAGAACCTTCGACATTGCTGACGGCCGTTGTCGCAGAACCGGTCCGACGTCGCGCCGTCCACCGCAGTCCGTTCCGGCACCCGCTCACACTCCCGACGTGGGCTCCGCTCACAGGATGCGAACGGCTTACGGCCTGAGGCGTAGACGCCCGAATCGCAGAATGAATCCATTCTGGAGAATGCTCGGGACGTTCGTGGCAGTCTGCACATCCCGGCGAGCTGCACGGCTCCGAATGTGATTGTGTGAGCACAGTTCAGGTCGTACGTCCGGTAACGAAGGGAGACGGTTCGCGATATGTCCAGAGCGCGGCGACGTCTCGGTTCCCGCGGTCTCGGATCCAGGGGAGTGATCATGAGCAGACATTTGATTCGTCGCGGCGGTGCAGCGGCGCTCGCAGCAGCCGGACTCAGCACTGCGGTGGCGGCCGGCGGAGGCGCAGTCGCGAACGCCCAGCCTGCCCCGCCCACATCGACGACCATGACGTGCGGAAGCGCGAATCCTCTCTTTTGGGCCCCGGCGTTCACGTGGACCATCAATGCCGCGTCGGGAGAGTCGCTCCGTCCCGGTGGGGCCGCGCTGGAGCCGTCGATCCTGCTCAGCGGCGGCAACGAACTGCCCGCGCCTCCCGCCGGCCTGCTGCCGAGCTTCGGCGTCAACTGGTACGGCACACGGGTGTTGGTCGACTGGCACAACACCACGACCGGAGAGTCCGGCCGCAGCGTCAGCGACGAGGCCGCCTGGCAGCAGAAGCCCGGAATCCCGGTCAACCGAACCTGGACCGGGACTGGGACGGTGGACTTCACCGTCACCGTCGAGACCGGCGCGGGATGGCGGTTCATCAATCCGCAGAACGCCGTCTGCCAGGGAACGATCTCAGTGGTACCCGGGCGGCCGTAAAGGCCCGGGCGATGGTCGTGACCCCGATGTCGCTCCCGCGGCGGCGCCGAACCACGTGGGCAGCTGACTGACCAGATCCTGCTGATCCTCACCGACCCACGCGACGTGGCCGTCCGGCCGCAGCAGTGCGGCGGGCACGTCCAGTTCCTCGCTGACGTCGACGACGTGGTCGATCCGATCCGCCCATCCCGACACCGAGAGCCGGCCGGTCTGGTCCAGCAGCAGTCCACGACCGGCGTGCATCTGCCCGTAGAGGTGCCCCCGCTCGAGCCTGACGTCCCGCAGCCGCCGGCCGAGCAGTTCGTGCCCCGCGCCGAAGTCGTAGCGGATCCCGATGGCGGTGATCTTCTCGATCAGGTACCGGTTCACGTCCTCGAAGTCCATCAGTTCCGCCACCAGCCGGCGCACTGCCTGGGCGCCGGGCTCGAGGGACATCAGCTCCATCAGCACGCGGGTGGTGTCCAGCACGTCGGCGGCCACCGGGTGCCGTTCGGTGTGATAGCTGTCCAGAAGACCCTCCGGCGCCCAGCCCCCCACCTCGGCAGCCAGTTTCCAGCCCAGGTTGAACGCGTCCTGGATGCCCAGGTTGAGTCCCTGCCCGCCGCTCGGTGGGTGGATGTGCGCCGCGTCGCCGGCCAGCACCACCCGTCCGGTCCGGTAGCGCTCGGCCAGCCGGGTCGCGTCGCCGAAGCGGGACAGCCAACGCGGTGAGTGCACACCGAAGTCGGTGCCGGCGATGGCGCGCAGTTGCTGCTTCAGCTCATCCAGGGTGGGCGGGACCGTGCGGTCCTCGGCCACTCCCGCCGCGGGAACGATGACGCGGTACATCCCGTCCCCGAGGGGCATGGCGCCGAACCGCAACTGGGTCTTGCGGACCTGGGCCATCACGGCGTCGAGGGTCGCGGTCGATGCCGTCAGAGCTACCTCCCCGAGCAGCGTCTCCACCCGGCTCGGCTCGCCGGGAAAGCCGATGCCGAGCAGTTTGCGCACCGTGCTGCGGCCGCCGTCGCAGCCGACGAGGTAGTTCGAATGCAACCGGGTGCCGTCGGCCAGCAGGGCGGTCACCGAGTGGTCGTCCTGACTCAGCCCTACCAGTTCGCAGCCGCGCCGGATCTCGACTCCGAGTTCGGCGGCATGCTCGGCCAGGAGACGGTCGGTCACAGGCTGCGGGATGCCGAGGACGTACGGGTGCGCGGTGTCGAGCCGTTCGGGTTGCGGCTTGGGAATGCCGGCGAAGAAGCCGTTGACCGGGTGCCGCCGTCCGTGCGCGAGGAACCTGTCGAGGAGACCACGCTGGTCCATCACCTCGATGCTGCGCGCGTGCAGGCCGAGGGAGCGGACCACTTCGGTGGGCTTCGTCTCCTTCTCCAGTACGAGCACGTGCACCCCGTGCAGCCGCAACTCGGCGGCGAGCATCAGGCCGGTCGGTCCGCCGCCGGCAACGATCACGTCGATCATCGAGACCCCCGTTCGAGAAGGTTGCATTTCGGCCAGCTGCTCCGCGTGGGCCGGAGGTGCGCACACCGGCACCGCGTGTCCCTGATTTCCGCAGGTTCTGGCCTCGGCCGGAGATTCTGCAGCACTACCGGGGTCTTGCCGCAAGGCCCCGGGTGCGCGGTATGTCGAGAGTGGCGAGGAGCGGGTAATCCCCTCGTCTTCGTCTTTCATGGAGCGATACATCCGTTCGATCCGCACGGCACGACGCCTTGTGCTCGCGCCCGCGGCTAGGGTGGCGGGCATGATGGGGGAGAGGCGCTGGGGAGCGTCGTTGTTGCCGGCGGCCGTGGCGATCGGTGCCCTGCTCGGGTGCACAGTGAACGACGAACAGCCAACGGCCGCTGACAGGTTCACCCCTGCCGAGGGTGGCCGCGCCCTTCACCTGCCGGACGTCGGCGCGGCGGAGGACTCGTGGCTGGAGCTGGGGGTGTCGTGGACCGGCCGGGTGTCGTTGCCGCAGAACGGATTCACGGCCTGCCACCACTACACGGACCCGCTGGCGGGCGGCGAGAGCTGGGGGTACGAGGTGACCACCAGCGACTTCACCGACTACGACGGTGGCGGCGAGTCGCCGGGCCAGGACTTCTCGATCCAGGCGAGTCTGAACATCCTGTTCGGGGACGGCGACGAGCGGACGAACGCGGTGTCGATCGCCTTCTCCGGCCCGGACGGCGAGCACTACCGACTCGGCGGCACCACCGGCGAGGGCCTGCGGGTCGCGGCCGGCGAGGACCATACGGCCCTGACGTTCACGATCAACGGCCTGGCCACCAGTATCGATCGCGATCCGGTCTGGACCGCGGCCGCCGGATCGATTCGGTGCGACTCGATCGAGGAGATCGCGAACGGTCGCACCTCGTGAGATCCGCTTCACCGATCGTGAAGGGTCTCCGGCGGCGACCGCCGGAGACCCTTCACGATCGATCCGTCCGGGCTACGCCGTGAACTGCCCGACGGTGCCGAGTGCGGTGCAGGTGGTGCCGGAGTCGTACTTCACCTGACCGAACAGCGCCGCGAGGACCGTGCCCTCGCCGGTCTCCACCGTCTTCGACAGCGTCGGCACGTTCAGGAGCGTGTCGTCGAGCGGCACGACCCCACCCTCGAGCGTCGTCACGTTGAACCACGCCACCTGCAGGCCCGATTCCTTGGGAATGGCGAGATGTGCCGGCACCGCCTGGAAGCGCAGGTTGCCGCGCTCGATCCACGGCGGCAGCGGGAAGTTCGGCCCGGCCTGCGCGCTCGCGACGGTCACCGTCATCGGATTGCCCGCGACCCCGCATCCGAATGTGGGCGCCGGGAACATGAAGTCCTTCGCCGTGGTGGCGCCGACCTCCTGGCCGGTCGCGCCTTCGATGAGCTCGGTGACCCCGGGCGTGCCGAGCAGGCCACCGAGGAAATCGGATGCCTGGGGAGCGTTCTTGGTGAACTGCTCGAGCAGGCCCTGCAGCGGCGGGGGCGCGGGTGCCACCGGGGCCGCGGTCGCGACGCCCGAGAACACGATCGCACCGGCGGCCGCACCCGCGACCGCGACGGACAGGCGGGTCAACAATCGGCGTGTGGTGGTGCTGCGGCCGAAGCGACGAGACATGTGAACTCCTCCCTGGGGACCGGCCCTCCCAGCCGATCGATACCGGTACTCGACCACGCGAGAAGTCTCTACGTCAACTTTAGGGTTAGACCGTTACGGGATCGAATCCGGGCGCGTGGGAGCATTTCGGTGCCCCCGATCGTTGAGCAGGCAGAGCATCCCGCCACACACCCGGCGGGCGACCCACCGAGAGGATCCACCATGATCGCGCCCCTGTTCCTCCTCTACGCCCTGGTGGAGGTCGGTGTCCTGATCTGGGTCGGCAGCACGATCGGCGTGCTGTGGACGGTGCTGTTGCTGATCGCCGGATCCGCGGTGGGCATGGTGCTGATCAGGTCGCAGTGGCGCGTGGTGATGGACGGTTTCCGCCGGGCGACCCGCGGCGAGGCATCCCCGACCGGCGCGGTCGCCGACGGCGCGATGGTCGCCGCCGGTTCGGTGCTGATGTTCGTGCCGGGACTGGTGACGTCGGTCCTCGGCCTGCTGATGCTGCTGCCGCCGACGCGGTGGGCACTGCGACCGGCGGCGGTCCTGCTGGCGGGCAAGCGGGCCAACGTGACACTGGCGGGCGTCGAGTTCGCGTCCCGCGCCCGGGGAGGCCGCGGAAGTGGTGGGGGAACGGTGATCGACGGCGAAGTGGTCGACGTGTACCCGGACGTGTACCCCGACACCCCGACCCAGGGGCCCCGCGCGCTGCCGTAACAGGCAGACTGGATGCCCGTGAGTACCCAACTGTTGGTCGACGGCCGCATCTACAGTCCCAGCGCCCCCGACGCGACCGCGATGGCGGTCACCGACGGCATCGTCGTCTGGATCGGCGAGGACCGTCCGGGCCGCGCCCTGCATCCCGACGCCGAAGTGATCGAACTCGACGGCGCCTTCGTCACCCCCGGATTCGTCGACACCCACGTCCACGTCACCGCCCTCGGTCTGCAGCTGACGGGCCTCGATCTCGGCGGGGCCCGCAGCAAGGCCGAATGCCTCGACCTGGTGCGCCGGTTCGCGCAGACGCACGACGGCGCGGTGATCTGGGGACACGGCTGGGACGACAGCCGCTGGGCCGACGCCGCGCCCACGACCGCCGAACTCGACGCCGCCGCCCCGGGCCGGTCGGTGTATCTCACCCGGATCGACGCGCACTCCGCGCTGTGTTCGACCGCGTTGTGCGCCGCGGTGCCCGACCTCGCGTCGGCCGCCGGCTTCACCCCCGACGCCGCCGTCAGCGGCGATGCGCACCACCTGGTCCGCGCCCGGGCCCGCACCCTGCTCACCGCGGCGCAGCGGGTAGCCGCGCGCGTCGCGGCGCTCGACCACTTCGCGGCGCAGGGCGTCGTCGCCGTCCACGAGTGCGGCGGCCCCGACGTCGGTGGTCTCGACGACTTCCGGGAACTGCTCGCGCTGTCGCACGGGGTGGAGGTGCGCGGCTACTGGGGCGAGGCGGTCGATTCCCCCGAGGCCGCGGCCGACCTGCTCGCTCGCACCGGCGCGCACGCGCTCGGCGGCGACCTGTTCATCGACGGCGCGCTGGGTTCCCGCACCGCGGCCCTGCTCGAGCCGTACCACGACTGCGCGGGCCACACGACGAACCCGCGGGGCAACAGCTATCTCGACGTCGACGCGGTGGCCGCGCACGTCCGGGCCTGCACGCTCGCCGGCATCCAGGCCGGCTTCCACGTGATCGGGGACGGTGCCGTCGCCACCGCGGTCGCGGCGTTCGAGAACGTCGCCACCGAACTGGGCGGGCCCGCGCTCGCCGCCCGCGGACATCGCCTCGAGCACCTCGAGATGGTCGCCCCCGAGCAGGCGGCCCTGTTGGGTGGGTGGGGTGTGATCGCCAGCATGCAGCCGATGTTCGACGCCCTCTGGGGCGGCGCCGACGGCATGTACGCGCAGCGGCTCGGCGCCGAGCGCGCGCTGCGGATGAACCCGTTCGCGCCCATCGCCTCGACCGGGATGTCGCTGGCGTTCGGCTCGGATGCCCCGGTGACCCCTGTCGATCCGTGGGCGATGCTCCGGGCGGCGGTCCACCACCGCACGCCGGGCAGCGGGGTGTCGCCGCGCGCGGCCTTCTCCGCGGCGACGCGGGGCGCGTGGCGGGCCGGCGGCGTCCGCGACGGCATGGCCGGCACGCTCACCCCGGGCGCGCCGGCGTCGTACGTGGTGTGGGACGCCGACGAACTCGTCGTCTCGGCGCCCAAGGACTCGGTGCAGCGCTGGTCGACCGATCCGCGCTCGCGCGTGCCGGCGCTGCCGCGGCTCGAGGACGGCGCACGCACCCCCGTGTGCGTGCGCTCGGTGCACCGCGGGGTCACCGTCCATGGGGCGTGACCGGAGCGCCCTGACCGCGACACTGCGCGACTGCGTGCTCGCGGTCGTGTCCGGCCTGCTGCTGTTCGCGAGCTTTCCGCCGCGCCCACTGTGGTTCCTGGCCCCGGTCGGAGTCGCGCTGCTGGTGGCGGTCCTCACCGGCTACGGCCGCGGGGGGCGCACACTGCGCGCCGGATTCGGCTACGGCTACCTCGCCGGGCTCGGGTTCCTGGTGCCGTTGCTGCCGTGGATCGGCGAGTACGTGGGACCGCTGCCCTGGCTGGCGCTGTCCGCCGCGGAGTCGGTGTTCATCGGGCTGTTCGGGCTCGGCACCGTGCTCGTCCACCGGCTGCGCGCGCCGGTGTGGGTGGTCGCACTGGCGGTCGCGGCGGTGTGGAGTCTCACCGAATGGCTGCGCTCGTCGGTGCCGTTCGGCGGATTCCCGTGGGGCAAGCTCGCGTTCGGTCAGCCCGACGGCTGGCTGCTGCCCCTGGCCGCGCTGGGCGGGGCGCCGCTGCTCAGTTTCGGCGTCGCGCTCACCGGCACCGGCCTCGCGGCGGTGGCACTCGTGGCCGCCCGCAACCGCAGCCTCCGGGCATTCGCGGGACCGCTCGTGGTCGCCGTGTCCGCGTCGGCGGTCGCCCTCGCGGCCGTGCCGTACGTGCACGCGGACAGCGACGGGGACCGCACCATCACCGTGGCAGCGATCCAGGGCAGCGTGCCCCGGCTCGGCCTGGAGTTCAACGCGCAGCGTCGCGCGGTCCTCGACAACCATGTCCGCCGCACCTTCCAACTCGCCGACGACGTAGCCGCCGGCCGCGCGCCGCAGCCCGACCTGGTGATCTGGCCCGAGAACGCGTCGGACATCGACCCGCTCCGCAACGCGGACGCCGCCGAGGAGATCACCGCCGCGTCGGAGGCGGTCGGCGCCCCGATCCTGGTCGGAGCCGTCCTCGTCAACGCCGACGGCACCACCACCAACTCCGTGATCGTGTGGGACGGCGCGCAGGGGCCCGGCGAGCGTCACGACAAGCGGATCATCCAACCGTTCGGGGAGTACCTGCCGTACCGGGACTTCTTCCGGCTGTTCTCGTCGTACGCCGACCAGGCCGGCAATTTCGTCCCCGGTCACGGCAACGGCGTCGTCACCGCCGACGGCATCGAGGTCGGTGTCGCGACCTGCTACGAGGTCGCGTTCGACCGGGCACTCACCGAATCGGTCCGCAACGGCGCGGAGCTGATCGCGGTGCCGACCAACAACGCCACGTTCGGCGACACCGAGATGACTTACCAGCAGTTGGCGATGTCGCGGGTGCGCGCCGTCGAGCACCGGCGCGACGTGGTGGTCTCCGCGACCAGCGGGGTCAGCGCGATCATCGGGGCGGACGGTTCGGTGGGGCAGGAATCGGCCCTTTTCGTGCCCGCGGCCCTGGTGTCGGAGGTCTCACTACGTACCGGTACTACGCTGGCAACTCGGCTCGGCCCGATTCCGGAGGTTCTCCTGTGTCTCGGTGCCGCCGCCGCCCTCGTGTTCGCTGCCGTGCGCAGCCGGCGGGGCGACGGATCGGCCGGCAAGACGACGCAGACCGACTGCGACGTACAGGACACACAGAAGGCACCGGCCTCGGCCGGCAGGGAGGATCTCGATGTCAGCGGGGACGCCGAACGGGGGCAACGCGCGACCGAGCGCACGGACCCTGGTGATCATTCCGACGTATAACGAACGCGAGAACCTGCCGCTGATCGTCGGCCGGCTGCACGCCGCGCTGCCGGCGACCGACGTCCTCGTCGTCGACGACGGCAGCCCGGACGGCACCGGCGGTCTCGCCGACGAGCTCGCCGCGGCCGACGACGCCCGCCGCATCCACGTGATGCACCGCACCGAGAAGAACGGCCTCGGTGCCGCGTACATCGCCGGCTTCCGATGGGGCCTGGAGCGCGACTACACGGTGCTGGTCGAGATGGACGCCGACGGCAGTCACGCACCCGAGCAGTTGCACCGGCTGCTCGACCAGGTGGACGCGGGCGCCGACCTCGTGCTCGGGTCGCGGTACGTGCCCGGCGGGACCGTCGTGAACTGGCCCAAGCACCGCGAATGGCTCTCCCGCGGCGGCAACATCTACTCCCGCCTCGCGCTCGGCGTGCGGATCCAGGACATCACCGGTGGCTACCGCGCGTACCGGCGCGAGGTGCTCGAGGCGCTGGATCTCGCGGCCGTCGAATCGCACGGCTACTGCTTCCAGGTCGATCTCGCGTGGCGGGCGATCAACCAGGGGTTCACCGTCACCGAGGTGCCGATCACGTTCACCGAGCGGGAGATCGGCGAGTCGAAGATGAGCGGCAACATCGTCCGGGAGGCGCTGCTCAAGGTCACCCGATGGGGGCTGGCCAAGCGTGCCGGCCAGGTGAAGGCACTGCTCGGGCGGTAGTGCGGGCGCGAGCGTGGGGCCGGCGGGGGAGCCCCACCGAGTCCCGCTGAGCGGGAAGCCGCCACAAGAGGTTGCCGTCGCGAAATACCTTCTGCTCGTGACGATCCGAAACCAGACGTTCCCGCACCTGCTCGCTCCCGGCACGATCGGGCCCATCACGTTGGAGAACCGGGTCGTTCTCCCCGCCATGGACATGAACCTCTGCGAGGACGGCGAGATCCACCAGGGCGACATCGACCACTTCGCCGCCCGCGCCGAGGGTGGTACCGGTCTGATCATCACGGGCTGCTGCGCCGTCGCGTACCCGGCGGGCTGCACCAGCCGCAAGGAGCCGGGCCTGTCCGAGGACCGGTTCATCCCCGGCCTGAAGGCGCTCGCCGACGCGATCCACGAGGCGGGCAGCAAGCTGTGCGTGCAGATGACGCACCACGGCAAGGTCGCCCGGATCGACACCCTCGACGGCCGCCCGCAGCTGGTGCCGTCCATTCCGAAGCCGCCCGGTGACATGAGTGCGATGGCCGACTGCACCCCCGCGGAACTCGGGAAGATGGCCGCCATCCAGGAGGGCAAGAAGGCCACCTACCACGAGGCCACCCAGGACGATCTCGACTGGCTGGTCCGCATGTTCGCGGAGGCGGCGGGCCGCGTGAAGGCCGCCGGCGGCGACGCGGTCGAGATCCACTGCGCCCACAACTATGTGCTCGGCGGCTTCCTGAGCCGCTACTCGAACCAGCGCACCGACGAGTACGGCGGATCGCTGGAGAATCGGGCGCGGCTGTCGTGCGAGGTGATCCGCGCGGTCAAGGCCGAGGTCGGCGACAGCCTCGCGGTCATCGTCCGTCTGGCGGGGCAGGAGTACGGCGAGTCCGAGGGCCTGACCCCCGAGGAGGCCGCCGGCGCGGCCGCCATGTTCGAGAAGGCCGGCGCGGACGCCATCCACGTCACGGGCACCGCACTGAACGCATTCGCGAACTTCACCGACGGCCCGCTGCCCGACAAGGTCGGCTACTACACCGACAACGCCGCGGTCGTGAAGCGTGCGGTGTCGATCCCGGTCATCACCGTCGGTCGCATGCTGCCCGAGGTCGGCGAGCAGATGATCTCCGAGGGCCGGACCGACTTCGTCGCCATGGGCCGCCAGCTGCTGGCCGATCCCGGCCTGGTCAACAAGCTCGAGGCCGGCCGCAGCGAGCAGGTCCGTCCCTGCATCAACTGCTACGTGTGCGTGCAGGAGAACTTCTGGGACGACACCCCGCTGTGCGCGGTGAACCCGGCACTCGGCAACGAGACACTGCTGCCGTTCCCGGCGAGCACGACCCGCAAGCATGTCGTGGTGGTCGGTGCCGGTCCGGGTGGACTGGAGACCGCCCGTGTCGCCACCGAGCGTGGTCACCGTGTCACGCTGCTGGACAAGACCGACCGCCTCGGCGGAACGCTGTGGTTCTCCACCCTCACCACCCCCGACAACGAACGCCTGCTGAACTGGCTCAGCAACGAGGTCCGGCGTCTGGGCGTCGACGTCCGGCTGAACACCGACGCCACGGCCGCGACCATCAAGGCCCTCGCGCCCGACGCCGTCGTGGTCGCGACCGGTGCGGTGCGAGCGCGGCCGAGCGTCCCCGGCGGCAACCTGCGGCACGTGCACACCGGTGACAGCCTGCGTGGCCTGATGACCGGCACCGGCGACGTCTCCGACCAATCGCTGTTCCTGCGGGTCGCGGGCAGGCTCGGTGGGCTCGTCGGCATCACCAAGAGCCCCGAGAAGATCCGCGTCCTGAGCCGCAAGTTCCTCAAGTTCCTGCCGATGAGCAAGAACGTCGTCGTCATCGGCGGGTCGCTCGTCGGTCTCGAGCTCGCGGAGTTCCTCGCCGAGCGTGGTAGCCGGGTGACGCTGATCGAGGAGGGCCAGCAGTTGGGCGTCCCGATGGCGATGCCGCGCCGCTGGACCGCGGTCAAGCACGCCAAGGAGCTGGGCGTGAACATCCAGCGCAACGCGACGGTCGAGCGCATCACCAAGAAGTCGGTCGAGTTCACGGTCGGGGGCAAGACGCTGTCCGTGCCGGCGAGCATGGTCGTGGTGGCGTCGGGGGTCTCGGCGGCGGCGCCGCTGGCCGATGTGCTGGCACGCGACGGCGTCGACGTCCGCGTCGTCGGTGACGCCGGCGAGGTCGACTACATCGAGGGCGCGATGCACTCGGCGTGGAAGGCCGCCACCGCCATCTGATCCCGATTCTTCGTCTCGACCCGAGCCCACCCGCGCCCTCGCCGCACGGGTGGGCTATCACGTTTTGGGACTAGCATGGTGTAACAGCCCCGGTGTGTCGCTCGATCTAAATAATGGTGTGCATCACTCTTCGTCGGAACGATCGAGAGGTGTAGTGGTGACCAACCCGTTTGACGACCACGATGCGAACTTCCTGGTGCTGGTCAACGAGGACAACCAGTATTCGCTCTGGCCCGCGTTCGCAGATGTTCCCGCCGGCTGGGCCGTAGCGCACGGGAAGGACACCCGCCGCGCCTGTGTCGACTACATCGACACCAACTGGACCGACCTTCGGCCGGGCACTCTGCTCGCCGCGCGGGAGCATGATTCGTCGTTCGATTAGGCGTCCCGAAAGGCGCCTGCGAGCCCCTCGATCCGACCCCCGACAGGGGCGCACGGACGAATCGGACCGAAGGGGCATTTTTGCCTATCTACCAGGCCATATGTCGGTCTTTCGTGCGGCCGGAAACCGTCCGGGCGGCGAAAGGATCTTGATATGGTGTGGTCCCGATGCAACCGGGGCATTCTGCTCTCAGGGGGCGAGTAAATGACGTTGTCAGGATCTCGGGAACCCGGCTCACGCGGTTCCGATCATCCGGATGTACCCACCGAGGCTTTTCCGCTGTCCTCGGTGCAGCGGAGTATGTGGTTCGCCCAGCAGCTCCGGCCGAGCGTTCCGATCTTCATCGCACAGTATGTGGCGCTGCACGGCGACCTCGACCTCGACCTGCTCGGCCGGTGCGCGGTGGTGGTGGCGGAGGAGTTCCAGTCGCCGTTCCTGCGCCTGGTCGACGTCGACGGCGAACCCTGGCAACTGCTCGATCCCGACATCGACACCTCGATCGGCCGGATCGACCTGCGTGAGCATCCCGACCCGATGGCCGCGGCCCGTGAGTGGATGGACCACGACCACTCGGTCCCGATCGACCTGACCCGGGATCGTCTCATCGACATGACGATCCTGCGGATCGGCGACCGAGACTATTTGTGGTACACGAGAATTCACCACGTCGCCCTCGACGGCTACAGCGGCATGACCATGGCGAACCGCATCGCGGCGCTCTACACCGCGGCCGTGGAACATCGTGAACCCGAACCCAATCGGGC
The DNA here is from genome assembly GCF_050433545.1 of Rhodococcus sp. BE178. Lineage (NCBI taxonomy): Bacteria > Bacillati > Actinomycetota > Actinomycetes > Mycobacteriales > Nocardiaceae > Rhodococcus > Rhodococcus sp. BE178. The sequence goes on along the minus strand of NZ_JBNPXA010000002.1, from coordinate 224,665 downwards.
CCTCGATCTTCGCGAACTCCTCGCAATCGACCAGAAGTACCGGGCGTCGAGCCGATTCCAGGCCGACCGCGAGTACTGGGCCGACCACATCGCCGGCATCGAGTCCGGGTCCTCCCTCTCCGAGCACGACGCGCCGGTCGAGGCCGTCAGCCGGGTCGCGAGCGCCCCGCTGCCCGCGGCGGTGATCGAGGCCCTCGACACCACCGACCGGCGCCTCGAGGCCACCCCGGCGGCGGTGCTGATCGCGGCCTTCGCGTGCTACCTGAGCCGGATGACCGGCCGCACGGACGTGCTGGTCAACATGCCGGTGTCGGCGCGGACCACCGCCCCGTTGCAGCGGTCGGGCGGCATGCTCGTCAACGTCGCGCCGCTGCGGGCGACGGTGCTGCCCAACGACACCGTCGCCGACGTCGTCGGACGGATCCAACTGGAGTTGATGGGCGCGCTGCGGCACCAGCGGTGCAGCATCGAGGACATCCGCCGCGACGCCGGGTTGACCGGCACCGCGCGAGGGCTGGCCGGCCCGATGGTCAACGTGATGCTGTTCCACCAGCAGATGACACTGGGGCCGATCGTCGGCGAGTATCACATCGTCACGTCGGGACCGGTCGAGGACCTGCTGATCAACTTCGTCCAGAGTGGAACCCCGACAAGGACATTCGTCGAATTCCGGGCTAACCCCGGGCGCTACACCGAGGATGCGCTGCGCACCCACCACCGGCGGTTCCTCGAGCTGATCGACGAGTTCGTCCTCGCGGCCCCCGAGACCCGCGTCGCCGACATCCATACGGAGAGCTCGGCGGTGGGGGCGCAGCTGTTGCGGACCGCGGCGCAGCTCGAGTTCTGGTCCCGCGAGCTGGCGGGGCTGCCCGACATCCTGTCGCTACCGTCCGATCGCCCACGCCCGTCGCGCCGCGCGCTGGACGGCGACCGGGTGGACTTCGTGATCGCGCCGGACGCCCACCGGGCCCTGACGGAGCTGGCCGCCGAGCGCGGGTGCACGGTGTTCGTGGCCGTGCACGCGGCCCTGGCGGTGTTGCTGTCGCGTCTGGCCGATGTGGACGACATCGCGATCGGGACGCCGGTCGCCGGCCGCGCCGCGGGCGGCGTATTCGTCAACACGCTCGCCCTGCGCACCACACTGCCGCCGGGGATCACGTTCGACGAACTGCTCACCGCCGTGTGCAGATCCGACCTGGCTGCGTTCCGGCACGCCGAGACCCCGTTCGCGCAGCTGGTGGAGGCGCTGGACCGGACCCGGGAGAACGCGCACTCGCCGCTGTTCCAGGTGATGCTCGAGTTCCGCGACGGACGCACCCCCCACCTCGAGCTCGACGATCTGTTCGTCCGGGGCGCGGACGCGGGGCCCGACCTGTCCGCGCTCGACCTGCGCCTGACCGTCGAGCAGCGATTCGATGCCGACGGCGCCGACCGCGTGCAGGACGGGATGGACGCCTCGTTCGCGTACGCGACGGACATGTTCGACCGCGAGACCATCGAGGCGCTCGCGTCGCGTTTCGTCCAGGTGCTCGACGCGGTGCTCGACGATCCGTCCACCACTGTCGCCGACATCGACCTGCTCGGCGACGACGAACGTCGGGCACTGTCCGGGGTGTGGGGAGGCGACGGCGTCACACCGCGCACCCTGGCCGATCTGCTCGACGGCGCCGCACGCCGGGACCCGGATCGGGTCGCGCTGACGTACGAGGGCCGGGACGTCACCTACCGCGAACTCGGCGAGCAGTCGAACCGGTTGGCGCGCATGCTGATCGCGCGAGGGGTGGGTCCCGAGACGGTGGTGGCGCTGTCGATGCCGCGGTCGATCGAGTCGGTGACGTCGGTGTGGGCGGTCGCGAAGACCGGCGCGGCGTTCGTTCCCGTGGACCCGAACTATCCGGCCGACCGGATCGAGCACATGCTCACCGACTCCGGTGCGGTCCTGGCGCTGACGGTCGCGGCGCACACCGACGCGGTCGCCGACACCGTCGCGACGCTGGTGCTCGATGCGCCGGGCTTCGCCGAGCAGGTGCGCCAGTGGCCGACCGATCCGGTCACCGACGCCGACCGGATCGCCGGCATCCGCATCGACCATCCCGCCTATCTGATCTACACGTCGGGATCGACCGGCACCCCGAAGGGCGTCGCGGTGACCCATCGGGGCCTGGCGAACTTCGCCGAGGACGAACGGGTCCGGTACGGGGTGCGGAACGAGTCGCGGACCCTGCACTTCTCGTCACCGAGCTTCGACGCGTCGGTGCTGGAACTGATGCTCGCGTTCGGCGCGGGCGCGACCATGGTGATCGCGCCGCCGACGATCTACGGTGGCGCCGAACTGACCCGGCTGTTGCGGCAGGAGCACGTCACCCACGCGTTCGTGACACCCGCCGCGCTCGGGTCGGTCGATCCGGTGGCGCTCACCGATCTGGAGTGCGTCGTGACCGGCGGTGAGGCCTGCCCGCCGTACCTGGTCGAACAGTGGGCGCCCCGGCACCGGATGTTCAACGCGTACGGCCCCACCGAGGCGACGGTGGTGTCGAGCGTGTCCGCACCGCTCGAGGTGGGCCGCGAGGTCACGATCGGCAGTCCACCGCTCGGGACCGGGGCGCTGGTGCTCGACGGCCGGCTGCGCCCGGTGCCGGTCGGCGTGGCGGGCGAACTCTACGTGTACGGCGACGGGCTGGCCCGCGGCTACCACGACCGTCCCGGTATCACCGGCGAGCGTTTCGTCGCGAACCCGTTCGGCCCCGCCGGCGACCGCATGTACCGGACCGGCGACCTGGTGCGCTGGAAGCGATCGGGCGGACGCGAGTACACGCTCGAGTATCTCGGCCGCACCGACTTCCAGATCAAGATCCGCGGCTACCGCATCGAACTCGGCGAGGTGGAGGCCGCGCTGCGCTCGCACCCCGAGGTCGGGTTCGCGCTCGCGACCGGTTTCGTGGGGCCGGCCGGGGACACCCTCCTGGTGGCCTACGTCCAGCCCGACAGCAACCAGGACCTCCACGCCGGCGGTGCCGGCAATCGGCTCGGCGGCGACGTCATCACCCACGTCGCGGACGTGCTGCCCCCGCACATGGTGCCCGCCAGCGTCGTCGTGCTCGAGTCGCTGCCGCTGACCCCGGCGGGCAAGCTGGATCGGCGCGCCCTGCCGGAACCCCGATTCGACACGGGCACCGGCGAATTCCGGGCGCCGAGCACGCTCGACGAGAAGAAGATCGCCGGCGTGTTCTCCGAACTGCTGGGCATCGAACGGATCGGCACCACCGACAGCTTCTTCGACCTGGGCGGCAACTCGCTCACCGCGACCCGCATCGTGGCCCGCATCAACGCGACCCTCGGCACCGAACTGGGCGTCCTCGATCTGTTCGAGGCCCCCACCGTCGGTGAACTCGCCGCCCGCGTCGAGGCCGCCGGCCCCGGCCACGGGGCGCGGCCGCCGCTGGTGCCACGCGACCACGACGGGCCGGTGCCGGTCTCGGCGGCGCAGCAGCGAATGTGGTTCGTCAACCAGTTCGACCCCACCTCCGCGGCGTACAACATTCCGATCGCGGTGAAGATGACGGGTGATCTCGACGTCCGGGCCCTGCGCACCGCGCTCACGGACGTGTTCGAGCGGCACGAGGCGTTGCGGACGGTGTTCCCCAACACCCCGGACGGCCCGGTCCAGTCGGTGCGCCCGACCGCGCAGGTCGCACCCGACCTCGAACCGGTCACCGTGACCGAGGACGAACTGCCGCAGCGGATGACGGCCGCCGCGACGGCGGCGTTCGACGTGACATCGGCGCCGCCGGTGCGGGCGAACCTGTGGCGGCTCGGACCGACCGAGCACGTCCTGACGCTCGTGGTGCACCACATCGCCGCGGACGGGCTGTCGATGGCGCCGCTGGCGCGGGACGTGATGGTCGCCTACGGTGCTCGCGCCGCGGGCACACCGCCCGAATGGTCGCCGCTCGCGGTCCAGTACACCGACTACTCGCTGTGGCAGCGCGACCTGCTGGGCGCGGAGGACGACCCGCACAGTCTGGTCTCGCGTCAACTGGACCACTGGCGTGGCGAACTGGCCGGTGCGCCCGACCTGCTCGAGTTGCCCACCGACCGGCCCCGGCCGCCGCAGCAGTCGATGCGGGGTGCCGAAGCCGACTTCACGATCGCGCCGCATCTGCACCGCCGCCTGCTCGACGTGGCCGGCGAGTACGAGGCGAGCCTGTTCATGGTGCTGCACGCCGCCCTCGCGGTGCTGCTCGCCCGATCGAGCGGCACCTCCGACATCTCGATCGGCTCCCCGGTGTCGGGCCGCGGCGAGGCCGAACTCGACGACCTGATCGGCATGTTCGCCGGCACGCTGGTGCTGCGCACCCAGGTGGAGCCCGCGTCCACGTTCAGCGATCTGCTGGCCCGCACCCGCGCCACCGATCTGGCCGCCCTCGGCAACACCGACGTGCCGTTCGAGCGACTGGTCGAGGTGCTCGATCCGACACGGTCGGGCGCGTACTCGCCGCTGTTCCAGGTGATGCTGGTGCTGCAGGGCTCGGACAACGCCGACCAGAACCGACTGGAACTGCCCGGTCTCGCGGTCGAGGTCTCCGAGGTTCATACCGGCACAGCCAAGTTCGACATGCAGTGGATCCTCACCGAGAGCACCGACGAGGAGGGCCGGCCCGGCAGCATCGACGCGACGGTGTCGTACGCGACCGATCTGTTCGATCCGTCGACGGTGGCAGGGTTCGCGGACCGCTTCGTGCGGATCCTCGAGTCGATCACCGTCGACATCGCGGTCCGGGTCGGCGACATCGACGTCCTCGTCGACGGGGAACGCGAACTGGTGCTCGGCGAATGGAACGCCACCGGTCACGCGGTGCCCGTGAGCACCCTCGCGGGCCTGTTCGACGCGCAGGTGCGCCGCACCCCGCACGCGGTCGCGCTCACGTTCGGCGACGAGGAACTGACCTACGCGCAGTTCGCCTCCCGCGTGCACCGGCTCGCCCGCGAACTGATCGAGCGCGGGGTGGGACCGGACACCCGGGTCGCCCTGTCGATCCGGCGCTCGTTCGACCTGCTCGTCGCGATGTACGCGGTCGTCGAGGCGGGCGGCGCCTACGTTCCGCTCGACCCGGACCATCCCTTCGCCCGCACCGAGTACGTGCTCGACAGCTCGCAACCGGTGTGCGTGCTCGGCACCCGACGGGACCGCGGGCGGATGCCCGCCGGTGTGGACGTCGTGGAGATCGACGGGCTCGACCTCGGCGACCGCGACGACAGCCCGATCCGCCCCGAGGAACGCCGCGCCACGCTGCGCCCGGACGACGTCGCGTACGTCATCTACACGTCGGGCTCCACCGGACGACCCAAGGGTGTGGCGGTGAGCCACCGCGCGATCGTGAACCGGCTGTCGTGGATGCAGGGGCAGTACCGGCTCACCGCGTCCGACGTGGTGGTGCAGAAGACACCCGCGACCTTCGACGTCTCGGTGTGGGAGTTCTTCTGGCCGTTGCAGACCGGCGCGAGCCTGGCGATCGCGATCCCCGACGGGCACCGCGATCCCGCCTACCTGTCCCAGCTGATCGAGGATCGTCAGGTCACCGTCGCGCACTTCGTGCCGTCGATGCTCGCGGCGTTCGTCGTCGGCGGCCGGCCGGCGCAGTGCCGGTCGCTGCGGATGGTGTTCTGCAGCGGCGAGGCGCTGCCGCCCGCGACGGCGGCCGCATTCGCGGAGTTCGCCGCCGCGTCCGGTGCCGACCTGCACAACCTGTACGGCCCCACCGAGGCGGCGGTCGACGTCACGTACCGGCAGTACACCGACGCCGATCGGGTGAGCGTGCCGATCGGTGCGCCGGTGTGGAACACGCAGGTGTTCGTGCTGGATTCGCGGCTACATCCGGTCCCGGTGGGCGTGCCCGGCGAGCTGTACCTCGCGGGTGTCCAGCTGGCCCGCGGGTACGTCGGCCGCCCCGACCTGACCGCGGAGCGGTTCGTCGCCGACCCGTTCGGGCCGCCCGGCTCGCGGATGTACCGCACCGGCGACGTGGTGCGCTGGAAGAGATCGGGGCGACTCGACTACTCACTCGATTACCTCGGCCGGACCGACTTCCAGGTCAAGCTCCGCGGCCTGCGGATCGAACTGGGCGAGGTCGAGTCGGCGCTGCTCGCGCAGCCGGGGGTGGCGCAGGCCGTCGTCGTGGTGCGCCGCGACGAGATCATCGGCGAGGCGCTCATCGGCTACGTCATCGCCGATCCGGACGCGACGGTCGACCCCGCCGCCCTCCGGGACGCGGTCGCCGAGTCGCTGCCCGCGTACATGGTGCCGGCCCAGATCCTCGTCGTCGACGAGTTCCCGCTCGGTGCCACCGGCAAGCTCGACCGCGGCGCCCTGCCCGCCCCCGAGTTCCGTTCCGCGGAAACCGAATTCGTTGCGCCGCGCACCCCGGTCGAGGAGATCCTGGCGTCGATCTTCGCCGAACTGGTCGGCGCGCCCCGGGTCGGGGTGTACGACAGCTTCTTCGACCTGGGCGGCAACTCGCTCACCGCGACCCGGCTGGTCGCGCGCGTCAACACCGCCCTCGACACCCGGGTCGGGGTGCGCGAGGTCTTCGACGCCCCCACCGTGTCCGCGCTGGCGCTGCGGATCGCGTCCGCGGGTACCCGCGGCGCCGACCGGCCACCGCTGTCGGCGGGGGAGCGGCCCACCCCGGTGCCGGTGTCGCTGGCGCAGAAGCGAATGTGGTTCATCAACCAGTTCGACACCACCTCGCCGGCGTACAACGTCGTGCTGCCGGTGCGCCTCGACGGCGACCTCGACCGGGACGGGTTGCGGGCCGCGATCGCCGACGTCCTGGACCGGCACGAATCGCTGCGCACCCGGTTCCCGATGGTCGACGGCGAGCCCACCCAGGTGGTGCTGCCCACCGCGGCCGTCGTCCCCGACCTGGAGCCGGTCACGGTGTCCGAGACCGAGGCGCCGGAGCGGATCGCGGAGTTCGGGGGCACCGGATTCGACGTCACGCTCGCCCCGCCCGTCCGGTCGCTGCTGTTGCGGCTGGCCCCGCACAGCCATGTGCTCGTCATCGTCGTCCACCACATTTGCGCCGACGGCTTCTCGATGGCCCCGCTCGCGCGGGATCTCATGACCGCCTACGTGGCCCGCGCCGCAGGGGAGATGCCGGGTTGGGAGCCGTTGCCGGTGCAGTACGCCGACTACGCGCTGTGGCAGCACCGCGTGCTCGGCAGCACCGACGACCCCGACAGCCTGCTCTCGACCCAGCTCGACTACTGGGCCCGCACCCTCGACGGGCTCCCGGAGGTGCTGGCGCTGCCGACCGACCGACCGCGGCCCGCGGAACGCTCGATGCGGGGCGCGGTCCACGACTTCCGCATCGACGACGACACGCACCGGCGCCTGGTCGCGATCGCCCGCGGCCACAATTCGACGGTGTTCATGGCGGTGCACGCCGCCCTGGCCGCGCTGCTGGCCCGGCTGGGCGACACCGACGACGTCGCGGTCGGCACCCCGATCGCCGGTCGCGGGGAGGCGGCGCTCGACGACCTCGTCGGCATGTTCGTCAACACCCTCGTGCTGCGCAGCCGGTTCGATCCCGACGCCACCTACTCGGCGCTGCTCGCCGGTGTCCGCGACTCCGACCTCGACGCCTTCCACCACGCCGACCTGCCGTTCGAGCGGCTGGTCGACGCGCTCGCCCCGGAACGCTCCACAGCGCACACGCCGCTGTTCCAGGTGATGCTCGAGTTCCGCAACACCGACCGGCCGCGACTCGAACTGCCCGGGCTGACCGTCACGACCGTGGACGCCGCGGCCGAGATCGCGAACTTCGATCTGCAGCTCACGCTGACCGAGGATTTCGCCGAGTCCGGGGAACCGGAAGGGATCACCGCCGGATTCACGTACGCGACCGATCTCTTCGATCCCGCGACCGTCGCCCGGCTCGCCGAACGGTTCACGGCGGTGCTGCGCGCGGTCACGGCCGATCCGACCACCCGGGTCGGCGACGTCGACCTGCTCACCAGCGACGAGCGGGCGGCCCTCGCCCCGGTGAGCGGCGGCGCCGGCGTGCCCGCCCGCACCCTGCCCGAACTGTTGGCGGCCGCGACCGTCATCGATCCCGAGTCCACCGCGGTGGTGTTCGAAGGGCGCGAGCTGTCGTACCGCGAACTGGACTCCCGGTCGGATCGACTGTCCCGGCTGCTGATCGAGCGCGGGGTGGGCCCGGAATCGGTGGTGGCCCTCGCCCTGGCCCGGTCGCTCGAGTCGGTGACCGCGACGTGGGCGGTGGCCAAGACCGGGGCGGCGTTCGTGCCGGTGGACCCGAACTACCCGCCGGACCGGATCGCGCACATGCTCACCGATTCCGGAGCCGCCGTCGGCCTCACCACCACCGCGCACCGCGACACCCTGCCGCAGGCCACCGACTGGATCGTGCTCGACGACAGGGACGTCCGGCAGGAGGTGCGCCGTCAGCCGGCCGGGTCGATCACCGACGCGGACCGGATCCGGCCGCTGCTCCTCGACCATCCCGCCTACCTGATCTACACGTCCGGATCGACCGGCACCCCGAAGGGCGTCGTCGTCTCGCACCGTGGCCTGGCGAACTTCGCGGCCGAGGAACGGACCCGGTTCGGGGTGACGCCGGCGTCGCGGACCCTGCACTTCTCGTCACCGAGCTTCGACGCCTCGATCCTGGAACTGCTGCTGGCGATCGGGGCGGGCGCGACGATGGTGGTCGCGCCGCCGACGGTGCTCGGCGGTGACGAACTGCGGGACGTGCTGCGCGCCGGCGCCGTGACTCATGCGTTCGTGACCCCGGCCGCACTCGGGTCGGTGGACCCGACCGGGCTGGACCGGATCGAATGCGTGGTCACCGGCGGCGAGGCGTGCCCGCCGGAACTGGTCGCGCAGTGGGCGCCGGGGCGGCGGATGTTCAACGCGTACGGGCCCACCGAGGCCACCGTCGTCGCCGCCGTCAGCGAACCACTCGCCGTCGGGGTGCCGGTCACGATCGGCCGGCCACCGATGGGCGCCGGCGCGGTGGTGCTCGACTCGCGCCTGCACCCGGTGCCCGGCGGGGTGCCCGGCGAACTGTACGTGCTCGGGACCGGGCTGGCCCGCGGCTACCACGACCGCCCCGGCATCACCGGCGAGCGCTTCGTCGCGAACCCGTTCGGCGGGCCCGGCGAACGGATGTACCGCACCGGCGACCTGGTCCGCTGGAACGGGTCGGGGCAGCTCGAGTATCTGGGCCGCACCGACTTCCAGGTCAAGATCCGCGGGTTCCGCATCGAGCTGGGCGAGATCGAGTCCGCGCTGCGCCGCCACGACGGGGTCGCGACGGCCGTCGTCACCGTCGACGGGTCCGGTCCCGCGAGCCGGCTGGCGGGCTACGTCGTGCCCGAACCCGGCGCCGAACTCGATGCTGGCGAGATCACCGAGTTCGTCGGGACGCTGCTGCCGTCGTACATGGTGCCGTCCGCGGTGACCGTGCTCGACCGGCTGCCGCTGGGCCCGGCCGGCAAGGTGGACCGCAAGGCGCTGCCGGCGCCGGACTTCGGGACGCGCGTCACGACCGGCCGGGCGCCGCGGTCGCCACGCGAGCAGGATCTGGCCGGGCTGTTCGCGGACGTCCTGGGTCTCGACGCGGTCGGCGTGAACGATTCGTTCTTCGCGCTCGGCGGCGACAGCATCATGTCGATCCAGCTGGTCTCGCGGGCGAAGGCGCTCGGCCTGCACTTCTCGCCGCGGGACGTCTTCGAGCACAAGACGATCGCGGCGCTGGCCGCCGTCGCCCAGTCGGGCCCCGGCGAGACGGTGCTGACCGAACTCGACGGTGGCGGGCTCGGTGACGTGCCGCTGCTGCCGGTGGCGCACTGGTTACTCGGCCGCGGCGGCCATCACGACCGGTTCTCGCAGGCGGCGTTGCTCACCGCGCCCGACGGACTCGACGAGGCCGGCCTCGCGGGCGCGTTGCAGGCGGTCCTGGACCGGCACGACATGCTCCGCGCCCGCACCCGTCCCGGCGAGCACCGCATGACGGTGCCGCCGCCGGGATCGGTGTACGCGGAGGGGCTGATCCGCCGCGTGGACGTCGACGGGGCGACCCCCGGCACCGACGCGTTCGCGGAGATCGTGCGCGCCGAACTCGATGCCGCCGAGGACCGGCTCGATCCCGCGGCCGGTGAGATGGTCCAGGTGGTGTGGCTGGACTCCCGCACCGACCGCGGACGCCTGCTCGTCGTCGTTCATCACCTGGTCGTGGACGGGGTGTCCTGGCGGATCCTGGTTCCGGACCTGGCGATCGCGTGGGCGCGGATCGTCGCGGGTGAGCAGCCGGCTCCCGCGCCGGTGGGGACGTCGATGCGCCGGTGGGCGCACGGCCTCGTCGATGCCGCACCGGAGCGCCGCGGCGAGCTGGATCTCTGGCGGGGGATGCTCGCCGGCCCCGACCCGGTCCTGGGGTCGCGTCCTCTCGACCCCGCGGTCGATGTCGCGGCGACGGTCGAGAGTGTCACCGTGGAGGTGTCCCCGGACGTCACCGAGGCACTGCTGACGACCGTGCCGGACGCGTTCCGCGGCAGCGTCAACGACGGCCTGCTGACCGCGCTGGCGCTCGCGCTGGTCCGGTGGCGCCGCGGTCGCGGGGTCGACAACGACGACGCGCTGGTCACCCTCGAGGGGCACGGGCGCGAGGACCACGTGCTGCCGGGCGCCGACCTGGGCCGGACCGTCGGCTGGTTCACCACCCTGTTCCCGGTGCGGCTGGACCTCACCGGGGTGGACGTCGACGACGCGTTCACCGGCGGCCGTGGCGCCGGCGCCGCGGTGAAGGCGGTCAAGGAGCAGCTCCTCGCCGTTCCGGACCACGGCATCGGCTACGGGATGCTGCGCTACCTCGATCCGGACGGTGAGCAGGACCTCGGCGGCCTGCACGCCCCCCAGGTCAGCTTCAACTATCTGGGCCGGCTCACCGCGAGCGTGCCCGACGATCAACGCGACGCGGGCTGGGTGCCGACCGACGACGCCGACCTGGGGATCCTGCAGGACGCCGATCTGCCCGTCGCGTCGGTCCTCGACATCAACGCCGTCACCACCGACGGCCGGGACGGCTCCCGGATCCGGGCCACCTGGGCGTTCCCGGCCGGTGTGCTGACGGCCGCCGAGGTGGGGGAGTTGGCGGACCTGTGGACCGAGGCACTGATCGCGCTCGCCCGGCACGTGTCCCGGCCGGGCGCGGGCGGCGCGACACCGTCCGACCTGGATCTGGTCGCGCTCGACCAGGTCGAGATCGAGCGTCTCGAACAGCGCTTCCCCGCACTCGCCGACGTGTGGTCGCTCTCCCCGCTGCAGTCCGGCCTGCTGTTCCATGCGCAGATCGCGGAACAGTCCGTCGACGCCTACATGGTGCAGATGATGCTCGACGTGCGGGGCGCCGATCCGCAGCGCCTGCGGCGCGCGGGTCAGGCGATGCTCGACCGGCACCCCAACCTGCGGGCCGCGTTCGTGCACTCCACCGACGGGACGCCGGTCCAGGTGATCGTCGACGGCGCCGAGCTGCCGTGGACCGAGGTGGATCTCTCCGAACTCGACGAGCCGGTGCGGGCGACGGAGCTGTCCCGGCTGCTGGCCGCCGACCGGGCGCAGCGGTTCGACATGGCCGCCGCGCCCCTGATCCGGTTCCTGCTGGCGCGCACCGGACCCGACGAGCACCGGCTGGTGCTCACCAACCACCACATCCTGCTCGACGGCTGGTCGACGCCGCTGATGATGCAGGAGTTGCTGACGCTGTACGCCACCGACGGCGACGCCTCCGCGCTGCCCCGGGTGCATCCGTACCGCGACTACCTGGCCTGGATCGCCGCCCAGGACTCCACACACTCGCTGCGGGCCTGGACGGACGCCCTCACCGGGATCGAGGAGCCGACCCTGCTCGCACCGCTCGACCGCGCCCGCGAGCAGTCCACGATGCCGGACGCGGTGGAGACGGCGCTGGACGCGGCCGGCACCGGCCGGCTCGTCGCGATCGGCCGCCAGCTGGGTGTCACGCTCAACACGATGGTGCAGGCCGCGTGGGCGATCGTGCTCGGCGCGCTCACCGGCCGCGACGACGTCGTCTTCGGCGGCACGGTGTCGGGCCGGCCGCCGCACATCCCCGGCATCGAGTCGATGATCGGCCTGTTCATCAACACGCTCCCGGTGCGGGTGCGCCTCGACCCGCGCGAGTCCGTGGGCGAGTTGCTGCGCCGGGTGCAGGCCGAGCAGGCCGGGCTGCTCGACCACCACCACGTGGGGTTGACCGAGATCCAGAACGCGGCCGGACCGGCGCTCGCGTTCGACACCCTCACCGTGTTCGAGTCGTACCCGGTCGACCGGTCCGCGGTCGCCGACGCGGACATCGCCGGCCTGCGGCTGGTCCACATCCACGAGGGGACCGACGCCGCCCATTACCCGTTGACGCTGGTCGCGAACGCCGACGACCGGCTGCGGATGAAGCTCGAATACCTGCCGGACCTGTTCGACCGCACCACCGCGCAGGCGCTCGCGGACCGCGTCGCCCGGATCCTCGCCGACGTCGCCGAGGATCCGCAGTGCACGCTGGCCCGGCTGCGGTTGCTCTCCGACGAGGAATGGGCCGAACTGGTGCCGCTGCGGGGGCGTCCCGGGCGATCCGTGCGGACCCTGCCCGACCTGTTCACCGACGCCGCCGCCGCGGACCCCGACGCGGTCGCGCTGGTCTCCGGCGCCGCCGAGGTGTCCTACCGCGAGCTCGACGAACGGTCGAACCGGCTGGCGCGCCTGCTGGTCGAGGAGGGAATCGGGCCGGAATCGTTCGTCGCCCTGGGAATCCCACGGTCGATCGAGTCGATCGTCGCGGTGTGGGCGGTCACCAAGACCGGCGCCGCGTTCGTCCCCGTCGACCCGAACTACCCGTCCGAACGCATCGCCTTCATGCTCGACGATTCCGGCGCCGACGTCGGTCTGACGGTGACCGGGTCCCGCGACCGGCTACCGGGCACCGTGCCGTGGCACGTGCTCGACGACGCCGGCTTCGGCGCGCGCTGCGCTGCGACACCGGCGGCACCGGTCACCGATGCGGACCGGACGGTGCCACTGCGACTGGCCCATCCCGCCTACGTGATCTACACGTCCGGCACCACCGGCATCCCGAAGGGCGTCGTCCTCTCGCACGAGGGTCTGGACAACCTGTCCGAGGACTACCTGGCGCGCTTCGCGACGCGGCCGTCGTCGCGGACCCTGCACTTCTCGACACCGAGCTTCGACGCGGCGGTCCTGGACTACCTGCTGGCGTTCGGCGCGGGCGCGACCATGGTGATCGCACCGACCACCGTGTACGGCGGCAGCGAGCTCGCCGAGCTGATCCGCGAGCAGCACGTCACGCATACGTGGCTCACCACCGCCGCCGCCGCCACCGTGGAGCCCTCAGACCTCGACGAGCTGGTCGAGGTCATGGTCGGCGGCGAGGCGGTCCCGCCGGAATTGGTGGCCCGCTGGGCGCACGGTCGACGCTTCTACAACGGCTACGGACCCACCGAGACGACGGTGATCGCGAACGCCAGCGCACCGCTGGTGACAGGGGAGACCGTCACGATCGGCGCCCCGCTGCGGGGTGTGACCGAACTCGTCCTCGACCCGAGCCTGCGGCCGGTCCCGGTCGGCGTGCCGGGCGAGCTGTACATCGCCGGGTGCGGACTGGCGCGCGGCTACCACCGTCGGCCGGGTCTGACCGCGGAACGGTTCGTCGCCAACCCGCACGGCGCGCCGGGCGAGCGCATGTACCGCACCGGCGACGTGGTGCGGGTGCGACCCGATCACACCGTCGAGTACATCGGTCGCTCCGACTTCCAGGTCAAGGTGCGCGGCTTCCGCATCGAACTCGGCGACATCGACACCGCGTTCGGCGACCATCCGGCGATCCGCTTCGCGGTCACGCTCGGCCGGCCCGGACCCGGCGGCGACACCGCGCTGGTGACATACGTGCTGCCCAACGCGGACGCGCGACCCGAGCCCGGCGAGCTGCGGGACTACGCCGCGGCACGACTGCCCGTCCACATGGTGCCGTCGAGCATCATGGTCCTCGACGAGCTCCCGCTGACCCCGATCGGCAAGCTCGACCGCGCGGCGCTGCCGGAACCCGAGTTCCTGCCGGCCGCGACGACGTTCCGGGCGCCGACCACCCCCACCGAGCAGACCGTCACCGAGGTGTTCGGCGAGGTCCTCGGCCTGGAGCGGATCGGTGTCGACGACAGCTTCTTCGAGCTCGGCGGCAACTCGCTGATCGCGACCAGGGTCACCGCCCGGCTCGCCGCCGCACTCGGCGTGGACGTCGGGGTGCGCTCGTTGTTCGAGGCGCCGACCGCGCACGAACTCGCCCGCTGGATCGAGCGGAACCAGGGGACGGCGGCCTCCCGGCCGGCGCTGGTGCCGATGGCGCGACCGCACCGGGTGCCGTTGTCGTTGGCGCAGCAGCGGATGTGGTTCATCAACCAGTTCGACACCGACTCGGCCGCCTACAACATCCCGCTGGCGGTGCGGCTGTCCGGGGACCTCGACGCGGCCGCGCTGCGAGTCGCGGTCCGCGACGTCCTCGACCGGCACGAGTCGCTGCGGACGTTCTTCCCGTCCCGCGACGGGGGTCCGGTGCAGCAGATCGTCCCGGCCGCCGAGGCAGCCCCGGATCTGACCGTGATCGACGTTCCGCCGGACGAGGTGCCGGCACGGGTGTCGGCGCTGATCTCCCGCGGCTTCGACGTCACCGCGGCGGTGCCGGTGCGGGCCGAACTGCTCCGGCTCGGCCCCACCGAGCACGTGCTGGCGATCGTGGTGCATCACATCTGCGCGGACGGGTTCTCGATGGCCCCGCTGGCTCGTGACGTCATGACGGCGTACATGGCCCGCACCGGCGGGCACCTGCCGCAGTGGGCGCCGCTGCCGGTGCAGTACGCGGACTTCGCGTTGTGGCAGCGCGAGGTGCTCGGTTCGGAGGACGACCCGGAATCGCTGGTCCACCGCCAGCTGGCGTTCTGGACCGACGCGCTGGCCGGTCTGCCCGAGGCGATCACCCTGCCCACCGACCGGCCCCGGCCGGTGCAGCAGAGCTTCGACGGTGCCCGCGTGCACTTCGCGATTCCCGCCGACGTGCACCGCTCGCTCGCCGACCTCGCCCGCCGCGGCGGCGCGACGATGTTCATGGCCGCGCACGCCGCGCTGGCGGTGCTGCTCGCCAAGCTGAGCGGCAGCGACGACATCGCGATCGGCACCCCGATTGCGGGCCGCGGCGAGGCCGAACTCGACAACCTGGTGGGCATGTTCGTGGGCACGCTGGTGCTGCGCAGCCGTGTCGCCCCCGCCGACGGGTTCGAGGAACTGCTGGCCCGGACCAAGGAGTTCGACCTGGCGGCGTTCGGGCACGCGGATCTGCCGTTCGAGCGGCTCGTCGACGTCCTGGCTCCCGAGCGGTCGACGGCGCACTCGCCGCTGTTCCAGGTGATGCTCGAGTTCCAGAACAACGAGCTGCCCCGCCTGGAGCTGCCCGGCCTGACCGCCGAACCGGTGGACGCGGAGCTCGCCGTCGCCAAGTTCGACCTCCAGCTGACGCTCGCCGAACGCCACGACGAGCGGGGCGTCCCGGCCGGTATCACCGCGGCCTTCACGTACGCGACGGATCTGTTCGACGCCGACACGGTCGCCGAACTGGCGGAGCGGTTCGTCGGCCTGGTCGAGGCCCTGACCGCCGACCCGGGCCGTCCGACCGGCGACGTCGGCATCGCCACCGACGCCGAGCTCGCCGTGCTGCTGCGGGACTGGAACGCCGCGGGGTCCCGCGCGCCGGAGGCCACGCTCGCCGACCGGCTGGCGGTGACCACGGCCCGGTTCGCGGACGCCGAGGCGCTCACCTTCGACGGGCTGACCCTCAGCTACGCCGAGCTCGACGGGCGGGCCAACCGCCTCGCCCGGCACCTCGTCGCGCTCGGGGTGGCCCCCGAGTCGCTCGTGGCGGTGGCGCTGCCGCGGTCGCTGGATCTGGTGGTCGCGCTGCTCGCCGTGATCAAGGCGGGGGCCGGCTACCTGCCGATCGATGTCACCTACCCGGCGGATCGGCTCGCGTTCATGCTCGAGGACTCCGCGCCGGTGTGCGTGTTGACCACCGAGGCCGACGCCGAGGCGATCCCGCCCACCGACGTGCCGCTGGTGCGCCTCGACGACGCCGCGGTGATCGACGCGCTCGCTGCGCTGCCGGACCGTCCGGTCACCGACGCCGACCGCCGGGTCCCGCTGCGCCCCGACGACGTCGCGTACGTCATCTACACCTCCGGATCGACGGGGCGGCCCAAGGGGGTGCAGGTCACCCACCGCAACGTGCTGACCCTCTTCGAGAACACCGCCGCGACGTTCGGGTTCGACGAGACCGACGTGTGGACGATGTTCCACTCGTACGCGTTCGACTTCTCGGTGTGGGAGCTGTGGGGGCCGCTGCTGCACGGTGGCCGCCTCGTCGTGGTCGACTTCTACACCGCGCGCTCGCCGGAGATGTTCCTCGACCTGCTGCGCGCCGAGCGGGTGACGGTGCTCAACCAGACCCCGACCGCCTTCTACCAGCTCGCCGAGGCCGACCGGCTGGCCGGCGAAACCTCGACGGACACTGCGGAACTGGCATTGCGCTACGTCATCTTCGGCGGCGAGGCGCTGGATCTGGGCCAGCTCGGACGGTGGTACGCGCGGCACCCGGACACCGCGCCGCGCCTGGTCAACATGTACGGCATCACCGAGACCACCGTGCACGTCACCCGGCTCGACCTCGACCGCGACTACGCGGCGGAGGCGAACGCGAGCGTGATCGGACGCGCGATCCCCGGCCTGCGGGTGGTGGTCCTCGACGAACGCCTGCACCCGGTCCCGGCCGGGGTGACCGGCGAGATGTACGTCGCCGGCGACCAGCTCACCCGCGGCTACCTCGGCCGCGCCGCCCTCACGTCGGGGCGGTTCGTCGCCGACCCGTTCGGGGCGCCCGGCGAGCGCATGTACCGCACCGGCGACCTGGCCCGCTGGAACCGCGACGGCCGCCTCGAATACCTGGGCCGCAGCGACTTCCAGGTCAAGATCCGCGGGTTCCGCATCGAGCTCGGCGAGATCGAGTCGGCGCTGCTGCGGTACCCGGGGGTGGCGCAGGCGGTGGTGACCGTCCACGAGGGCGATCACGGTGCCGCGCGGCTGGTCGGCTACACGGTCCGCGAACAGGGATTCGATCTCGACCCACAGGACGTGCTCGACCAGGTCGGCGCCGAGCTGACCTCGTACATGGTGCCGGCCGCCCTCGTGGTGCTCGACGAACTCCCGCTCACCGCGAACGGCAAGCTCGACCGCAAGGCCCTGCCGGAACCGGACTTCGGGGCCCGCACCACGATCGGCCGCGCCCCGCAGACCGAGGCGGAACGGGTGCTCGCCGACCTGTTCGCCGAGGTCCTCGGGCTCGATTCGGTGGGCGTGGACGATTCGTTCTTCGCGCTCGGCGGCGACAGCATCATGTCGATCCAGCTGGTCTCGCGGGCCAAGGCCGCGGGAATCGCGTTCTCGCCGCGGGACGTGTTCGAACACCGCTCCGTCGCCGGCCTTGCCGCCGTGTCGGTCGCCGCCGGCGGCGAGACACCGGTGCACCTCGAGGAGCTGCCCGGCGGCGGTGTCGGCGAGTTCCCGCTCACCCCGATCATGCGCTGGCTGCTGGGCCGCGGGCCGGGCGACGCCATCCGCCGGTACACACAGACCGCGCTGCTGGCCCTGCCGGCCGCCGTCGACCGGGATCGGCTCGAGCGGACCCTGCAGGCCGTGGTGGACCGGCACGACATGCTGCGGGCGCTGCTGCAGTCGCTCGACCACGGCGAGCCCAGCATGCAGGTCCGGCCCGTCGGCTCGGTGTCCGCCGCCGACCTCCTCACGCGGGTGCCGGTCGACGAGCTGACCGGCCCGGCCTTCACCGCCGCGGCCGCCGCGGCACTGGACGGGGCGGCGGGCCGCCTCGATCCGGCGACCGGTGTCCTGCTGCAGGCGGTCTGGTTCGACGCCGGCCCGCGCGGCGGGCGGCTGCTGCTGGTGGTCCACCATCTCGCCGTCGACGGTGTCTCGTGGCGGATCCTCGTGCCCGATCTGGCGGCCGCGTGGTCGGCCGTCGCGGCCGGGGAGGTCCCCGACCTGCCGGCCACCGGTACCTCCCTGCGGCGGTGGGCGCACGCGCTGGCCGACGCCGCGGTCGGCGGCTCCCCGGGCCGCGACCGCGAGCTCGAGCTGTGGCGGTCCGCCCTGTCCACCGACGACCCGGTGATCGGCGCGCGGCCGCTCGATCCGTCCGTCGATGTCACCGGGACCGTCGACAAGGTGTCCGTCGAGTTGCCCGCCGCGGTGACCGAGGCGCTGCTGACCACCGTGCCGAACGCGTACCACGGCAACGTCAACGACGGCCTGCTGGCGGCGCTCGCGATGGCGCTCACCCGGTGGCGCCGCACCCGCGGCCACGACACCGGCACCGCACTGGTGAATCTCGAGGGACACGGCCGCGAGGATCAGGTGGTGGCCGGCGCCGACCTGGGCCGCACCGTCGGCTGGTTCACGACGATCTTCCCGGTCCGGCTCGATATCGGCGGCATCGATGTCGACGACGCGTTCGCGGCCGGCCCGGCCGCCGGTGCGGCGATGAAGGCGGTCAAGGAGCAGCTGCTCACGATCCCGGATCACGGCATCGGGTTCGGCATGCTGCGCTACCTCAACCCGCAGACCGCCCCCGTGCTCGCCGCGTTGCCGGTTCCGCAGGTCAGCTTCAACTACCTGGGCAGGCTCGGCGGCACGGCCGGCGCCGGTGACGTCGGGTGGCTGCCGGTGGGCGATACCGAACTCGACGACGCCCCCGACGCGTCGCTGCCCGTCGCGAGCGTCCTCGACGTCAATGCGGTGGTCACCGAGACACCGGACGGACCGCGCCTGCGGGCGACGTGGGCGTTCCCACGCGGTGTCCTCGCGTCGGTCGACGTCGGCGAACTGGCGGACCTGTGGGTCCGGGCACTGTCCGCGCTGGCGCGGCACGCCGAGCATCCGGGTGCGGGCGGACTGACACCGTCGGACCTGGATCTGGTGCGGCTCGACCAGGGGTCCATCGACGCACTCGAGAGCCGTTTCCCGAACCTCGCCGACGTGTGGTCGCTGTCGCCGCTGCAGTCCGGCCTGCACTTCCACGCCGCGTACTCCGACGAGTCCGTCGACGCGTACCTCGTCCAGTTGACCCTCTCACTGGGCGGAACGGTCGACACCGACCGGCTGTGGCGGGCCGGACAGGCGCTGCTGGACCGGCACCCGAACCTGCGGGCTGCCTTCGTCCAGCCCGATCACCGGGCCGCGGAGGCCGTCGGCACGGTCCAGGTGATCCCGGAACGGGTGGAGCTGCCCTGGACCGAGGTGGACCTCTCGCGGCTCGACCCCGCGGCGCGCGCCCGCCGGTTCGCCGAGCTCACCCTCGCCGACCGCCTCACCAAGTTCGACCTGACGACGGCCCCGGCGATCCGGATGACGCTGGTCGACCTGGGTGACGGGGACCACCGGCTGGTCATCACCAACCACCACATCCTGCTCGACGGCTGGTCCACGCCGCTGGTGCTGCGGGACCTGCTGACGCTGTACGCCACCGACGGCGACGCCTCGGCGCTGCCCCGCGTGCACCCGTACCGCGACTACCTCGCGTGGATGGCGCGACAGGACACCACCGAATCGACCGACGCGTGGCGGCGCGCGCTCGCCGGACTCGAGGAGCCGAGCCTGCTGGCGCCCACCGCCCCCGGCGACGGGGCCACGACGGGCACCGAGGAGTTCGAACTCGCGCTGTCACCGGCGCAGACCGACACGCTGCGCTCCCTCGCCCGGGAGCGGGGCCTGACCCTGAACACCGTCGTCCAGGTCGCGTGGGGCATCGTCCTGGGCGCGATGACCGGGCGCAGCGACGTCCTGTTCGGCGGCACCGTCTCGGGCCGGCCGCCGCAGATCCCCGGCATCGAGTCCATGGTCGGCCTGTTCATCAACACGCTGCCCGTCCGGGTCACCCTCGACGCCGGGGAGACACTCGGCGATCTCCTCGACCGCGTGCAGCGGGAGCAGGCCACGCTGCTCGACCACCACTACCTCGGTCTCGCCGACATCCAGAAGGCCACCGGGCCGGCCACCACGTTCGACACGCTGACGGTGTTCGAGTCGTACCCCGTGGACCGGCAGGCGCTCACCGCCGACACCGACATCGCGGGCATGAGGGTCACCGGCATCGACGGCCGCGACGCCGCGCACTACCCGCTGTCGCTGGTCGCGTCGGTGAACGGCAGCCTCAACCTCAAGTTCGAGTACTTCCCGGCGTTCTTCGACAGCGACACGGTGGAGTCGATCGCGACCCGCGTCGCGGTGGTGCTCGACCGCCTCGTCGCCGACCCCGACCAGCCGCTGTCGCGGCTGGATCTGCTGACCGAGCCCGAACGGCGCGAGCTGGCACCGGTACTCGGCGCCGTCGGCGGGTCCACCCGGACCCTGCCGGAGATCTTCGCCGACGCCGCGGCCCTGGACCCCGACGCGATCGCGCTGTCGTTCTCCGGCCGCGAGGTCACCTACCGCGAGCTCGACACGCGTTCGTCGCGCATCGCCCGGTTCCTCATCGACCAGGGCGTCGGACCGGAATCGTATGTGGCGCTTGGTATTCCGCGGTCCGTCGAGTCGGTACTCGCGGTGTGGGCGGTCGCCAAGGCCGGTGGCGCGTTCGTCCCGGTCGACCCGAACTATCCGCTCGAACGGATCGAGCACATGCTGGCCGACTCCGGGGCCGGGCTCGGGCTCACCGTCGCCGCGCACCGGCACGAGTTGCCCGACACCGTCACCTGGTTGACGCTCGAGGATCCCGAGTTCGTGGCCGCGTGCGACCAGCACTCCGACGCACCCGTCACCGCCGCCGAGCGCACCGCCCCGCTCGGCCTGCACCACGCCGCCTACGTCGTCTACACCTCCGGGTCGACGGGCCGGCCCAAGGGCGTGGTCGTGACCCATCAGGGACTCGACAACTTCGCCCTCGACCAGCAGGAACGACTCGGGGCGACCGCGCAGTCCCGGACGTTGCACTTCTCGACCCCCAGCTTCGACGGCGCGGTGTTCGAGTACCTGCAGGCCTTCGGGGTGGGCGCGACGATGGTGATCGCCGAACCCACAGTGTTCGGCGGCGCCGACCTCGCGCACCTGCTCGCGTCCGAGCGTGTCACGCACGCGTTCATCACCACCGCGGCCCTCGGCACGGTCGACCCCACCGGCCTGGACCACTTCGCCCACGTCGTCTTCGGCGGCGAGGCCTGCCCGCCGGACCTGGTCGCCCGGTGGGCGCCCGGACGGGACCTGCACAACGCGTACGGCCCCACCGAGACGACGATCATGTCGAACATCAGCGCGCCGATGACCCCCGGCGACCCGATCACGATCGGTGGGCCGATCCGCGGTGTCGGCGAACTCGTCCTCGACGGACGGCTGCAACCGGTCCCGGTCGGCGTCCCCGGCGAGCTGTACATCACCGGCCTCGGGCTGGCCCGCGGCTACCACCGTCGGCCCGGGCTGTCCGCCGAACGCTTCGTCGCGAACCCGTTCGGCAAGCCGGGCGAGCGGATGTACCGCACCGGCGACATCGTGCGCTGGCGTCCGGACCACACGATCGAATACGTCGGCCGCTCCGACTTCCAGGTCAAGGTCCGCGGCTTCCGCATCGAACTCGGCGAGATCGACACCGAACTGATGGCCGATCCCACCGTGAGCGTCGCGATCACCCTCGGGGTGCCCGGACCGGCCGGTGACACGGTGCTGGTGTCGTACGTGGTACCCCGCGCCGACACGACGGTGGTGACGTCCGCACTGACCGACCGACTCTCGTCGCGCTTGCCGTCGCACATGGTGCCGGCCTCGATCACGGTGCTCGACGAGATCCCGCTCACCCCCGTCGGCAAGCTCGATCGCGCCGCGCTGCCCGAACCGGAGTTCGAGTTCACCACCGGCGAGTTCCGGGCGCCGACCAACCCGCTCGAGTACACGCTGTCCGACATCTTCTCCGAGGTCCTCGGAGTCGACCGGATCGGCATCGAGGACAGCTTCTTCGACCTGGGCGGCAACTCGCTGATCGCGACCCGGGTCACCGCCCGGCTCAGCGGCGTCCTGGACGCCGACATCCCGGTTCGCGCGCTGTTCGAGGCGCCCACCATCCACGGCCTCGCGCAGTGGATCTCGCGCGAACGCGAGACGACCGCGGCGTACGGGCGCCCGGAACTGACCCGGCGCGAGCGGCCCGACCGGATCCCGCTCTCGCTCGCCCAGCAGCGGATGTGGTTCATCAACCAGTTCGACACCGCGTCGGCGGCCTACAACATTCCGATGGCGATCAACCTGAGCGGGCAGCTCGACGCCGAAGCGCTGCGCGCCGCGGTGGGGGACGTCCTCGAACGCCACGAGTCGCTCCGCACCGCCTACCCGGTGGTCGACCGCGCCCCGTCGCAGCGCGTCGTGCCGGTCGGCGAGGTGCTCACCGATCTCACCCCGATCGAGGTGTCCGACGGGACCGAGCTGCGTGAGCGGATCATCGCGTTCGCCTCCGCCGGTTTCGACGTCACCGTGGCGCCCCCGGTGCGGGCGGAACTGTTGCGGCTCGGGCCGACCGACCACGCGTTGGTGATCGTCGTCCACCACATCTGTGCCGACGGCTACTCGATGGCCCCGCTCGGCCGGGATCTGATGGCCGCCTACACCGCCCGCGCCGCCGGTGCGGTGCCGCAGTGGACGCCGCTGCCCGTCCAGTACGCCGACTTCACGCTGTGGCAGCACGAACTGCTCGGCTCGGACAGCGACCCCGAGTCGCTGCTGCGCCGCCAGCTGGAGTTCTGGACCGGCGAACTCGCCGGGCTGCCGGACGTCATCCAGCTGCCCACCGACCGCCCCCGGCCGGTGCAGCAGAGCTTCCACGGCGGGCGCATCGAGTTCCAGGTCCCCGCCGAACTCCACACCCGGATCACCGAGATCGCGCACCGGCACGGCGCGAGCATGTTCATGGCGATGCACGCGGCGCTGGCGACGCTGCTCGCCCGGCTCGCCGACACCGACGACATCGCGATCGGCACCCCCATCGCCGGCCGCGGCGAGGTCGCGCTCGACGAGTTGGTCGGCATGTTCGTCAACACCCTGGTGTTGCGCACCCGTGTCGGCCACGGCGAATCGTTCGACCACATCCTGCGGCAGATCCGCGAATCCGACCTCGCCGCGTTCGGACACGCGGAGGTCCCGTTCGAGCGCCTCGTCGAGGAACTCAACCCGCCCCGGTCCACGTCCTATTCGCCGCTGTTCCAGGTCTCCATCGAGTTCCAGAACAACGAACGGCCGCGGCTCGAGCTGCCCGGACTCGTCGTCGAGGGTGTCGGCATCGACGCCCAGGTCGCCAAGGAGGACCTCGAACTCGTTCTCGCGGAGGATTTCACCGAAGACGGCTCGCCCGCCGGGATCCAGGCCTCGCTCGACTTCGCGACCGACCTGTTCGACGAGCACACCGTCCGCGGGTTCACGGAACGCTTCGTACGGGTCCTCGAGGCCGTCACCGCCGATCCGACCCGCCCGGTCGGGGACATCGAGATCCTCGATGCCGCGGAGCTCGACGAGCTCGCGCCGGCGGCGGGGGAGACCGCGGTCTCGCCGCACGTGTGGCCCGAACTCCTGTCCGGTGCCGCCGCCGTGGACCCCGACGCGGTCGCGCTGTCCTACCTCGGCCGCACCGTCGCGTACCGCGAGCTCGACGAGCAGTCCAACCGGCTGGCGCGGGTGCTCAGCAGTCGCGGTGTGGGCCCGGAGACCTTCGTGGCTCTCGGGATGCCCCGCTCGACCGAGGAGATCCTGTCGATCTGGGCGATCGCCAAGGCCGGTGCCGCATTCGTCCCGGTCGATCCCAACTACCCGGCCGAACGCATCGCGCACATGCTCACCGACTCCGCCAGCAAGGTCGGCCTGACCACGTCGGCGCTGCGGGAACGCCTGCCCGACACCGTACCGTGGCTGGTCGTCGACGACGGCGAACTCGACGCGCAGATGGCGGCCGCCTCGGCGGCGCCGGTCACCGACGACGACCGGACCTCCCCGCTGCACCTCGCCCATCCGGCGTACCTGATCTACACGTCGGGGTCGACGGGGCTACCCAAGGGCGTCATCGTCACGCACCTGGGGATCGCGAACCTCACCGCGGAGGAACGGAACCGGTTCACCGTCACCCCGCAGTCGCGGGTCTCGCACCTCGCCTCGCCGAGCTTCGACGCCTCGGTGTTCGAGATGATGATGGCGTTCAGTGCCGGCGCCCGCCTGGTGATCGTGCCGCCCACCGTCTACGGCGGCACCGAACTGACCGAACTCCTCTCCCGCGAGGGCGTCACACACGGGTTCATCACCCCGACCGCGCTCGCGTCGATCGAGGACGAGGGTCTCGAATCGCTGCGGGTCCTCGCCGTCGCCGGTGAAGCCTGCCCGCCGGAGCTGGTCGCCAAGTGGGCCCCCGGACGCCGGATGTTCAACGGCTACGGCCCCACCGAGACCACGATCCAGGCCAGCGTCAGCGCACCGATGCAGCCCGGCGAGGTGGTCAACATCGGCGGCCCGGCGATCGGATTCCGCGAGGCCGTCCTCGACGGCCGCCTGCGTCCGGTCCCGATCGGGGTGCCCGGCGAGCTGTACATCTCCGGCCCGGGACTGGCGCGCGGCTATCACAACCGGCCCGGCCTCACCGCCGAACGGTTCGTCGCCAGCCCCTTCGGTGAGCCCGGCACCCGGATGTACCGCACCGGCGACGTCGTCCGGTGGCGGCCCGACCACACCATCGAGTACATCGGCCGCTCCGACTTCCAGGTCAAGGTGCGCGGCTTCCGCATCGAACTCGGCGAGATCGACGCCGTCCTCACCCGGCACCCGGCGGTCACGTTCGCCGCGACGCTCGGGCACACCGGGCCGTCCGGCGACACCCTGCTCGCGTCGTACGTGCGTCCCGTCGAGGGGCATTCGGTGGAATCGCGCGAACTGCGCGCGCACGTCGCGGCGCAGCTGCCCGCGCACATGGTCCCGTCCGCGGTGGTGGTACTGGACGAGATTCCCCTGACCCCGGTGGGCAAGCTCGACCGGCGGGCCCTGCCCGCCCCGGAATTCACGTCGTTGACCACCGAGTTCCGGCCGCCGACCACCGCGACGGAGCGGGCCGTCACCGAGGTGTTCGCCGAGGTCCTCGGCATCGAGCACGTCGGAATCGACGACAGCTTCTTCGATCTCGGCGGCAACTCCATCATCGCGACCCGCATCATGTCCGAACTGCAGTCCCGGCTCGGCCGCCAGATCCCACTGCAGACGATGTTCCTCGACCCGACACCGTCCGGGCTCGCGAAGCGGATCGACCTGCCCGTCGGCTACCTCGGACACAGCGAGTCGCCGGTCGACGACGCGCTGGGCGTGGTGATTCCGCTGCGCCCCAGCGGGGAATGCCCGCCGCTGTTCTGCGTCCACCCGGGAATCGGGCTGTCGTGGGGATACGCCGGTCTGGTGCAGTACCTGGCCAAGGACCGGCCCGCGTACGGGCTGCAGTTGCCGCTGCTGAGCGGGGGGCCGGACTTCGAGTCGGTCCAGCAGCTCGCGCACCGGTACGTCGAGGAGATCCGCATCGTGCAGCCGCACGGCCCGTACCACCTGCTCGGGTGGTCGCTCGGCGGCGTGATCGCGCACGCGATGGCCGTCGAACTCCGCCACGCCGGAGAGGAAGTCGCGACGCTGGCGATCATGGACAGCTACCTGACCGAGGACGAGGAGGAACCCGAGCACCTGACGGTGATCGAACTGCTCGAGGGCCTCGGGCTGGACCTGACGCCGTACAGCGACGTGCGCGACCTCACGTACGCGCAGGCCGTCGACCTGCTCAACGAATCACTCGGGCAGGAAACGGGTTTGACGCCTGCCCATCTGAAGCGGATCAACGACGGTTTCACCACGTCGGCACGGATCATGAACCGCTACCGGCCGGGGGTGTTCGACGGGGACCTGCTGTTCTTCACCGCCGGCCGCGGCGACGGCAGCGACCACGACGCGCCGGAGCATTCACCGCAGGTCTGGGAGTCCGCGGTCACCGGCCGGATCCGCGAGTTCACGATCGACTGCGAACACAACCAGATGATCGAGCCGACCGCGCTCGCCGAGATCGGCCCGCTGCTCGAGGACTACCTCGTGGAGCACTGAAATCGGTCCTGCCACAACAAACTTCGCATACATCCCCAACACCGCCGATTC
Organism: Rhodococcus sp. BE178; assembly: GCF_050433545.1. Taxonomy (NCBI): domain Bacteria; kingdom Bacillati; phylum Actinomycetota; class Actinomycetes; order Mycobacteriales; family Nocardiaceae; genus Rhodococcus; species Rhodococcus sp. BE178. Next base: position 198,306 of record NZ_JBNPXA010000002.1, on the reverse strand, counting down.
GTAGCGGAGGAGGCGTACGGGGGACTAGCGTCGAACCCACTGGACCGCCTTCCGTCCACACAGTTTGGAGAGCGCCATGAATCTTTCGAACGCCACGAAGGCCACGAAAGCCACCGTCGCATCGGGTCTCGTCGTCGTCGCACTCGGGACGGGAGTCGGCACCGCATACGCGGCACCCGCCGCCGCCCCCGGCGACGTTGCCGTCCCGCTGGCTGTGCCTGTCGTCGACAAGCAGACGGCGCAGGACAACCTTATTCGCGAGATCACGATCGGGTGGGAGACAGGCGGTCCCGCAGGCATGGCGATCGGCGCCGGTGTCGGCCTCGCGATCGGCTGCGTCTCGATCTTCCCGAACTTCGTCGCCGGCTGCATCGTGGGCACGGGGATCGGTGCCGCCGTCGGCGCCTACAACGGCATCACCGGCGCCAATCCGAACGTGCAGCCGGCGTTCTACGAGTGGCTCAACGCGACACCGTGATCGAGCGGACGTCCCCTACGAGTGGTCACCACTCATAGGGGACGTCGTCGCTCACCCCGAGGTCGTCGCACAGGCGCCGGATCGCGCTGCAGTCCTGCACCAGTTGCTGTCGGTCGGCCTCGTGGGCGGCGTCGGCCACCATCGCCGCCCCGCCCCGCACGTTCTCCGCCTCCATCACCGCGGTCCACGTCGCGAAGTCGTTGGCACGGAACGCCTCGAGCCCGTCGGCCAGCCCGGCCAGCAGCATCCTGCGGTCGTCGCCGTCGAGGCGCTCGAACACGATCTTCAGCAGCTCCCCGGCGATCGACGAGTGGCAGTACTCGTCCCGCCGGTGCAGCACCACCGTCGCCCGGTTGACCGGTTGCACGTTGTCGTCGTCGGTCATCAGCCCCAGATAGGCGCTGATCGAGGTCTCCGCGACGGTGGTGAACGCCAGGCTCACCAGTGCCGACTCGCGGGGAGTGTCCGCCGCCGCGACGGCCGCGTGGTGCCGTCGGACGGTGGGACCGTAGGGCAGTCGGCTCTCGGTCAGGTTCCAGCCGCGCCGCCGCCGGGTCAGCGCGCTCGCGTTGAGGTGCATCAGCGTGTGGTACTGCTCGTCGACCATCGCCTGCAGCGTCGCGACGGTGAGGGTGTCGCCCAGTCCGGTGCCGAACGCGTCCTGCGACAGCAACCGGAACCCGGGATTGACGACGTACTGCTCGACGTCCATCACGTTCTTGTTGTAGGCGATCCACGCCCACGCGAGGATCCGGTTGCGGGTGGGCTCGTCCAGCCCGCGGAACCGGTGGTGGTCGTGGAACGGGATCAACGCCTCGGGGTAGTCCGCCTTGGCCGGGTCGAACAGGTCGTCCAGGTCCGGTTCGGGCCGCTTCACCGTCGCCCGACGCGGCCAACTACCGGCGAGGCTGTCGATGATCGCGCTCTCGACCGGGTCGGACGGATCGAACGGCGGCAGCGGCGGCAGCCGCAGCAACTGCTCGTGCGCGGCGGCCTCCTCGCCGAACGGGTTGTCGGTCACCGAGTCCCCCCGTCCCCGTGCGGCGGTGCGTGCAGGCCCTCGAAGAGGTCGGCGCACAACCGGCGATAGTCACCCAGCCGATCCCCGAGAGGCTCGACGGCCTCCGCCATCAGGTCGCCGAAGACACGCTCGTCGCCGTGCGCGACCGCGTCGGACAACCGGGACAGCGAGGCCGCCAGCGCCGACCGGGCCCGGTCCGCGGCCGGGTTGCCCGCCTGGACGTCGTGGTAGACCTCGGGGACGCCGGACCCGACGCGCGCCAGCAACGCCAGCAACGTGGTGTGCGGCGGGGAAGCGAGTGCGGCCGACGCGCCCGGGTCCACACCGAGCTCGGCCAACGCCAGGCCGAACGACAGGACGGTCGCGTGGGTCAGTGCCTGCGTCGCCGCTGCGATCCGGTCGTGCTCGTCGGCCCCGACCCGGACCACGCGAGCACCCCAGCCGACGACCGAGCCGAGGAACCGGTCCACCGCCGGCGCCGACTGGTGGATCACCGCGGCCACCGGCCGCCCCGGCATCCCCAGCGCCGGCGCGAACATCGGATTGATCCCCACCGCCGGTCGACCCGGCGCCCCGTCCTGCAGCGCGCCGTGGATCCCGGTCTTCACCGACAGCGTCTCGACCAGCAGCGCATCGGGTCTCAGGATCCGGTGCAGCGTGGGCACCGCTGCGATCGCGACGGATTCGGGCACCGCCAGCACCACCGTGTCGGCCTCGGCGAGGACCGCGCGCACCCCCGCGTCGGGTGCGACCGCATCCATCCCGTCGGCCTGGTCGACGACCGTGACGTCATCCCCATCGAGGCGCAGCAGTTCCACGAGCATCGAACCGACCGCACCCGCGCCGCCCACCACCGCGAGCCGGGCGGTCACCGGGTCCGCCCGCGCGGTCATCGGTCCCCGCCGCTGGTCCCGGCGTCTCCGGCGTCTCCGGGGTCCGAGGTCACCGACAGGCACCGCCGCATGGTCACGGCCTTGACCATCGTCTCCTCGAGTTCCTCCTCCGGATCGGACAACGCCACGATCGCGCCGCCCACACCGAACGTGACCCGGTCGTCCGTCGCGACCATCGTGCGGATGACGATCGAGAAATCGGCCGTCCCGTTGATCGAGAAGTACCCGATGGCACCGGAATAGACGCCGCGGGGGCCCTCCTCGAGCTTGTCGATGATCTCCATCGTGCGCAGTTTCGGGGCCCCGGTCATCGAGCCGCCCGGGAACGCGGCACGCACACAGTCCACCGTCGACACGTCGTCGCGGAGTGTCCCGCGGACCGTCGAGACCAATTGGTGGACAGGGGCATACGTCTCGACGTCGAACAGTTTCGGGACGTGCACCGATCCTGGAGTGCACACCCGCGACAGGTCGTTGCGGACCAGGTCGACGATCATCAGGTTCTCGGCACGGTCCTTCTCGCTGTCGAGCAGGTCCTTACGCAGGGCCGCGTCGTACTCGGGCCGCGCGTGGCGGGGCCGGGTGCCCTTGATCGGCTTGGATTCGACGACCCGGTCCACCCCGATGCGCAGGAACCTCTCCGGCGACGCGCTGAGCACCGACACCCCCGTGAACTGGAGCAGCGCGCTGTACGGGGTGGGACTGATCTCGCGGAGCGTCTCGTAGCTCTGCAGCGGATCGATCACCCGGTCCACCGTCGCCGCGTTGGTCAGACACACCTCGTACGACTCCCCGGACCGGATCTCGTCGAGACACTGGCCGACCAGCGCCAGGTACTCGTCTCGGTCGTGCCGCAATCGCGGCTGGGTGTCGGCCTCGAGTTTGACGAGCGGATGCGGGGGAGGCGCCTCGACGGCCTCGTCCAGTGCGCGGATCTCGGCCTCGGTGGCCGCGAACCACTCCGCCACTCGCGGATCGTCGGGGTCCTCGCTGAGGGCGAGCAGATAGCAGCGACCGCCGAGATGGTCGATCACCACCGCGCGGTCGGCGAAGACGAAGGCCGCGTCGGCCGTCGGCGACGTGTGCACCAACTGGCTGCCGGCGTCCGCCTTCAGCTCGTAGCCGAGGTACCCGACGTATCCGAGGCCGAACGCGAACGGCAGGTCCGGGACCGCCGGCACCGCTCGCTCCCGCAACTGCTCGTCGATGTAGTCGAAGAAGCGTTGGTGCACCGATTCGACGGGGCGACCGTTGCGGTGGACACAGACGGTCGTCTCGGCCACTCGATACGTGACGTACTCGGCGAGCGGACCGGAGCAGTCGCCCATGACCGAGAATTTCGACTCCGGCTCGATCGCGGCGCTGCCGTCCAGCCAGAAGCTGTTCGGTCCGTCCGCGAACAATCGGCCGTAGACGTCCTGCGGATCGACAGCGCGATCCACCCGCCGGGTGTGCACGACGTACCTGGGCTTCGCCTCCGACTGGCCCCCGGACCTTGCACCGGAGTCGGCGCGCGGCGGCGGGGACACGGACGCGGTCCGCGTCGACGACCTGCCCGAGTGCGTCGGTGTCAGATCACGGAAGTTGCCCATCAGTTCGCGCCCGTACTGCGTGCAGATCGACTCCGGATGGAACTGCACCCCCCACAGGGGATGTCGGCGGTGCTTCGCCGCCATGATCAGGCCTTCGTCCGTCCAGGCGTGCTGCTCGAGTTCCGGTGGCAGACTCTCCACGATGAGCGAGTGGTAGCGGACGGCCTGGAACGGCGACGGGATACCGGCGAAGATCCCGGCACCGCTGTGCCGGATCGGCGACAGCCGACCGTGCATCGGGACCGGCGCCAGCCCGACGTTGCTCCCGAACAGGTGGCACAGGCCCTGGTGGCCCAGGCACACCCCGAGCACCGGAATCTCCCGATTCGCGATCGCCCGCGCGCTGACACCGAAGTCCCGCTTGCGGTCCGGGCGTCCCGGACCGGGGGAGATGACGATGTTGTCGAAGGTGCCGATATCCACCGACGCCCAGTCCACATCGTTCTTCACCACACACGGCGGTTCGCCGTTCACCTCCGACAACAGGCTGTAGAGGTTGTAGGTGAACGAGTCGTAGTTGTCGATCAGGAGTGTGCGGGTCGACATGGCGCCATCAGCCCGTAGCACGATTCGTGTCGCCGTTGGACCCGATGACGACGTCCTCGACGCGACACGTCTCGCCGATCATCAATTCGTACAGGCTGCGGAGGAAATCGGGAGACAACCCGTTCGCGCGAGCGAATTCCTCGGCGCGTGCCTGCACGAGGTTCACGCGACCGGGCTGCATCATCGGGATTCCCTGATGTCGCTTCACCTCCGCTATCCGGACACACACGTCGATGCGGGCTCGAATGTCCTCGAGTAGCCGATCGTCGATCGCGTCGAGTTCCGCCCTCAGACGAGCCAACCCCGGCTGCTCGGCCGAGATCGCGTCCACGGGGGGTTCTGAGGTGCAGGCCCTCGCGGGGCCGTTGGTGTCGTCCATGCGCCACCTCGCCTTACGTCTGCTGGACCGGCGCGGTAGTTCTTCGAGCCATCGCGTCAGCTGAATCCGCTAGCTGCGTGCGTTCCCTTCATGATGTCACGGGCGACTAGGCGAGGCGAATCCTTGCCACAATTCGGGTGGAGGTCCCGCGAGCGTCGCGATCAGTTCGGTGACAGTGCGGTCACGACCCGTGTCGATGTGTCCGGATTCGATTGCATCGCACGCAATCGTGCGGTATCCGGCCTCGAATACGCCGGTCGCGCAAAGTCGTTCACCGGATTCGAGGGATTCTTCGAAGGAGTCACATAAGCTGAGTCGCCGACCGGTCAAAGATCCGCGACCCGCGCACTTTCCGATATTCATCCAAATGCGTAATTCGGTGAAAACACACAATTCCACGGAGAAATCCGAGGACTTCGAGGGGGTATGTCGATGCTGTTCCTGGTGCGAGCGCCGCGGCCACGGTGGTCGCGGTTGCTGCCGGACACGAGTCGTGGCGGCGTGGGGAGGGCGCTCGTCACGGCCGCTGTGATCGTGTGCGCGACGGTCCTCGCGCCGTCAGCGGTCTCGGCGTCACCGATCTATCCGGTCGCCGATCCCGATCCGTTCTACAGCCAGCAGGACGCGGCGGCCGGCGCGGCACCCGGGGACGTCCTCGCGACCCGCCGTATGCCGCCGCTGCCGCAGTTCCCGAACACGTCGGTGTGGCAGCTCAAGTTCCGGTCCACGAACTCCGAGAACCACCCGATCGCCGCCGTCACCACGGTTCTCGTGCCCGACAACCGGCAGCAGAACGGCCCGCTGCTGTCGCTCCAGCACATCATCAACGCCCTCGGTGCCACGTGCGCCCCGTCGCGCGCGCTGTACACCAACGACCCGAACCTGATGATTCGCGAGTCCCCGGCCCTGAACGTCGCGCTCGCCCGCGGATGGGCCGTGGCCCTGCCCGACCATCTGGGACCCACCAGCGCGTACGGCGCCGCGCGGCTGGGCGGACAGATCACCCTCGACGGCATCCGCGCGGTGCAGCGCGTCCCCGACCTGGGCCTGGCCGCGAGCCCCGTCGCGCTGGCGGGATACTCCGGCGGAGGCATGGCCACCTCGTTCGCGGCGGCCCTCGCCCCGTCCTACGCGCCCGAACTGAACATCGTGGGCGTGGCCTCCGGTGGTGCGCCGATGAACATCGGCAAGATGGCGCGGGCGCTGGGCACCGCGCCCCACCCCGCGTTCGGGCTGGCGCTCGCGGCCGCGATCGGACTCGAACGGGAGTATCCCGACCTGCTGCCCATCAGCGAGCAACTGAACGACAAAGGGATCGCCATGCGCAACGCGCTGGCCAACGCCTGCACCAACGACATCCTCGCCACCGGCGCGGGTCACAGTGCGGCAGAGATTTCCCGCACGACCGACCTGCTCGCCAGTCCGGCCGCGGAGGCGGTGCTCGACGACAACAGCATCGAACGGTATCCGGGCGTGCCGACGGCCCCGCTGTACGAGTGGCACAGCCCCACCGATGCGCTGATCCCCGTGGATTCGATCGTCGCGACCGTGCAGCGCTACTGCCGGGCCGGCGCGACGGTGGAGTCGGAGTTGTTCCCGAGCCCCGACCATCTCACCACCGCGGTTCTCGGGGCGCCGCGCGCCCTGGACTACCTCGACGCCCGGTTCCGCGGGGAGCCTGCGCCCAGCAACTGCTGACCGCCCGTTTCCGTCGGGAAACACGGGGCGCGGTCGCGATCGAGGCCACCCGGCCGGGACAGACAGCGGCGCCGCCACGGAGTTCCGTGGCGGCGCCGAAGTGTTCGTGTGCGAGCGAGCGGGCTATGCGCCGCGCCGCTTCGCCTTGAGCAGGTCCAGACGCTCCTTGAGCAACTCCTCGAGCTCCTCGACCGAGCGACGCTCCAGTAGCATGTCCCAGTGGGTGCGCGGGGGCTTGACCTTCTTCGCCTCGGGGGCGGTGCCCTCCAGGAGGGTGCCCTCGAGACCGTTCTTGCATAGCCAGGTGCCGGGGATCTCGGCGTCGTCGGCGAACGGGACGTCGAACTCCTCGCCGTTGTCGCACCGGTAGCGAGCCATGCGACGGGGCGCCAGGTCGTGGTCGCGGTCGGTCTCGTAGCTCACCGCTCCGAGCCGGCTACCTCGAAGTACGCGATCTGCCATGGGGGTGTCCTCTCCTCGTTCTTCCGCCGCGCCAGTTCGCCGTGGGCGGCGCACCGAGCGTTCACAACCCTCTACAACGTCCCGGAATCCCGGAACGTTCCCGAGACTCACGTGGATGCGGCCGCCCCATGTTACCGGGTACGTCGCCCTGCACGAGGGTCAGCCCGCAGTAAGGTGTGCGTCCATGGCTGCAGCTTCCCGGAGACCCGAATCGTGCGTGTGGTGCGGCCGCGAGGTGGCTCCCGCCGGGATCGGGCGCCGCCGCCGGTACTGCCGTCAATCGTGCCGCCAGCGCGCCTACGAGCAGCGCATCGCGGTCAAGGGCACATCCATCCCGGTCGACGCCCTGGTGCTCACCGCCGAGGAGTCCTCAGCCCTCTCCGATCGGATGTTCGAGCTGCGGTGCGCGGCGGAGGACGTCGCCACCGCCGTCGCCGAGGACGCCGACCATGCCGAACTCACCGAACTCGCCGACCGGTTGGTCGCGATGGCCCGGGCCGCGGAACGCTTCCGCTGACGAGCTCGGCCGCGACCGCGGCGGCCACCCGCGGGACCGCGCGCCGCACCGGTGTCGACAGCCCCACTCCCGACCGGACGTCGGTGCCCTCGACGGTGAACGTCACCAACCGGCGCGGCGCCGTGCCCAATACCCGGGACAGTGCGAGTGCGGCGGCCACGTCCACCCGGTGCCCGCCGACCTCGCCCGCGCCGGCGAAGCCGTCGGTGGCGACTCGCCGCACCCGTCCAGGACGGGGCCGCGCACACTGCAGCAGGTCGACGACGATGGCGATGTCGGTGCCCGACCAGGCGGTGACCAGATCCACGGTATCTGCGGGGATACACACCGGGATCTCCGCAGCCAGGCGACCGCGCAGAGCTCGCACCACCGCCGGACCCACCCCGTCATCGCGGCGGAATTCGTTGCCGATGCCGATCACCGCGGCCCTCACGACCGGGTCATCCGGAGATCGAGGAAGTGGGTCGCACACGAGATGCACGGATCGTGATTGCGGATCGTCCGCTCGCACAGACCGGTCAGTGCGTCGTCATCGAGGTCGAGGTGCTCACCGATCCGCGCGACGAGATCGGCCTCGATCGCATCCTGGTTCTGCGCCGTCGGCGGCACGATGACCGCGTCGTCGATCAGGGCGTCGTCGCCGATGCGGTAACGGTGGTAGAGCAGCCCACGCGGCGCCTCGCTGACGCCGTGGCCCACCCCGGGCCGAGCCTCCATCGCGACCGCGGGCTCGGGACGCTCGTACTCCTCGATCAGGCGCAGCGCCTCCTCGACGGCGTACAGGACCTCGACCGCGCGAACAACGATGCTGCGGTAGGGGTTTCGACACTCGTCACCGAGCCCGGCCGCGGTCGCCGCCCGCCGGGCCAGGGGAGAGAGGTGGTCGGAGTTGAGGGTGAACCGCGCCAGAGGGCCGGTCAGATACCGCTCGCCGTCGAGCCGCGCGTGCAGGGCCGTCGAGGTCGGCACCTGCCGCTCGACGACGTGCCGGTCGAACTCGGCGGCGGGGAACTGTGCCCCACCGCTGGTGCGCACCACACCGTCCTCGATCGCGTACCGGTGTTCATCGTGGAGTGCCACCAGCACCGGATCCAGTTCGACGTCCGGGAAGTCGAAACCCGCGACCCACTCGACGGTCTCCGCGGCGGCGTCCAGGGCGGCGCGCAGGGTCCCGGCGAGGGTCGCCAGTTCCTCGACGGTCGGTGCGCGATAGAACCCGCCGACGCGCACGTTCACCGGGTGGATGGGTCGCCCGCCGATGGTCTCGAGGATCGCGTTCCCGGCCTTCTTGAGCGCCAGACCGCGCTCGACGGCCGCGCGGTCGATCCGGGCCAGTGCGATCGAATCCGGGACGCCCAGAAAGTCCGGTGCGTGCAGGAAGTAGATGTGCAGCGTGTGGCTGGCGATCCACTCACCGCAGTACAGCAGCCGGCGCAACGCGAGCAGCCGCGGTCCGGGGGTCACCCCGCACGCCTGCTCGAGCGCGTTGCAGGCACTGACCTGGTAGGCGACCGGGCAGATCCCGCAGATGCGGGACGTGATGTCCGGCGGCTCCTGGAAGTCCCGGCCCCGCAGGAACGCCTCGAAGAAGCGCGGCGGCTCGTAGATGTCCAGTCGCGCGTCCTCGACCGTGTCGCCGCAGACCGTCACGTCGAGGCGGCCCTCGCCCTCGACCCGGGCCAGTGCCCGCACCGTCAGCCGGCGCACTGTCGCCGCGTCGCGGCCGGGCGGGTCGGGAGTCCCGGAACCGTCAGTGCCCATACCGGCGGCCCTCGTCGAAGTCGGGGTCCGCGACGTTGAACGTCGAGAACACGCGGCCGATGCCGGCATCGTCCATGCCGCAGCGGCGCAGCCAGCCTGCCAGTGACGCGATGTTGGGGTTCGGAGTGGGACCGAAACAGCCGTAGCAGCCCCGGGCGTGCGCAGGACACAGGGCACCGCACCCGGCATGGGTGACCGGCCCCAGGCACGGGGTTCCGTCGGCGACCATGACACACGTCAGACCGCGACGCTTGCACTCGGTGCACACGCTGGTGTTCGGGACGTTCGGGGTCCGGCCCGCCAGGAACGCGGTGATCACCTCGATCAGTTGTCGCCGGTCGATGGGACAACCGCGCAGCTCGAAGTCCACCCGCACATGGGCGGAGATCGGTGTCGACGTCGCGAGCGTGTCGATGTACTCCGGGCTCGCGTACACCGCGTCGGCGAACTCGACGACATCCGCGAAGTTGCGCAGCGCCTGCACTCCGCCGGCGGTCGCGCAGGCACCGATCGTGACCAGCCGCTTGGAGTTGTCCCGGATCGCGTGGATGCGGTCCACGTCCGTGGCGGTGGTGACCGAACCCTCCACGAGCGACAGGTCGTACGGACCCTCGACCACCGCGCTGGACATCTCGAGGAAGTGGGCGATCTGCAGTTGCGTGGCGACGCCGAGCAGTTCGTCCTCGCAGTCGAGCAGCGAGAGTTGACAACCGTCGCAGGACGCGAACTTCCACACCGCGAGAGACGGCCGGGTTGCGGGTGTCGGGGCACTCATCACAGCTCCCGGGTATGCATGAGCGGTGCGGCGGATGCGTAGTCGACGACGGGACCGTCGCGGCACAGCAACAGCTCGCCTAGTTGGCAGTGCCCACACACCCCGATGCCGCACTGCATGTTGCGTTCCAGCGAGACCTCGACGGCGTCCGGTGCGACGCCCTTACCCAGGAGGACCCGCACCGAGAACCGCATCATCGCCTCCGGTCCGCACAGAATCGCCCGGGTTCGGGCGGGGTCGAGGTCGAGGCGACCGAGAACTTCGGTGACGAACCCGATCGGCCCCGACCAGCCGGGAGCCGGCTGGTCGACCGTGACGAGGACGTCGATGCCCGCCGCTCGCCAGTCGTCGAGTTCGCCCCGATAGAGGATCTCCTCGGGGCTGCGGGCACCGACGACGACGGTGACCGCGCGGTATGCGGCCCGGTCGGCGCGGACCGCGAGCACGGGCGCCCGGACCGCGGCGAAACCGACCCCGCCGGCGATGATCAGCAGGTCCCGTCCGGTGGCCGCCGCGAGGTTCCAACCGGTGCCGAACGGTCCTCGCACCCCGATCATGCGTCCGACGTCCGCGTCGTGCAGAGCCGCGCTGACCGCGCCCACACGCCGGATCGTGTGCACCGAGACCCCGTGTCGTGCGGTCGGATCGCCGCACGACGAGATCGGGATCTCGCCGACTCCCGGCGCACACAGCATCATGAACTGGCCCGGCCGGAAGCCCGGCAGCGGCGCGTGGACCGGGCCCAGTTCCAGTGTCACCGAGTCGTGCGTCTCCACCGTGCGCCGCAGCACCCGGTGCGCGGTCGGCACGACCGTCGCGGTCACGGCGAGCCACCGGGGTTCGCATAGAGATCCAACAGGCGCGCGCGGGTGGCCTGGAGTCGGTCGAGGAGGACGGCGGACAGCGCCTGCGACACCGCATAGCCGAACGCCGGATCGGCCTCGGCCGCGTCGCGCAGGGCCACGGCGTCGACCTCCCACGCCTCGGTGGTGTCGGCCGCGACGGCAGCGAAGTCCCACACCCGCGGGGGCCGCAACCACGACCAGCCCAGCACGTCCCCGGCGGCGAGCGTCTCGATCACGACATCCCCCCGGCCCGGCACCGACGTGCTCAACGACACCCTTCCGCGCCGCAGCAGCCAGCATCGACGGGCCGGCTCGCCTTCCCGGAACACGAACTCGCCGGGCAGCCACAGCGCCGGCGTCGACAGCGCCTCGAGCCGGTCGCGTCCCGCCGCGTCCAGCCCCGGCAACAGCAGTCGCGACGCGGAGGCACCCGCACCGGTCGTCACGGCGACTGCCCGGCTCCGGGCAACGCACCGGTCAGCCGCGCCGCCTCCTCGGTGATGTCGATGCCGACGGGACACCAGTCGATGCACCGGCCGCAGCCGACGCACCCCGAGCTGCCGAACTGATCGAACCAGGTACCCAGTTTGTGCGTCATCCACTGGCGGTAGCGGCTCTCGCCGCTGGTGCGGACGTTGCCGCCGTGCAGGTGCGAGTAATCGAGCTCGAAACACGACGACCAGTGCTGCCGGCGCTCGGTGTGGTCGCCGGTGAGTTCGCTGACGTCCTCGGTGGTGGTGCAGAAACACGTCGGGCACACCATGGTGCAGTTCCCGCAGGTCAGGCAACGGGCCGCGACCTCCTCCCACACCGGTTCGTCGCGCGCGGCGCGCAGCAGCGCCCGCAGATCGACGTCGGGCATCTCCCGGCCCATCGCGCCGGCCGCCGCCGTCACCGCGGCGCGGCAGTCCTCGGTCTCGGCGTCGGCCGCGGCGCGGTGCGGGATCCGGTCGAGCAACTGCTGCCCGGTCTCGGTGCCGACGTCGACGAGGAACCAGTGCCCGTCGTCGTCCACGTGCTCGGTCAGGGAGAGGTCGTAGTCGGCGGCGACGTCCGGACCGGTGCCCATCGAGGCACAGAAGCACACTCCGCCCGGCTCGGTGCAGTTGACTGCGATCACGATCAGATTCCTCAGCACGCGGGCGGAGTAACTGTCGGATTCCGCGGACAGGACCCGGTGCAGCGTCCGGATCGCGGCGAGGTCGCAGCCGCGGACACCGAGGAACACATATGCCGGCGGCGGGTCCACCGGCGCCGAGAATTCGCCGTCGTCGCACGACCACAGCACCCGGTGCGCGGGATGCAGGTACTGCTTGAACGACATCGGGCCCGACGAGTGCGCAAATACGGCCTGGTCGTCGCGGCGGCGCAACCGATACTCGCCGGGGGCTGTGAACACACCCCACCCGTCGGGCAGTTGTGTGCCCGACTCGAGCTCGGCGAGCACAATCGCGCTGTCGCGGACCGTCGGTCCCACGACTCGGCGACCGTCGCCGCGCAACACTCGGATCAGATCGTCGAGTGCGCGCCGATCGATGACTGCGTTCATGGCACCCCCTCTCGTCCATTGGGACAGCTCACTCGGCCGGAGTAAAGGGCCGTTCGGCCCTGGACCGCGTCGGCCGCGCCGATGACGATCGGACTCAGGAGGCGGGGGCGGCCATCGCCCGGGCCAGAGGGAGGCGGCCTGCGATGCCGGCGATCGTCACGCTGACCATGAATCCGGCGCTCGATATCTCGACGAGCGCCGGGGCCGTGGGGCCGACCGACAAGATTCGCTGCGCGGAGCCCCGCTACGACCCCGGTGGTGGAGGGATCAACGTCGCACGGATCGCGCGCGTGTTGGGGGAGTCCGTGGTCGCGGTGTTCCCGGTCGGCTCGGCGACCGGAACGGTCCTGGGTGCGCTGTTGGATCGCGAGGGTGTGTGGAACCGTCGGGTTCCCATCGACGGCGCCACCCGGGAGAGTCTCACTGTCGACGAACTGAGCACCGGGGACCAGTACCGGTTCGTGCTGCCGGGCCCGCACATGAGCCTGGCCGACCAGGAACGCTGCCTCGCCCTAGTCGCGGAGGTGGCCCGGGACGCCCAGCTCGTGGTGGCCAGCGGGAGCCTGCCCCCGGGCGCCCCACCGGACTTCTACGCGCGGGTCGTCGCAATGACACGCAATCTCGGCGCCCGCTGCATCGTGGACACGTCCGGCGAACCGCTACGCCACATCGACGCCGGGGTGTACCTGCTGAAGCCGAGCATCCGCGAGCTCCGGGAACTGGCCGGTCGCGATCTGGTCGACGAACCCGACCAGGTCCGGGCCGCACGCGAACTCGTGACGGAGGGTCGATGCGAGGCGGTGGTGATCTCGCTGGGGGCGCGCGGCGCCATCGCGGTCACCGCCGAATCTGCCGAGCGATTCGCAGCGCTCCCGGTCCGTTTCCGCAGCGGGGTCGGCGCCGGAGACGCGATGGTTGCCGGCATCACCGTCGGTCTCGCCCGGAATTGGTGCCTGCACGACGCCGTCCGCCTCGGCATCGCGGCCGGCGCCGCGATGCTCACCACCGCGGGTACCCGTGTGTGCCGGCGCGAGGAGATCGAGAATCTGTACCGCCGCACCCGAGACGCCACTACCGTGGAAGTCGACAGCGCGGAGACGACCGAAAGGCAGGGGTCATGACCGGTCCCGAACACCATCCGCACGATCCGTCCGACCATCCCCACGTCCACGGCGACAATTGCGGTCATGAGAAGGTCCAGCACGGCGACCACGTCGACTACATCCACGACGGGCACCGGCACGCCGAACACGAGGGCCACTACGACGAGCACGGCGAGGTCGGCTGACCGTCGTTGGACACTCGCACCGGAGGTTCCGCGGACGATTCCGCCGAGCAGCCGTTTGCGGCCCTGCACGAGACCCATTCCGGCGTCGTGTTCCTCCTCGGCGATCGCGTCTACAAGGCGAAGAAGCCGATACGCACCGACTTCCTCGACTTCAGTACGCGCGCGGCCCGCGTCGCGGTGTGCGCCCGGGAGGTCGAACTGAACCGTCGTCTCGCGCCCGACGTCTATCTCGGCGTGACGGAACTCCGTGACCCGGACGGCCGCGACGGCGAACCCCTCGTCGTGATGACCCGGATGCCCGAGAAGGCGCGGCTGTCGGCCCTGCTGCGTTCGGAGGTGCCGGTCCAGGATCGGGTCGATGAGATCGCCGACCTGATCGCAAGATTCCATCGGAGCGCGCACCGCGGCCCGCACGTCGATCACGAGGGGACCATCGAGGCGGTCCGTCGGCGGTGGCGCAACAACTTTCGCGAGACTCGGACGATGCCGCAGGACGTCGTCTGCGACGACCGCCTGGACGCGCTCGAGCGCACCGTGAACAGGTTCCTCGACGGGCGTGGGCAGTTGTTCGCGGACCGCATCACGCAAGCCCGGATCGTCGACGGCCACGGCGACCTGCTGGCGGACGACATCTTCTGCCTCCGCGACGGTCCACGCGTCCTGGACTGTCTCGAGTTCGACGACCGACTCCGGTATGTCGACGGCCTCGACGACGCCGCCTGCCTCGCGATGGATCTCGAATTCCAGGGCCGCGCCGACCTGGCGACCCGTTTCCTGGACCGGTACACCGGTCAGGCCGACGATGCTGCGCCCGACGCGCTGCGCCACCACTACATCGCCTACCGCGCCTTCATGCGGGCCAAGGTCGACTGTGTCCGGCACCTGCAGGGCCGGTCCGAGTCCGCGCAGGACGCACTTCGCCACACCGCACTGGCCGCGGAACACCTGCGCCGCGGGGCTGTTCGCCTCGCCCTGGTGGGAGGGCTGCCCGCGTCCGGTAAGTCCACGGTCGCGGCGCGCCTGGCGGAATCGGTGGGCGCGCTGCTGCTGTCGAGCGACGCGATCCGCCGTGACCTGTTCGCCGACGAACGCGGCCGCGACCCGGCCCCCGGATTCCGCGGCGGACGGTACTCGGCGGAGGCGACGGACCGGGTGTACGCGACGATGCTCGACCGGGCCCGCGAGGCCCTGGGACGGGGCATCTCCGTCGTCCTCGACGCGTCGTGGACGGACGCCCGGCTGCGCCGGCGGGCCGAGGCGATGGCGTCGGACGCCGTCGCCGACCTGGTCGCGCTGCGATGCGTCGCCCCGCCGGCGGTCACCGAGTCGCGACTGCGCGACCGTGCGACCGCCGGCGGTGACCACGACTCCGAGGCCGATCCCGCCATCGCGCATGCCATGGCGCGGCGTGCGGACGAGTGGGCCGAGGCCGTCGGGGTCGACACGACAGGTCCGGTCGCGGATGCGGTGCAGGCCGCCGAAGACCGCTGGTGGACCGGTGCACGCCGACCGTAGTCCAGTCGCGATGGTCAGCGCGGCATCGGGAATCGTCGGTCCAGATCCAGGTTGAGATTCAGTACGTTCACGGTGGGCTCGCCCAGGAAGCCGAGTCCGCGGCCGTCGGTGTGGGCGTCGACGGCGGCACGGATCAGGTCCGCGCCGACGCCGCGGGCGGCGGCTACCCGCGGCACCTGCAGCTCGGCATACTCGGTGGAGATGTCCGGATCCAGACCGCTACCGCTCGCCGTGACCGCATCCGCGGGGACCGCCGGCCGCGCCGGTGCACCGCCACGAACGGGGACGATCCGGCCCGCGTCGTAAGTTTCGCGGTCGCCGAAGCGCGCGCACTCCACCGGGGCCCCCTCGTAGCTGTCCAGGAATGTCCGGGCTGGGACCGCTGGGTCCGTCGAGCAGGGCTCGTTGACGCTCACCACCCGTTCCGGGCGGGTGACATTGCCGTCGGCGTCCCGGGGCCCGATCACCGACAGCACCGCACCCACGCCTCCGGCGGTGCAGAACGGCCGGGATCCGTCCACCCCCTCGAGTTGTCCGACCCCGCGGCTGCGGGTGCACACGGCGGTGAGCAGGCTCGGCACGAATCCGGCGTCGGTCGGGGTCGCGCCGCGCGCCAACAGGTCGGGATCGGCCGGGGTGTCCCGGATGCTCTCCGGCCCGAGGTTGCTCGCCCCGGAAGCGAGGGTGTCGAATCCGGTTCCCGCGGCCGACGGGCGGCTCTGGAAGTACCGGCGCAGCGGATTCCCGTCGGAACCGGTGAACGACTGACCGATTCGTCCACTACCGACCGGCGTGCCGTCGACCGTGACGATCGCGCCGTCGGCGCGGTCGCGCAGCCACGGCACCGCGGCCACCCCCCACACCGCGACGGGGTAGACGACGCCGGTGATCACGGTCAGCACCAGAAGCGCTCGCAGCGCGGCAACGTGCTGGCGGAGCCAGGCGCGGCGCATGTCAGGACATCCCCGGCAGGAACTGCAGGATCAGATCGATCAGCTTGATCCCGACAAACGGCGCGACGACACCGCCGAGCCCGTAAATGTAGAGGTTGCGGCCGAGCAGCTTCTGCGCGGTCGCCGGGCGGTACCGCACGCCCCGCAGCGCCAGCGGGATCAGCGCGACGATGACGAGTGCGTTGTAGATGACCGCCGCGAGGATCGCGGACTGCGGGCTGTGCAGGCGCATGACGTTCAGCAGAGCGAGGCCGGGGAAGAGCACCACGAACATGGCCGGGATAATCGCGAAGTACTTCGCGATGTCGTTGGCGATCGAAAACGTCGTCAACGCGCCGCGGGTGATCAACAGCTGCTTGCCGATCTCGACGATCTCGATCAGCTTGGTGGGATCGGAGTCGAGATCCACCATGTTGCCGGCTTCCTTGGCCGCCGAGGTGCCGGTGTTCATCGCGACGCCGACGTCGGCCTGCGCGAGGGCCGGCGCGTCGTTGGTACCGTCTCCGGTCATCGCGACCAGTTTCCCGTTTGCCTGTTCCCGCTTGATCAGGGCGAATTTGTCCTCCGGGGTGGCCTCGGCCAGGAAGTCGTCGACGCCCGCCTCCTTCGCGATAGCCTCCGCGGTCAGCGGGTTGTCGCCGGTGATCATCACCGTCCGGATTCCCATGTGGCGCATTTCCTCGAAGCGCTCACGCATTCCTCGTTTGACGACGTCCTTGAGGTGGATCACGCCGAGGACACCGGCACCGTGACTGTCGGCCCGACCCACCACCAGGGGCGTGCCGCCCTCTTCGGAGATGCGGTCCGCGATCTGCGCGAGCTGATCGGGGACCCGGCCGCCGTGACCGGCCACCCAGTTCGAGAGGGCTGCAGTTGCCCCCTTGCGGAGCATCTCGCCGTCGTCCAGGTCGACGCCGGACATCCGGGTCGTGGCGCTGAACTCGACCCAGGTGGCACGCGAGAGCTCGCCCGGCGTCCGCTCGCGCAGATCGTAGGCCTGCTTGGCGTAGACGACGATCGAACGACCTTCCGGGGTCTCGTCGGCGAGGCTCGCCAACTGGGCCGCGTCGGCGAGGTCCTGCGCGGAAACCCCGTCGAGCGCGACGAACTCGGAGGCCTGACGATTGCCCAGCGTGATGGTGCCGGTCTTGTCGAGGAGCAGCGTGTTCACGTCGCCGGCGGCCTCCACCGCGCGTCCGGACATCGCCAGCACGTTGCGCTGCACCAGTCGGTCCATCCCTGCGATCCCGATCGCCGACAGCAGGGCCCCGATCGTGGTGGGGATCAGGCACACCATCAGCGACACCATGACGATCCCGGCAACCCCGTACTGGTTCAGGGCCGCGGTGTCGGGAACACCGGGATTGTCGGCCTTCGAGTAGATCGCCAGGGGCTGCAGGGTCGCCACCGCGAAGACGAAGATCACGGTCAGGGCCGCCAGGAGGATGCCGAGCGCGATCTCGTTGGGCGTCTTCTGCCGGTTGGCGCCCTCGACCAGCGCGATCATGCGGTCGATGAAACTGCCGCCCGGCTGCTGGGTGATCCTGACGACGATCCGGTCCGACAACACCTGGGTGCCGCCGGTGACCGACGAGCGGTCACCCCCCGATTCCCGCACGACGGGCGCGGACTCGCCGGTGATCGCCGACTCGTCGACCGACGCGATGCCCTCCACGACGTCGCCGTCTCCCGGAACGGTCTGTCCCGCTTCGACGATCACGACGTCGCCCTGCCGCAGATCCGTCGCCGCGACGTCGGTCTCGCTCACTACGGTGCCCCCGGGGGCCCAGTCGGGAAGCAGTCGTGCGCGGGTGCCCGTCCGAGCCTGACGGAGGGCATCGGCCTGAGCCTTGCCACGTCCCTCGGCGACGGACTCCGCGAGATTCGCGAATACGACCGTGATCCACAGCCAGAACACCGCGGCCCACGCGAACCAGGACGGGCTCAGGACCGCGAGGACCGTGCTCCACGCGGCACCCACCTCGACGATGAACATGACGGGATTGCGCCACAGCAGGCGCGGATCGAGCTTGCGGACGGCGACCGGTGCTGCCGCGGCGATGGTTCGCGCGTTGAGCAGGCCCGTGGTTCGGCCCGCCGCCCCGGACTTCGGCGACGCGGGAGGGGCCGGCGGCGGGCCGGGGGCGCTCATCGGTGGATTCCCTCCGCCAGCGGGCCCAGCGCGAGTGCGGGCAGGAACGTCAGGGTGACCAGGATCAGCGTCACCCCGGTGACGAGGGCGACGAACTGCGGGCGGTGCGTGGGCAGGGTGCCGGCCGAGGCGGGAACCGATCCCTGCCGGGCGAGCGTGCCGGCGAGCGCGAGAACGAAGATGATCGGCAGGAATCGTCCGAGCAGCATCGCGACGCCGAGGGCCGTGTTGTACCACGGGGTGTTCGCGGCGAGCCCGGCGAACGCCGACCCGTTGCTGTTGGCGACGGATGTGAACGCGTACAGAACCTCCGACAACCCGTGCGGGCCCGTGTTGAGCATCCGCTCCCGCGGCCCGGGCAGCGCCATCGTGACGGCCGTGCCGACGAGGATGACCAGCGGGGTGACCAGGAAGTAGGCGGCGGCCAGTTTGATCTCACGCGGGGTGATCTTCTTCCCGAGGTATTCCGGGGTGCGCCCGACCATCAGTCCGGCGATGAACACGGTGATGACAGCAAGGATCAGAATGCCGTAGAGGCCGGAACCGGCACCGCCCGGTGCCACCTCGCCGAGTTGCATGTTCAGCATCGTCATCATGCCGCCGAGACTGGTGTACGAGTCGTGGGCCGAGTTGGTGGCCCCCGCCGACGTCAGCGTCCCGGTCGCGGCGAAGGTGGCCGAATTCGCCACCCCGAAGCGCTGTTCCACACCCTCCATCGACGCGCCGATCGCGGTCGGGGCCGTTCCGTGGTGCTGGAGTTGCAGCAGGTTCGTCAACGTCACGCTGACGACCGCGAGGATCGCCGTGATCGCGGCGATCGCGTATCCCTGCTTCCGGCTCCCCACCATCCGGCCGAAGGTGCGGGGCAGCGCCGACGCGATGAGCAGCATCAGCAGGATCTGCACCCAGCTGGTCCAAGCCGTCGGGTTCTCGAACGGATGGGCCGCATTCGCGTTGAAATAGCCGCCGCCGTTGGTGCCCAGCATCTCGATGGACTGTTGACTCGCGACCGGACCACCCGGTAGCACCTGGGTACCGCCGGTGAGGGTGCCGACCGAACGCTGGACGGCGAAGTTCTGGACGACGCCACCCACCACGAGTACCACCGCACCGACGAAGGCGATGGGGAGCAGGATCCGGACCGTTCCCCGCACCAGGTCGACCCAGAAGTTCCCGATCACGGCGCTACGGGTCCGCGCGAAACCCCGCACCAACGCGATCCCGACACCCATCCCGACCGCGGCGGAGACGAAGTTCTGCACCGCGAGCCCGGTCATCTGGACGAGCGGGCTCATCGTGGACTCGCCCGCGTACGCCTGCCAGTCGGTGTTGGTGACGAAGCTGACCGCCGTGTTCCAGGCCAGGTCCGAGGTCATGGGCGTCGCCGGTGCGGGCACGTGCAGCCACAGGTGCTGCTGGACCAGTTGCAGCCCGAACAGGAACACGATGCCGACCGCAGAGAAGGCGAGAACACTGCGCGCGTACACCGGCCAGCTGTGCTCGGCCGTCGGCTCGACGCCGATCAACCGGTACACGACGCGTTCGAGCCGCGAATGCGAGGTTCCCGAGTACACCCGGAACATGTAGTCCCCGAGCGGGACATGGACGAGCACGAGCACCAGCAGCAGTGTTCCCGCGAACAGCGCACCGGCCGCGGCGGAACTCATCAGAATCGCTCCGGGAAGAACAACGCGGCAGCGAGAAACACGGCGATGAGTACGACCGTCACCAGCCCCACGGCGTTGTCGAAGTTCACAGCCGCTCCACCGCCCTCAGCACCACCGTGAGCAGGAGAAAGATCACCACCGTCAGTGCGGTGAACACCACGACCGCCATGCCCGCCTCCTCGGTCGTCGAGCCCTCGGTGGACAGGCCCACGGAGGGACTTCACCTCGATTCAACGTCGGGGTACTGCACAGCGGGGCCAGAATGGGAGTTACCGCGAGGTTTACCCGGATGGGAGGCCGTCGGAGACCATGACGAGCTCCGCGCACCCCGAACCCCCGCCGCGGCGCGGGGCACTGCACATCTATCTGGGGGCCGCCCCGGGGGTTGGCAAGACCTGCGCGATGCTCGCGGAGGCGCACCGGCAGTCGGCGCAGGGTGTCGACGTCGTCGTCGGGGTGGCCCAGACATATGGTCGCGCCGAGACGTCGGCACTGCTCGAGGAGCTCGAAACAGTCCCCCCGCGTCGGGTGACCTATCGCGGCGCCACCTTCGACGAACTCGACGTCGACGCCGTGCTCGGCCGGCGCCCCCGCATCGCGCTGGTCGACGAGCTCGCCCACACGAATCTTCCCGGGAGCCGGCACGAGAAGCGATGGCAGGACGTCGACGAGCTTCTGGAAGCCGGAATCGACGTCTACTCGACCGTCAACGTCCAGCATCTCGAGAGCCTCAACGACGTGGTCGAGCACATCACCGGCATCGCACAGAGGGAGACGGTTCCCGACGGCGTCGTCCGCGACGCCGACCAGGTCGAGATGGTCGACGTCACGCCGGGGGAGCTGCGCCACCGGCTCGCCCAGGGCAAGGTCTATGCCGCGGACCGGGTCGATGCCGCGCTGAGCAACTACTTCCGGCCCGAGAACCTCACCGCGTTACGGGAGCTGGCCCTGCTGTGGCTGGCCGATCAGGTCGACATGGCGTTGGACAAATACCGCGTCGACGAGAGCGTCACCGACATCTGGGAGACCCGCGAGCGCGTCGTGGTCGCCGTGACCGGCGGGCCGGAATCGGTGAAGCTGGTTCGCCGGGCCGCCCGCATCGCCGCCCGGTCCAGCGCACGGCTGATGGTGGTTCACGTCGTCAGCGGGGACGGGACCGCCGGCGCATCCACCGCCACGATGGCCGAGATCCGACGTCTCGCGTCCGCTTCACGGGCGAGTGTGCACAGCGTCGTCGGGAACGACGTGGCCGAGGCGCTCCTCGAGTTCGCACGCTCGGTAGACGCGACCGAGCTGGTGATCGGATCCTCCCGGCGGTCACGCCTTTTCCGGATCCTCGACGAAGGCGTCGGAGAAGAGGTGATCCGGGGAGCCGGACAGATCGATGTGCACATCGTCACCCACGCCGGGGCCGCGGGAGGGCCACGGCTCTCCGTGGCGGAAACCAGGTGGCTCGTCGTCTCGAGCGGGGTCGCAGTACTGATACTGACCGCTGCGTCCACGCTGCTGGCGACCCGGAGCGGACTGCGTGCCGAGACCACGGGCGCGATCGCGCTGTTCGCCGGTGCAGGCTTCCTGATGTCGTTGGCGGTCGTCGCGCTGGTGGACGTTGCGGTCCTCCGAACTCGCCAGGCCCGCCGCGCCTCTCAGGAAGCCGAACTGCTCGCTCTGTTCGCGGGTTCGGTGCTGCGGGGATCCGACCTTCCGGCCCTGCTCGAGCGGGTCCGCGAGACGTTCGGACAGAACGGGGTCAGCGTGCTGCGCCGCGGCGCCGGTCCGGTCTGCTCGGTCGGTGCGCATCCGCCCGGCACGACAGCCGCCGCGAGCACCGTGTGCGAGGTCGGCGACGGTGAATATGCGCTCGCGTTGTCGGGCCGCGGTGTGCGCGCCCACGACCGCCGCGTCCTGACCGCGGTCGCCAATCAGGCGGTCGCGTTGTACCGGCAGCAGAACCTCGTCGACGCCGCCGGCGAGGCCCGTGCCCTCGCCACCACCGCCGACCTGCGGCGGGCGCTGCTCGCCGGGATCAGCCACGACCTGCGGACACCGCTGGCCGCGATCAAGGTCGCGCTGTCCAGTCTGCGCAGTCGGGAACCGGGCGAGTTCACCGCGCGCGATGTCGACGAATTGCTCGCGACGTCCGAGGAATCGACCGATCGGCTGATCGAACGGGTCGACGACCTGATCGATTCGTCGCGACTCGCGGCCGGCGAGGTGCGCCCGACGATGGACCGCGTGGCCGTCGAGGAATCAGTGCACGGTGCTCTGCTGTCGATCGCGCGGGCCGCCGACGGACGCGACCGGATCGGCCCGGACCGCGTACACGTCGACGTCGACGCCGTCTCGGTTCGTGCCGACCCGGGGCTGCTCGGGCGCGTCCTCGAGAACCTGCTGGCGAACGCGCTGCGCCACAGCGCTGGTCGGCCGGTCCGCGTCGGTGCCGCGCGGGTGGGCGAGCTCGGCGTCATCACCGTCGCCGACGCGGGTCCGGGCATCCCACCGGGCAGTGAGAGCCGCATCTTCGACCCGTTCCAGCGCCTCGAGGACGGCCGGCACGCGGCCGGGGCGGGGCTGGGGCTGGGGTTGTCGGTCGCGCGCGGGTTCGTCGAAGCGATGGGCGGCACCGCGACTGCGACGGCAACGCCGGGCGGTGGCCTGACCGTCCTCGTCACACTGGATGCGGCCTCCGGTGCCGCCGACGGCGCATCGTCCATTCGGTGACAGTTGGCCCTACTCGGGCGGCCGCGTCTGGGGTGTGCTGGTCAGATCAGCTCGTGCGTCACGACCCGTGATCGAGGTCTTCGCCAGGTGCAGGGGAGGACGGATGCCACGCTCTCGAGATCTGCTCAGGCGGTTCCGCCCCGCGGGAACCCCCGGCGCCGCGGCCTCCACCGGTGTCCCGGCGGACCGCGTGTCCGAACTGTCCGCCGAGCTCGCCCCGATCCTCGCGTTGGTGGCGGACGACGACGCGCAGGCCGACCGCGTCCGGGCCGAGGCCGAGCAGAAGGCGCAACGCACGACGGAGCTGGCCGCGCAGCGGGCCCGCGATCGCCTCACCGACGCCCGACTGCGCGCCGAGGCGGAACGCTCCGCCGCCGCGGCCCAGGTGGGCCGCGGGTCGGCACAGCAGGCGGAGCGCATCGTCGCCGACGCGCGCCGGGAAGCGGACGTGGTGCGCGAACGCGGCCGCGAACGAATCCCCGATCTGGTGCGGCGCGTCGTCGACGACATTCGGGGCGGCGCGATTGGCGGCCCGTCGTGAGCACCTCGTGGGTTGCCGGCACGGTGCGTGCGCGGGCACTGGCGCAGCGACGGATCGGCGCCGACGCGGCACGTCAGCTGGCGCGCTCCGGGACCCGATCCGACGCAGTCCGGGCGGTGTCGCAGACACCGTACGGACACGCCGTCCATCCCGCCGATTCCCTCGCCGCGGCACAACACGGTGTCAGCGCAACACTGCTGTGGCAATTGCGGGTGCTTGCGGGCTGGCTGCCCCACGACGGCGTCGACGTCGTCCGACTCCTCGCCCGCGGGTTCGAGATCGCGAACATCGACGAGCAACTGGCGCAGGACGGGCGCGGCGTGGGCGATCCGCTGTACCGCCTCGGGGCGCTCGCGACGGCCGGCCACCGCATCGTCGGCATCCACGCCGCGCCCGTCCTGCGCGAGGCGTTGCGGTCGACTCCGTGGGGCGATCCCGGCGGTTCGTCCGCATGGGAGGTCGGAGTCGGGCTCCGCCTGAACTGGGCGGATCAGGTGATGGGACCGATCCCCGAAGCGGCCAGATGGGCGCGTGCCGCCACGGCGCTGCTGCTCGCGCGCATCGCCTGGTCGGACAGGCGAGTCCTTCCACCCGCGCTGGCCCGGCGCGCGGCGACCGTGATCGGGCCCGGATTCGTCGACGTCGTCGGCCCGACGTCGACGCAGGTAGCCGCCGCCGTCGAACACCTACCCGCCGACACCCGGTGGGCTTTCGATCGGGTGGACCGCCCCGAGAACGTGTGGCGAGGCGAGGCGGCATGGTGGCGCCGCATCGACCGTGACGGGTTCGCGCTCCTGCGTGAGCAGGGATTCGGGCGCGGGCCGGTCGTCGGGGCCGTCGCGGTTCTCGCGGCGGACGCCTGGCGTGCGCGCGCGGCACTCGCATCCGCGGCGCGCCACGAGGTCGTCGGCGACTCGGCGGTGGAGGCGTTCGATGTGGTGGCCTAGTGCCGCGGCTCCGGCCCGGATGCGGCGAGTGGCGCTCGTCGCGCCGGTCGCCCGTATCCGCCCGGTCCTCGTGCAGACGGCGGACGCGGGAATCGTCGAGATCGATGTGCCCGAACCGCCGACCGCGAGCAGAGACGCTCTCCGCGCGGGGGGCGATACGCCGACCGCACCGCGACTGTCGCTCACGACGCCCGATCGCGACGCGCTGGAGCGGGCCGGGCGCCGCGATCTCCTCGCCGGTGAGTCGGAACTGGACGTGGTGGGCGCCGCGGCGGTGGTGCGCGGTGGTGTTGCCGCTTTCGCCGGGTGGGCGCGCGAATCCGACGTGCTCGGGCTGGCACGGCAACTGGAACCGGAAGGCGGCGCCGTGGTCCTCCTCCTGACACCGCTCGGCACCGACCCGCCCACGGCCCTCGCCACCGGAGGGACGCTGCGGCGCTCGTTCGCACCGCTCGTCGACACCTACGGCACCGTCCCGTACGCGGACCTGGATCCGACACTGGCCGCCGGACTCGCCTACGTGTTCATGTTCGGGATGATGTTCGGCGACGTCGGCCACGGCGCGCTCCTGGTCATCGGAGGTCTGCTGCTTCGCGCCGGACGGCTCCCATGGACGGCTCGCTACGGCCGGGTATGGCCGTTCGTGGCGGGGGCCGGCGCGGCGGCGGCGGTCTTCGGGTTGTTGTACGGCGAATGTTTCGGCCCCACCGGAGTGGTGCCCGTGCTGTGGATCGCGCCGCTCGAACAGCCGGTCACGCTGCTGGGTGTCGCTCTTGGTGTCGGGGCGGTCCTCCTCGCGGGCGCCTACGTCCTCGGCACCGTCAATCGCTGGCGCGAGGGCGGATGGGCTGCCGCGCTGAGCGCTCCGTCCGGGCTGGCCGGCGCCGCGGTGTTCGCGGGGCTCGGGATGGTCGTGCTCGGACTCGTCGCAGGCAGCGGGTGGCTGCTCGCCGGGGGCGTCGTCGTGGCGCTCGGACTACTGCTCGCCTCGGTCGGATTCCTCGCCACCGCTGAGGGCGGTGCCGCCGGTGTCGTGCAGACCGTCGTCGAACTGTTCGACGCGGTGATCCGGTTGGGTGCCAACCTCGTCTCGTTCGCCCGACTGGCCGCGTTCGGGCTCACTCACGCCGCGGTCGGGATGGTGGTGTGGGACGGCACGACGAACCTGTGGCGGCTCGGAGGTGTCGGGATGGTCGCCGCGGTCGCCGTATTCAGCGTCGGCAACGCACTCGCGTTCGCGCTCGAGGCCCTCGTCGCCGGGGTGCAGGCGCTGCGACTCGAATACTACGAACTGTTCTCGCGGATCTTCGTCACGGAGGGACGTCCGTTCCGTCCGTGGCATGTTCCGCTCGAACCGTCGAGGAGGATCCCGTGACCATCTGGTTGTACGCGCTGCCGGCCCTGTTCGTGGCCGTCGCCGCGATCCTGTTGATCCTGCGCCGTGGTGGCCGCGTCGCGCTCGGTCTGGTCATCGCCTTCGACCTTGCGGTCCTGCTCGGCGCCGTCGCCGCGGTGATCGTCGCCGCCAGTGGGACACCGGCGGCGGCGACGGTGCTGGCGGAGGCTCCCCAGCCGGCCGCCAACTGGGCCGCGTTACTCGGCGCCGCGATCGCCGTGGCCGGATCCTCGATCGGGGCCGCGATCGCCGTCGCCTATACCGGTGCGGCCGCGCTCGCCGCGATGAGCGAGCGACCCGAACTGTTCGGCAGGGCGATGGTGATCGTCGGACTGGCCGAGGGGATCGCGATCTACGGGCTGATCGTCGCGATCATCCTCATCGGGAAGGCCTGACAACGTGGCCCGGGTCGCGGTCCTGGGTGCCGCACCGGCGGTGCAGGGCTACGCGCTCGCCGGTGCGCTCGTGCTCGCTGCCCCCGACGACGCCGCGGTCCGCGCCGCATGGGAGTCCATACCCGACGATGTGGCGGTGGTGGTGGTCACCGCGGCCGCCGCGCGGGCGCTGGCGCCGGACCTCCTGCGCGGCGAGCGCCCCCTGGCTGTGGTGATGCCGTGACCACGGTGCAGACCGCCGCGACCGATGCCCTCGCCCCCGTGCGCAGGGCACTGGCGGCACAGGCGCGGCGTGACGCCGAGCGGATCCGGGCGGCGGCAGCGGCGAAGGCCGCGGCGACCGTGGCGGAGGCCGATCGGGCGGCCGAGGCGCTGCTTGCGCAGGCGCGGGCGGACGGGGAGACCGACGGTGACCTTCTCGTGGCCGCGGAACGCTCCCGGGCCCGTCGGGACGCCCGCGCCGTCGTGCTCGCCGCCCAACGGGAGGTGTACGACGAACTGCGGGCAAGGGTCCGGGCCGCCGCCACCGAGCTCCGGCGGGACCCCGGGTACCCTGCGCTGCGCGCGCAGTTGGCGCGACAGGCCCGCGCCGTGCTCGGAGCCGGTGCCGATATTCAGGACCACCCGGAGGGCGGCGTCGTCGGCACCGCGCCCGGCCGTCGGGTCGTGTATTCACTCCCGGACCTGGCCGAGCAGCAATTGACAGCACTCGGCGACGCCGTCTCCGGGGTGTGGGCGCCGTGACGGCCCGGGTGGTCCGAGTCTCGGGCTCGCTCGTCGAAGTGGAGCAGCTGCCGGCAGTCGCCATCTTCGACATCGTCGCGCTCGGCGCGCGCCGACTCCCCGGCGAGGTCGTCGCGATCGACGACGGACTGGTCACCGTACAGGCGTACGAGGACACCGCCGGACTCGCGCCCGGCGCGCCGGCCGAGTCCTCGGGGGCCCCGCTGTCGGCGCGGCTGGGCCCCGGGCTGCTCGGCGGGGTCTTCGACGGGCTGTTGCGGCCACTCTCGGACGCGGGGACGTGGCTGTCACCGGGCGCGTCCGGTGACAGCGCCGACGAGCACTGCTGGGAGTTCACCCCGACCACGCGGGTCGGCGTACATGCGCAGTCGGGAGACGAACTCGGTGTGGTGACCACCGGCGGTCCGCTCACCGTGCCGATCCTGGTGCCGCCCACCCTGGACGGGATCGTCGACTCCGTCGCGGCCCCGGGCCGCTACCGTGCAGAGGCGGTGATCGCGTCGGTTTCCGGCACCGCGGTGCCGCTGTCGGAGCGGTGGCCGGTCCGACGACCGCGCCCCTCCCGAACCCGCATCGACGACGTCGAGGTCCTGCACACCGGGCAACGGGTCCTCGACATGCTGTTCCCGATCGCGCGGGGCAGTACGGCGGCGGTTCCCGGCGGTTTCGGCACCGGGAAGACCATGCTGCTGCAGCAGATCGCGAAATGGTGCGACGCCGACGTCATCGTGTACGTGGGCTGCGGCGAACGCGGCAACGAGATGGCCGACGTCGTGCAGGATCTGGCCTCGCTCACCGATCCCCGCACCGGACACCCGCTCGCGGCCCGGACCGTCGTCATCGCGAACACCTCCAACATGGCGTTGATGGCCCGCGAGTCGAGCATCTACAGCGGCGTGACGGTCGCCGAGTACTTTCGGGATCTCGGACACCACGTCGTCGTCATCGCCGACTCCACGTCGCGGTGGGCGGAGGCGCTGCGCGAGTTCGCCTCGCGGTCGGGCGAACTCCCGGCCGAGGAGGGCTATCCCGCCGATCTCGCGTCGGCGCTCGCCGCGTTCTACGAGCGTTCCGGCCAGGTTGTCACGCTCGGCGGCCGACGCGGCTCGGTCACCATCGTCGGCGCGGTCTCCCCGTCCGGGGGCGACATGAGCGAGCCGGTGACCGCCCAGACCCTGCGTTTCGTACGCGCGGTGTGGAGCCTCGACCGGGACCTGGCGTACGCGCGGCACTATCCGGCGGTCGCCTGGTCGGGGTCGTTCTCCACCGACACCGTGGCGATCGCCGCCCGACGTGCCCGCGACGGGGATCCGGGGTGGACCCGTCGGCGCGCCCGGATCAGTAGCCTGCTCGCGGACGCCGACCGCCTGGACGCACTCGCCGAACTCGTCGGCCGTCACTCGATGCCCGCCGCCGAACGCGTCGTCATGCTCGGCGGCCGACTGCTGCGGGAAGGCGTCCTGCAACAGAGCGCACTCAGCGACAACGACGGCTTCTGCTCCGCCGCGAAGGGCGCCGCACTCGCGGACGCAGTCCTGGCGGTCATCGACCGGTGCACGTCCCTCGTCGACGCCGGAGTGGAGGCCGATGCGCTGGAGGCCGTGGATTTCGGCCCACTGGTGCAGGCACGGGAGGAGGCCGGACCCGACGATCTCGACCGGGTGGAGCGTATCCGCGACGACATGCTCGCCCGGCTCGAGGAGTTGTCGTGAGCGGGGCGCCACACGTCGAGTACTCGCAGGTGAGCAGGCTGCGCGGCCCCCTGCTGGTGGTGCGCGGGGTCACGGGTGTGGGTTGGGACGAATCGGCGCTGATCCGGCTCGGGTCCGGAGAAATCCGGCACGGCCAGGTGCTCGAGGTCGACCGCGACCTGGCCGTGTTACAGGTGCTCGAACGCACGGACGGCATGCGCCCCGAGAACACGTTCGTCTCCTTCGCCGGCGAGGCACTGCACGTCCCGGTGGGTTCGGGCTGGCTGGGGCGGGTCTGCAACGGCCGCGGCGAACCGGTCGACGGGGGACCGCCGGTCCTCGCCACCCGGCGGGCCCCCGTGTCCGGCTTCCCGCTCAACCCGACGCACCGCGATCCACCCGCCGACGCGGTCCTCACCGGCGTCTCCGCGATCGACGCGCTGACCACCGTGGTGCGCGGGCAGAAGCTGCCGGTGTTCTCCGTCGGCGGGCTCCCGCACCTGGAGCTAGCCACGCAGGTGGCCGCGCAGGCCAATGTCGCCGGCGAACCGTTCGCCGTCGTATTCGCGGGCATGGGACTGACCCACGCCGACGCCGACGCGGTGCGCAACCGACTCGAACAGCGGTCCGCCGCAGGAGATCTCGTACTGGTCCTGAACACTGCCGACGAGCCCGCGGTCGAGCGGGTCCTCACGCCCCGACTGGCCCTGACGATCGCCGAGCACCTCGCGTTCGACGACGGTCGCCACGTCCTCGTCGTCATGGCCGACATGACGTCGTACGCGGAGGCGGTGCGGGAGGTGTCGGCCGCGCGCGGCGAGATCCCGGGCCGGCGGGCCTATCCGGGCTATCTGTACAGCGATCTGGCCTCGTTGTACGAGCGCTGCGGGCGCATCCGGGGCCGACCGGGCTCGGTGACCGTCGTGCCGGTACTCACGATGCCCTCGGGCGACATCACCCATCCCGTGCCAGATCTGACCGGCTACATCACGGAGGGGCAGATCGTGTTGTCGCCGCAACAGCAGAAGGACGGGATCTATCCGCCGGTCGACGTGCTCGCGTCGTTGTCGCGCCTGATGCGCCGGGGCGCCGGTCCCGGCCGCACCCGCGCCGACCACCTCGATCTGGCGGCCCAGGTGCTGGCGTCGATGTCGAAGGCGCGCCAGGTGGGCGAGCTGGCGGAACTGATGGGCGAGGACGCACTGGGCACCGTCGATCGCGCATACCTGGGATTCACCCGGACCGTCCAACGGCACCTGCTCGATCAGGGAGCCGACGAAACCCGATCCCTGGACGACACGCTGAACCGGGCGTGGGCAGCGCTGTCGACGCTCCCGCGTTCGGAGTTGACGATGCTCCCGCAGAGCCTGCTCGACGCGCACTACCGGCCGGCGGAGGGTAGCCCGTCATGACGCGGATGGGGCACGTGCCTCCCGGACGGACGGGGCGACTGTGGCTCGAGCGCCGATTGGAGGTGGCCCGGCGGGGAGTGGACCTGCTCGACCGCAAGCGGCAGGTCCTGCTCGCCGAGGGGGAGCGACTCGAGCGGGTGGCGGCCGACACCGCCACCGCATGGCAGGACACCTGCCGGGAGGCCGACGCGTGGCTCGTCCGGGTCCTCCTGCTCGGTGGCGAGCGGGCGATCCGGCTGGGTACCGGCGAGACGGCGCAGGTCGACATCGAATGGGCGCGATCGATGGGGGTGCGGTACCCGGCCTCTGCCACGGTGACGACACCGGCAGAGCCGCTGCGGGACGACCCGCTGGACGGACCCGCGGTGTTCGACGCACGTCGCAGCCACCGCGCGGCACTCGAGGCGGCCGTCCGGCACGCGGCGGCCCTGGCGGCCGTGCGCACGGTGCGCGCCGAGGAACGGACGACCGCGCGGCGGATGCGCGCGCTCTCGCAGCGCTGGATTCCCGCCCTCGAGGACGAACTGAGGAGGCTGCGACTGGAACTCGAGGAACAGGAACATGCGGATGCCGTCCGGCGGCGGTGGGTTATGGACCGACGCACGGCAGACGGGCCTCGGCAGCCCGAGGCAGGGACGTAGCACGACCGGGTCAGTCGACCTCGTTCGACACCTGCAGTTTCGCGGCCAGCACCGCCGCCTGGGTGCGGCGCTGCACCCCGAGTTTCGCCAGTAGCCGCGAGACGTAGTTCTTCACCGTCTTCTCGGCCAGGAACATGCGCGCCGCGATCTGCCGATTGGTCAACCCCTCACCGAGCAACACAAGCAGCCGCCGCTCCTGTGCCGTGAGATCGTCGGGCAGGCCGCGCCCGGGTCGGCTCGGGCGCGCCTGCTGGACGACCCGAGTGTCGTGCAGCGTGTGCCCAGCCCCGACCTCCCGCACGGCCTCCACCAGCTGCATTCCCCGAATATCCTTGACCACATAGCCTTTCGCGCCGGCAGCGGTGGCCTCCCGCATCGCGCGCTCGTCCCGGAACGAGGTGACCACCAAGCAGCGGAGCTCCGGCAGACGCGTGCGGAGTTGGCGACACACATCGATACCGCTGCCGTCGGGCAACCGGACGTCGAGGAGTACGACGTCCGGCCGCAGCGCCGGAATCCGCGCCAGCGCCTGCGAGCGGTTCTCCGCCTGCCCGATCACCTCCATCTCGGAGTCCGCGTCGATGAGTTCGGCCAGGCCACGCCGCACGACCTCGTGGTCGTCCACCAGAAAGACGGTCAACATCCGAGCACCTCCAGGTGCATTCGATCCGATCCTACGACCTGCGGACTCCCACGACCTGCGGACTCGGCCCAGCCAGGACCGGGTCGCGGACACCGGGACTTCCGGCCCTACCCGCGTGCGACGGACACCGAAACGATGGGGGGACGCGAACGTGTTTGGAGGAGCGACCGTGGACGGTGCCCAGTCCGAATCGCCGATCGTCGTGGGAGTCGACGGATCCGCGACGTCGTATGCCGCGGTGAGCTGGGCGGCGCGGGAGGCCCGGTACCACCGTCGCAGATTGCACATCGTGACCGCGCTGGGTGCGCCCACCCCGTACGGCGACGGAATCCGCTTGCCGCCGAGCTACTTCACGGACCGCGACCGCGCCGTACACGCGCACCTCACGGAGGCCACCGCGATCGCCCGCACCGCACTGACCGACCCGGACGCCACCGAAGTCACGACCGAGGTTCTCGAGGGCTCGGCGCGGCCGGTCCTGATCGAGGTCTCGAAGTCGGCACGGATGATGGTCCTCGGCAGCCGCGGGCTCACCCGACTCACCGCGGTGCTCGCCGGTTCGGTGACCACCGCCCTCGCCACCCACGCGCACTGCCCGGTTGTCGTGATCCGGGGACAGGCAGGTCAGACTTCGGGAACCGGCGCCGTCGTCGTGGGTATCGACGGCTCCGAGAACAGCCGATCGGCCCTGGTCGTGGCGTTCGAGGAGGCGGCGCTGCGCGGCACCGACATCGTCGCGATCCACACCTGGTCGCCGTTCGCGCTGTCCACGGCATTCGACGACCAACTCGACCTGCCGTGGGACCAGGTGGAGGTCGCCGAGCGGGCGGTCCTGTCCGAGAGCCTCGCCGGCTCGCAGGAGCGCTACCCCGAGACCGCCGTGTCACCGATGGTGGTGCGGGGGCAGGCGGCGGACGAGCTGCGTGAGCAGTCCGCGGACATGGAACTGCTCGTGGTCGGCAGCCACGGGCGCGGCGGCTTCGCGGGCATGCTGCTCGGTTCCACCAGCACGACGCTCCTGCACACGGCGACATGCCCGCTGATGATCGTTCGAACATGACCGGCCACCGACCGGAGGGAACGCTGTGGGCAGGCTCGACGCGCAGATCTACCTGATGGCCGGTTCCGCCGTGGATGTCGGCGATGCGATCGCGCGGGCGTTCGAACGGCGCCGACCGTGCGTCGTCAGCGGGCCGAGCGGCCCGGACCCCCACCCCCACCCCGACCTCGACCGCCTTCCGGCAGACGAGGACGGCGGACAATGCCGACCCTGATCGCATACGCGTCGGCTCACGGGTCGACCGCGGGGATCGCCCGCAGCCTCGGCCGGCGGCTGACCCACCGCGGCCTGGACGTAGAGGTCCGCGACTGCGCCGAGATACCTGCCGGCACGCGACCGAGCACCCTGGTCATCGGCAGTGCGGTACACGAGAGCGAATGGCTACCGACGGCGGCGCGGTTCGTGGACCATCTCGCCGCGGGCGCCGAGGAACTCCCCGTCTGGGCGTTCTCGGTCGGGATGGTAGGCGACGAGGGAAGCGCGCTCGCCCGCCCCGTCACGGCGCTGCTCCGACGGATGCTGCGCACCCGCGAGCCGACCGCGGTCCAGCAGCTACGGGCCCGGACCCACCTCCGCGGGCACCACCGCTTCAGCGGCCGCTTCTGCGCCACGGACGCGGCCGACACCGGTCGGGCCGGGCGAATGGTCTTCCGCGCCATGGGCGGCCACTACGGCGACTACCGGGAATGGAGCGCAGTCGAGGCATGGGCCGACGACATCGCAGTCGAGATCGATCGACAGACCCACTCCTGACCGCCGCGTACCCTCTCGATCCTCACGCCCGCCACACCTCGTCGACCGGACGGCGACCCGTCATCGGCGGCGCATCACCACCGGGCCGGGCGCCGATACGAACCACGATCTGAGGGAACGGGAATCGCTCACCCGCGTCGGCGCCCGCATCACCGACCAGCGCCCGGCTCGCCGACACCTCGGTGAGATGCGTCAGGGGGCACGTGGCCAGGCCTCGCGACGTGGCCGTGAGCAGGACGTGCGACAGCGCCTCACCGCTGCGCAGCCAGTCCAGTCGGGTGTCGGCCTCGGTGCTGATCACGGCCAGCGCGGCCCGGTCCGGGCCCGATTCCGGGGACGCGAGCGTACCCACCGGGAATTCGCGACCGACCGGGACGGCGCCCTCGGCCGGCAGCGCCGCGCCGGGAATACCCTGGTCGGGCAGCCGATGGCCCGCCCACCAATACAGTTCGGCGTGGTAGGCCGGATCGTAGTGGCGGATCGAGGCGCTGTTCCGCGCCGCCTCCGCCATCCGAGACGGGCCGTCCTCGCCGAGCATCGTCAAGGACGCCCCGAACCGGGGGACCAGATCCTCGTCCACGCCGACGAGATCCGCGGGACGCGGGGCGGCGAACGGACGGCGATCGGTGCGCCGGTGGGCGATCGCGGTGCGCAACGCATCCGACCGGTTCTCGGTGTCCGCGGCCCGCGACCGGGGCAAGGGCTCGAACGCCACCGTCGCCAGGTGCATCGGGTTCCGCGAGTCGGGGAGTCGCTCGACCGCCGCGCCCCACCCGTACCGGGAGATCACGACCGCGAAATGGTGCAGCACGGCACCGCAACTGATCACCATCTGCCGGCCGATCGGATCGGCGACAGGAACCGAACGGGAGCCGTCGGCGTGCAACTGGAGTCGGCCGCCGGACATGGTCCACCGCCACGGCTGACTGTTGTGCAACGACGGCGCCCGGCAGGCCGTCTCGACTGCCTCTCGAATGGACTGGAGTGCCACACCGGCTGCCATCATCAACCGAGTCTCGTCGCGGCGCCACGGACCGGGGAAGGGCCCAAGGGCCCTTTCCGCACCGACCACGCACCGACCGCGCGGGGCCAGGAACGTCCGATGACCTTGGGCCCTGTCGAGCGCACCCGGCCGGGTGTTTGCTGAAGAGCAGACGGTGACCGACCACCGCGTCCCGACCGAGGAGCTCGGACCATGACCGCTCAGCCTGCCCGGACACAACAGCGCTGGACCGCGTCCATCGACCGACTCGGTCTCGCGGACGCACCGTCGGTCGGCGGCAAGGCCGCCAACCTCGGCGAACTCACCCGCAACCACTTCCCGGTGCCGCCGGGCTTCGCGGTTCCCGAGTACGCGTACCTCGCGGCGATGGACGCGGCCGGTATCCGCGCCGACCTCGCCGCGCGCGGCGTCGCATCCCGCACCGCCGACGACGCCCGGATCACCCGCGCCGCCGAGGAACTGCAGCGCCTCGTCCGGGACGTCGTTCTCCCGGAGAACATGCAGGACCAGATCCAGCGGGCGTACCGGGACCTCGGCGACGACGTGTCGGTCGCGGTGCGCTCCTCCGCGCCCGCCGAGGACGCCGCCGACACCTCGTTCGCCGGAATCCACGAGAGCTACACCGACGTCGTCGGCGTCGACGCCCTGATCGACGCGCTCCGCAAGTGCTGGGCGTCGCTGTGGTCCCCACGGGCACTGACCTATCGGATTCTGCGCAAGTACGACGACGAGCCGTCGATCGCGGTCGTGGTGCAGCGCATGGTCCGCTCCGATCGCTCCGGCGTCGCGTTCACCGCAGACCCCCGCACCGGCGCGCGGGACCGGATCGTCATCGAGTCGGCCCTCGGCCTCGGCGAGGTGATCGTCGGCGGACAGGTCGAACCCGACACCTACGTGGTCGCGAAGGACGGCTTCACCGTCCTCGACCGACACCTCGGCACCCAAGCCTTCGCGATCGAACCCTCCGACACCGGCGACCGCCGCGTCGAACTCTCGACCGATGACGCCACCGGCCAGGTGCTCGCCGACACCCAGGTGGTGCAGGTCGCGAAGCTGGCCGCGTCGGTGGAAGCCCACTACGGCAAACCGCAGGACCTCGAGTTCGCGTTCGAGGGACCACAACTGTGGCTCGTGCAGACCCGCCCGATCACCACCCTCGGCGACAGCGGGCAGTCCGCACCCGCGGCACGAACAGCGGACCGGGCAACCCCACTGGCACACGGACTCGGCGCCGGCCCCGGCACCGCCACGGGAACCGCCCGGGTCCTCACCGAACTCGCCGACGCGGCCCGCCTCGCCGACGGCGACATCCTCGTCGCACCCATGACCCGCCCCGACTGGTTGCCGGTCCTGCGCCGCGCCGCAGCGATCGTCACCGACGGCGGGGGAGTGACCTGTCATGCCGCGATCGTCGGCCGCGAACTCGGCCGTCCCGTCGTCGTCGGAACCCACGACGCGACCACCACGATCGCCGACGGCACCCTCGTCACCGTTGACGGGGACCGCGGCACCGTCCACGCCGGCGCGCGCCCTGCGACCACGGAGCCCGAACCCGGCCGCACAGCCGAACCGGTGCGCGCGGCCCCCGCGGCAACGACGGCCACTGCCGTGTACGTCAACCTCGCCACACCCGACGCCGCCGAGCGCGTCGCCGCGACCGACGTCGACGGGGTGGGGCTGCTGCGCGCCGAGTTCATGATCACCGGGGCGCTCGGCGGCGCCCACCCCGCGGCGATGATCGCCGACGGGCGGCGCCAGGAGTACATCGACGAGATGGCCGCCGGGGTCGAACACATCGCCGCGGCCTTCGCGCCCCGCCCCGTCGTCTACCGGGCGGTGGACCTGCGCTCCAACGAATTCGCCGAACTCGAGGGCGGCGACGTCGAACCCGACGAGGACAACCCGATGATCGGATACCGCGGCTGCTTCCGGTACGTCCGCGAACCGGAACTGTTCGCACTCGACCTCGACGTGCTGCACCGGGTCCGGCGGCACCTACCGAACGTGCACCTGATGATCCCGTTCGTGCGGACCCGTTGGGAACTCGCCCGCTGCCTCGCCCAACTCGACGCCCATCCGCTCGGCACCGACCACGGCATGCTCCGCTGGATCATGGCCGAGGTGCCGTCCGTCGCGTATTGGATTCCCGCGTACGCCCGGCTCGGGATCCACGGCGTCTCCATCGGCAGCAACGACCTGACCCAGCTGATGCTCGGCGTCGACCGGGACTCCGAGATCTGCAAGGACCTGTTCGACACGATGGACCCGGCCGTCCTCGACGCCATCGACCGCATCATCGACACCGCCCGCCGCGCCCGCCTGACCACGTCGCTGTGCGGACAGGCCGTCTCCACCGATCCGCGACTCGCCGAGCATCTCGTGCGGCGCGGCATCACCTCCGTCTCGGTCACCGCCGACTCGGCGGCACACACCCGTCACGTGATCGCGTCCGCCGAACAGCGCGTCCTGCTCGAACACGCCCGCGGGCCCTCCCGCGGGGAGGCCTGACCGATGCGCGCCGGCGACATCATGACCAGCCGGATCGTCGCCGTCGGGGAGCACTCCACGCTCGCGCAGGCGGTGCGACTGCTGGCCGGCACCCCGGACACCTCGCTGCCGGTCGTCGACGCCTCCGGGCACCTCGTCGGCCTCGTCACCGCCACCGATGTGCTCGAACGGATCCGGAACCTTCTCGAATCGTCCGACATCGGGGAGGCCGTCGGAGGTAGCGTCACCGATGCAATGGCCACACCCGTCCTCGCCATGACCGCCGACACCGATATCGAGCACGTCGCAGCCGCCCTCGGCGAACCCG
This sequence comes from Rhodococcus sp. BE178, assembly GCF_050433545.1. Classification (NCBI taxonomy): domain Bacteria; kingdom Bacillati; phylum Actinomycetota; class Actinomycetes; order Mycobacteriales; family Nocardiaceae; genus Rhodococcus; species Rhodococcus sp. BE178. The sequence goes on along the minus strand of NZ_JBNPXA010000002.1, from coordinate 161,453 downwards.
GCACCTGCGCGGTGCCCGTCGTCCGCGGGTTCACGCCGATCGGGATGATCACCCGCCTCGAACTGGTGCGGGCGCTCGCACACCGCGAGACCGGGCCCGCACCACCGAGGAGAACCCCATGACCAACGGCCTGCCGAACGGCCCGATCGTCGTCGGTGTCGACGGCTCGCCCACCTCGCGTGACGCCGTTCGCTGGGCGGCGCAAGAGGCCGACGCCCACGGTGCGCCCCTGCTCCTCGTGTCGAGTGTCAGCCCCGGCGGCATCGGTATGTCGTCGCCGTTCACCGACGACCTCCGGATCTCCGGTGAGCGGGCCATCGAGGACGCGGTGGCGCTCGCGGCCGCCGAGATCCCCGGCGACACCGTCGACACCCGCACCGAGTTGTCGCAGTCCACCCCCGTCAACGCGCTGCTCGAGCACTCACGGACCGCGCGCACCATCGTCCTCGGGACCCGCGGGTTGGGGGAGTTCACCGGCGGGCTCGTCGGATCCGTCACCTCGGCGCTCGTGCGGCACGCCCACTGCCCGGTCGCGGTGATCCCGGGATGGCCCCACCCCGGTGAGCCCCCGGTGGACGGCCCCGTCCTCGTCGGGGTCGACGGCACTGCCGCCAGTGAACCGGCGGTCGCCGCCGCGTTCGAGGAAGCCTCGCTGCACGGTGCCGAACTGGTGGCGGTACACGCGTGGTCAGACCGCGACCTGTCGATCGGCTCCCCGTTCGATCCGTCCGCCGGCACCAGCCGTCTCCCGTGGCCGACCACCGAGGCCGCCGAGCGGGCCGTGCTCGCGGAAAGCCTGGCAGGGTGGCAGGAAAAGTACCCGGACGTGGCCGTCCGTCCGATCGTCGTGCAGGACCGGCCCGTACGCAATCTCCTGATGCGCGGAAACGGTGCCCGGCTGATCGTCGTCGGAAACCGCGGGCGGGGCGGCTTCGCGAGCATGACACTCGGATCTACCAGCACCGCGCTGCTGCACACCGTGACGTGTCCGCTGCTGGTCGTCCGCTCCGCCCCCGGCGATCGGTCGCCCGGGGTCAGTCGACCGGCTTGACCTGGATCTGCTTGGCACCCGACGTCTTCGCCGTCAGCCCCACCGTCACCTCGAGGATGCCCTTCGAGTAACTCGCGTCCACCTTCTCCTCGTCGGCACCGGCAGGCAACGCCACCGTGCGACTGAAGGATCCGTAGCTGAACTCGGACCGACCGCCCTCGGACTTCTCCTCGGACCGTTCCGCTTCGATCGTCAGTTGACCGTCGGCGACACTGACCTTGATGTCATTCTCCGGGTCCAACCCCGGAAGCTCGGCCCGCAGAATGTAGCGGTCGTTCTCGACCCGATCCTCGACACGAATCAGATTGCCGCCGAACGGCGGTCGGAACCCTGTCACCGGGAAGGCGTCGAACAGTTCGGACAGGTCCGGAAACACCGAACGGCGCCGGGCCGGAACACTGGACATGATCACTCCTCGCTGTCGTGGAGACCGCGCAATCGGTCGCCACTCCATTCGACTCCGTTCGGCGCGAGGAAGGCAGGGTCCTATGTCACCGAGGCGGTGCCTCGCAGTGTTACGGAGGTGAGAACCGGCAGATCATGATCGGACAACTCGCGTGATGGAGCAGGTTCTGGCTCGTCGACCCGAGCACGACACCGGTGAGCCGGCTCCGCCCCCGGCTGCCGACCACCACCAACTGGGCCTGCTCGGAGTGTTCGAGCAGCAGCTTCCCCGGACTGCGCCGCTCGAGGTGACTGACGACCTCCACCTCGGGATGGTCGGTCGCGAACCCCGCCAGCGACTCGGACAGGACCGCTCGTTCCTCGGCCTCCACCCGCGGCCAGTCCACCAACCGAAACGCGCTGTAGCGATCTATCGGCCGGTCCGGGCCCCACGCGTGCACCGCCACGAGCGGAACCCCGAACACGGCAGCGAACGCGAACGCGGCGCGGACCGCGCGGGTACTCGCCTCGCTCCCGTCCACGCCCACCACCACCGGGCGGGCGTCCCCACGGCCGGTGCGCCCGCCCCGGCACACCACGACGGGGCACCGTGCATGGTTCGCGACACGCTGCCCCGTCGAACCGACGAGCGCCGCACCGATCGTGCCCGCCCCGGTGGCTCCCAGCACGAGAAGCTCGGCCTCGTCCGCGACGTCGAGCAGCGCCGCCGACGGCGGCCCCGGATAGATCCCGGTCGTGAACTCGACGCCGGGATGAACGGCGCCGAGTTCCTGGCGGGCACGCGCCAACACGCGGTGGGCCGCCTCGTCCAACTGCTCGGTGAACTGGGCCTGGATGAGCACCGCGGCCTCACTCAGGTAGACCCCGGGAGTCGGCAGCACGTGTGCGACGTGCAGTGGCATCCGTCGCCGCCGCGCGACGCCCGCCGCCCAGTGCAACGCGTCGAACGCCGCCTCGGATTCGTCGACGCCGACGACGATCGCACCCCGGCCGGCGTCATCCGTCGTGTCCTCACCCGCGTCGGAATCCGTGCCCGTGTCCATGCCGACCTCCACGTCGCCGAGGAACTGCCCGTGCAGCGGACTCTTCCACTACTGGCCCTCGGCCGCCACGGTTACCCGCTCACCGCGGCAACGGCGCCGACCAGCGGACCCGCGTGCCGACGCCCACAGTCGAATCGAACCGAAACTCCCCGTTCACCTCGTCCGCCCGCGCGGCGAGATTGACCAGGCCGCTCGGATCCAGGGGGTCGGCGACACCACGGCCGTCGTCCCCGACCTCCACCGACAGTCGGTCCCCGCCCCGCACGTCGACGGAGATCCGGTCGGCCCCCGAATGCCGGACCGCGTTGCTCACCGCCTCCCGGACCACGGCTTCGGCATGATCGGCCAACACCGGGCCGACCGCGTCGAGGCCTCCGCCGATGTGCACCTCCGTACCGATGCGACTCTCTGTGGTCAGATCGGCCACCGCCCGGCGCAACCGGGCAGGCAACGACTCGGCCGCCGCATCGCCGCCGTGGAGGTCGAAGATAGCGGTCCGGATGTCGCCGACGGTGGCCTGCAGTTCGTCGATGGTCGCGTCGAGACGTGAACGCGCCGCGGGGGAGTCGATCAACCTGAGCGTGCCGTGCAGAGACAGCCCCGCCGCGAAAAGGCGCTGGATCACGTGGTCGTGCAGATCCCGTGCGATCCGGTCACGATCGGCCAGCAACGACAGCTCCTGCTGTTCACGTTGCGCGGCGGCCAGTCGCATCGCCAGGGCCGCCTGATCCGCGAACGACGTCATCAGCGCCAACTGGTCCGCATCGAACGACGAACGTCCCCGAAGCCGCAGCGTCACCAGAACGCCGACGACAAGGTCGGACGCCCGCAACGGCACGATCAACGTGGGACCGAAATCCCTTACCGCGCTGCCGAATGCGTCGTACTCGAGATGGTCGGTACTGTTCGGCGTCCGGGTCCGGAAGGCCGCGCCGGAACTGGACCGGCCCACCGGGATCCGTTGGCCGACGGCCCTCGTCGACTCGGGACCCGACGCCACGGTGATCACGAGGTAGTCCACATCGTCCGCCGGTAGATCCGGATCGGACGGCACCGCCACGAAACTCTGGTCGGCATCGGTCAGTTCACGCGCACGATCGGCCACCACCTGCACCGCATACGCGGGATCGCCGCCGGCGAGCAACTCAGTGCTGACGTCCCGCAGCGCCTCGAGCCGACTGCGTCTCGACTCGGACTGCTCGTAAAGCCTCGCGTTGTCGATCGCGATGCCGGCCGCCGACGCCAATGCCCGCACGGTGTTCTCGTCGTCCTCGGTGAAGCAGGCCCGATCCCGCTTCTCGGTCAGGTACAGATTCCCGAACACAGTTCCGCGCACCCGGATCGGTACACCCAGGTAGGTGCGCATCCGAGGATGACCGGGCGGGAACCCCACCGCGGACGGATGCCGCTCGACGTCGTCGAGGCGCAGTACCGCCTGCTCCTCGAATCCCAGGCCGAGAACGCCGCGGCCCTGGGGGAGTTCACCGATAGCGGTGACGGTCGCCGGGTCGATCCCACGGTGGATGAACTGCGCCAAGCGGGTCTGTCCACATTCTCGGATACCGAGCGCCCCGTATCGAGCACCGGTCAGCCGCATGCCCGACTCGACCACGCGGCCCAAGGTGTCGTCGAGATCCAGTCCGTTCGTGACATCGAGTATCGCGTGCACGAGCTTCTCGAGCTGATCTCGTGTCCGGCATGCATCGAGGCTCAACTCGTGTTGCCCGAGTTGAGTACCAGCGCCCGGGTCTGCACCCGGACTCGCACGGCGAGACACACCGCCATTGTCCCATGAGCGCGCGGTCCGGGCCGTGACCTCGAACGATTCGGACAACCAGCGTCATTCGCGTGGTACGCGGGAACCGATCATTACGCCACTGTGACGAATAGACGGGTGGGAGCCCCGGGGAGGGGGAGAGCGCCCGGGGGTCGATGCAGCAGGTGTGGTCGTCAGTCCACCGCAGACTGGCACTGCAGCTGCCTTCCCGGGGGACCGCCATCGGCGACCCAAACTCCACACCGACGTTATGGCCTCATACAGCTCGATCCTGCACACGGAGACCGTCGACGTGGCGGTGTCCTACGACTGGAGAGTGCCGAGCAGCGGAGTTTTGAACAGGCCCGGGGCGATCGTGTTCACCCGGATCTGAAGCGACGCCAGATCTCGCGCGATCGGCAGCGTGGCACCGACTATCCCGCCGTTGGATGCCGAGTATGCGGCCTGCCCGATCTGCCCCTCGAACGCCGCGACAGATGCGGTGTTGACGATGACACCGCGCTCGCCGTCGACCCACTGCCAGCTGGATGGAAGGAGAAGGCGCCGAGATCCGAACTCCGCAGGCACCGAACGTTCGAGTCGAGCGGGCACCGGCGCACTCGGCCGGACCGACTGCACCGTCCATTTGCCGAGCGCGGTGACAGCTCTGCCAACTGTGGTGGCGATTTGCCGACCAGCGTGGCGATTCACATCCGGGTGAATCGCCACCGTAGTTGCCATTTCTCGGAGTTCTGACCTGCGGAGTGACAACTGAGATGACGACCGTGCGGCGCCTTTATGGCCAATGTAGTTGGCAATTTGTTCAGGCTGCCCGGACGCGGCAGCGGTTCGCGACGGGCGAGTGATACCAACAGCCCGGCAAGTAAGGTCACCAGACTCGGTCACACGTGCCGGCCGGGTACGCAGGACGCCGACTAGCGCTTGATGGTGATGCCCTGGTCATCGATCTGCGCGGCGCAGTCTTCCTGTCTCATGTTTGCGGTCATTACGCGAGCCCAACGAGCTTCCACAAAAGCCGGACGGCCGGTATGGTCGGTGGTTGCGGTTTACGCCCTCGTGATCCGAACGCATGTTGTTGGGCTAGTGGGTGTCTCGGGCTTCGTTGCCAATAGCGAGCTTGAAATCAATGAAGCGGGGGTGGGGAACATCAAGCGGTTGATGCTCTGCAACGTGTCCAAGCAGTACGATCCGGTGGGCCCGTTGGTCCTCGACGGTGTCAATGCGAGTTTCGATGTGTCCCGGCTGTACTGCGTGCTCGGTGCGTCCGGCAGCGGTAAGACCACGTTTCTCGAGTGCGCGTCGGGGTTGGCTCAACCGTCCTCGGGCAGTGTGCGGCTCGCCGGCATCGACCTGACGCTCCTGCCGGACCGGAAGCTCGCCAAGCTCCGCAGATCGGAGGTCGGGTTCGTCTTCCAACAGCACTCGCTGATCGAGTCGCTGCCGGTGATCGAGAACGTCCTTCTGCCGGCTCGACTGTCGGGTGCGCCGATGCGGGAGATTACCGCCAGAGCGCAGGATCTACTGGGGAGCGTCGGCCTCGGAGACCTCTCCTCGCGGCTGCCGGGTGAACTTTCGGGCGGCCAGAAGCAGCGCGTCGGGATCGCGCGGGCGCTGGTGATGCGTCCGTCCGTGGTGTTCGCCGACGAGCCGACCTCGGCGTTGGATGACCACAGTGCGGCCGAGGTGATGGCGCTCCTACGCGACTTGTGCGTCGTTCATCAGGCGACCGTGATCGTGGTGACCCACGATCCACGGGCGGCCCGAGCCGCGGACGATGTGCTGGAACTGGTCGACGGCGAGTTGACTGCCCGAGCGCAGCTATGACCGGCGCGTCGATCATCGGTCAGTCACTGCGGCGCAACGATTCCGCGGCCTGGCGGGCGGTCGCGTTCGTCGTCTTCACGACCGCGTTCGTGTGTTCGGCCCTCGGGGCGTTGCTCGGACTGTTCGCGTCCACGAAGCCGAGCACCGATGGAGCCTTTCGTGCCGACACCGCGGCCTTGGTGTCGACTCCTTCGTCGTCGTGCTCGGCAGCAGAGGTCGAGACTCGGCTGCAGAACGTGGACTCCGCGCTTCGCGCGACACCGATCACGATTCGCCGCGCGACCGTCGATGGGGTTCCCACGTTGCTGGTCGGCCGCTCGCTCACCGAGACGATGACCGTCGAAGCACGGCCACACACGGCGGACGTGCGACGCGTCGAGGGGTTGGCGTATTCGGTCGACACCGAGGTTGCTCGCAGCGACCTGCTCGCGGCCGTAGTCGTCGACGATGACGTTCTTCAACGACTCGCCGGGAGCGACCGCGCGGCTGCGATCGCGGTGGCAGGGGCAGGGGGCTCGGCGGCTGCGGACACCGCCGGTGTGGCCGCGGGCTGTGGTTGGTTGGCATCGAACATCGACACGGCGGCGCGCGACCTGGGGATTGTCGAGACACCTGATCTCGCAGGGGCATTGGAGGCAGTTTCGACGATCACGGGGTTCGTTGTACTCCTCGCTGTGGTTGTGTTGTCATCGCTGATGGCGCTCGTGACCGTGCACATGCTGCCGGCGTTGGCGGTGGTGCGCGCCGTCGGCGCCAGCCGGGTGCAGACGGTTCGGCTGCACCTGCAGACGTTTCTGGGTGCCGCCGTGATTCCGACCATCGTTGGTCTCGTGTGCGGCGTCCCGGCGAGCTGGGGCCTGCTCACGTTCTTGCATCGCACCGGAGTCGTCGACCCACGTGTCGCGTGGCATCTCGGATTCGGGCTGTTGGCAGGAGTGCTGTTGTCGGGACTGGCGGTGCTGGTCGTCGCAGTTCTGTCCGGCAGCGTCTCGATGCGTCGGGTCTGGAAGTGTGCGCCGTCGGATGCGTTGCGGCCTCCTCGCCGGCAACGCTCCTCGCGGACGAAGGGGCGACTCATCGGCGGGCTGATTCTGATCGCGGCCAGCGCGACGATGATCGTGCCGATGGTTCTGTTGGACCGAGTGTCCGGGGCCATGATCGGGTTCTCGATGGTGATGTTGCTCGCGCCCATCGCAGCGTTGCTCGCGCCGTGGATCGTGCTGCCGCTGGCCAGCCTGATGGGCGCCGGATGGGTGGTTGTCGATCGTCGGCTGGGCAGACTCGTTGCCGACGACATCAAGTTTTACGACGGGTTCATCGTCTCGGTGGGTACACCGGTCCTGGTTGCCGTAGCCCTTGTCTCGTCCTTGTTCGGGTTGCAGCCGACCCTCGGCGCGGCATACGAGTATCAGGCGAGCGAAAGCACCGTGGGCGTGGAGGCGTCGGGAGAGCCCGCCACCGATTTCGGGGATGCGCTCATTCGTGAGCAGATCCCCGGCGCTGACACCCCAGACGACGCCGATTGGACGGTGGTGGGCGTGCCCTCCGCCATGCTCGCAAGTGGTCTGCTCGATCCCGGCTGCACCACCGGGGCCGCGATAGGCCTCGAGGCCGATGAGTTCGCAGCGTCGACGTCTCTGGCAGGCAAACGTGGTTGGGACGTGGGCCAGCAGTACCCCGTCCCGCTACCGGACGGGTCGACACAGACGTTGACGATGCGGTTCACCTACGACCGGGACCTGATCTTCGGCCAGATACTGATGCCGAATACGACGGTCGCCGCGGCCAGCTATGCGCCGTACTCGGCCGCGCGCCTCGTCACCGGTGCCAACAACGCCGGAAGCACGGCATCGCTTGGCGGCTTGAGCGCTCAGGGGCGGGTCGAGGTTGATCCCAGCTCCGCACTGGTCATTGCGGTCCTCGTGGTCTACTGCGCCGCTGCGCTGTCCGGATCCATCGTCCTTGGTGTCTATGGCCGCAAGAGCGCGCTGCACGCACTGCGTAGGCAGGGCACGACACGTGCGCAGCGGACGACGCGGTTGATCGTCGAAGTTACTGCGGGGGTCGCCGCAGCTGCCGTGATCGCGATCCTTGCCAGCCTGCTGACGCTCTTCCCCACAGCGGCGCTCGGAGCGGGTGTGGCCACACTGCGGCTCAGTGGCTGGACCTGGGTGGTCAGCGTGGGCGCCGTCGTGGTCGCAGCCGCAGCTGCGGTGATCGGCTATCGCTCCGTCGAACCAGTGAGGTTCCCCCGGACCGGTGGACGCCAAGACAGCAAGATCGCCCACCCAACCGAGGGCATATCACCAACTCGCGCACCATAGGGTCGTTCACGGGTGGACACGGAGTCGGGGCAGCATCTCGAATGATCGATTGGACTCGCACGAGTTTGCCCGAAAATAGTGGTGCCATCAGGCGTCGTCCGTTCCGTCTTGCGTGGGTATCGCCGGGTATGTCGAAGAATGATGTCTTGCTTCAAGTAGTTGGCACCGTGTCGAGCTTGGGGCGGTGCGGGCAAGTCCCGCCCGCACCGCCGGTGCTGTCAGGGTTGGACGCGGTGGATGTCCCGGGGGAACAGGGTGGCGTAGCGGATGTTGTCGGCTTCGAGTAGTCGTGAGACAAGTCGTTCGAGGCCGATGGCGAAGCCGCCGTGTGGGGGCATTCCGTGTGACATTGCTTCCAGGTAGGAGGAGTGGTTCGCGGGATCCTCGCCCCTGTTTTCGAGTGCTGAGACGTAGTCGGAGTGGTTGTGCAGACGCTGTCCGCCCGTGACGAGTTCGAGTCCGCGGAAGAGCAGATCGAACGAGTTGGTCCAACGGGGGTCGTCGGGTTGCGGGTGGGTGTAGAACGGCCGCTTCGCGGACGGGGTAGCCCTCCACTGCAAGGAAATCCGAGTCGAACTCCGCCTTGGCCCACTTCCCCAGGGTGCGCTCGTGCTCCGGCGACAGGTCAGGTTCACCCAGGGGGGCTCCGACATGTTCGAGCGCGTCGGTGAAGTGCAGGACCGGCATTTGCTCGGGGACCGCCGGCAAGTCCATGCTCAGAGCATCCACGTCGTCGCCAGCGGTGTCGCCGATGTGGTCGATGACGGCAGCGAGCGTGTCCCGTAGTAACGCGAGGACATCGCGGTGATCGTCGATGAAACCGAATTCGACGTCGAGGGAGATGTACTCCGCCAGGTGCCGGGCTGTGTCGTGTGGCTCCGCCCGAAAGACCGGTCCGATCTCGTAGACGCGTTCGAACACCCCGACGAGCATCTGCTTGTAGAGCTGGGGTGACTGCGCGAGGTAGGCGGGCGAGCCGAAGTAGTCGACCGTGAAGACGTTGGCTCCGGACTCCGAAGACTGGTCGACAATCTTGGGGGTCGTGACTTCGGTGAAGCCTGCCTCGTCGAGGTGCTTGCGGAATCCGGCCATGGCGGCCGCTGCGATCTTCCACACGGCCTGGCGTGTGGGGTGGCGCCAGGTCAGTCCGGCAGGTTCGCGACTTCGTCACGGATCGCAGGGTCGGTCACCACGACCTGCGCGAAACCGGAACAGTCTCGGACGACGACAAAAGTCACGGTCGCGAGCCGATCGCGCGCGGGTTGACCGTGGACGAGATGGTCGAACGCTCGAGCGTGTCCCGAGAGGTGTACACCGCAATCGAGAACCTCGCGCACTCCGTCGACATTCGCGAGTTGAGTGCTCTGGCACCTGTCCTCGGGCTCACCGCCGCGGAGGTGCTCGATTCAGTGCAGGCTGCCGGGCTCGAGTAGGGAGCCACCTGGCGCTGCTTCTGATGCCCGATAGCCGCTGACGCTCGCGGGGATGGCCCGATCCACTGAGACCTCCGAAGCTCGGATACGGAGGGTTAGCTGCGCGGGCGATCGGCCGACACTGACGGCTACAGCCTGCGGGGGTGACCGAATTTGGTTGCCGCGACGGTGAGTGCAATTGCGCTGCCAAGACCGATCCATAGGAGCCCGGCGATCGGGTAGTAGAGCAGCCACAGCGCGAACCGGAGTTGGATCAGGATGAAGGGCGCCAGCGCGAGCGCGCGCAGCGTCGGGAGTCTGTCTGCGCGGTACAGGACTTCGGCTAGTAGACACACGACTGTGAGGACGGCGAAGAACGGTAGGTTGATCCACTTGAAAGCGTTCTCCCAGTACGTCTCGCCAGATTCCCAGCTCATTCGTTCGGATGCGTAGTAGCCCATGAGAACCCCGGCCACCCAGTAGAGGGTGGGCCCTGAGGCGACACGCACAGAAAGGCGCTGTCTGCGTTCGTCGTCGGCAGTGCCGGATGCTCGGTCGGGGCTACCCATGGCTGGACCGTAGTCGACACGCGTACGCAACCAGCACGCGCCTAGCGGGGTGAACCTGGAGCACCTGGTTCACCCCGCGGTTGGCGAGCCGTTGCGTCAGCTACCGCGCGATGCGGCCGCGCCGGTACTCGCGCCCGCCCCACACACCGGACTGGCGGGTGGCGGCCGCGTAGGCGCCGCACGCCGCCGCGATGGGGCAGCGGGCGCAGACGCGGGCGGCATAGTCGAAGTCCTCGCTCGGGTCCGGGAACCATCGGTCGGGGTGGCGGTCGCCTCGGCAGGCGGCGACGTCCCAGTCGGTGGTGTCGTCGGTGGCCGGCAGCAGGTGAGCGAGGGTCATCATGGTGGTCATAGGTAGTGCCTCCTTTCAAGGCGATTCACGGGGTGGGGGCCAGGTCGCGCCAGATCGCGCGCTGGCGCTTGAGGTCGGCTCGGGGTGCCCGGGGGATCCACAGCAGCGGCATGCCGGCCTCCTCCGGTGTGCGGTCGGCCTTGACCTGGTTGCAGGGGGCGCAGGCGGCGACGAGATTGCCGTACGACTCGTCTCCGCCTCGACTTTTAGGGAACACGTGGTCGACGGTGTCCGTGCCCTTGCGGCCGCAGTACGCGCACCGGTAGTGGTCGCGCGCCAGGATCGCGGGGAACGTGGCGCGGGTGTCGTCGTCGACGACTGGCCGGGGTGGGGTGTGCACGTACTCGAGTAGTTGGATCGTGCGGGGGAGCGGGTACGACGTCGAAGTTCTCGTACGTGGCATTGAGCACGTGGACGCGGGTGTTCATCCAGGTGCGCGCGGTGATCGCGGTGGGGGATGTGCGGGCCATGACAATCGACAACCTCGTTCTCTCACAAAGGGAGTGGCGGGTTCTCGAGGTGTGCGCGGCCCGTGCCGGCCTGGGTGGGCCGGCGGTTCACCGGAAGGCGACTACACCGTCGGGGCGCGCACGCCCCGAGAAGTGGGGCGTCAGAGGACGCGGAATCCGGCTGCAGTGCCGGGCTTTTCGGAAATCCGGTCCAGGCGCTGAATCAGCGGATGCTGCATGCACTGTGAATACGTGTTGGCGTACATCCGGCTGTTCCTTTCCTGATTGCGTGACGGCTTCCGGCGGTCCAGTGTGCCACGACTCGAGGCGTAGTCCGAGGATTTGTTGCAGCACGCGCCACCGCGGCCGTCCTATTGCTGCGGGTCGACCGCGTGTACGACGCCCAACCGTGACGGTGGGAGCACGATCAGTCGGACCTTGCCAACGATGTCCGACACGGGAACCGCGCCGTGGAAGTCGTCGTTCATGTGGAATCTCGAGTCCTTCGAGTGGGCGCGGTTGTCGCCCATCACCCACACGCTGGCGTCGGGCACCACCACCGGACCGACGAACACACCCTGACACGGGACAGCGTTGCCGGGTGATGTGCGACTGTCGATGTACGGCTCGACCAGCGTCTTTCCGTCGACCTTCACGCCGTCGTCGCCGGGTAGACACTGCACCGTCTGACCAGAGACGGCGATAACGCGTTTGACGAGATCGTTCTCGTCCGGCGGCACCAGGCCCACCACCGAGCCGACATTCTGAATCCCGCGCAGAACGGGGTTCTCCGATCGCCGCGACCGATAGTCGTCGTTCCACGAGGGTGGCCCCTCGAACACCACGACGTCTCCCGGCTCCGGGTCACCGAAGCGGTACGCGATCTTGTCCACCACGATCCGATCTCCAGTGCACCCCGCACATCCGTGCAATGTCGGTTCCATGGATTCCGAGGGAATGAGGTAGACCCTGCCCACGAACGTCTGGAGCAGGAAGCTCAAGACCAGTGCGACCGCGACGAGAATCGGAAGCTCACGCCACATAGAGCGGCGCCGCTGTCGCCCCGCGCCGTGCTGAGGCCCGCCGCCTCGGGCATCCGATTCCGGGTCATCAGATGCACGGTCAGTCCCCCCAAATTTCACCATCCGGCAAAAGTATTCGACGAGTGGCCACCAGGACCAGTAGGCGCGACTCTGCGGGCGCCGAGCACAGGTGGGTCGACCATGCAATGAAGAAGGGGGCCTGCGAGCAGTTCACAACCGCTCGCAGGCCCCCTTCAGGCTGTCGGGTCAGCCGAGTCGTTCGAGGAGTCCGGCGCGCTGGTTCGCACCGAGACCACCCATCCGGCGGGTCTCGGAGATGCCGAGGTCGGTGATGATCTCGAGGGCGGTGGCCTTCCCGATCTTCGGCAGCGATTCGAGGATGTAGAAGACCTTGGCGCGGCTGACGGTCTCGTCAGTGCCAGCGCGGCCGAGGACCTCAGCGAAGGTTGCCTTGCCGGTCTTGAGTTCCTCGCGCAGCGCGGCTCGTGCGCGACGGGAGGCGACGGCCTTCTCGAGCGCCAGGGCGCGCTGTTCGGGGGTGAGGGTGGGCAGTGCCATGTATCCGTCCTTCGTGGGAATGTCTCGCCTGGTCAGCGTCGTGTGCGACGGTAGTACGCACCTCTGACAGGAACGAGTGCCGTCACCAGGCGCCCAGGGTGTTCAGGATCTGGCCGCGGGCCTGCCACAGTTCGGCCGACCAGTAGGACCACGCGTGGGTGCCGTTGACGGGGAAGTTGTAGGTGGCCGGGATGCCGAGGGTGTTCAACCGGACCTGGAAGGCGCGGGTGTTGATCAGCGAGATCGCCTCGAGGCCCATCGCGGTCGCGGTATTGAAGTATGAGATCGGTGTATCGGGATGGTCGTACACGCCCGGTAGGCCGCTGGCCGCGGAGATGTACAGCGACAGTCCCCGCAGTTGCTCCGCGGACACGAACGGGTCGTTGCGCATCCACTCCGCGCTCCACGGAGGTCCCCACATCGAGTCGACGTTGTAGCCGCCGGCGTCGAGCATCGCGACGCGGATCGCCGAACGCATTCCAGGCGCGGAGATGTGCAGGTATCCCGAGAGCGATCCGGCGAACTTGAACTGGTCGCGGTGCCATCCGGCCAGTGTGAGCGCGGCTGAGCCGCCCATCGACAGCCCAAGGACGCCGTTGTTGGTCCGCGACACACCTCGGGTCGCGAGATAGTCGGGCAGTTCCCGCGTCAGGAACGTCTCCCACTTGTAGGTGATCTGCTGGCCGTTGAAGTTGCTGGGCGCGTACCAGTCCGAGTAGAAGCTGGACTCGCCGCCGACCGGCATCACCAGGGTGACGTTGTCGTTGCGGAACTGGTCGAGCGCGTTGGTCTCGAAGGACCAGCCGTTGCGGTCGTTGCGAGCGCGGAGGCCGTCGAGCAGGTACAGGGCTGCGTTGCCGCCGCGTGCGGCCCACTGGATCTGCACCTTGATCGGGCCCATGCTCGAGTTCACGAAGACCTCTTCGTAGCCGCCCGCGGGTGCCCGGTGGGCGACGGGTACTGCTGTTGCGGCGGGAACGGAGACGCCCAGCAGGGAAGCCATCGCGACGGCTGCTGCGCTGACAGTCAGCGCTGCTCGTCGCCACCTAGTTCGAATGTTCTTCACGCTCATGGTTTCTCCCGAGGATCTGGTCAGCAGGTGGTGGTGGTCGGTGTGCCCGCGAAGCGGTCTTCGAGGAACTGCACGGCGTCGGGGAGACCGAGGACCGCCGCGGACAGGTGGTCTGGGCTCCACACCGTCTTGGATTGGACCGGCACCCCGGCGTCGCAGTAGCGGCGCATGGTGGTGGTGATCGAGTCGACCGGGATCAGTGCGTCCTGTCCGGCGTGCCATTCGAAGACGGGGGCGTTCGGCACCGATGCGGTGTGTTCGACACTGTTGTGGTCGAGGACCGCCTGCACGGGTGCAGATCCGAGCAGTTCGGCGCTGCTGGATACCTCGCGCACGCTCTTGCCAGCGCCGGAGGCGATGATCTCGTTCGTGCAGGCGTTCACGATCCGGTCCCGCAGCTCGAGCCCCGCCTGGTTGAGCTGGCTGGTGACCGGCATCGCGTTGGGGTACTCGCGCTCGAGGCCGAGCGCGGCGGCCATCGCGAGCCCGAACGCCGGATGAGGATTCTCGCCGAGCGCAGTGGCCATCTTGCCGATGTTCAGCGGCGCACCACCGTAGGCGCTGCCGGCCAACCGGAGTTCGGGGGCGTAGGTCGGGGCGAGCGCCGCGGCCATCGCAGTCGCCATCCCGCCGCCGGAGTAGCCGGCCATCCCGACCGGGCTGCCCTTCAGCTCGAGCGCGGTGTGGTTCTGGGCGGCGCGGATCCCGTCGAGCGTGATCTGGCCACCGAGGCGGGCGGCGCCGTACGCGCTCGTCGGACCCAGATGGTCGGGGATCGCCACCGACCACCCCTTCTGCAGCGCCACATTCAAGCCCGGTGCTTCCCGGATCATCAGGTTCGGATCCGAGGTGTAGAGCGCCTGCGACGGCGCACACTCGAGCCCGAGCGCATTCACGATGTGCTGGAACGACAACAACGGACGCCCGGGGGCGGCGTCGCGCGGCGACAGCACGGTGGTCACCGCGGTGATGGGGTCGCCCTGCGAGTTCGTCGACCGGAACTTCAGCTGCACCGCGGTGGTGTCGATGAACCCGGCCGGAGCAGGCACCACGCGGGAGTCGATCACGTCACCCGGATGGCGGGACTCGAGGTCACCGGGGCTGCTGTAGAAGCTGTCAGCGAGGGCGGCGGGGTAGACGACCGGGCTTGCAGCCGCCTGCGGGGTGACCGCGACCGCGACCGCGGCCGCAGCCGCTGCAGCAACACCGATTCGTCGGGCACGGGAGGGCGTGGATTGGGGGAGCATTCCTCGTCTTTCATCGTTGGCCCAGCACGCGCTGCACCGCGCCCCGACACGGGTGCATCACGAATGGCTGGGGGGTCCACCTGCACACGCAGCGCGGTGGCCGAGTCAGACCACACGGTCTGCATCAACCTCCGACCGAGGCTATCAACCTCGGAACCGGCTGTGACAGGCCGATATTGGATGCTTGCCTGAGGTCGGGCTGCGCCGCCGCGCCACAGTAACGCCGGGGTTCTCCACGCCGATATGTAGGGGCGGTCTCGCCGACCCAATGCACGTACGGCGCCGCCTACTGCGTTGGCAAGCCGACGAACTCGCCCGACAGTGAGCTCCCACACAGCCGGAGCGATCCAAACTCCCGGCTCCGGAGTGAGACACTCGACGCCTGTATCGGAATCGCCCTGACCGGCGATCGGTAGGGGAGGAGTCCACTGATGTCGGCAGAAGGGTTTGGGGGCGCGTCCTCAGTGGCGCAGGACCGGGCACACCTTCTTTCCCTACGCGGCGTTCGTCGACGGGCGGTGGTGGGTTCTCCGGTTCAACTGCTTCCCGGATCATCCGCTTTGGACGCTGTTCATAGCCGATAGGTGCCGATTCGACTTCGATGACGAGCCGACAGGGTGGGGGATCCGCATGGCGGACGAGGCGCCGCTACTCGAGGGCCACGCGGCCGCAGAGGTGCTCGCTCCTGTCCAGGGCCTGGCCCGGTACGGCAGCGAGGTCGGCGACCCGTGTGACGACTTCCTCTGTCCCTGCGCCTGGCGCGAGTGACGGTCTCCGGGAGGCGGCGACCCTGATGCAGGACGCCGGATCCGGTCAGGTCGCCCATCGTGATCCAAGGCCGCGGCACACGAAGCCGCGGAAAGTGGTTCTCATACTGAGCAATTCAGCTCCGCGACGGCCCATCAGCGGCAGCAATCGACCGTGGTCGCAGGCCACCACCGGTGTCCGGTCTGCCGGATTCTGGCGGCTACGATTGGTCTCGGGGAGTGCGCTCCGGGTCGAGGACGTGCCCAGGGGGCAAGAATCTGGAAGTGCGGGTGGGGGAGTTGCCCGAAAGTCACGGCATGTGGAGTGCCGGGGGCTCACGGATCGCGATGATCTGCGCGGCCGCCATGATCGCTGTGCCGGCGCCGCTGTTGATCGCCGGCCTCGTGTCACCACCGACCGGAGCTCCAGCACCGGACATGTGGAGGGCTGCGAAGTGCTCTCGATCCGGAAACCCGGTTGGGTCCGCGGCAAGGAATCGGCGAAGATCGGCACGACCTGCGGGACTCTGTCGACCCCGCAGAAGGGCGCGATCATCGACAGTCTGACCATCGGCGGCGTGTACGACTTCGACCTGCTCATCAACACCGTCAACGGCTCGACCGCCCGGATCATCACCCGGTCCACGCCACAGTCGACCCTCGAACACCTGCAGCGTCAGTTGCAGCAGCAGTGGCAGGAGGTGTTTCCGAAGTGAGGACCGTGGCGCAGTGGATCGGCCGGCATCAGTTCTTCACCACGATGGTCATCGCCGTGACCGCTCTCGGTGGTGGTGCTGCCCTCAGTACCACCGCGACCGAGGAGCCTGCGACCCGCACCGGGTGCACGATCGACGCCATCAACGAACCCCCAGGGGTGCGACGGGACACGCTGGTCAAAACGTCCTGCGGTGGACTGCGATCACCGAACCGGACCGTCACCGACCGACTGCAGGTCGGCGGAACCTAAGACTTCGATGTGACCGAACGCGTCGTGTGGTTCGTTCGAACCACTCTGATCGACGACGCCCGACTGTCGCGGTAGCCCACTGGGTCCCGTCACGACCCCAGGCAGATCTACCGCCGACATGACCTACGTCGTCATCCACCAGCCGCGACTGCCGGCACCACGAAGTACGGTCGGGTTTCACACATCACGGGAGAGGACACTATGAGGCGCCCGCATGCCGTAGCAGAGGAAAACAACTGGTTAGGTGAGGGAGCGCTGACCGATGCGGAGTTCACCGAGGTGGTCGAGCACTTGCGTGTGGTGTTGCCTGCATTATTGGGGGAACAGTGGACCGATGCTGTGTTCTCCGGTGACGGGTACGTGGTCACCGAATCCCCGAGGAGCGCTGGCGGGTATTTCCGCGGCTATCGGGGTGTTCGCAAGACCGCCCAGGGCTACGAGGTGATGTCCGGCGACGAGCGCGGATCCGAAGGCTTGCTGGTCACGTTCAACCGGTTCGAGGACGCTGTGAAAGGCTATGCCGCGGACGTCATCAGCTCGATTCGGTCGGACCACGGCTCGGCAGTGTTGCGTGGATGTGGAACGGCACAGTTGGCCGCATCGTCGTCGGCTGCGATCGAACTGCGGATCCCAGGGACCCGTGCGTGGTGCTGGATTGGCTATCGGTGGCTGGCTGGGGAACGATGAGCCGGCAGTTGAACGCTGTCGGGGAGAATCAATCAAGGGGTGGGGATGTCGATGTCTGGCGTCAATCCGGAAGTCGTGGAGCTCGGTGATCTGACCGACCTGGACGACAAGTGGCGGCTGCGGTTCCAGTTCTTCCACGAGCACGGGTGGCAGGGGCTGCTCAAGCCGAATCGCGCATATCAAGAGGCGCTCAAGGCGTTGTCGTACCGGCAGCGAAATATCTTGACATTCAATGGGTTCGCGTTCTTCTTCGGCGTGTTCTACATGATGCACCTGGGGATGTGGCGCAAGGCCGTGACCCTGTTCGTCGTGGGAGTCGCCCTCGGCGCAGTGAGCCTGCTGCTCGACCTCCCCAACCCGTTAGACGTGGGGTTGACCTTCGGCCTGTGCGGGTACATCGCCACCCGCGCCAACACCCTCTACTACGAATTCCGAGTTCTCGGTCGACACACCTGGGGGCTGTAGCTCCTGCGCGGTGGGCGGCCCCAATTCCCAGCTGCAGGAAATTGGGGCTGGGGCCACTTCCGTGCTCGCGGCTCGGTTCAGCGGTGCCAGCGATTGCGTTCACGCATCCGCGCCTGGTGCTCCTGGAACCACACCTTCCGTTTCGCCTGCCAGAGGTCTTCCTGCTCTAACCACGGGCCCCGCGCGGTCAGCTCCCGTTCCTCGAGGACCGCCCAATTGATCGAACCCTCCTCGAGCACCGATGCGACGGCGTCCGGGGTGCCATCGGCTGCACGAACCCGCTTGAGGGACTCCTTCGGGTTCCACGCCGGACAACCATTCGCGCGCAGCAGATTGCTGGCCGCCTGGCTGTCGTCGAACCATGCGACGAGCCGGTGGTCGAGGTCGTAGGTGTCATGCCAACCCCGCCAGTGCCGAACCTTCACCTGATCAGCGGGGCGCGACCCGTCCTTGATGAATTGCCGGAACTGGATCGGCCCTAGAGTACGGTGGTGGCGGTCGAGCCCATTCCACGTGGCGCGGGCGAACTGCTCGGGGCGGGTCGTCGAATACGCGATCTGGACGTCGACCGATCACAGCGACTCGATGAGCCTGCGACCGGACAAGATCGGCGTGGCGAATCCGAACGCGCGATGGACGGCGTGCCAGTCGCGGTCACGGGACCGGTCCGTGGCCAACAGCGGCTCGAACCCCCGCATCGAAGCGATGACCCCGTGTCGAAGACCGAAGCCGAGCAGATCCTCGCCAGCCCCGAAATCGGAGGCGCGATCTCCCGGACCGTCATGCGCCGCGGGCATGGGGAAACGAACGGCGAGTACCACTGGGAGAACGATGCTGACGCCTCCGACGCGCAGGTTCAGCAGCAGTGCCCGACCTGCGGCCGCTGGGCGTCGATGACCTCATCGCACAGGTGCCCCGTCCCCGGGTCGGAAGCGGTCGACGAAGGGATGAACGACCTGGCCACGCAGGCGATGTAGCGTGCGGAAGCGCGCGCCGCCCGCGCAGCAGGGCTCGAACCTCCTGCGAAGCCGATGGCCCGCTCGAACCTGATGACGCAGCGCGAATACCGACTCGCGGGCACCGGGGAATCGCGAATGTGCCACCCGCTCAGGATGTCCGCGCCGTCATCGAGGGCGGCAAGATCGCGTCCCCGTCGCTGAGCTTCCGCTACCCCGACGCGACGGTGACCGGTCAGGCAACGATCTGGCGCGACGAGTCCGGTATCGACGTCGCGTCGCCGCTCAAGGAAGCGGGCGGCAACGGGATGCGCTGCACCTGCAGCACATACGCACGTACCGGCCGGTGCGATCACATCGCATCGTCGCTCCAGACGATGGCCACCGCGTACGGCGTCACCTACACCGGCGATACCGGGCTCCGGCCGGGTGTCTCGCTGTCCGATCGCCGTCGCGAGCGAACCTCCGACGCGGCGATCGACAATCGACCTATCGAAGGTGCCGCTCGAGCGGATGAACTACTCGCGGATCCAGAAGCTCCGGAATCAGCGGCAGGGTGACCACGTGCAGGGGCTGTTCGAGAAGGCGCGGCGTGGGGATCCGATCAGCACCCCATCGGTGAAGCCGCCGCGGGATGCTGAGGGCAACTGGGTGGCGTGGCCGACGACGTTCGAGCGGGCGGGGATGGGCGACGCGAACTCTGACCGCACCACGGACCTGAACGACACCGCGGACGTGCAGTACCGGCTCCGAGCGGCGCTGTTCGCTCGGACTCGCAACCACTACTCGGTGCTGCGGGATCGCGACGGCGGCATGCGGATCACCGTGCCGAAGGCGCGGCGAGGCAGGGACGGCACCATTCCGCCCGTCGAGCGGCAGCGGCTCGTCGACAGTCTCGGGATCCCGGCGCACCAGTCCCGCGCTGATGGTGTGTACATCCCGGCGGACACGTCGTGGCGGCACGAGATGCTCTCCCGCGCATACGGGGACAACCCGCAGCCGGTCCGCGCGGCCCACTACACCGTTGCGTAGTACCGCGTAGGTGACGCCATTCGGGAGGTGCTGGCGGCCGCTGCTGGGTGCCCATTCGTCGCCGTCGCTGCTGTCCACAATCCTGCAGGCAGGAAGGGGAGCGCACCACGGCGCCGCGAACCAGTCCATCCGCAGCGTCAGGCAAGTTGTAACACGTTCTAGCACTGAAACATTCATGCGATTCGGTCCGTAGTGTTGGATGCATTCACGACGGGGAACTCACCTCATCTGACACGCCCCAGGAGGCCACCATGGGTATCGCAACGCTGACCTCGACCGCCGTCGTCGTCGATACCGCGTCGGATACGGGGCTGTACCGGCTCGATCCGCCGATCGTCGGGGACGACGGAAAGGCGCACGAGTACGGTGCGGCGATAGTCACGCCCTTCGGGATCCTCGTGGACGTGTGGGCGGCCCACGAGGACGGCAGCCTCGTCCTGGACGATGACG
This sequence comes from Rhodococcus sp. BE178, assembly GCF_050433545.1. NCBI lineage: Bacteria > Bacillati > Actinomycetota > Actinomycetes > Mycobacteriales > Nocardiaceae > Rhodococcus > Rhodococcus sp. BE178. The sequence continues at coordinate 141,024 of NZ_JBNPXA010000002.1, read as the reverse complement.
GCGACTGGGTCGCACTCATCAACTCCACTGCCGCGCCGGGAGCTCGACCCACCGTCGCAGGTGAGTTCGAGTCGGCGGGGTACCGGGTCCACAGCCAGGAACGTGCGGCGTCGTAGCCCGGCCCGGGCGCCAGGGGTAGTCCCAAGCTGCCCACGCCAGCGGCTGGGCGAGCGGAGATGGCGTGTGGGAGACAATTCCCAGGCGGGCCCGTCAGCCCGTGGAGGACGTGGACGCGTCCAGGGGAGGGAGTGGCGCCGATGGCATCGCTGTTGGTCTTGATGGTGATCCTGTGGCTGTGTATTCGGCTGGTAGCAATCGGATTGCGATACTGGCGTCGACGCGCTGCTCAACGCGCGGCAGAACCAGTCGCCGCAGAACCAGTCGCTGTAGTAACCGACGTTGAGTCACACGCGGCGGTGTACGAGGCTCATCGACGGCACCGCTGGGACGTCACGCGGCGGCAGTACCACTCGCGCCCAACGTGGACGTTCGCGCTGACTGACGGCGTCGAAGACTGGGCGCAAGGCTGGATGACGGGCGACCTGGCGCATGCTCCGTACAGTCGCGACACCGAGTGGTTGTGGGCTGACGAGTTCGGCATCGATCCATGGCGTGAATCCGTCGAGTTTGAGCTCTTCGAGCGAGCGATCGCCGACGGAATCATCCAGGTCCCGACACCCGGTCACCTCATGTACGCCGAAACGTCATACGAACCCCACCGGCGGATAGCCACGCGCATATCGGAATTGTTGAGGGAACTGGCTCAGCCGGTCAGACCTCGCCTGGAATGAACGGTGTCTCCTGGTAGACGCAGTAGTTTAGCCAGTTGGAGTACAGCAGGTGCCCGTGGCCGCGCCATCGGTTGAGCGGGATGGCGGTGGGATCGTCGCCGGGGAAGTAGTGCGCCGGAGCTGGGACCGGCAGTCCTTGCTCGCTGTCGCGGCGGTATTCACGTGCCAAGGTGTCCGCATCATATTCCGGGTGACCGGTCACGAAGATCTGGCGGCCGTCCGCGGTGGCTGCCAAGTAGACCCCGGCCTCCTCGCTCACCGCCAACACGTCGACCTCACCGGTGGCCTCGATGTCGGCGGCGTAGACATCGGTGTGCCGTGAGTGCGGCGCTAGGAACTCGTCGTCGAACCCGGTGACGATCGGCGACCGCGCGCCAGTGATCCGATGGGAGAATACACCGGAGATTTTCTGTGGGACTTCGTGTTTGCGGACACCGTAGTGGTGGTAGAGGGCCGCTTGCGCACCCCAGCAGACGTGCAGAGTCGACTGCACGGCGCTGCGGGCCCAGTCAAGGATCTTGGTCATCTCCGGCCAGTAGTCGACGTCCTCGAAGTCGAGTTTCTCGATCGGCGCCCCGGTGATGATGAGGCCGTCGAAGTGCATATGGGCCACGTCATCGAAAGTTGAGTAGAACGATTCGAGATGCTCTGCAGAGGTGGTACGCGAGACATGGCTGGCCATGTGCAGCAGGGTGATCTCGATCTGCAGCGGATTATTGCTGAGCAACCGCAGCAGCTGCGTCTCGGTGCTGACCTTCATCGGCATCAGATTCAAGATGGCGATCCGGATAGGGCGAATATCCTGTTGTCCAGCCCGCTCGTCGGACATGACAAAGATTCGCTCCGCCTCCAGGATGGTCCTGGCGGGAAGATCGCGCGGCACAGTGACAGGCATCGCCCAGCAGCTTAGTCCGCCTCCGGTTGCCGACAGGGACCGGAGCTTCAATAGCTCCAGCGGCGCGTCGCGAGAACAACGTCGCAGGACAATCTGTCCACATAATCGAGCGGGACCTTATCCGGGAACGTACGTCGGCCGGCCCCGCCGCGGCCCGTGCCCGGGGCAAGGTCGGCGGCCGCCCCCGGAAGATGACCGACAGTCGGATCAAGCAGGCCCGCAGGATGTGCGAGAACGGCATGTCCCAGACTGAGGTCGCCGAGATCCTCGGCGTCGGACGCACCACCCTGTATCAGTACCTCGGTCCGCAGAAGAGCCGAAGGAGCACTGATCAGTGAGTGCCGGGACTCAGTAGCTCGCCATGCAGTCGCGGAGCAGGTCAGGCGAGAGTTCGGCGATTGTGCAGGAGATTCTGCGCCAGCCGGGCCCACCTCCGAACTGGTCCTGCGACGAGTCGACCAGCACTTCAACGTCATTCGTTCCGGGCACGGTGCGCAGATAGTACACGATGGGGTCGCCCTCTGTCGTATAGAGGGTGAACGCGAACTCGCCGCTGTCGCGTTCTCGACCGTCCGACAGGCAGCCGATCACCGACGGGGTGAGTGGCTCCTGCGGCTCAGCTCTTGGGCGAGGCGCCGCATCACCGCAACTCGGCAGCGGGGAGCGGGGAGCGCCAGGTGATTTTGGCCGGCTTCGGAGCGGCCGGAGGCTCCCAGCTGAAGTAGACAAGCAAAGCGATGGTGGCGAGAAGGATCGCGAAAGGGATGCACCGCACCGCTACCCGCATCTTCCCCGACCCCATGAGATCAGGCTAATGCCGACGCATCTCCGCCCGGCGGAGCAGTTCTTGATCGGGCTGATGTACAGCTTGCCCCTAATCCGCGCGATGTCATCGGTGGTGGCGGCCGCGAAGCAGGCTGAGGTCTGCTCGGTACGTTGGTTCGGTATCGCCAGCAATACGAGGGGGTTGTGGTGACGCCGTTGTCGTGGCTTGCACGTCGCGTGTCGTTCGGGTGGGGGAGTCTTCGGGTCGCCGCGACCGCGACGGTTGTGACGAGTGTGTTGATCATCGTCACTGGTGGTGTGGTCCGCGTGACCGGCTCCGGTTTGGGCTGTCCGACATGGCCATCCTGCACCGGGGAAGGATTGGCGCCCACGCCCGAGATGGGGATCCACGGTGCCATCGAGTTCGGCAACCGGCTGCTGACGGTGGTGCTGTGCGTCGCGGTCGGTGCGTTGATCATCGTTGCGCGCTGTCAGCGAGAGCCTGATCGCGCGGTACTGCGGGCGGCGTGGCTGCAGTTCTGGATCATCGTGCTCAACGCACTCGTCGGCGGCGTGACGGTGCTCGCCCGATTGAGCCCGTATGTTGTTGCGGCGCACCTCATTGCCGCAATGCTCTTGCTGACGGCGGCTGTGTATACGTTCGAGCTGGTCGAGCGGCTGGACAGATCCACCGCTACTGCGACCGCCGATCCGGCGCTGGCAGTGCGGGCACGGTGGTTGGTCGCCGCGACCGCAGTGCTGGTGGTGATCGGTACGGCGGTGACCGGATCGGGCGTCCATGCCGGTGATTCATCGGATGTACATCGGATGCCGTTCGACTGGACGACCATGGTGATCATTCACGCGGTGGCCGCGGTGGTCACGTTTGCTGTCGCGGTCTCATCGCTGCTGATCGCGCGCCGTTCCGGTGCCGACTCGGTCGCCTCCCGCGCCAGCGTGTTCATTGCACTGTTGCTCGCGCAGGGGTTCGTGGGTGTGCTCCAATCCGTCGGTGTTGCTGCCGAGGCCCTCGTGGTCGTGCACATGCTCGGTGCCGCACTGATCTGGGCCGGCGCACTGCGCGTGCTGTTCGCGACCGACCCTGGCCTAGGCGGCAGCCGCGCGGCATTCCATGCGTCCGTCGCGGAGACCAGCCGGATATGAGGCAGACAGACTGATCAGAGAGCTGTCGCAGCGTCGTCACGGCCAACCGGGCGGGCGGAACTGGTCGAAGATGCCACTATCTGCCCAGGATGCCAACTTCGATGACGAAAATGCCAACTCTGTGACGAGTTGCCAACAACGGTGACCATTCACAGCGGTGTGAATCGTCATCGAAGTTGGCATTCCCCGGCGCTCTGACCTGCGGTGTGACAACTAGCGTGACGACGACAGGGCGCGATCGTCGTCATCGAAGTTGGCATTTGTTCGCGGCTGTTTGTTGGCGAACTAGGTTCAGTGTCGGCTGGCATCTCCGCTTCTCGACCTCGACGACGAACCACTGGGGTGATGGTCGCGTCGAGCGCGTGGCTCGCACCTACGTGATCGACCGCGTCGCCGGCTACCGTGACGAGTTTGGGTGATAGCACTGCTGCTACGCCCACGTCGTATCCGGCGCACAGCGCGGGATACCAGTTGGGCAGTCGTGATGACGCGCCTCGTTCGTGCGCGTGATCGAAGACCGCATGCGCAAGCCACCCGCCGGCTGTCAGGCGGGCGGCCCACTGCTTCGGCAGGAGGATCGCAGCGACAAGAACCGCCGTCGTTGCTAACACCGCGGTCCACTCGCGGGTCAGCACGGCCGAATCTGCGGGACGCCCCAGGCGTGCAATTGGGTACACGCCTGCATCGCCTACCAAACCCGCGGCGTAGGCCGTCACTCGGCGAGTTGGACTCTGCCTCGCTAGTGAGCGGTCTGCGGCGATGCTCAGCACGCCACCCGCAGGAACGCAGCGAGACGGACACAGGACCCCCGTAATTCGCTCATCGAGGACCACTGAACCAGAGGGCCGTCTTCGGAGGCGCCCTTTTGCTGAACTTCAGCGGCGCCAACCATCGCCAGCTATCGAGGACGGGTTTCCGAAGGTTGTCGTCAATGCCCCTGAAGATCGCCGTTTACGCACGGTGGTGAGTTGCTCCGGAAGCACTCCGATGCCGGTTCGGTTTGCGAGATGGCGCTGCCAACGGCGGTTGCACCGTCTGGCTGAGGTGAACGCGGGTGGGGTTGCAGGTTCGGCGTGCGGCTAAGCCAAGCGAGACCAGTGGACGCGACCGCAATACGCGAGTAGCAGGGCCAGCAGTGCAATGGGCACAGGTGCCACACGACCGATAGTGAGTCCCGAGGCGTTGTCCAGGAAGTAGTTCGCGTAGGCGTTCGCTATCGCGTCGAGACTGAGAACTGCGGCGCCGATGACCACTCCAGCTCGGTGTCGCCACCACAACAAGATTGCGCACATCGGGTCGAGGACCACCAAACTGGTGAAGAACACTGCCAGCCAGGTTGGGACAGTCGGGTAGGGGTCGGCGGGTGCGCTCAAGATCTGCAGAATGTGGACGACGGTTCCGTACGTAAACACTCCGATCGACACTCGCAGCACCAGCAAGGCGCGCCGCTCGTGACGCGACCACCGGTCCTGAGTCCCGTCGATGGTCATGTTGCCGCAGCATACGGAAGCCCGGAAAGGGGTGTGCGGTATGACCGCTCGTTGCAGTCCTGCTGAGCGCGTGAGCGCGACGCGAGCGTGCGCCGGCGCTCTGCCAACTATGTTGTCAGTTTGCCAACTAGGGCGGCGATTCACGCGGAGAGCGAGTAGCAGCTGTGAATCGTCATCGTAGTTGTCAGTTTCTGGTGCCCTGACCTGCGGTATGGCAACTAGCGTGACGACGGCGGGGCGCGATCGTCGTCATCGAACTTGGCGATTGTTCGCGGCTGTTCGTTGGCTGAACGGACTGTGTCGAGTTACCGGATGAGCTGGTGGAGGCCGGACCCCGGCGCGTCGTCGGGCCCGCACGGGGCGGTCGGCGGGTCGGTCATGGTCTTGGGTGGCGGGGTGTCGGCGGTGGTGGGCTGTATCGGCGTGAGTAGGCGATGTATCCGGCGTATCCGAGCAGCGTCAGTATCGGGAGCATGGTCACGGTCGGCCTGATCCAGAACGGGACGTGTACTCCGGCGGCGGTGATGCCTGATAGGCATGTGACCCCGACGATGATGAGGGTGACAAGGACGCCGATCCACTCGAGGTCAGCGATGAACTTGGTGTTGAACTCGTTCCTGTTCTCGGGCCGTGTCCAGTAGTTCGAGTGCGGTCCGGTCACATTGAAGGCGCGGTCGGGGATCTTGGGGATGTACCACCGAGCGCCACCACAGATCAGTGCTGTGCCGAGGGCGAAGGCGCAGGTGATGGTGACGTACTGGCCGAGGCTCATCCATTCGGTGATCTCTCCGGATCCCTCGAAGTGCGATGGCAGCTGGCCGGGTGCTGTGAGTAGCAGCCAGTTCGTGGCGAGTACGAACGCCACGCCGGATCCGACGAGCGCACACGATGATGGGCGCACGCGTTTCGGTGAGTTCCCCATGCGCGGACCATACGCACCGGCAGCTTCCACTGGGACGCACGGTGATTGCCGATCATGCGGGGATGCGGTCGCGACGCCCGCGCCGGGGCTGTGTGCTTGGTGCGTTGCTGGAGGTGAGGCGGAAGGGATGAGCACGTTGCGCTTTCGGCGCATATGAGACCATTGGGTATGAATATGCAGCTTTGGGAGGTAACGGCGCTCTTCCGGCATCTGCGGAACTATCTCGTCAATGCCCGTCGATTCTTCACGGGCTGGAGTGTCACCGAGATTCCGCCCACTGAAATCCCGCGCCCCGAAGACCGCTGAGCCGACAACGCGCCGACGTGGTCGAGGCGATGACCCTGGAGCGTGGCGTGGGCAGTGCAGTGGAGTACGTCATGGACGGCACACGCATCCATAGGCTGGAAGACGTCTTCGTGGTTGCGGGAGAAGCAGTGCGGGGCGCCGGAGGCTACTTCGGAACGAACCTCGATTCCTTCTCGGACTGCCTGACCGGCGGTTACGGCACGCCGGATGACGGCAACTTCTATTTCGTCTGGGAGAGCAGCGAACGGTCGTGGGAATCTCTGGGCTATTCGGAAACCGTGCGACAACTCGACAGTCGTCTCGAAACATGTCACCCGACGAATCGGTCGAAGGTCCGTGCACAACTCGACCGAGCACTTGCTGGAGCGGGTCCGACAGCATTCGACTGGGTTGTGAACATCCTCGCATTTCGGCGTGTTCGGCTCGACCTTCGATAGCTCAGGCGCCAACAAGGTGACCATCCGCCAGCTTTCATGACGACTCCGCCAACTGAGTGACTATCCGCCAACTACGGTGACCGTTCACGGTGGGTGCGAGTTGCCATCGCAGTTGTCATTTCACGGGCGCTTGACCTGGGGATTGACAACCACGGTGACGAGATCCCCTTGAGGGTCGTCAGGATAGTTGGCATTTGTTCGCGCGCCTGCAGTGCCCACTGAGTCGATGGCGCTACGGGAGGGTTCGTGGGCTGTCATGTCCCGTATTGCGGGTGGGGGTTGATGGTGTCGGCTGTCCAGCCGATGAAATGGGTGTCGGGGACGGGGAAGGCTTCCAGACGTGGGTCGGTGAGGATGGCGTCGATGCAAGCGGCGGTGCCGCCGACGTAGGTCGATCGGAGGTCGATATCGGTTCCCACGCACCAGGTGTGATCGTCAGGCCACCACAGGTTCGCACTGTAGCCGCTGCTCCAGCGATGCGGGGTCTTGCCGAAACGAGCCGCGGCCGCGTCGATAGCCCCGCGCAACACGATCATTCCCCGGCCCGACACATCGAGGTGCTCGATCCCGCGCGGAGGTTCCGCGTCTCCGTATCCGTCCCAGATCGCGAACCAACACGTGTCGGGTGCGGCGGTGTGGTCTTGGAGGATTGATGCGAGGGCTCGGGCCTCCGGTTGAGGTAGGGAGCCTTCTTCCGGATCGTAGCCGGGACGATGGGTACCGGTGATGGTCTGCCAACTCATTGCAGCGTGAGCGATCGTTCCGTGTTGCTCGGCGACGGTTCGCCAGTTGATTCGAGTCCAGTCGTCCCCGCGGCGAAGGTAGACGGGGTGGAAGACACGGGCGTAGGCGGGAAAGACTGGGGGCACGAGGCTTCCGACATCGAACGAACCGCGCCGCAACGCCTCCACGATCCATTGACCAGCGTCCGGACCTGAGGTGAGAGCTAGTTCCTCGGGCGCCCAATGCCAGCACTGTTCGTTTCCGGCCATGCGCTCACCCTAGAGACCAGCAGGCCTGTGGCCGGGGGATGGGTCGTCGAACGCGAGGTCGAGGTCGTCGACGGTCCCGTCCGGGCGGAGGGCGGTTACGGCGCTGTCGGCCAGCCAGACCGTGCCGTCGGCGGTGGCGGACGGCCGCGTCAGGGGAGTGGAGAGGGGCACGACTATCGTCGGCCTGTCCGAGGCCTTGTCGAGCAGCACGAACAGCCACTGACCGGCCTCGCAGGGTGGCAGATCGTCCGGCCCGGTGCCAGGCCACCATCCTCTCCGGCCGATGCCGCGCGGCCGGTACGTGACGGTCCACAGCCGGACGCCGATCAGCCCCAGGCGAAGCCCGTGATGTGACACTGGACGGATCGGCTCGACGGTCAGATCGTCGAGAACTCGGTAGACCATCTTCCGTGTGCACAGCCGCAACGAGTTCGGCGACAGACTCGCTGACGACAGATTCGAATCCAGCTCGAGGATGGGCCCGACCTGCACCGCCCCGTCGGTCGTGATCGACACGAGCCGGCGTCCGCGTGGTTCCGGACCGCTGATCGAAACAGTCAGCAGGAGAAGGAATCCGCCGTCGATGGCCGTGACGGCGTCGACTGTTCCTTTCGGTAGGTCGACCGGTGCCGGGGCGGATCCGGGAACGAGGATACGCGCGGGGCGGTCCAGGATATCGAGTGGCGCGAGGTGGCCGGACCTGGGGTCGCGCCGTAGTCGTTGTTCGGTGTTCCCGATCGCGAGCAGGACCCCGTCGCAGAGGGCGATCTGCGCGGCCGGTTGATCGTCGACACAGGTCACGCCAGCGGCGCCGTCGGGGCTCACCTCGACCCGGTGAACACCGTCGGGGCCTGCGACCCAGCAGCCGGTGGCGTCGGCGACGATGCACCGGCATTGGTCCGGGTCGACAATCGACAGCGGCAGAATGTGCTCGGTGGTCTTCCTCGCGCCGGCGGCGTCGTGAACGTGCGCAAGTAATGGTAGTTCGCGGTCGATCACCCACAGATCCTTGTCGTGCGCCGCAAGCGCGCCCGCCACGACCCGCGGCCGCGGGTCGGCAGGAGGGATGTCGAGATCGAGATCAACCAACGCGCCCTCGCGTCGCACCAAACGCTCACCGCTGCACACCGTCTCGGTGTAGGAGCCATGAGCGCTGAAAGGCGCCTCGTCGACGTCGGTGAAACGGACGCTGCCGGGGACCAACTCGTGAGGCTGCGGGTCCGCGTCATTGGGCCGCGAGGTTGTGGTGATGACCTGCACCCGCGTGACCAGACCTCGAACCTCATCGGCTCCGTACTCCTGCGCGATCAGGATTCCCCGAACCTGCACGTGCCCCGTCATCGGCCGCTCGGCGTCGTACCGCGCGCTCCAACCGTCACCGCGCAGAACAGTCGGCCACCACGGCCGCCCGCCATCCCGAGGAAGATGCGGTCGCTGACCAACCTCTGAATATGCGACCGCGCGTAGCCTGGTGCTGGCCTGATTCGCGATTGCGCCTCGTGTCGTCGATTGCGGGTCGCCGGGACTGGGTGCGGTGCCGAGTGCGAGGCGGACCGCCAACACGGTTCCCACCTTGGGGGGAGGTGTTGCGTCGCAGTCTGAACCGTCCCAGTGGGGGACCCACACGCGTAAGGTGCGTCCATGCGGGTGCGCTGCGCCGCCGGCCAACTCGGGGCCGGACGCGACTCCCTGTGGGTTCGAATTCGATCGTTGTCCGGTCATCGTTCGTGACCGCGCTGTGCATCGATGCTGCCGATAGCAGTTCGGCAGCGCGACAGTCGCTGTAAGACAGAGAGATCCGGTCGATTCGGTCGGCGGAGGCAATGGTGGATATGCACAATTCACTCCCGAGTACTCCGCCCGGAGACGAAGAGAACGAAGCTACACCACACCCAGCGTGACTGTCACGCTCCTCGCCGAACAGAACGGCCTCGACGTGCTCATGTTCCTTTCCAACTCCCATCTGGAACGGTGGCCAGACTGCTGGCACTCGGATTCGCGGCGGTGCTCGGGATGTTCGCCGTCGAGCTGGGGTGATCGGCGCAGGCCGCATAATCATTGGGTGACCGGGGAATTCGGATGGGTCGGCAGTTCCGACACCAGTGTGGCGTCGTGGTTGGCGTCGTATCCGTATCCATACGACACGCCTGTGGGTGGGTGGTTGGAGGACCGGTATCGCCATGGTCTACAGATCCTGCATCCGGCCTACCGGTGGCATGGCGCCGATCGTGATCCGACACCGGTGTCGTGGGCGCAGATCGCTGCCGCCTGTGGCACACGGTTGAAGCCTGGCATCAGTTTCTACGCTGCCGGGTGCTTGGAGGGGCCCGACGAAACTGTCGACGGTGTGTTCGATATGCGACCGGAGGCCGGCTCGATTCCTCCCGAACGGATCGGCGCCGTCTCTGAGCACCTGCACGATGCACATATGGGTCTGTTGTGGGGTCGGTGGGGGACGCTCGTGGATGAGGAGATCATCGGAGCCGCGCGGATCCGCGACGAGGCGGGCTGGGAGTATCTCGTGCTCACCGCGACTCGTGAGATCGGCCAGCACACGATGGTCTCCCGGACGCCGAACTTCTGGTGGCCAGATGATCGTTGGTGGTGTGCCGCTACGGGCGTCGACGAGGAAGACGCCCTCGTGGTGTCCACGGATTTCGCGCAACTCGCTGCGATCCACGCGGACCCGCGGCTGGAGACACAGCTGCACTCTCGCTGATTTGGTCTACGGGCATCGACTCGGCGCACAGGTCACCATGTCTGCGACGACCCCGGGCTGGCGCGGGTCGTCGGCCGGATCACGTAGCGCGGTGATGGTCCGGGCGTCGTTCCCGACTGGACCGGCAGGGAGTGCCCTCGTCATCGACTACACGCGGATGCGGGGACCGCGGGGGTGATGGACTTCTGCCCCGGGCTCGGCCAGGATCAATCCGTGCCCGTGAGAGGGATTCTCGTAGCTACCGCGTGTGTGGTCGTGGCGGTGTCGTGGGTGTTCCTGGTCGTCGACGGGGTCGTCGAGGGCAACTGGATGCAGCTGTTCTGGCAATCCCTGCTCGCGATGATGGCACTCGACTGGTGGCGCGATCGTCAGGGAATGCCGTCCATGCCGGGGGACACGCCGCGTCAACGGCTCACATCCGGGGCGATCGCGCTGGTGATCGGCGTCGGAGGCGGCGCGATGGTCGTCACGCAGGACGCATTACTCGGGCGGATCGACGGGGGAATCCTGGTCGTAGTAGCCCTCGGCTTCCTCTACCTGATTCTGTCGAGCATTCGCGCGACGAACCCTCCCGCCGAACCGGCGTAAACCGCCGACGCCACTAACTCGCGATCTGAACCTGGCTGCCGCGGCGGCGGGCGGCCAACGAGTCTGTCTTCGGAGCTGAGGTAGGGCTGGGTCTACCCGAATGCACGGGCCTGGCGTATGCCGCCGCCGAGGCGAGACGGGTGGAATACCAGTATGAGAAATCTTCTTCATGCAGGTGTGGCCGGAACCATTCTGATTGGGGCGCTGACGTTGACGAGCTGTGCCAGCACAGAGCAGCGGGAGGAGTCGTTTGCTTTCAGCGGGCAGCGATTGGACGTCGTGAACTCACACGCGAACATGCCGGTCACCGTCTCATCAGAGGCCGACACCAAAGAGGTGGTTGTCACTGTGCAGACGCAGACGATGGGCAAGAGTGCCAACACTCCGGCGTGGTCGCTCAGCGGCAGCAGCCTGAACCTGGATACGCCGTGCGGGGATGGCGTTATCGGGTACTGCGAGGGAAGCTACTCGATCGTCGTCCCGGAGGGGACCGAGGTCTACATCAATGGCGTCCCCGCGGCGACTGCGTGATCAGTCTCGGTCCTGCGCCTGCAGATAGGCCAGAACCGCCGCGACCCGACGGTTCTGGTCGTTGTTGGGCGGGATGTCGAGCTTCATCATGATGTTTCCGATGTGCTTGACCACGGCAGCCTCGCTGATGAACAGGATCCGCGCGATGGCGGCGTTCGAGTGTCCTTCCGCGACGACCGCGAGGACCTCGCGCTCGCGAGGGGTGAGCTGGTCGAGCGGGTCGCGGCGGCGGCGGATCATCTGGCTGATCACGGCGGGATCGACCGCCGTGCCGCCGGAGTGCACCCGGCGCAGGGTGTCTGCGAAGTCCTGGACATCGCTGACGCGGTCCTTCAGCAGGTATCCGATTCCGGAACCGCCCGCTCCGTCGAGCAGATCAGCGACGTAGCTTTGCTCGATGTACTGGCTGAGCACGACGATCGGCAGATTCGGCTTCTCTTGCCGCAGTCGCGATGCGGCGGCCAGTCCCTCGGACCGGAACTCGGGCGGCATCCGCACGTCGGTAACCACCAGGTCGGGGTCGTGCTCCCGGCAGGCCGCCAGGAGCTCGTCCGCCGTCCCTACGGCTGCGACGGCGACGAAGCCGTTGCTCTCCAGCAACATCTGAAGCCCCTCGCGTAGCAGCGTGTTGTCTTCCGCAAGGACTACACGCAGCGGTGCGGCGGGATCCGGTCGTGACGCGGTCATCCCGCGGTTCCGTCCGGGACCGCGACGGTGATGACCGTCGGCCCGCCGAGTGGCGAATCGATAGTGAGCGTGCCGTCCAGCGCGGCGAGACGGTCGGTGATCCCACTCAGCCCGCCGTCCTCGCGGCGCTGGGAGCCGGCGCCACCGCATCCGTCGTCATGGACGCGGATGTGGACCTGATCCGGCGTAGGACGGTGCAGCAGGATATCGACGCGGCTGGCGGCGCTGTGCTTTACGACGTTCGACAGCAGCTCAGCCACGCAGAAGTAGAGGTTTGTCTCGACGTCGGGTGCCAGGCGGGTGCCCAACCGCTCGTCCACCTCGACTGGGATGGCGAAGCCGTCCGCGACCTCCCTCACTGCGGAACCGAGGCCGTGGTCGATCAGCACCTGGGGGTGAATGTTCCGCACGACCCTGCGCAGGTCGTCGAGGGTCTGCCGGGCCTGCTGTTGTGCGCGCACGACGTCGTCTCGTCCGGGGACGTCCTGCGGGAGTGCGGTGAGGGCGAGGCCCAGTGTCATGCTCACCGACAACAGCTGCGGCTGGATCGCGTCGTGCAGGTCGCGTTCGATGTGACGGCGCTCGATGTCGAAGGCACGTACCAGCCGCGCCCGCGACTGCGCAGTCGCGGTGAGGTCGTGCCGCAGCCGCTCCTCCGGCCGCGTCAGCACCTGCCAGACAAGTCGCGCGTGCGCGCTCGCGAGGGCCGGCGAGATCCACACCAGCAGGGCAAGTAGAACTGCGCCGACGCCGGCTGCGAGGATGCTGTGTGCCACCGTCGAAATGGTGAATGGGCCGATGACGGCGCTGTCTCCGGTGATCGCCAGGTACGGGCTGAACATGGCGACAACCGAGCCGATCACTGCGAGCAGCACAAGTACCGCGACGGCGCCGCCGAGGGTAAGCATGACGACGGTGTAGGCGATCGGGCGCACGAGTGTCTTCGGTTCACGCAATTGGATATCGGGTCGTTCTGCCTCCGCGCCGTCGTGCAGCGGCGCGGCGGCAACCCAGTCCGTCTTCGCGAGGACGGCCGAGGTGAGCGGCAAGCCGACCCCCAGCACCACTAGTCCAGCGACGAGGAACGCACCTGTTCGCTCAGCACCCCAGTCCTTTTCGGTCGTTGCGATCAGGATCGGTGCCGCCAGGAGCGCCGATGCGGCGACCGCGAGCAGCGTGCGTGTGACCGTGGCGGCGACGTACGTCGCCGCGCGCCAGCGCGCCACAGGTACCAACCCGGGGGATATCGACGTGCTGCCGTTCATCCTCGGATCCTAGGTGCAGATCCTGTACTTGCGCGGTAGAGCCAGCCCCACCATGACTTCACGGTTCAGGTCGACTGACGGCACAGACGCCGCCCGCTGAAGTGGAAGCATGATCGAACCGGAATCGACGAACACAGTTCTTCACCTTCAGGATGTCACGCGGACCTTTCCCTCCGGCGCAGACGCCTTCGTTGCGCTCGACCGCGTCACGCTGGGATGCCGCAGAGGGTCGTGGACGGCCATCATGGGGCCGTCAGGCTCAGGCAAATCCACGCTCATGAACTGTGCCGCCGGGCTGGACAGCCCCGACTCGGGCAGGGTCTTCCTCAACGGCCACGACATCAGCACACTGAGCGACGACACACTGACCCGCCTGCGCCGCACCGACCTCGGCTTCGTTTTTCAGCAGTTCAACCTGGTCGCCGCTCTGACAGCGTTGCAGAATGTGAGCCTTCCGCTGCGCTTGGCCGGCGTCCGCCAGGCGGACACAGCGGCAAGGGACGCTCTGAGGACGCTCGGCCTCGCAGATCATGCCCACCAGAAGCCGCGGGAGCTGTCCGGCGGACAGCAACAGCGTGTCGCCATCGCACGAGCCCTGGCTGCGCGACCGAGCATCCTTTTCGCCGACGAACCGACTGGAGCCCTCGACAGTACGTCCGCCGCCGTCGTCCTCGGACTTCTGCGCGACCTCGTCGACAGCCAGGGCCAGACGATCCTCATGGTGACGCACGATCCACAGGCTGCCGCCCGCGCCGACCACGTGGCGTTCCTGCGCGACGGACGTCTGGTGCGGACCCTCGACGGTGCCGACGCGCCGAAGATCGCGGCCACCCTCGCAGACCTGGAGTCCCAGCCGTGACCGCGCTCGCGGCCCGTACGTTCCTCGATCGTTGGCAGTTGTTCGTCGGGACGATCGCTGCGGTGGCGATCGGCGTGGGGATCGTGCATGCCGGGATGACGATCATCCTCGGCGTAGAAGGCGCTTCGCCGCCCGTCAACGGGGACCCGAAGGCGGCCGAGGCGTTCCGCCAGGCAGCCAGTGGCGCGAGCACGCTCACCGGAATGACCGTGATGCTCGGCGCCCTTCTTACCGTGTTCGTGGTGGCCTCGACGATTGGTTTCGCGGTCGACCAACGCCGACGTGACCTCGCGACGCTACGGATCGCGGGCGTCACCGCCGGGCAGATTCGGCGTGTACTGCTTGGGGAGGCGGCCCTCATCGCGCTGCTGGGAACACTCGTCGGTGTGGCCCTGGGCCTTGCATTAACGCCGATACAGCGGGCGATCCTCACCGGTCTGGGCGTGCTCCCGGCCGAGATTGGGTCGCCCGTTCAGCCCGCCGTTCTGATCTTGGATCTCGTCGTCGCGGTCTGTGTCACGGTCCTGGGCGCGTGGGGGAGCGCGCGGCGTGCGACGCGTGTCCGCCCCCTTGAGGTGCTACGGCGAGGCGAGACGGAACGTCGGGTGATGGGGGTACGACGGTGGCTGACCGCAGTGATCGCCGTCCTGCTCACAGTGGTCCAGGTGTACTTCTCGGCCACCAGCGGCGGGATGCTCATCCCGCTGCTGCTCGGACTGGGCATCGTCGTCACTGCTTCCGTGGCGATGAGCTGTCTCGCTCCGTTGCTGGTGCCAGCCGTCGCGGGTCTCGTCTCCGCTCTCGCCGGGCGGCGTCCGGTGACCGCGGTGGCAGTGGCGAACCTGCGTGACGCGGTACGCCGCACGGCATCCTGTGTGGCACCGATGATCGTCCTGGTGAGTCTCGTGATGGGTCTGCAGGGCATCCTCGACACCCAAACCGCTTCGGCCGAGTTCGAGCGCAGCCACCTGATCCGTGCCGATCTCGTCGCATCCGGAGCAACGTTCGACGTCGGCAGGGCCGAGACGATTCCCGGGATCGCCGTCGCGGCGCCCGAAACGGTCGTCCCGCTCGCGGTGAGGCTCACCCGCGGCGGCGTGGTCCTGGACGGCCCGGGAACGGTGGTCGCGGTCGACCCGGACCGTTTCCGGCAGACGCGGCTCTTGCAGCCGGAGTCAGGCGATCTCGCCGACTTCGGTTCGGGAAGCATCGTGTTCGGTAACGGGCTGGACAGCCTGATGGTCAACGGTGAGTACGAGCAGATCACGCTGCAGGTCGATGGCACCGCCATCCCGCTGACAGAAGCCGCACGCATGCCGGAAACTCTGGCCGGGACGGATGGCTTCTACATCGACCGCGCGATCCTTCCCGCGCAGGTGCTCGAGCGGTACACGACTGCGCTTGTGCAGCTGGAACCGGACGCCGATGTCAACCTGGTGCGTGCCGATCTCGCGGCGCTCGGCGCAACCCGCATCGAAACACCAACGGCGGCAGCGCAGGACGACTCGTCGACGAAGGATCGGGAGAACCGCGGGGTGATGGGTGCAATCGTTGGACTCGGCAGTCTGTACGCCCTGATCAGTGTGCTGAGTACCGTCGCGATCTCCATCGGACAGCGGCGGTCAGAGCTGGCCACACTGCGCCTGTCCGGCATGACGCGCCGCCAAGTCCTGGGCGCAGTCGTCGTGGAAGCCCTCTCAGCAACGCTCATCGGCCTGTTCCTCGGAGCAGCCGCCGCGGTGACGGCGCTCGTCGGGTTGTGGATCGCGACGTTCCGCGCATACGGCACCGCTGTCATTGCTGTCCCCTGGCCGCTGCTACTCGGCATCACCGCACTGACAATGGCCCTGACCGCAGCCACCTCGATCGTGTCAACACGCTCTGCGTTGCGCATCAGCGCGATTCGCGCTGTCGGCACCCCGGAGTGACCCTGCCGGGGACCCGACATGGTGGGTCCCCAGCAGGTGCATTGGGGTGCACCAGGCCCCGACAATGACCACGATGCCCATGCCACGAGTCAGTTCGGCGTGCACGCGCCGGGATCCGTAGGTCTGGCGCGAGGCGTCGTGTACCTCCTTGATCAAGCCGGTGAGCCACTGACGGCGCATCCGCGTCGCCGACATCGGGCGGGTCTTGTACATGTAGTAACCGGGGCTGCTGACCCCGAGCAGGCGGCAACAGACCTTGACCGGGTGTACGGCGTCGACGAGCGAATCGATCACCGAGTGAACCCTTTTGGGGTGGGGCGGTCCTCCCCGAGGAGCTTCGCTGCCTTACGGAGGATCTCGACCTCGGCCTCGAGTTGCCGGATGCGCTTGTTGGCTTTCGCCAGCTCCGCGCTCTCGTGGGTTGCGATCCCGGGGCGCTCGCCGCGGTCGATCTGGTCTTGGCGGACCCAGTTGTGCAACGCGCCGGCGCTGATGCCGAGCTCCGTGGCAGCGGTGGTGATCGGTTTGCCGGCGCGGACGAGTGCGACGGCCCGGAAGCGGAACTCCGGCGGATACGGTCGGGGCATGGATCGCAGCCTCTCAGCAGGGCTCGATCTTCACACCGAAATGGGTAAGAAACCCTGGGGCAGGTCAAGATGTCAACCAAACCGGGGGCAGTCCCGTGCGCTCGAGCTGGGTGGTCCGGGGGTGGCGCCTGGTGCGTGCGGGGTGGTTCGGGGGCCGCGTGTGGGCGGTTTTTTAATTGTGTTGTGGCACAACAATAATGGGGAATTTGTTTGGTGCGGTGTGGATTCGGGGGTGTTTGCGCGTGTGGTGTTGGGTTTGTGCTCGTGTTTCCTTTGGGGAGTGCATGTTTCGGTGTTTCGGGTGCCGGTGCCGGTGCCGGTGTCGGTGTTGGCGTTGGGGGGTGGGGGTGTCGTGGGGCATGGTGGGAGCATGATTTCGGGACGGGTTGAGAGCAGCGAGGCGAGCTGCAGTGGTTGGGACTGTTATTTCGGTTTCGAGCGGAGCGTAGCGACGCGATCGACGGCAGCGTGACGCCACCACCATCGAGCCGCGCAGCGGCTCCCTGGCGGGGAGCGCAGCGACCCGCTCCGTCTCGGGGCGCGCAGCGCCCCGAGACGGAGCGCCGGGGCTCCCTGGTTGCTCGCGGCTCCGGATCTCCATCGGGCCCACGGTTGGCCATAGGTTCCAGAGCCGCAGCAGTGCGGATCGGAGACCGGGGGAGATGATTCGGTGGTCGGTGTTCAGTCGGGGGTTGGGGCGTCCGAGGTGGGCGAGTCGTGTTTCGGCTTCCGGCACCGAGCGAGTGTTTCCCCCTCGCCGGGTACCGCCCAGATCGCTCACGACCCCACCGCGCCGAAGCGTTTGGCGTTGCCCCGACCTTGCCGCCCGACCACCATCGGTGGTCGATCCCAACTGGCGGCCACTACCGAACGTACCCACGCTCGCCGAGTCCGCAACCCGGGCAAACGACCTTACCTGCGCGTGTTCCGGTTACGGACATGGAAATACGCTTGCCGGGAAGTGGAATACACCGCGCCCCGGGTTAGGTCCGAGCGGATGGCGATGTCGTCCACGGCCGCTCTCGGTGATCTCGAACACCGAATCCGAAACCGTCCAGGCCAGCCACTCAGTCCGACGAAAGACCGAGGTCACTGGCCCTTGACAGCTAGGCTAAAGTGAATTCAGTTCAGCAGTTCGGCCTTGAGGAGGAAGAATGTTCCAGACTTTGCTCTACTCCGTTTCGGATCATGTGGCGACGATTACGTTGAATCGCCCCGAAGCGCTAAACACGATCGTTCCGCCGATGCCCGACGAGTTCCAAGCGGCTATCACCAAAGCAACACAAGATCCACAGGTGAAGGTCATCGTGCTTCGTGGATCCGGCCGATCTTTCAGTGCCGGCTACGACTTCAGCGGCGGATTTCATCACTGGGACGATCAGATCAACACCAACGGGCAGTGGGATGCGGGCAAAGACTTCGTGTTCGCGACCGCGCCGACGGAGTCGCCCACGCAGAAGTTCATGAGCATGTGGCGTTGCCCCAAGCCGGTCATCGCCCAGGTTCACGGATGGTGCGTCGGCGGCGCCAGCGAGACGGCTCTGTGCGCGGATATTGTCATCGCCTCAGAAGACGCGCGGATCGGTACGCCGTACTCGCGCATGTGGGGCTGCCACCTGTCCGGGATGTGGATCTACCGCCTCGGACTGGCCAAGGCCAAGGAGTACTCATTGCTCGGGAAGCCGGTCTCGGGCAAGGAAGCGGCCGAGATCGGATTGATCAACAAGTCCGTCCCGTTCGAGGACCTCGAGGCCGAAGTCGCGCGCACAGCAGAGAAGCTCGCCGCGATACCGGTGTCCCAGTTGTCGGCAATGAAGCTGATCGTTAACCAAGCCTACGAGAATATGGGTTTGGCGAGCACGCAGACCCTGGGGCCGATCCTCGACGGTCTGATGCGCAACACATCGGACGCGCGAGAGTTCATCGACATCGCCGAGAAGGAGGGCGTCGCCGCGGTCGTGGCGCGTCGCGACGGACCGTTCGGCGACTACAAGTCTGCTCCGCTGGATGAGCAGCCGAACCCGAACCATGTCATCGTCCCCTAGATCGCTGACGGCGCGCGGGCGAGCCACTCGGCAGCACTTGATCGACACAGCTCGTGCGGAGTTGTTGCACGGGGGCGGGACGTTGGAGGTCGCTGCGGTCGCCGAAGCTGCCGAGGTCTCCCCGGGACTGCTGTACCGCTACTTTGGCGCCAAGGACGGGCTCGTGTCGGCGGTCGTCCACGACTTTTACGACTCGTACAACGATGCGGTGCTGTCGGCCCACATGGCGCCGGAGGCAGACTGGGCGACTCGTGAGCGGATGCGTCTCGCCCGGGAGATCGATTTCCTCTGCGAGGAGCCGATGGCTCAAATCATCGTGGGGCGGCAGCTGCGGGAACCCGCAGCTGCCGCAGCGGATGCCGAGCGCCTCGCCGAGCACATCGATCTGGCGGCACGCAATGTTGCGTATGGCCAGCGCATCGGTCAGGTCCCGACGTCCATCGATGCCCGCCTGGTGGCAGCCGCCTTCATGGGTGCCTTCCGCGAGCTGATGGCCGAAGCGTTGAGCCGGGAGGTCGTCCCCAGCCGGAAGACTCTGTTGGACACGATCTGGAGCTTCGGAGGAAGTCTCGGGCTAGCGGAAGCGCCCGAGTCGCGGTCGTCTCAGGAGTGATGGGCGAGGCAGGCGAGCATTCGTGGATAACACGTACGCGGCCGACCGGGCTCGACGACCGAGTCGTAATCAGGCCCGGGATTCAACGCGAATCCCGGGCCTGAAAGCATTTGAGAATAGATCCCTCGACCACAAACCCTCCACGCTGAGCCGGTTCGCGGAGCTCAAGGCGGACCTCTGTCCGACGCCGTCCTAGCAGCACCGAAAGTCACCGAAGAGTCCGATCACGGCGGCAACCTTGTGAGTATGAAGACAGTCGTCAATCCCCTGAAGCGTGCTCAACCCGCTCGTCACGATCACCGAGCTTGCCGAGTACGTCGGTGTGCCAATCGAGAAGATCTACGAGTGGCAAGCTGGCCGAGGTCCGGTGGCCGTCCGCATCGGTCGTCACGTCTGCATGAGATCTCGGTTCGCAAGGTTGACCAGTTCGTCAAGCGGCTCGCTTCGTCCAAGAGCTACAGCACGGCGAAGCAGGCACGAACAGTCCAGCCTCGCTCTCGGATTAGCTGTCAGATACGACGCGCTGCGGGAGGGTCCGGTTCGCGAAAACGGTGCTACTGCACAAGCCGCCGTCGCAGAGAGATGGCGCTGACCTTGGCGCAGGTCCTGACGGTTCGGAGTTGGCGACGTGGGCCCGCCGGCCAGTTGGAGCACATCAATCGAGGTCATGCTCGGTACGTCCGCTCGGATTGGTGAGGTTCTGGCGATCCGACGGTGTGATGTCGACGTCACGGTCTCGCCTGCCAGGGTGCGCATCTGCGGGGCGATCGTCTCGCGGGCAGGGAAGCCGGCCCCTCGGCAGCCTCACCCGAAGACACAGAAGTCGACGCGCGTGGTGTCGGTGCCTGGTTTCGTAGCCGAAGTCCCTTCGACAGCGGCTCGTAGCCGTCGACTCTCTCGTAGCCGGAGCATCGGGTCTTCTTCACTCGCATTGGCGCGCAGCTCACGACCAAAACATTCGAAGTCGGCTTCGGGCTGTGCTCTCGGAGGCTGGGATCGAGAGGGTCATGCCGCATGCTTTCCGGCGGACGGTCACCACGGTGCTGGACCGGGCGAGCGGTCCAGCGCCGTGGCCGAGTTGGGTGGCACTCCGCGAGATCGTGGAAATGAGGCGAGGGCGCTAAGCCCGCCGACAGGCTAGAGGTCGCTATACAGCGACTTGATCACGTCCGCGAACTTAGACTGGACCGTACGGCGCTTCAGCTTCAGGCTGGGAGTGAGTTCCCCGCTGCCGACGGTCCACTCCGACGGGAGTACATGGAACCGCTTGACCTGTTCGACACGCGCCAATTCCTCGTTCGCAGCGTCGACGGCTCCCTGAATTTCCTGGATCACGCGGGGATCCTGACTCAGTTCGGTGAAGGAGCTGAACTCGATGCCCGACGCCTCGGCCCACTTCTGCGCGTACTCGGGATCGAGCACTAGGAGGGCGACGATGTAGCGTTCCCGATCTCCGTAGGCCAACGCCTGACCGACCAACGGGTGCCGCGTCAACAACGCTTCGATCGCGACCGGAGCGATGTTCTTCCCGCCGGAGGTGATGATCAGCTCCTTCTTGCGGTCGATGATGTAGAGGAACCCCTCTTCGTCACACCGGCCGATGTCACCGGTGTGCATCCAGCCGTCCTCATCGGACGCCGGTGAAACTGTGCCGTCATCCTGCAGGTATCCGGCGCAGACGATCGGTCCCCTAATCAGGACCTCGCCGTCCTCAAGCATGCGCATCTCGTTGCCCGAGATCACCTTGCCGACCGAACCGATGCGCAGTTCATCGGCCGGAGTCGTCGTGGCAATCCCGGTCGTCTCCGTCATTCCCCAGCCCTCGATAATGGATATGCCGGAATCCTTGAAGTACTGCTGAACATCGGCGACCAGCGGGGCTCCGGCACTGCAGGCCCACGTGACGCGGTCGAGTCCGACATCGGCGAGTGTGCCATTCGGGTTCGACCGCAAGCCGGCGGCAATCTTCTCCCAAACGCGAGGTACCCCAAAAAACAGCGTCGGATGCACCTGGCGAAGATGCGGGATCAGGTCGTCCAGGTTCGGGCAGAAGGTGACGTGTCCCGCCTTGACGATCGGCGTGTAGATCGAGATGATCCGCTCGGCGATGTGCGCGAGGGGGAGGTAGCAGATGTTGCTGGCGTGCTGCGGAATCCCTGTTGCCTCATCGAGGCTCTCGACGTTGGAGATCACATTGCGATGGGTCAGGATGACGCCCTTGGGAACACCGGTGGTCCCTGAGGTGTAGATCAAGGTCGCCGGATCCTCGGAGGTTGCAGCGCGCCACTTCGACTCGAAGGCCTCCAGATCGACGTCCTCGACCACGAGTGAATCCCAGGTCCGGAAGCGCGTTTCCTCTGCGGCCGCCGCGCCTTCGTCGAGGACCACGATGTGGCGAAGCCCCGGGAGTTGGTCGAGCAGCGGCAGCCAGCGATCGACCTGCTCCTGGCCCTCCAGCACGGCCACCACGACCTTGGCGTGCTGGGCGACGAAGGCGATCTGGGACGTCGGCATCGTGCCGTAGATGGTGGTTGGAACAGCCCCGAGGTGGACAGCGGCCTGGTCGGCCAGCCATTGCTCCGGACGGTTGGACATCATCAGCGCCACGCAGTCGCCGGGGCCGACGCCCAGGTCGGTGAGGCCTTGTGAGATCTGCGCGATCCTCAGCTGGGCTTGTCGCCAGGTCAGGGTCACCCCTTCGAATGACAGCGCCGGAAGGTCGCCGAACTTCTCAACGTTGCGGTTGACATAGGCGGGAATCGTCAACATCGTTAGAGCCTTTCACTTTGCAGGGGTGGGATCGGGTCGGGTGACCATTCAAGAAGCGGACGGATTAGCGCATCCGGCGAGTACCCCGAGAGTGGGTGCTCACAGGAGCGTGTAGATCTGGGATAGGAAGAGGCGTGCCCTCTCTGAGCCGACCAGGTCGGGCGCCATCTTGTTCATTACGTAGGCCACGACCAGGTGGTTGGCAGGGTCGATGACGAGCATCGAGCCGCCCCAGCCGCCCCAGACGCCGGCTCCTTCTGGGAGGTAGTCGAAGCTTGCCTTGGTGGCGAGCGCGAGTCCGAGTCCCCACTGCAGCGGCAGCCCGAGCACGAGGTCGGGGCCGTCGGAGTGTGCCTCGAACACGCGTGTTCGTACGGCGGGCCGCACGAGGCGGTCATCGAGGAAGGCTTCTCCTACGAGGGCCACCGAGCGCGCGTTGCCGTGGCCGTTCGCGGCGCCGATGTCGGCGTCGCGCCAGGCATCGGTGAGTGTGGTTTCGGCACTCACGCGGGGAGCAGTGAACGTCTGTTTGAACAGCGGTGGTCGGTCGTGCGCAAATGGTGGTGGTGATGCGGTCGGTGGGATCAGGGTGGCCGCCCGCGAACGCAAGGCTTTCGGGAGCCCGATGTGGATGCCGGCACCGAGTGGCTGTGCGACGTAGGTGGTGACGTAGTCGCGCAGCGGCATGCCCGCTGCACGACGCAGGAGCTCGGACAGGGGTGTTCCGAATGAGGTGGCGCCGTACCCGGACGCAGTACCCGGGGTCCACCACGTTTCCTGGCTCGCGAGGCGGGATGCGGCGTAGCGGTGGTCGTAGAGGTTGTCGAGGGTGAAGGGAGGGTCCCAGGCGCAGACACCGCTGGTGTGGGAGAGGAGCTGGGCGAGGGTGACCGAGGCTTTGCCGCCCGCTGCGAACTCGGGCCACGAGTTCGCCACCGGGTCGTCCAGGTCGAGCAGCCCGCGATCCACTGCGTGGAGCGCCGCCAGCGTGGAGACGACCTTCGTGATCGACCAAATGTTGACGAGTGTGTCGCGCTCCCAAGCATCGGCGGCCGCGGGCGCTCCGACGCGGCCTGCCCACAGGTCGGCCAGAACCCGTCCGGCATGCCGCACGTGGATACTGACGCCGATCTCTTCTCCGGCGGCGAGTTGTTGGCTGAGGAGGTCTCGCAGTGGCTCGAAGGCCGGATCGGTGTGGCCGTGGACGATCTCGTTCATTGGATCCGGCGCTCGCGGCCGGCCCAGGCCTGGTCCCGCAGGACGTATTTCTGGATCTTGCCGGTCGAGGTCTTGGGAAGGTCGGTGAAGACGACGAGCTTGGGTGCCTTGTAGCGCGCGAGCCGGTCCTTGACCCACTGGGCGATCTCGTCCTCGGTCGCGGACTGCCCGGGTTTGAGGGTTACGAACGCCGCGGGCACCTCGCCCCACGTTTCGTCAGGAGTGGCGATTACCGCGACCTCCAGGACTGCGGGGTGGTCGGCGATGACTTGCTCGACCTCTACGGAGGCGATGTTCTCGCCGCCGGAGATGATGACGTCCTTGCTGCGATCGCGCAGCTCGACGTAGCCGTCAGGGTGCATGACGCCCAGGTCCCCGGTGAGGAACCAGCCGTCGCGACAGGCCTCCTCGGTGGCCTGCTCGTCTTTGAGGTAGCCGAGCATGAGGTTGTTGCCACGCAGCGCGATCTCGCCGATGGTCACGCCGTCGCGTGGCACGTCCTGGCCGTTGGGAGAGATGACGCGGGCGGTGCAGGCAATCATGTTGGCGACGCCCTGGCGTGCCTTGAGGCGGGCCTGTTCTTCGACGCTAAGGGCGTTCCATTCGGGGCGCCAGTCGCAGATCATGGCGGGTCCGTAGGTCTCGGTCAGCCCGTAGAGGTGGGTGACGTCGAAACCAAGTCGGCTCATCTCTCGCAAGATCGCGGGCGAGGGCGGGGCCCCTCCGGTGGCCATCTTGACTGAGCGGTCGAGGGCGACAGCGTCGTCGGCGTACGCGATCATCGACAGCACCGTCGGGGCTCCGCACAAGTGGGTCACCCCCTCGTCGCGAAGCAGCCGCCAGATCTCGCCCGGATCGACCTTCGGGAGACACACATGGGTGGCTGCGGCAGCGGTGACAGCCCAGGGAAAGGTCCATCCGTTGCAGTGGAACATCGGCAGTGTCCACAGGTAGGTCGACGACGTGTTCATTCCCATGTGACCCACCATCGAGACGGCCTGCAAGAACGCGCCTCGGTGGTGGTACATGACGCCCTTGGGGCGACCGGTGGTGCCCGAGGTGTAGTTGATCGAGATGATGCTGCGCTCGTCGTGCACAGGAGTGCGGAGCGGATCGGAGCCGGTGATGAGCGCCTCGTACTGCTCGCCCGCCTCCACGAGTCGCAGTCCCGGAACGGCCGCGGACACCGTGGCAGCGAGGTCGGTGAAGGTGGGGTCGTAGATCAACACCGACGCTTCTGAGTGCTCGACGATGGTCTGCACCTCACGCGCCGAGAGCCGGGTGTTGATCGCCACGAGCGGGATCCCCGCCCACGGCACGCCGTAGTGGGCCTCCAGCAGCACGTGCGTGTTGGGAGCGATCACCGCGATCGGGCGGCCCTCTGCCAGCGGTGCAAGGCCGCCCGCTAACCGGCCGGCTCGCTCGTAGAGGTCGTCGTAGGTCCATCGCTGGTCGCCGTCGATGACGGCGATCCGGTTGCCGTGGCTGTCCTTGGCGCGCTGGAGGTAGGACAGCGGTGTCAGTGGCTCGTAGGACATGGCCGGGTCGATCATGGGTTCTCCTGCATCGTCTTGTGGTCGGATCGGAGGCTTGGCAGCCGGCGGCATAGCCTGGTCATCGCGGCGAGCCACCTGTCGTGGTCGGCGACGCGTGAGCGCTGGCGACATCGCTGGGCTCCAAGGGCTGCCCTGCAATGGCAAGGGTGTCTTCGGCGTCTTGGGTCATCTGGGTGCGGACCGTCTGGGGACACACGCAGTGCACTGCGATGCCGTCCGTCGGCGTGCGTGATGGCGAGCCATTCGGCAAGGGCGCCGGTCGCCGCTCGTGAACTTCGAGCACGGCTCCTCGCACGGTGATCGGCTCGGGCAGACGCGCCATGTACCGAGAAGACCTCCTCGATGGATCGACCGGCGGCACGCCCCTGGCCACGCATCAACGCCAACGCGTCGCCGTGTCCCGCGGTGGCGACCAACCGCCGCGTGGCCCGATACCAAAGCCGATGTAGTACATGGGAGGAATGCTCCTTGCTGAGGGTTGTGCTCGGTCGTACAAAGATGCAGATGGCGCTCAGCGGAAGAGTCCGGTCAGGGCGAGCCCCGCTCCACCGTCGAGGCGAAGCGTGCGGCCCGTGACGTATCCCGCGGCGGGGGAGAGCAGGAAGAGGATTGGACCGACCACCTCGTCGAGAGTTCCGGTGCGGTGCATGGGAACGCCGGAGAGCATCCGCTCACGCGCGGTGGCCGGCATGGCGAGCACTTTCGGGGTGTCGAATAGGCCGGGCGCGACGGCGTTGACGCGGATGCCATCGCTGACCCACTCGGTCGCCAGTGTGGCCGTCAGGCCGACCAGGCCGGCCTTGGCCGCGGCGTACGACGCCTGCCCGGGCAAGCCATCGAGGCCCGCCTGGGAGGTAACGAAGGCAATGGCTGCGTTCTCGGCCTCGCGCAGGTAGGGGTAGGCCGCCTGAGCCACTCGGAACTGGCCGGTGAGGTTCACCTCGACGTCGGCCTGGAACGCTTCCCCGGGGAAAGCCGCCGCTCGGTGAATCGTGTCCACTACCCCGGCAGCGCCGACAAACGCGTCAATGCCGCCCAATCGTTCGGCGGCATCAGCGACCGCCTTGCCGACCTCATCGCCTTTAGTCAGATCGGCCTCGATGATGACCTGACCCTCCGCTGTCGTCTCAGACACGCGGTCGACGCCGACGACGTGAGCTCCAACCTCGATCAGCGCGGCGCTCAGAGCCTGGCCAAGCCCCCCAGCAGCGCCAGTGAGCAGAACCCGTGTGCCGGGACGAGGCAGAGGGGACCAGGTGCGCTCGGAAATGTTGTTCAGCAAGACGACTCAGACCTCCGCATTGTCGGCCGGACCTAAGATCCAGCGTGTCGATCAGTTGATCGACATCACATCAAACCACCCCCCCGGAGTCGCGTCAAGAAGAAAATGTGACCGCCGCCACGACGTGGGTTGAGGTCTGGGATTGCCGAGTGGGGCGCTTGACGAAGTGATGCGCGCCACATGCTGTTCGCGTCACGCTGATGTCGATCATCAATCGACACACGCCCGCTGACCCGTGTGTACGGAGTCCCCATGCCCGCCGTACCTCACAACGCATCAACCCATCTGCCGCACAAGCTCATGGCCGCCGGCCTGCTGAGCAGTGCCTTGGAGTGGTATGACTCCTTCTCTAGGGCACCGCCGCAGCGCTCGTCTTCGGACCCGTGTTCTGTCCCGCCGCGTCCGTCAAAGCAGGTCCTGCTGTCCTTTGCCACCGTCTGGCGGGCTTCATCGCCCACCCGCTCGGCGGAGTCGTCCTTGCCGTTCTCGATCAACGCGGTTTCCTACACCGTGATGGCAGGCATCCTTTCCTACGGCACCACCGTGCTCGGCCTCCCACGTAACGCGTACCACTGACGGTTCTGCTCGCGACGACACTGAGGATGGCAACGATGTACCTCAGCACGGTGGCTTCGGACCGCTACGGCCGACGACCACTCGCCATTCTGGGCAACGTGCTGATGCAGGCCTGGGCGTTCCCGGTCTTCTGGATCATCAACACGGGGGACATGGTGCTGGTGGGTATCGCCACCTTTGTGGCCTACGGCTCAGCCGCGGCCTACATCACCGAGCTCTTCCCGGCGCATGTCCGCTCTTCCGGAATGACTCTGCTCTACCAGAGCGCCTCGATTCTGATCAGTGGCAGCACTCCTTTCATCACCACGGCCCTGCTGGCGCGGACAGGAACCACGGTCTCCGTTTCGCTCTACCTAGCGGCGATGGCAGCGATCGCACTCGTCTCTGCGCTACTGCTTCCCCGAGACCTACCGGAGGCCGGACTTGGCGGTTAGGCGGTACTCTCATAGACCGTTGAGGACGGGCCGGCCATGAATCCGGCTCGGTCTTCACATCTGGGGATGCAGGCCGATCCGGGACTGTCCGCGTGCCGCGCGACCAGAGCCGCCAGGCGACCGATCGGCGCTGACGGCGCCGCGGGATAATCTTCCCAACATTGCCGCCAGCAATCGGCAGGCGATCGTGACGTCAGGAAAGGGGTTCGGGTGGCTCGCAAGCGTTCCCTGGACGAAGGGCCGGTGCTGCGAGGTCAGATCATGGCCGCATCCGCGAAGCTCTTCTACGAGCGCGGATATGCCGCCACCTCCATCCGCGACATCGCAGAAGCGGTCGATATCTCATCCTCGACGCTGTACCACCATTTCAAGAACAAGCAAGAGGTTCTGCACGCAATCGTCACGCAGTTCATGACGGACTTCGTGGCGGCGACGGACGAGATCCTGCGCGACAAGAAGCTAGCGCCGACCGAGCGGATCCGGCGGACCGTGCGTAAGCACATCGAGTTCAGTGATGACCGGCGCCCGGAGCTTCTCGTCGGCAACCCCATTCGTAGTGCCCTGGACGCGGATCAGCAGCGGGAAGGCATCCGTCTCCAGTCCGCTTACCACGACGCGGTACGGGACACGATCAAGGAAGGCGTCAACTCTGGGGAGTTCGACGTCCCTGACGTCGCCGTCGCCACCATGGCCGTGCTCGACATGCTGAACGGCGTCCGCGAGTGGTTCACCCCGCGGGGCACGCTGACCAGGGACGCGCTCGTCGAAAGCTACGTCTGGCTCGTCCTACGGTTGTTGGGCGCGGACCGGTAGAGGGATTCGTCCCACACGCCAAGGACGCGTGGAACGTGGCCGGCGACAGGCATCGCGGTGTGATCCTCTTCGAGGCCGTGTCCATAGGCCCGCATTTACCTCAGAGCGCCCCGATGCGTGCCTGATCATGGTGCCACTGTGGGCGTTGTCTGGCGCAGCTGACGCTTCAAGATCTTGCCGCTGGCGTTCAACGGCATCTCGTCGAGGAACTGCCATTCCACTGGCACCTTGTAGTCGGCCAGACGCTGCGCGGCCCAGGTGCTCAGCGATCCCTCAGTGGGCTGCGAGCCCGGCTCAGGAACCAGCGCTACGAAGACGCGCTCGCCGAACAAGTCGTCAGGGTGACCGAATACCGCAACCATCGCGACGTCTGGGTGCACGGCGATGGCGCTCTCGACCTTAAGGGCGAAGTAGGTGACCGCATACTCCCCGCAGTTCGGCAGCACGATAGCAACCCGGCCCCCGCCTTCACGCCCTGGAGAGCGAAGGTCGTGTCGCGCACTCGTTGATCGAACTGGTTATAGGTGAACGAGACGCCGGCGTCGAGGATTGCGGGGTGTGGCCCGTGAGCAGCGACCGTCACCGCAAGCATCGCGGACAAGAGCGCGTCCCGGAGGACTGCTCCACATCGCGTGGGTTGACCGGGTTTCCCGGGACCCTCGTCGTCTACAACTCCTTGGTCGCGTCTCTATGCATTGTGTCGATCGATCGATCGCTGCAGAGGACTACAGCGATGCAGCCCCATCGCACAAGGGCAGTTGCGGGAAGCCGGTCCGACGCCGTAGCGTGTCGATCGATTGATCGACACGCTATGAGGAGCCTTCATGAATACCCACTCCGCGCCGTCCAGCGCAGCGCCAGCTCCTGAGGCCGCCGCCACAGGATCGGTCCTCATCATCGGGTCAGGCTTCAGCGGGCTCGCCATCGCCGCGAAGCTCGAGGACGCCGGAATCTCCGACTGGCTGATCCTGGAGCACGCCGACCGCGTAGGCGGCACCTGGCGCGACAACACCTACCCCGGCTGCGCTTGCGACATCCCCTCGCCGCTGTACTCTTACTCCTTCGACCAGAACCCCAACTGGTCCCACCTGTTCGCTCCCCAGCCAGAGATCCTCGAGTACCTGGAGACCTTCGCCCACCGTCGCGGTCTCACCGGAAGGATCCGATTCGGTCGACGGGTATCCGCTGCCGAATGGGACGAACGGCGACAGACATGGACCGTGACAACTGCTAACGGCGAACGATACGAGTACACCCATCTCGTCTCTGCCGTCGGACTTCTGCACCGCCCCAAGTCGCTGGCCATCCCCGGTCTTGAGAACTTCGCCGGCACCGCCTTCCATTCGGCACAGTGGAACCACGACTACGACCTGACCGGCAAACGCATCGCGGTCATCGGCACCGGAGCGAGCGCCATCCAGTTCGTGCCAGCCATAGCCGACCAGGTCGCTTCCATGACCATCTTCCAGCGCTCTGCCCCCTGGATCATGCCCAAGGCTGACCGCCCCTTCGACGAGGACGAGAAGCGCAAGCTCCGCCGCTTTCCCTTCCTGAAGTGGTACCGGCGCGCAAGGTTGTACTGGCAGCACGAGGAACGAGCCGAAGGTTTCACCAACGTCGCGAGCGACAACGACAAGACCGTCGCTTATGCACGAAAGCACCTTGAGCGCCAGGTTCCCGACCCCGAGCTACGTGCGAAACTAACCCCCGACTACACCCTGGGCTGCAAGCGCCTGCTGATCTCCAGCGACTACTACCCAGCCCTGATGAAGCCGCACGTCAACCTTGTCACCGAAGGCATCCGGGAGATCACCGCAACTTCGGTGATCACCGACACGGGTGAGGTCATCGATGCCGACTGCATCATCTTCGGCACCGGGTTCGACGCCCAAAATGCTCTCGCCGAGGTCGACATCATCGGCCGCACCGGCATGCTGCTCGACAAAGCGTGGGCCAACGGCATGAACGCCTACCTCGGCACAACCGTGAACGGGTTTCCCAACTTCTTCATTCTCTGTGGACCCAACACCGGCCTCGGGCACAACTCCCAAGTTTTCATGATCGAGCGACAGGTCCGGTACACGATCGCCGCCATCAAAGAAGCCCGGCGACGCGGGCCGATCGAGGTCACTGCACAGGCCCAAGAACGGTTCCGTGCATGGTTGAACGCCCAGATGTCGCACACCGTGTGGAACGCCGGCGGCTGCACGAGCTGGTACCTGGATCCCCGAACGGGTGAGAACACCCTGCTGTGGCCGTCATCCACCGTCGACTTCTGGAAGAAGACACTCCGAATCAAGTCCTCCGACTACACCTTCACGAAGTCCCGCGGCGTCTCTCGATAACGGGAGCCCGGAACTGGGATGGATGTGGCCCTGACGGATTCGTGGGTGTTCTTCGTGCCGTTCCTGTGGGAGTGTCAGATTTCCGGTGGATCCGGTTCTGGCGCATCGGTTTAGTTCTCACTCGGGGTGATCCGGCCCTCGAACGTGATGGCGAACGCGTTCAGTGCCGGCTTCCACCTCATCGCCCATCGTGCTCTTCCCGTCCCTGTCGGGTCCAGTGCCCGGGTCGCCAAATACAGGCATTTGAGGGCGGCCTGGTCGGTCGGGAAGTGCCCGCGGGCGCGGATCGCGCGCCGGTACCTCGCGTTGATCGACTCGATGGCGTTGGTGCTGCAGATGACGCGTCTGATCTCCGGGTCGTAGTCGAGGAAGGGAACGAATTCGCTCCAGGCGCTGCGCCACAGTCGGATGATCGCCGGATATCGTGGGCCCCATTTGGCGGCGAACTCGTCGAACCGCTCGCTGGCCGCGGCCTCGTTGACCGCGGTGTAGATCGGCCGTAGATCCCGGCTCATCTCATCCCAATGCTTGCGTGACGCGTAGCGGAAGGTGTTGCGCAGCAAGTGGATCACGCAGGTCTGGACGATCGCCCGGTCCCAGACGGTGGTGATGGCCTCGGGCAGGCCCTTGAGTCCGTCACACACCACGATGCAGACATCGCCGGTGCCGCGGTTGGGACTGCTGCAAGATCGGGTGACAGGTTCGGTCACGCAGCCTGAGTGGCTGGTGTGGTCATGATGGTCTCGTATTCGACGGGGGTCAATTTGCCGAGCCTGGCTTGGCGTCGGCGGCGGTGGTAGGTCCGTTCGATCCAGGTGACGATCGCGATCCGAAGGTCGTTACGGGTCGCCCATGGCTGGCGGCCTGGGACGTTCTTCTGCAGCAGGGCGAAGAACGATTCCATCGCGGCGTTGTCGCCGCAGGCGCCGACCCTGCCCATCGATCCGACCATCGCGTGCCGGCCGAGGGCGTGGACGAATTTCCGTGAACGGAACTGCGATCCGCGATCGCTGTGAACCACGCATCCGGCCACCAGATCCCCTGCCGCCGACCGGCGGGCGACGGCGGAATGGAGAGCGTCGACAGCGAGACGTGCCTTCATCCTCGAGTCGATCGAATAGCCGACGATCCGGTTCGAGTACACGTCCTTGATCGCGCACAGGTAGAGCCTGCCCTCACCGGTGTGATGCTCGGTGATATCTGTGAGCCACAACAGATTCCGATCATCGGCGGTGAAGTTCCGGGCGACGAGATCGTCGTGGACCGGCGGGCCGGAACGGACGTGCTTGGTGCCGCGTTTCTTGCCGAACGAGCTCCACCACTTGTTCTCCGAACAGATCCGCCAGCCGGTGCGCGGCGCCATCGTCTGGCCGGCGTCGGCGGCCTCGTCGACGAGGAACCGGTAACCAAATTCGGGGTCGTCGCGGTGGGCGTCGAACAGGGCGTTGGCCCGGTACGCCTCGTCGAGTTCGGCAGCGGTCACCGGCTCGGCGAGCCACCGGTAGTAGGGCTGGCGGGCGATCCCCAGGACCCGGCACATCCGCCGCGACGGGGATGCCGTCGGCGGCCAGTTCACGGACGAGCGGTGGGGGCACCTCCCGCTTGCGGGGGAAGATCATTTTCCCGGCAGGTTCGCCTGCGACAGGTAGGCCGCCGCCCGACGCAGGACCTCGTTCTCCTGTTCGAGCAGCCGGATCCGTTTCCGGGCTTCGCGCAGCTCGGCATTCTCGCTGGCGGTGGTTCCGGGCTTGATCCCGTCTTCGACGTCGGCGGCCTTCATCCAGTTCGCCAGGCAGGACTCGCTGATCCCGAAGTCGGCGGCGATCTGCTTGAGCTGCTGACCCGGTTCTCGGTTGCGGGCTACGCGGACGACGTCGTCGCGGAACTCTTTGGGGTACGGCTTCGGCACGGGGTACATCCTTCCAGCAGTGCCTCCCGGCACCACAGATCAGATGTCACCTATCCATGCAGCAGTCCCGTTCTTGATCTCGGTCAGCACGGCGAGCCAGAATTTGGCTCCCTCGCCGCCGTCGCCGGCCCACAATCCGAGGATGTCGCGGTGCCCGTCGACGGTGACGCCGATGGCCACGTAGACGGGCCGGTTGGTGACCTGCCCGTCGCGGATCTTGACGTGGATGGCATCGATGAACTTCCGCCGGATACACCGAATCCAGTGGCCGCCCGGCCCATTCCGCCATCTCGGCGAGCACCTTGGCGGAGGGGGCACCTCCCTGCACGAAGTGCTCGGGGGAATCTTGCTGATCGTGTCCTTCGACACCGACGCTCCGTAGACGTCGTCGAAGTGGGCGGAGATCTCCCCGGCGGTCAGACCTTTCGCCGACAGCGACAGAATGATCTCGTCGACCCCGGTCAGCCGTCGCTGGCGTTTCTTGACGATCTGCGGATCGAACGACGAGTCGGTGTCCCGCGGCACCTGGATCTGCACCGGCCCGATCTGAAGTCAGGACCGCCTTCGTCCGGCCGCCGTTACGTGAGTTACCTCCGTCGCGGCCTTCGACCTGGTGTTTCTCGTATCCGAGGTGCTCGTCCATCTCCGCTTCGAGCGCCGTTTCGAGGACATTTGCCGTCAACTGGTTGAGCAGCCCGTTCGGGCCAACCAGCTCGACACCATCGGCCTTGGCCTGCGCCAGCAGTTGCTGCGCCAACTTCTGGTGATCGATCTTCGACTGATCCATGGGATCGAGTGTTTCCGTCATGATTTTGCCTCCCCGCCAAGCTGCGCTTGGCGTGTCGGCCAGATACCGGATCAACCGTTAATCAGACAGTCCCGCCGTGGCCGCCGCCCTGACGACGACCGCAGCCTCCGGTCGGGCTTCGTTGCACAGCGGCGGGGCTCACTGGCGTCTCGGGTGCACTGTGTGCTCGGTCGGCTACTTTTGCCAGTGAAGGAGCTTCGTGGTGACTCTTCCTCGTATATCGAGGCGTTCAGCGCTTTTGGAGGGTCTGTGGTGGGTCTGTGCGATGCGCACCGCGGTAGTGGCGCGGATCTCGCGCCGCCGTACAAGCGGGGTTCGCTGGCGTGGCTCGATCGCACGCGGGAGCGCTGGTACGCGAACGATGTCTGGATGAACCGTCTCGGGTTTGATGCCGCTTCCTTTCTTGTGAAGGATGCAGATCATGCCCAAGCGTTACCCGGCCGAGCAGCGTGAGCGTGCGGTGAAGATGGTCCTCGACCACCTCGACGAGTATCGGTCCCTCCACGCCGCCTGCCAGGCCATCGGCCCGAAGCTTGGCATCGGCCCGGAGTCTCTTCGAAACTGGACCAAGCAGGCCCAGGTCGACAGTGCTCAGCTGCCGGGAGCCACCTCCGCGGAGCAGAAGCGGATCAAGGAACTCGAGCGCGAGGTTCGAGATCTCAAGGAGGCCAACGAGATCCTGAAATCGGCTTCGATTTTCTTCGCGAGGGAACTCGACCCTCGCCGCCGTTGATCTGCCAGTTCATCGACGAAATGCGTGCACAGAATTACAGGGTCGAGTCGATCTGCCGAGTGCTCACCGCGCAAGGAGTGCAGGTCGCCCCGCGCACGTACCGGAACTGGAAAACCACACCACCGTCGGCGCGGGTCGTGACGGACGCCTACCTCACGAACGCGCTACTCGGCACTGTCGACACAGCCGAAGGGCTCTACGGGCGCCGCAAGATGACCGCCCACCTGCGACGTAATGGCCATCAGGTCGCCGCCTGCACCGTCGACCGACTCATGACGGACGAGGGCCTGTCCGGCATCGTCCGCGGCCGTCGGCATCGGACCACGATCCCAGGTGGCAAGGCCAGTCGGCGAGCCCCGGACCTGCTCGATCGGGACTTCACCGCCGAGGCTCCGAACCGGAAATGGGTCACCGACTTCACCTACTGCCGGACCTGGGCGGGGTTCGTCTACGTGGCGTTCGTGATCGACTGCTTCTCCCGGGCGATCGTCGGTTGGCACGCCTCGAGTGTGAAGGACACGGCCATGGTCACGACGGCGTTGAAGATGGCGTTGTGGCGCCGGGACCACGGTGGCCATGCCGTGGCCGACGGTTTGATTCACCCGCCCCCAAGCACTTCGTGCAGGGGGTGCCCCCGCGATGCCGGCAGTCAATACACGTCTATCGCCCTCGCGGAAACCCTTGTGCTGGAGGGGATTGTGGCGTCAATCGGCAGTGCTGGAGACGTATACGACAATGCATTGGCGGAGTCGACGATCGGCCTGTTCAAGACCGAGGCCGTCTCCAAACGCAGCCCGTTCCTGACAGGGCCGATCAAGACGATCGACGACATCGAACTCGCCACGATGGGGTGGGTCGACTGGTTCAACACCCGCCGACTGCACAGCACCCTCGGCTACATCACACCCGACGAGTTCGAGGCGATCTACTACGCTCAGCCATCGACCCTCCAACCGGAGTTGTCGCCAGCATAGGGGCGGCATCAAACCCGAGACGGTTCACCTGATCGTGCAGCAGTCCCATCCGGGCGTGCATCGTGATCAGAGTTTATCGAATCGTCGCAGTGGTGGCCTGCGATGGTGGCGGCGCGAGTGAGGTTGAATGTCATGGCCGCAAGAACCAGCCACGCCCGGTTGGCGGAGAACCTGCCAGAGGTGAGGTGCGCGAGGGCCGAATTCTTTAGGTCGGCTTGGACCTGTCCGATGGTGGCGTGCCCACAATGGGTCTTGCCGACTCTGCGTGGCGCGATTTCGTGAGTCTGCTCGAAGGACTCCTGTTCGACCGCCTCCACGGATCACGATCGCGTCAAATGATCCTCCCCGGATACATTGCCGGCATCGCGGACCTCATGCCACCGATCCAGCTTCGGCTGACAGCACTCCAGCACGGTCACTAATTCGACAGCGACCTCTCGCTCCCGCGGAACGACGCCGCATCTTCCGTTGGATTGAGCCAGGTTCGGGGCCATGCTGCTTCTTCGTGGCGACAAGGTCAATAGGCGTTTCGCAGATCTTCACGGCGGACATCATTGGTTCGAGACTCCACCGTCACCTCCCGCGATTCCAGCACCTTGCCGCACTCGCTGCAGGCGAACCCCGGACTGAACCGGTCACCACATGTGGTGTGCGTGAACGTGATCGCATCGCCCTCGGGGGCAGGGAACCACCGCTGGCCCCACGCGATCATGGACACCACGACCGGGAAGAACGCCCGACCCTTCTCGGTCAGGTGATAGGTCACCCGGTCGGCACGTTCTGTGCTGGGCGATTCACGCAGAACGCCGAGTTCGGTGAAGGTGCGCAGTCGGTCCGCCACGATCGTGGGAGACGACTGTATCCGCTCGGCGAACTCGCTGTAGCGGTGCGCGCCGAACAGCGCGGAACCGAGCATCGCGGCCGACCACCGGTTGCCGATGAGGTCCATCGTCTGCGGCAGCACCCGCGGCGGACGCGCGGCGCCGCTCGATCGCCGTCGGCTCGAGGCTGCGGGCACGCTGCGGGTCCACCCGCCGCTCGGTCCCATCTCGGCGACCACGTCGCGGGCGCCGACGGGACGATCGCACGAGAGGCACTCCAGGCGCGGGGTGAAGTGCCGGTCGCACACGGTGTGGCGCATGAGCGTTCGACGAGCGTGGCGATCGCGGACTTGTTGCCTTCACCCATGATCAGGTCGCCCTCCCAGTGGCCCGGCACGGCACGGTCGTCGGCCTCGGCTGGCCGGTCACTGATCATGATCATCGGGTCGACGAACCGGTGGGTGCGCCGATCCGGGGCGCGGCGCGGTATCCGCCTCGCTCGCCCAGACCGAAGCGTCTGCTGCACTTCACGTTTGAGGCCGCCACGGGCCTGGAAATACAGTGCCTGGTAGATCGTTTCGTGGCTCACTCGCATGCTCTCGTCGTCCGGAAAGTCCTTCACCAGGCGGTGCGAGATCTGTTCGGGAGACAACCGCTGCGACAGCCCGTCGGTCACCGCCTCACGCAACACCTGGCTGGTGACCAGTTTGGACTGTTTCGGCCGGGCACGAGCGGCCGCCGCGGCCCGGTCGGCCTGATAGGGCAGATACGTTCCCGCGATACTGCGGGCGCGGACCTCCCGCGAGACCGTCGAAACGTCCTTGCCGATCCCGGCCGCGATCGCCCGCAACGACCGACCGGTCAACAACCCGTCCGCGATCGCCAACCTGTCCGGCAAGGACAGATACCGGCCGCTGATCGTGGCGGGGCCGGCCCCGCGAGGCGTGGTCACAGGCACCGAGTATCGGGCACCACGGCCGTAGTCCACGACCGTCCCGTCGCGGTGGATACGTTTGTTGCCGACCTTGCGGGTGCCGTCACGCCAGTCCCGTCCGGTGCGTTCGTGGACCCCGACCTCCCGGGCGGCACGCCTGACCGACCAACCCGACCCGACGAGTTCGAGGAACCGGCGTCTGGCCTCCGCCTTGCCCACCGGCGCCTTCGCCTCGTCGACCAGGCCTTCGGCCACCAGGATCCGCCGGGCGACCGAATGCGACACCCCGCACGACTTCGCCGCCTGGTTGATCGACCCGGTCACGGTGAACACCGCCGCGACCTGCCGCCGATCGACCGCACGGCGGGGGCCACGCGACCGACCTGCGGGGCGTCCGGTCGCCCGCAGAATCGAGTAACACCGTTGCCGCGCAATCCCCAACGCCGCCGCGGCATCCTTCACCGACACACCGGAATCAACCAAACCCACCAACCGATCACCGAACCGAGCACAGTCCTCCGAAAACGACACGGTCGCCGCAACCCCTCACATCGAGAGTGTTGCGACGACCGTGTGAACCCGCCCAAGCAGGGCCCGGTCCGATGAGTTCTCGTGCGGCCGCCGGTCTATCTGTGCGAGCAGTCGACTATTGCCTTTCGGGCGCGGAGCGCCTGAGGAAATGGAACGATCGCAAGGCTGGGAGGTCAGGGGCGCCCGGGGTTGCGGATTACGAGAGGACCAACAATGACAGCTACCGCAGACACGATGCGTCCGCTCGACAGCGTCATCGGACGGTGGAGGACGTCGGGAACGGTGTTCGACGAGTATGGGCAGGAGGTGGTGACAACCATCGCCGGCACCGACGAGTACGAGTGGATGGCCGGCGGTATGTGGGTCATCCATCGTGTCGACGTGATGATGGGCGACGACCATGTACAGGCCCTTGAGCTGATCGGCGACCACGACACCGAGACCGACACGTACACCATGCGGGCATTCGACGGCTCCGGGACGTTCGGGACGATGACCGCACGCCTGAACACGGACGGCACGTGGACGTTCCTGGGCGAAGGGATGCGCAGCACGCTCCGGACGTCCGAGGACAACTCGTCGATGACGGCCTGCTGGGAGCGACAGGACGAGTCCGGCCACTGGATTCACTGGATGGATATGGACTTCGCCGCCTGACAGCGCGCATCAGGCCTCGGCCGCCACGCCACTTCCAACCAACAGAACACCGCATCCACGACACCGACCCCGATTCGCACGGTATCTAGGTTCCCGTGCTGCCCGGGACGGACGGCACGCATCAGCGTATCCAGCGAAGAAGGCCGCGACGCGCGGAGGGGCGCGCGGCGACAGGAGGTGTGAATCGCCACCGTAGTTGTCATTTCCCGAAGCTCTGACCTGCGGTGTGACAACCAATGTGGCGATGGCAGGGTGCGATCATGGTCATAGAAGTTGGCATTTGTTTCGGTCAGGTGGCCAGCTTGCCTGGAATGTACCGATCGCGGACGTCCTTCAGGTCACTTTCTTGTGTAGGAGGGAGTGGGCTCGGGTGAGGAGGCGGTCCGAAGTCTGTGGCGGAGATCGTGCTCGACCTCGACCGCCTTACCGTGTTTCCCCCGGTTGTCAGATGGTTTCGGGGACGATCTGCAGCTGCAGAATCTCTTCCCTGCCGATGGACTGCCCGGTAGGCAAGAATCCGCATGATTCGTAGAGTGACATGGCAGTGGAATTCTCGGGGGCTACCCCCAGGTGTAGTACCTGCGCTCGGAGTTCCTCGTGGACTTGACGGATCACCGCGCGAACCGCCGCACGGCCCAGCCTCCGATGCTGAAAGCGGTGGTCAATCATCAACCGGTAGAGCCAGACGTGACCGTCATCGGGATCCGGACCGTACATGACAAACCCAACGATGTCGCTCTCGAATTCCACTGCCTGGGTCAAGAAGCCGGGCAGGAACCGACTCTCGGCAATCGAGTACAGGTTCGAGGCAATCAACCCGCGCTGATCGTCAGCGACGTCGAGTTCGGACACTTCCTCCCAGTTCTGTCGACCCAGATCTTCAAGTTGCACTGTCGTCCTCACGGCCCGGTTCTACCGAGAACGGCCGTACCAACGCCACCGATTTTCGGCGCTGCCAACTCGCTGCCTGCGTCGCGCGGCGATGAGGTGCTGCGCCTGGTGGGCCTGAGCGAGGTCGCGAACAAGAAGGCCGGCGGATTCTCGCTCGGCATGTCGCAGCGGCTCGGCCTGGCCGGCGCGCTGCTGGGCGACCCGAAGGTGCTGCTGTTCGACGAGCCGGTCAACGGTCTCGACCCCGAGGGCATCGTGTGGATCCGCAAGTTCATGCAGAGCCTCGCGGCGGAGGGGCGCACCGTTCTGGTGTCGAGCCACCTGCTGTCCGAGATGTCGCTCACCGCAGAGCATCTGGTGGCACCGGGCCGCGGACAGATCGGCTACTCGGCCGCGGGGCGCGCACGCCGGCGGCATTGCCGCGAAGACGATCACCGCCAGCCGGGACGCCGCCCTTGCCCGTGCCGAGCAGGTCACGCGCAGTGAGGGCGCGGATGTGGTCGCCGACGCGCTGCACGGGGTCCGGACCACCACCGGTGCGCTCACGCCGGACGACTTGCCGATCGCGGATTATGACGAGTTGAACGTCTCGGCGGCGGTCGCTGAGATGAGGGAGTTGACCGAGGCGGCCGGCTGGGTTCGACGCCGACTCGCAATTTCGGGCACATCGCACCGTATCGCGGTCTTTCGGTAGGCGGAGGACTCCGGGAAGTGCCAACAGCATTGACGGTCCACAAAGCGAGTCCAGTTGGCCACTTCGCCAACCTGGTCGCGCGCCGCGCCGCACTTCGGGATGTCCTCGACGCGGTCGGGGTGCTCGGGCCGAGCATGCAGCGGACTGACGCGCGGGCCGCCACGTCAACGAGCGCCCCCGCGCCCGTGCCAGTGGATTTACCGGGGACGGTCCTCCATCAGTGACAGGTTGAGCGACGGCACCGCAGCCGCTGGTCCGTCACGCCACAGCAGGGCGGCTTTACGACGGTAGCTCCGGGCAAAGCCGTGGAGGATGACGAAGCGCGGCACGGCCGGGACCAAGCGCAAGATCGCCTCGCGGTCATCCGGTTCGAGCCCGTCGATGACCCAGTGCCCTTCAGCGCCGAGTTCCGTGAAGGTCTTCGGTTTGACGAAGTGCTCGTGCTCGACGGCGAGGTACTCGGCGGTGGTTATGGTGGCGGCGACGACCGGCATCATCTCGAGTTCTTCACGCCGCAGGTGCGGCAGCAGGACGTCGCCCAATCCGGCCAGCGCGACGAGCAACTCTTCGCGTGCGGACCCGTTGTCACGGTAGGCGTGTGCGGCCTCCTCCAGGGCGGCGACCGCCGGGGCAATCCGTTTGTGGTCTGCGTCCATCTGGTCGAGCAGCGCACCCGCCGCCGGATTTCTGGACCGAATCAGCGGCCACAGTCCGACATCCTCGCCAGTGTGGTGAATGTGCAGGAATCGCATCATCCAGAGCACGTGCGCCGCGAGCTTACGGCGACGCCTCCCGTCCGGGTACGGCTGGGTCTCGAGTACCATCCGGGTTCGTTCCAGGTCCCGGCGCAGCGCGCTGTGGACGATCCCCATGCTTCGTATGTCGGCGGGCTCATGCAGGTTGGTCTCCATGGCCCTCTCCTTTCACTCTTCCAGAGCCAGGAGCCTGGTGATGGCTCCGGCAAGCCAATCCTCGTACTGCCCAGGGCTCCAACCGGCGCCGCCGGTCAGGAGCTCGTAGACCTCCACCGTGATCACGGCCCAGAGCCCATCGCTCTCGGTGGAGCTCAAGTCACGGCCCGTCATCAACGCCCCGGCTACCTGCACAGTCATGCGCTGGCGGCGCCGCTCGTCCTCCAGCCTCGACGCGAGTGCCGGCGCCACGGCCGACGCCTCACGCAACGCCCGCATCAGCCCCATGGTGCGTCCATTTATTCCGGTGACCAACGACGCGGCCGCCGCGGCACGTTCCCGGTGTGTCCCATGGGCGAGTGCGGCGAACTCCGGGCGGTCTATCAGGGCCACGGGCTGATCGTCGCCGACCACCGCCACGTCGAGGACCTGGTTCAGCAGTCCCGGCTTGGAACCGAAGTTGGCGTACACCGTCTCGAACGACACACCCGCCGCGCTTGCCATGTCGCGCATCCCGGCGGACCAACCGCGATCACTGAACAGAGCGGTGGCGGCATCGAGAATCCTGCGCCGAGTCTCCTCGGCCTGACGTCGTCGAAGCGTCGAGTCGTACTGTCTAGTCCTCGCGGAGACCGATGCAGCGCGGGGTCCGTCTGCGCCCATGTCCCTATTGTGTAACTCGCTTTCTTTCAATACAAGTGCTATCAAGCCAAATTATCGATCCCCGCCAGTCCACCGCGCCGAGCAGGCCGAGCAGCCGTTCGGATTCCACCGACGTAGTGGTGGGGGACTGGGCATCCGCGGATGCGGCTAGAGCGCCGGCGGTTTGGTTTGTTCTGGGGCTTCATCCCGACCTCGGTGCCCCTGCGACAGAGGTGATTTCGCTTTCATTCGCCGTACATCGGTCCGGGGGCACAGTTGATGACTGCGTTGCATCCGATTGAGGACCACCAGAAGCGCAAGGACGAGGGCATTAGGCGCCGTCCCCTTCTCGATCACCGGACCGTCCGGCAGTGAACCCGCACCGTTTCACCGTCCCGGAGTCGGCGTTAGCGGGAAAAACGTCGGGAATCGCGCTCCTCCGGGATGCTCCCGGAACGCGACCCTCAGCCCGGGCACGACGTGGTGCCATCCATGAACCCACGCGAATGACCACTGACCGCTGTCCAACGCAAGGATCGTCATCCTACGAGCTGCCGGGTCCCATGCGCTCGTTGTGTCGAGTAGAGGGCACTGAGCGACTACGGTGCCTGTTCTCGACGGGTCACGATGCATGGCCTGGTGGGCTGAGGGCCGACAATTCTCACCTAGCATCTTTGATTCACTCCATGTGGCGGGCCATTTCGGTAGGCCGACCGTAGTCGCGCCAGCACACCGCCTGGACTCGTACCACGGCAGCGAAGCGCTGCTCACCGAACGCGGTGACAGGTGGTTCGACGCCGGCCGGATACGGACCGGTTTGGCCATCCCGCACACCCGTTCGACAGCTCAGTACGGCGCGGACAGGGCGGCCATCGGACGCAGGGCATGCGAACAGGGCATGCGAACAATCAAGCCCTGTCCCGTACTGTCGCTCGGCCCGCCTCTGGTTGAGTGCGATCGGCCCCGTAATCGCCGAGGGCTGTGGGCGATCGCACTCTCGCAGAACCTAGCGGCGGGCATGGGCCAGGGCGACGAGTCGTCGAGGCTGCAGCGCGTCTGGGTTGCTACCAGATTGTTGAAATCCGTTGTGGGAAAACACTTGAATGTCTCTTGACGACTCAACGGCACTGTCCGGTAACGAGCCTGCATGGGTTCGGAGAAGGCCCCGGCGAGCGCGTCGGTGCCGCCTAGGGTGGCGGGCATGGGTGTGAACCAGAAGACGATCGGGTTCGATGTCGTCGAGCGGCGGGAGGTGCCGCAGCCGGAGATCGACCGCCTTGCGCGTAGTACGTGGCGGTCGCTGACAGCCACGCGGGAGTCGTGTGAGCATCCGCGGTGGGTGAACAGCGGGCCTGTCGCTGATGCGGAGGCGTACGTCGTGCACCGGTACGAGGGGACGGTCGCGGGCTGAGCTGACCGTGACGGTTGGTGCGGTCGACTTGTGGGTAAGCGCGGCGGGGAAATGACCATCGACCCTGGAACGGAGCCTGCTATGCCCGACACATCGACCCTGATCACGCAGTTGCGCACGATTCTCGACCTGACGAACACCGAGATACAGGTGGCGGATACCCGCAGGGCGCAGGCCCGCACGGAGGCCGTGGCCACCGAGCTGGCCCGTAACACCGACAACGCGCGCGAACGGGCGGACGCGATCGAGCGGGCCCTGCGTGAGCTGGGCGGTCTCCCGGATCTGGTCGGGCCGCTCCTCGGACGCGCCGCGTCAGCGGTCAAAACGGTCACCGAACAGGCACAGCCGTTCGACGAAGCACTGCTCGGCGACCTCGCACTCGAACATCA
Source organism: Rhodococcus sp. BE178 (assembly GCF_050433545.1). Classification (NCBI taxonomy): domain Bacteria; kingdom Bacillati; phylum Actinomycetota; class Actinomycetes; order Mycobacteriales; family Nocardiaceae; genus Rhodococcus; species Rhodococcus sp. BE178. The sequence goes on along the minus strand of NZ_JBNPXA010000002.1, from coordinate 98,142 downwards.
GCTCGTCGACCGGGCCCGGTACCTGAAAGCCCTGGCCACCGCCGAACACGATCCGGGCGTCGTGCAGTTGGCGGAGCGGCTGATCATCGCGCATTCGGCGACCGTGGAGTGGTTGACGACGGTCCTCGCGGAGGAAGCACTCGGCGGCCCCGCCGCCCTGCGCAGGACACCGATGCAGGCCGCTACCGGGGCCGCGGTGCGATTGGTGAACACCCCGATGTCGTGGTCGGCGAAGGGCTTGGACCGGGCGATGGACGCGGCCCGCTCCACCGGGCCGCGGATCGACCGGCTACTCGGCCGCGGGGCGCACGCCGGCGATATCGCCGCGAAAACGATCACTGCCAGCAGTAACGCCGCCCTCGAACGCGCCGAACACGTCACCCGCAGCGAGGGCGCCGACACGATCGCCGATGCCCTGCACAGCGTCCGCACCACCACCGGTGCACTCACGCCCGGCGAGTTGCCGATCGCCGACTACGACGACTTGAACGTCTCGGAGGCAGTCGCCGAGGTGAAGGAGCTGACCGAGGCGGCCGATGTCCGGGCGATCCTCGCGTACGAGGAGGCGCACAAGAACCGCCACGGCGTCGTCTCGGCAGCTCAGACCCGTCTGGCCGCGATCGCGCAGGAAGCGACGGGCATTCGCTGAACCCCGCCACGTTCCGGCGTCCGCTCAGCTGCCGGAGCGGGAAAGGCATTCGGACAGTAGGGCTTTGCCTTGTTCGCCGCCTTTGCGGCTTTCTGCCTGTGCTCTTGTGAAGAATTCGGCGAGCTCGTTGTCGCCGTCGCGTTCGGCGTCCTGGACGTAGGTCTCCATCCGAAGCGCGTTCCTCAGTGACGCCTCGACGAACCAGATCAGGTTGCAGTCCTTGTCGCGTGTGCCGGTGATCGAGCCGGTGTCCTCGTTCGCCATCAGATAGTCCCCCTCCTCTCCGGACTGGCGATGGTGCCGGCGGGATACCCAGTAGCGGCGACATCGAACCGGCTCGAGGTGTCGCGGACGACGCGGCGTCAGGTGTGCGGTCGCCACAGCGAAGACAGCCACCGGGTTCCCAGACCGGTAGACGGGCCACGTGGCGGTCGGCTTCGACTACCCGCGATGGTCGACCACGTTTGATCGTGGGCGACCGTCTTGCGTCCTCGAGCGTAGGCGCCGATCGCCTTGCGGTGGCCGACTGCACAGAATCCCCCTCTGTTGCAGTCAGCGTGCACGACGGCGCCATTGTCGCGTCTGCGCGACGGTCGCACCGCCGGAGTGGTCGCGAGACAGGTGGACGATTGCGACGGCCGCGAGGGTCCCGTCGACGTCAACGAAGGCAGTTCGGTAGGACCCGTTTGACACGGTCGAGTTCGTTGCGCGAGCTCGCCCTGTAGGTCACCGTCGATCTGTGCACCCTCCGAGGATCGCGGCGAGCACCGCGGCCGCGAGGAGGAAGAACACGACGGGCGAGCTCTACTCGCTGCTGCTCAGGTCTGTCCACGCAAGCGCTTGCGCGATAGTCGCGATCACGTAGAGACCGATCGCCGAGCTCGTGTGGTGGACGACGTTTGGTGTTCCTTGACAGCTGGCCTCGTCGGCGCGCCTGCGCGGCCCCGGTGGATCGAGCGACATAGCCGACAGCGTCAAGCGCACTCCGCGTGGATGGCCGAGAGCATGACGGAGCGCAGGGAGATTGGCGGATCGTCGGTGATGCGGGCGATCCCGGCGAGGCCGACGGCGAGCATGAGCAGTCGGCCCGCGGCTTCCCGGGCCCGAGCCACGTCGAGGTCACGGCGAACTAGGACGGACGCAAGCACGTCCGTCAGTCGGGCGAGCGACTCGACGTAACTGTCCGCGACGGGCTTGCGTAACTGCGCGTGCGCCGCCGCCTCGGCCCATCGGGCCATTGCGTGACCGTCCGTCTCGCCCAGCAGATCTTGAAAGAAGTTCGTCAGCGCCTCGAGCGGTTCGAGACCGCTGACTTCCACCCCGTAGGCCTCGATCTCCCTCGCGGCATACTGGCGCCACGCCTCGGCGGCGAGTTCGTCGGTCGAGGTGAAGTGATGATGGATTTGCCCCTGTGATCCGCCGAGTTCCTCCGCGACCGTGCGCACTGTCACAGCGCCGAGACCGTCCCTCGCCACGACCGTGGCGGCCGCATCGACGATGGAGCGTCGGCGCTCGGTACGTGCCAGATACGCCATCATTCACCCCGTCGTGCAGTTCGATCGAGATCCGACACCGACCGTAGGAACGTCACTGTTCGCTCCCGCAGCCCTTGTCGGCGCCGTTCTATGGTCTCCTCGGCCGGGGGGTCGAGTGGTCCGACGATCGGCTTGCTGTGGACATTCACGCTGCAGTCGAGATCAGTGCAGACGTGGAGCCCCAGCGTACTCAGCCGCTGACGCTTGTCCCTGGACGGGCGTGGCGCGGTGAAGAGTGAAACCTCGTTGAACCGCCGAGCGAACCGGCACAGTCGCACATCACTGCGCGAGAACCGAGGGCGGTTTGGTTCGGGTTCTGCCGAAGGATGACCCCGAAAGCCTCGTCGTCGACGTCGGCGACCAGGTAGACCCGCATCGGAGCCCGCAGGTCTCGCCAACCGAGGTAGTCGATCCGATGCCAGCGCACCTCGTCGAACCACGTCGGTAGGTGCACCTTCTTCTGCGCCGGATCCAGGTTCACGATCGCGGCACGCACTTCTGCCCGTGTCATGGGCCGCATGACAACTCACCTCGCAAAGTTGTCTATCGATACAAGTTGTATCAATGTACAACTTCGCTCTGCGGCGTTCGTTGCGCGGGCGGGGAGGACGCTGGGCGCGCTCGGCCTGGTCACTTCGACGAGCACGCCCCCCCCCCGAGGGAAACGTCTGACGCGCGAGAATCCCGTGCGTGTCGAATGTAGGTTTCCCGGCCTTCGAAGCTGATCCTCTTCATGCAGTCGACGTAATCAGTTGTGCTGGTAGCTGCCTGGCTCGGCATGTTTGATTGGGTGCGTTACGACTGGAAGAGCTACTGATGGCGGGTGGTCAGGCTTCGTCAGATGACACGGGTCGCCGAAAGATCAGCAGATGGAACTGGCGATACCAGTGGCCTCGAGCGGTACGACGAATGGCCAGTCACCCACCGCTAGTTCTAGTCGCCGACCGTGACGGCTATCGCGAAGTCCTGCCGGGCCGTCGGGCCCAGGCTAGCCTGAGTGGATGATCACGCATGTCGCTTCGGCGGTTATCTACGTGGCCGACCAAGACGAGGCGCTCGCCTTCTACCGCGACATTCTCGGGTTCGAGGTCGTCTCCGACGCTGACATGGGAAATGGTGCGCGTTGGGTTGAAGTGCGACCTGCAGGAGCGCAAACCACGATCGTCCTTTCGCCCGCGGACATTTTTGGGCGATCGTCTGGTGACGGGGCCTTCCTGACCTTCGCAAGTGACGATGTCGACGAAACTGCACAGCAGCTGCGTGCACGTGGGGCAACAGTGTCAGACGTGGTCAGGGAGCCCTGGGGTATCTACGCGACCGTCGCCGCTCCAGACGGCCACAAGGTCCAGTTCAATCAGCGCGTTGCCGCGAACGAGTAGAGCCTATTCCACGCTCGAGCAAGGCGTCGACATGATCGCTTGCGCATTCGGCGCAGTTGCTATCCGGGATACGCATGGCGGTCCACTATGTCGTGCACTGGCCGTAGCGCGGTATCACGCTGAAGCGAGCCCAAGCCCGAACTGCTCCGAGCGCTGTGATGGATGAGGGGCCGATCCTCACGATGTGGGATCGGTTCTCCGACCTCGGCGAGCTCGATGGCCATGTACTCGACACGTCGGGCGAAGCGGAAGAAGCTCAGTGCCCAGCGGGTGGCAGAGGCCATTCGCGATGGTCGCTTCCCGACGGTTTGCAGCGTAGCGACTGGACCTGCAAAGGAAGGCGGTGTCTCAGGGACTATCTCGCGAGAGTACACGGCCAGCCTTGCGAGAAGCACTCAGCGGTGCATCATCGATGACTGTCTCCAGCCACAACATCACCTTTCGCGTCGATGGTGATGCGCCTCATAGGGATTCACCTGACGGGACGCTCACCATTTTCGGCGTGATGGCGAGAAGGAGACCGGATCCTATCCGGGTCGTCGCAAAGCAGTCCGACCGTAGCCCGGCCCGCATCAGCCCGACCCGGCCTAGGGGACGCTTGCCGTCCTTGTGTGGTCCACGAACCGTCCACAGCAACGGCACGGCCGCTGGGATTTCATCCACGCCGTCTGCCCTGACCGTGAACCGGATCCAGCGCCCGTGACAAATGAGCATGTGGACACTGATGTACTCCGCGAGGTTCCCTGCCCGCGAGACAATGAGCTGATCGCCCGGTCGCTGACGGATCCGGACGCCTTCGCGGGGATCTTCGATCGTCACTTCGGCACGATTCATCGCTATCTCGCTCGTCGGGCGGGCAGCGATGCGGCCGATGATCTCGCCTCGGACGTGTTCGTGGTCGCCTTCGGTCGTCGGGCCGGTTTCGACCTGGCCTACGAACACGCGCTACCCTGGCTGTACGGAATTGCCGGCAACGTTCTGCACTCGAACCGTCGCCGCCTGGGCCGGGACATCGCCCTGCTCGCCCGCCATCCCAGGCCAGACAGCTCGTTGCCATTCGAGGACCGGGTCGACGCCTCGATCGACGCCCGCCGCGAGGTCCGCGCACTCGAGCGCCGGCTGCGGCGACTCTCGCAGGCAGATCTCGACACGCTGCTGCTCTACGCGTGGGGAGATCTCAGCTATCCCGAGATAGCCGAGGCGCTGCAGATCCCCACCGGAACCGTGCGTTCTCGCTTGAACCGGCTCCGCCGCAAACTGCGTGAACCGGAACCCGATGAACTCACAACAACAGGGCGACAGCAGACCGAACCGGGGCAAGGAGATGGACATGGGTGACTTCACGGAGATCCGCAGTCGGCGACCCGAGCCGCAGCCTCCCCGTGACGAGGTCATCCTCCGAGCGAGACGAAACCTGATGCGCACCGTAGAAATCGAGAAGTCCACGCAGCGATCGGCGTCCGACGCCACCGGGTCATCGACGACGGTCGTCACTCTCGGTAGGTTCCGTCGCCGGCCAGGGCGGGTGACGGCGGTGGTCAGCGCCGCCTGTGTCGCCGTCTCGGTGTTCGTCTTCGCCGCAGGATACGACCACATGGGTGTACCCGAACAGAGCCAGGTCGTCACGGTGGGTGCGGCCCGCACGCTGGAGCAAACCGCGGACTTGGTCGCGGCGATGACCGAGCCGATCGAGACCGGACCGATCCGGCACCTGCAGTTCACCAACCTGACCGATGCGGATCACCCGACGTACGACACCTTCGTGCGCCCGGACGGAACCGCACTCGTCGGCAAGGTCGGCGGGGACCTCCACGAAACTTCCGGATACCTGACGAGCGCGCAGCTGGCCGGACTTCCTGCCGACCCCTACCAGCTGCGGACGCAAATGCTGAGTCTGTCGCAGCAGCTCGGACTCGGGTACGTCGACGAAGCCCCTGACCGGGCACTTTATCGGCTGGCGACCAAGCTGCTTCCGGACCCGGCAGTCACGCCCGAGGTCAAGGCCGGGATCTACCGAGTCCTCGCCGGGCTCGACCTCGAGGCGATCCGGGCACGCGACCTCGGTATCGGTACGGATCGGACCGGGAGGCCCGGCTATGTACTCGAGTTCACCTTCGAGGAGGGCTACGTCGACCGGATGGTGATCGACAGTGGGTCCGGAGCGCTGATCAGTGTCGAGACACTGGACCGCGGCGGAAGGTTCTTCGGCGGTCAGGTCAACGTCTTTGCCGAGATGGTCGACCACATGCCGCCGGCGCACCCCTGAGACGTGAGTGCGGTCGTCGATGACAATGTGCACACGCGTCAGCTGAGCTCTCATCCGGCGCCCATCTCCCAAGCCGTCCGCTTGGTCCCCAGACCCACGTCGTCGGCGAGGCGAATCGTGACGTCCTGAGCGTTGGAGGTATGGAGCGAGATCACGTTTGTTCGGACTTCTTGATCGCGAGGCGGGCGGACATGGGGGGAGTGTGACCGTGTTGAATGGAATTCGGACATCTGCTTTCGCGACGTCCGATGCGGGCAGTGAAGGCGCCGGACGCCGACTGACGCACCGGTTTTCAGGATCTGCTAGGCACCCTGCTGTGGGCTCGGAAGGTGTTCCGATAGGCATGGGGAGACACTCCGATTGCCGCGTGCAGGTGCTGTCGCAACGACGCCCCTGTGGTGAAGCCGACCTCCGCGGCGATCCGGTCGACTGGGAGGTCGCTGATCTCCAGGAGGTTGCGGGTGCGCTGCGGGGTCGACCGCCACGGACCCCGGAGCTGGACCAGACCCACCGCTTTCTCAGTCGGCGAAGTTGTCGGTGTAGCCGAGGAAGAGCGTCCGCCTGCGAGTCAGGGCGTCCTCGAGGCGAGTCCATCCGGGCGCGTCAATACCGCCGTAGATGGGCTTCAGCTCCTCGATGAGTTCATTCGCCTTCAGCAGGGACAACGGCGTATCCCGTTCGAATCCAATCCAGGACGCACCGATACCAAGTGGACGATAGCCGTAGGCGTCGGCGAGATGACGAGTGACGGTGTAGTTCTGGAACGTGTCCCAGTCGACGCTGAAGTACCCATTCGGGAAGCCGGCGATTGCCGCCAGACTGTCGCGGACCGGCACGTGGAGAACGTGGATTTCGTCGTCGAGAATGGTGGTCGGGTCGTCGTTGACGGCGGCCATCCGGTCAATCCAGTCGGGAGGGCATTCTCGAGTGCCGTGCAGTTCGTCCCAGCTCGGTATGAGTTCGCTCCTGCCGAGCTGAGCCGCCGCATGAGCGACCTGCCGGAGCTCGAAGCGCCGTTGAGCGCCTGGGTCGTTCAGAAAGTCGAGATCGTCTGTCGCAACTTCGAGTTCATCAGCCTCGCCGGCGTGCATGCTCGTGTACGAGGCTTGGGCGAGATCGTCGAGCGTGATGAAGATTCGGGAGTCGAGATTTGCGGCTCGTTCTGCAGAAACCAGCGTCAGAATGTCATCGACGTCCTGAATGTCACTTAGTCGTGCGCGCGTCAAGACGCTGGCGCGGGGGTCCTGAGCTCCGTCGGGAATCCGGTCGATCTTCACTGACTCATGCTAGCTCTACGGCCCGTTGCTGCTACGGCCGCCGTGGCGAGACTGACAGAGCTGGGCACTTGGATAGCCTGCAATGGTTCACGAGGCCTGTCGGAATCAGTACTCTACGAAGCTGTCTCCTCTCCTGGCGATGAATGACATTCAATGATACCCTCGGGGGTATATATCCGCCAACCGGCAAGGTTGGCAAAGTGGCCAGCTTGGATGACGAATGGCCACCTACGGTCGCCATTCACAACAGAACAGACGACGGGCCGGGGTGAATCGTCATCGGAGTTGTCATCCGAAGGTGCGCCGACCCGTGGTGTGACAACTAACGCGACGGATTTCCGTCGCGATCGTGGTCACGATAGTTGGCAATTGTTCGTGCGAGAGCAACGGCTACACCGCGGTTGGCCAACCGATCTCCGTGATGTCGTCGGTCAGGTCGACGATGCCCGCGGACGGGTTCAGCGCGGCCACAATCTCGCCGGTCAGCGGTTCGCCGTCGAAGAGGTGCCGCATCGCCTCAACCTGCTCGGCGCTCGGGGTCCGCTCGTAGTAGGTGGCTGCCCAGCAGGCGTGCTCATCTGCGTCGCGGGTCAGCGCTTCTGCCAGGTCAGGAATCCGCAGTTCACCCGCGAGCAACTGCCAGATGCCCGCGTCGCACGTCGCCAACCACGAGATGCGATCCATCGAAAACGCCGGTTCGCCCCAGAAGTCCTCGAGCCCTGTGTTCGCGGGCGTATGGGCGGCCCAGCCGGCGGAAGGCGGCGGCACCGCCAGACTCTGGGGTTCGTAGGACTTGAATCCGATGACATCATCCGAGATCAGGGCAAAATACTCGGCGCCTTGCCCGTCCCGGGCCGAGGCCATCGACTGTCCGGAACCCCATTCCGAGTTGAACGAGTAGTAGCGGTACTCCCACTCCGGGCACAGGATCGCGTCGATGATCGCGAGGGCCTTGGCCCTCTGCGAAAACGCCCGGCCAACCGGAAGAGCTTCGATGGAATTGCGGTCCATGAATCGAATGTAACTGGGGCGACCGAAACCAACCGGAGCCGGCGGGCCACACAACTCGGGGATCCCTCGGCGTGCTGTCGCGGTGGCAGGCGCCTCGTTGCAGTCGTACCGGACGCGAGACGAGCGTGCGTCGGCGCCGCAAGGAGGGCCGTATATGCAGACCTCTTGCTCCACCCCGTGGAGTGGAAGGTCCTGCAGACTAACGTCCGACAAGTATCGTGCAGGTCTACCGCTGGCTCGTTGGACCCCGTGAAGCAGAGCCGCCCGACAGGCCATTGCCTCGGCTGCCCGGGCAATGGCCTGTCGGTGTGCTTCACACTTCACGCGATCGTCAGGCACTTACGCCCGGCGACGATGCCTGCCGAGGCCAGCTGCTGTCGTACCTGCCGCGGCCGCGACGAGCAGGGCGCTGCCGACCAGCCAACCGGATCCGTGTCCAGCGGTGTCGTTCGAGGGTCCGCCGCCGGCTTCGACGCCGCCCATAGGGACGAGAGCGACCTGCCCTCCGCCTTGCGGGGCGGGTGGCGCTTGCTCGCGGGGGCCGGGGACGCTCGGTCCCGGTGCGCTGGGGCCGGGAACGATCGGGGCCGGTCCCGGTGCGCTGGGGCCGGGGACGCCTGGGCCGCCCGATCCGCCGGACCCCGCGAAAAGGCTTCCGAGCCCGACACTTCCGAGTACGCCACTGCCGAGTAGGAGGCTGCCGCTGTTGGAACTGGAGCTTCCGAGCAACGGCAAAATCAAGCTGCCCAGATCCGCACTTCCGTGCTCCCCGAGGCTGGCGCTGCCGGCCTCCGCGCTACCGGCACTGCCCAGACTGCCCTCGCCGCTGCCGGAGCTCTCACTGCCGTGGCTACCCAGACTGCCCTCGCCGCTGCCGGAGCTCTCACTGCCGTGGCTACCCAGACTGCCCTCGCCGCTGCCGGAGCTCTCACTGCCGTGGCTACCCGAACTGCCCTCACCGTCGGCGTTCGCCAGTGCCGGCGAACCGATCGCAAGCGCGGCGACTGCCGTCGCGGCAACCATGATGCGGGTCTTGATCTTCAGAGTGCGTATGTCTGTAGCTCTGTGCTTTGGCATCGCGATACAACCTCCTCGATTGGCCTGCGCAACAATTCGTAGAGATTCCGCCCAACCGCATGAAGACAGAAAGAAGCTGCGGCGCCACCATTTCCTCACCCCAGTCAGAGACCAACTAAACCGGCGGCGCCCCATGCATATAGGCGAAAGCAACGTAACATCTCGATCAGCCGAAGGAAGGTGGAATAGGTTCAGGTGCACAACGCATCCCCGGCTGCGTCTGTACCGGAAGTTCTCATCCTGATAGGTCTTATCTGCACGTCAGCGCGCTATTGATCCCGTTGCGCGATCGGTGATTTCGCGTAGGGTCGATCGTGGTCGCCGGTTCAGATCTACCGTGAAGGTCGGGCGGCAAGTTCGGGGCAACGCCCACTCTATGGCGCGGTGGGTCGTGAGCGGTCCGGGCGGTACTGGAACGGGGATGAGCGGGGGGCGCTCGTCCGGCGCCGCCCCCGCCACGGCAGGTTCTGTCGATGCGTACCATCGGCAGGCCCTGCAGCGGCACGGTCCACAAGATCATTTGCCCTCATTCCCGAAAAGCGGCACACGCCGAACAGGTGCAGTTCCTATGGTGAGAGAGCCGCTGGTGGAGCCCTATCGTCGACGGCGGAAGCCACACCGCTTCCGCCAAGCTGTCCGCCGCCGGTGAGACTCAGGTAGATCGGGTTGACGGCAACCTGGTGAATGGCTCGTTCCCGTCCGTCCGCGGTCGCTACGACTGGCATCCAGTCGCAGCGTTCGTTGGCCTGCTTGAGGTCGTCGTTGAGGCCGTCCAGAAGCATCGTGATCATCGATCCCACGATCTCGAGGTGGCTGAACTCCTCGGTGGCGATGTCCATTGACAGGTCGTACACCTGTACCCGCAGAGGCGCCGGGGAATCCTCGGTAGGCACGCACTTCGGTGATCGTGACTCGAACGCAACACGGCATATGAGGTCCGTGACGACCTTCGGTCGGTTTCGGGTGGCCGCTTGCGGGGTATTCCGCCCGCACACCGGGTCGCGCGTGCAGGATGGGATGGAGGCGTCATGAGGGTCGGGTTCAAGCTGTTCGCAGAGGCGTACTCACCGATCGAACTGGTTCGGCAGGCGGTCCGGGCTGAGGAGGCGGGTTTCGACTTCGTCGAGATCAGTGACCACTTCCATCCGTGGCTGCACGATCAGAACCACTCGGGCTTCGCGTGGTCGATTTTGGGATCGATCGCCGCGAAGACCTCGACCATCGAACTGGCCACCGGTGTGACGTGTCCTTTCGTGCGTTACCATCCGGCGATCGTGGCCCAGGCGGCAGCAACGACAGCACTTCTCTCCGACAACAGATTCGTGCTGGGACTGGGAAGTGGGGAACGACTGAACGAACATGTCGTCGCACGCGGCTGGCCGGCGGCATCGACCCGCTCGGCGATGCTGCGCGAGTCGATCGAGATCATTCGGCTGTTGTGGAGCGGCGGCTATCACAGTTTCAGCGGTCGACATCTCGAGCTCGAGGATGCGCGCGTGTTCGACCTGCCGGAGCGACTTCCACCGATCGTGGTGGCGGGTTCCGGAGGACCGGCGGCGAAGATCGCGGCCGAGTTGGGCGACGGGTTGTTCGCGACGGAGGCCGACCGGGATCTGATCGCCCAGTACGAGAAGGCGGGCGGATCAGGGCCGAGGTACGCCGAAGTCTCGTTGTCGTGGGCGCCGACGGAGGAGGCCGCCCTGCAGTCCGCTCACAAGCTGTTTCGGTTCTCGGCCGCGGGGTGGAAGGTTCAGGCCGAGCTGCCGAACCCGGTCAATTTCGAGGCTGCCGCGTCCGTCGTTCGAGCATCCGACATAGCCGAGAGCTTCGGATACGGGCCCGACCCGAGACGTCATCTCGAGCGAATCCGCGTGTACGCCGACACGGGTTTCGATCATCTTGCCCTGGTCAACGCGGGGCCGGACGTCGACGGATTCTTCGACTTCTACACAGAAGAGCTCGCCCCCGCGCTGAAGGAACTCGCGTTGGTCTGAGAGAAGAAGGGAGACAACGGCAATGCCCAAGACGACCAAGTCCGCCCAACCGAAGAAGCGGGAGTTGCCGGAGACGCTGCTCCGTTCATCCCCCAAGGCGCAACGTACCTTCGCCAAGGCTCACGATGCTGCAGCGGAGGAGTACGGCGAGGGGGAGCGAGCACACAGGGTTGCGTACGCGGCCCTCAAGCACAGCTTCGAAAAAGTCGGCGACCATTGGGAACCCAAGGCCGAGAAGGGGCCGTCGGACGAGCGAGCCCGCAGCGGGGGCCCGCGAGCGACCGGTCGAAAGGCCGAGGGCGTCGACGCCAATGCGAGCAGACGGCACCTCTACGACATTGCCCGGCGTCTAGGCATTCACGGCAGATCGACGATGCGTAAAGAGGAGTTGGTCCACGCGATCGAGAAGGCGAACCGACGACGAACTGCCGCCGGCGGGGCTGAAAGAGGCACTGCGACCTCTCGCTCGATGCGAGTTAGTGAGTACTCGGGGCCTGACACGGTGGACGTGGGTGCCTCCCGCGTGCCTGGTGGAGAGGGAAGCAACCGGGGCAGTAGGAACGAGGGGCAAGATCAGGTGAACCTACAACGGAAGAAGATCGTATTCAACGTCGTCGAGCGACGAGGGGCAGACCAGTCGGCAGTCGCACGAGTCAGTGTGCGGCCGACCTGCTGTTGACTGCGCGAAAAACGACGAGCTTCTCGAAATCCTCGTCAGGTCGCAGTAGCCCCCGCTGTCGTAGCAGGGATGCCCGCGCGGTGAGTACCGGGCCGAAGGGTATGTGCTCGGTCGATACGACGTCCGTCGAAAGTCCTTGGCGCCGCAGCTCGGTCCATGTGGCGTCGATATCACTCAGGCCTGACTGCAGGAGCAGGAGGACTCCACCAGGAGAGAGGATGCGGGCGGCCTCGCGGCAGATGCGATCCAGATACGCTCGGCCGTCCCGCCCGGCATCCCAGCAACGAGCCAGGCCGCCGACAGGCAGAACGTCGTCGGCCGCAGGAACATAGGGCGGATTGCTGACGACGAGATCGAAATCGTTCGCGCCGAACGGAATCGTAAGATCGCCACGCACCACGCGTACCCGTACGCCGTTCAACCTGGCGTTGAGCCGAATGTTCAGCAAAGCCCGTCTGTCGACGTCCACCGCGGTCACTTTGCGAGATCCGGCCAACGCAGCCGAAACCGAGAGATATCCCGTACCCGCGCCGATGTCGAGAACGCGGGTACCGGGTTCGAGCGATTCCACGAGCAGCGTGCGTGCGAGGAGATGCGTGTCCGACTGCGGCGGATAGACGCCGGGCAGTCGCCAGAACCTGCGGGGAGTCGGCTTTCGCGGACGAATCGGTTCACCCGTTCCACACAGCGTCGTGTCCGACGTCATCGCATTACTTGTCCTGCTCGGTACGCTGGCGTGCCTCGTTCGCGGACGCCTTGCCGCGCGCCTTTTCTGCCGCGGCCTCCTTTTCTGCCGCTTCGCGCTGCGCGGCGGCCTTGTCCTGCTGTGCTTTACCCTCGCGCACGAGATCGTCCTGACCCGTCACGGCGCCCGCCGCTTCCTTGGCCTTCACCCCCTCGACGGTGCCTTTGACTGCCTCTGCAGGCCCAGACTTGTCCTTGTCCGTCATGACATGATCTCCATTCCGTGGATACGGTCTACGCAGCCAATACCCGGTCGCGTCCGCGGGCAAACATTGTCAGTGACCGACGGCGGGAGCGTTCGCGTCCTCGGCGTCCAGCGGATGCGTCACCGCGATCGGCGCCCGACTCCAGGACAATCCGTGCTTTTTCCAGGTCGAGCGAGGGGAATGCGGGCGACACCGCGGTGAGAGGATAGAAGGCGCTGAACCGGTCGTAGCGGTACCCGGGATGGAGGTTCACCCGACCGAACGGCACCTCCCGGTGTCGGCCCGGTCGAGAACCAGCACGTCCCATCCTCGGTCGGCGAGGGTGATCGCCCCGACCAGTCCGTTGGGCCCCGCACCGATGACGATCGCGTCCGCTCGCTCGCTCGCTCATCCGATCACCCGAGTCTCGGCGCGGTCGAGCCGTCGCGCGAATCGGAAGGAGTCTCCGCGAGCAGCGCCAGCCGCCGGATGCACTCCCGATTGCGGGGCACCGCGGCCAGTTCGACGACGCGCTGTGGAAAGCACGACATGGGAGGCGAGGCGAGATGCTCGCCCATCGCGATCACACAGCCGACCCCGTCGGGACGTACCTGAATCTCGATCCGAGCTCGACCGAAGCCCTTCGCGCGGGCGTTGAGCGTGAGTGCTTTCCCTGAATTGCCTCGAATACCTCGGCGTGGTCGATCAGGAACGGCCACAAACCGACCGAATGATGGATCCGTGCGCAGGGTGCGGGCCATTCGGGGTCCACGGCGCGCATTCCGGACGCCCCGACCACCCAGCCCGGATACCGCCATCCGTCGGCGAGCACCTCCCACACCCTTTGAGGAGAAGCTTTGGTTTCCCAATGTGCCTCGAATCTCATGTCTGTCTCATCGCACCTGCGCCTCCGAAGCGAATGCAACTGACGGTGTATTCCCGAGGCTCCTGGAAGTGAAACGTGGGTCGGCACCGGGGCGCCGTGCGGACTGCCGGGTCCACGGACTGTGGTCGTCATCGTTGGAAACGCGAGGAATGCTCGAGGGGTTTGTCCGAGATGTGTTCGGAGGGTGGCGTCGTGACCGGCGCGGTTTCGAATCGGGAGCCATCGGGGGCGCCGCTCGTCGCGATTACGACACTGGCCGAACTGGTCGCTCTGACGGCGTCGACCCACGGCATCTTTCTACGCTATTCGAGCGGGCCAGAACGCGATGCTGCCGACTGCCGAAGCCTCGACCTGGAATCGGGGATAGACATGCCGGGCCTGGCTGTGACGCCGCTTTCACCTGAACCGTGGTGGCCCGGGTCCGCCGAGGGATGGATAGCACGTCGCCTCCACCGCTGTTGCGGTCTTAGTAACACACTCACGGCGCGCAGCAGACTCACGATGAAAAGAGCGCAGAATCGGACTGGTTTCCCTGGTTGCTGACCGGCACCGTCATCGGTCACAGCCTGGATTTGGAACCGCTTGTCACGCGTCTCAGCCCCGCTGTTCCGTTCGCGTCGCCAGGTGTGTAATCCGCACAGACGGAATCGGCAGCCGACCCGCGTGGTGTCCAACAGCGGTAGCTGGACAAGCAGGCGAGGGGAGGGCAATTGCCAACTATGGTGACAGCCTGCAAGAGGATGCTCCCCATACCGAAGCCGTTCCCCGAGGAACTCCGCCGAGACGTCATCGCGGTCGCCGCCGGCAAGCGCTAGGCCCTCTGCGCCAGATCTCCAAGGACTTTGGAATCACCGAAGGATGCCTGCACCGCTGGCTGAAGATCGCCGATCGAGAGGACGCGATCAGCACCGGCGGGAAGTCCACCAACTCAGACGAGTCCGCAGAGCTTCCACCGGCTACGACTCCTCGCCAAATAGGAGACATACCTTAGTCCGGGGCCTCGTTCGTGGTCACGGCCGGATGGCTGGTGTCCCGGTGACGGAGATGAGATGGGCGACTGCTTCGACCTGCTTGCCCTCCTCACTGGTAGTGGTCGGCGTCCGGAACGGATGTCTGCTGGTAGAGCGTGAGTCGCCACTGGCCGTCGCGACGGGTGTAGACGCTGGACATCAGAGCGTGGAACGCCGGCGCGCCCTCGCCGCGGGAGGCCCGGCCGGTGTAGACCAGGATCGCGGTGTCCTCGCCGACCTCGATGAGGCGGTCCTCGCTGATCTCGTAGTCCCGCCACGGCGGGGCGTCGTCGAGCGAGGCGATCACCGCGTCGCGATCCAGCACGAAGCCGTGCGAGAGAACCATGACCGCATCCGCTGTCATGAGCCGGCCGTAGAAGTCAGCCCCTGTTCCCTGGCACAAAGATGCCCATCCTGCATGCTCCAGCCTCAGAATCTCCGCGCCGTCCATACGTCGACCCTAGCCAGCCCGAACCATGATGTCGTCGGCATTCGCACCGAGTGCCTCCTCACGTGCGGTCGAAGGACGGCTTCCGGCGGACAAGAAACAGTCGGTTCCGCTTGTGCCTCTATGTCATTGCCGTGGGAAGCGACGGCTCTATCAACGACCACTGCTCATCCGTCAAGTATCCGGTGCGCGACACAATGAAGAGTGTCGCCGATCAACCGCCCACGTTGGGAGACACTCCCTAGGCCGGCTCTGTCCGTCGGAGGCGGGACCGACCTTTGATCTTCTTGCCGAATCTCGGCAGCGCTAGTACCAGTAGCGGCGGCCTCCGACTGCACGGCCTGTCGCGCCGAATCTAGTGCGAGGAAGCAAGATCGACGGCGATGTCGTCGACGGCGGGCAAGATGGCCGACCAGACAGCCTGCGGTTCGCGGAGATCGCAGCCTCTCAGAGCCCTGCAGTAGACCGTGATTGTTCCGTCGGCGCCAACTTCGCCCACCGGAAATGGCAGTGTCGGCCATGGTCGCGAGAAGGGCCACTCCCATTCCCAACCCATCACCGACTCTACTTGCAACACAGTCGAATACACACCACCTTCCCGATCTGTCGGTCGCGCGGTCACGAGTTTCAATGCTGCACGTGCCTCATCCTCATTGCCGCCGCAGCATCTCAATCGGGGTCGTCCCGACAAAAGATCCCGGTCGATGTGAAGATGCGGGCGGTGTTGTCCGGGGGAGATGCGCGGCGCCGAGGCCTCCCGCCGGCACGGGGTGTCGGATATGTCGGTGTCGAAGTGGAAGCAGCATTTCCTCGACGCCGGTCGGCAGCTTCTCGAGGCCGACGGTGCGGGCGAATCCTGCCTGCACCATCCCGGGCTTCACACCCTGCCACGTACTTGACGTAAGACAACCTCGCGCGTCAGGAGACGCCGGCCACACGGCATCCTTGGCGTGCCGACACTCATGCCGCGACCCGCGGGGAGATCATGATCGGACACACGGACTCCAAAACATATTCGTCACGTGACTAAATGACACCCCGCGACGGCAAAGCGGGAGGAGCAGCCGGGCGAGTGCCACTCGACGCGAGTAGGTGCGAGAACCAGCATCAGCCGATGCGGCAGCGCGCGAAGGGTGAAGCGCGGTAGCAGCGGCGACGGTCGGACGATCCACAGTCCATGAAAGCCCGCAAGCGCTAACCGATCTGATCATTTGCCAACAGCGGTGACGAAAATGCCAACTAGGCGTTCGTGGACGGCTCTGGCCGATCTGCGCTGGCTGGTCCGTGGCATACCGCCCGTCACGTCCAA
The DNA here is from genome assembly GCF_050433545.1 of Rhodococcus sp. BE178. Classification (NCBI taxonomy): domain Bacteria; kingdom Bacillati; phylum Actinomycetota; class Actinomycetes; order Mycobacteriales; family Nocardiaceae; genus Rhodococcus; species Rhodococcus sp. BE178. The sequence continues at coordinate 81,693 of NZ_JBNPXA010000002.1, read as the reverse complement.
CCCGGTCTAGCGGAACTGCGAGAGATGCCAACTATCTGACGATTTGCCAAGTTCGATGACGATTCACAGCCGGGGCGAACATTCGGCGTTATCGCAGGTCGTCGTTTCACCGATAATCCACATTATGTCAAGTACTGGAGATCGGGCGGTTCCCCGCGGAGACGGGACCGAGCACTGCGCCACGGAGCCGACTGCATGTCCGATACCCCGCTGCGGCCGCGCGACCCGTGACATCGACGACCGACGCACCCGCCGCGGGCCACATCGACTCAGGTGCGATCAGGCTCGATGTCTCCGTTTCTGCCCGCAGCTCGGACCTGCCATCCGGGCCCCGGCGAGTTCACGGAGTCGATCTCATCGACTCGCGCAGCTGAGGCGAACTCCGAGTATCAGATGCCGGTCGACACCGCGTCATGTAGCGTGCCGGGTACGCGGCCGGCATCAGACAAAACGCCGTCGCGTACTGCACTCGACGACGGATGCGGCGCAGGATCCCGAACCGGAACATCGATCGGACCCGGACCTCCCCGCCGGTCACCGCCCCCACCCACACCACTGTCATGGATAATGGCGAATATCCATGCGCGCGTGCGGGTTTCGCTCGCCTCCCCTGCGTTGTCGTGAATCGCCGCGCTAGTTGGCAACTGGACCACCCCGCCGCCGGACGACCGCCGCTGCCACGTAGCCCACCACGACCGCGGTACAGACGCCCGGGACGTAGTTGCCGAGCCGGTAATAGAGCGTGTCCTCTGTCCGAACGGGCACTTCGACGAGCAGAACGCCGTGCTCGTCGGCGGGCATCGACCCGAGCCGGCGTCCTCGCGCGTCGAATGCGGCCGACTCCCCCGTCAATGCGGCCGCCGCGACCGGGCGGCCACTCTCCGCGGCCCGCAGCGCACCGAACGACGCGAGCTGCGCGGGCGCCCAACTGCCCTGAAAGGTGGCCGTGGAGGATTGGTACACCAGCATGTCCGCCCCCGCCCGCGCCTGCGCGCGGGCCATGTCCGGGAAGGTCTCCTCGAAGGAGATCAGCGGCCCGACCCGGAAACCGCCGGCGTTCATCACGACCAACCTGTCACCGGGCTGCCGGTTCTGCCCCGCCGCGGCGGTGATCCGGTTGAGCCAGCCGAGCTGGTCGCGGAACGGGATGTATTCACCGAACGGGACCAGCCGGATCTTCCGATAGGTATCGCGGATTCCGCTGTGGTCGATCAGGACAGACGCCTTCGAGATCGCGCCGGACTCGCCGACCGGCGCGTCGACGTTGACCAGTAGGTCCGCCCCCGCGGCCGCGGACAACGCGCCCAGCCGAACGAGCAGCGCTTGGTCGGCGGCCGGATTGGTATCGACGCTGCTCTCACCCCACACCACGAGGTCGACCGGCGCGCCGATCCCTCGGGTCAGGTCTTCCTCGAAAGAGAGCAGGTCGCCGTGCACGATCCCCGGCTGCACAAGCGCGACGACCGCGACGTCGGCTGGCGGCTCCGCTGGTCGGCACGCGGACCAGAGTGGACCCGAGGCGACCGCCACCGCCACCGCCACCGCTCCGACGGCCCGGGCTGCCACGCCGCCGACCACGCACAGGGCGACCCCAATGTTCGATGCCACGATCGCGAAGCTGACCAGCCACACCCCGCCGAGCGCGGCGAGCCCGAGCACACCTGGGTGCTGCCACTGGGTGGCACCGAGCAACGACCACGGCCCACCGAGCCACTGCCACGACCGGACCACCTCGACCAGCACCCACCCTGCAGGCACGACGACTGCGGCCGCCGCCGCCCGGCCGCCGGTGAGCGGCTCCCGCAACGCATCCCACACCAACACGCCCCACCCGGTCCACAGCAGCGCGAGCACACCCACAGCCAGCGGGAAGAACCAGACAAGGTTCGGCGCCACCCAGTACTGCGTACCCGCGAGGAATCCGACGCCGGCCAGCCAGCCGCGCAGTCCGGCCTCGCGCGCGGTCGCCGCGGCGCGCACCAGCAGCACCACCGGCACCAGCGACACCCACGCGAGCACGCCGAGGTTCGGCTCGGGGAACGCCAACAGCGGCAGCGCCCCCGCGGCCGCCACCCCGGCCCGCGGCACCCACCGCGAACGCGTCGCACCGACTGTCCATCCCGGTACGCGGCTCCCGTGACCGGGTGGTTTCCCGGAGGACGCTCCGCTGGACACGTGTCGATTCTAGAGTTCGGGCCTGACCTGAGCGGGTCCTCCGTTCGATCCGGGCAGAGGTAGTCGATCGAGTTGGCGGAGGTCAACGGCCCTCCCGCAGTGACCACGCACCGTCATACGATGGACGCATCCGATGTCCGGCCGAACGGAGGACGCGTGAGGGACGACGACGCACCTCGACACGATGCGCGGCGGACGAACCGTGCGGGACCACCGTTCCACTCCCCCCGACGATCTCCCGGGTCGATTGCGTGAATCCTGCAGTCGAGCACACCGACGAATACCGTGACGTGGGTCCGGTCTTCGAGTTGATGGCGTCGCTCGACCGCAGGGACCCGCGCTACCGCGTGCTCCGCGACTCCGTGATCACGCGGTGTCTCCCCCTCGCCGATCACATCGCTCGCAGGTTCGACGGCCGTGGGGAGTTCCACGACGACCTCGTTCAGGTGGCGCGTGTCGGGCTCGTCAATGCGGTCAACCGATATGACTCCCGCGTGGGGTCCGACTTCGTCGCTTTCGCGGTCCCGACCATGATGGGCGAGGTGCGGCGACACTTCCGGGACACCGGGTGGGCCGTGCGGGTGCCCCGCCGGGTGAAGGAACTGCATCTCGAGCTCGGTCGCGCGGTGTCGGTCCTGTCGCAGCGTCTCGGTCGGCCGCCGACGCGCCACGAGCTCGCGGCGGAGCTGCGGATCGGTGAGGACGCGGTCGCGGACGGACTGCTGGCCGGCAACGCGTACCAGACCGTGTCGGTGGATGCCGGGACCGTGGGGCGCCGCGACGACCATCCGCTGGCCGAGACCCTCGGTGCCGACGATCGGCGTCTCGAGGCGGTCGAGAATCACGAGACGCTCCGGCCGATACTGGCGGCGTTGCCCGATCGCGAGCGCCGGATCCTGTTGTTGCGGTTCTTCGCGAACCTCACGCAGAGCCGGATCGCCGAAGAGATCGGGGTATCCCAGATGCACGTGTCAAGGCTGCTGGCCCGGTCGCTCGCGACGCTCCGCTGCCAACTCGAGGACCAGATCGAAAGCTGACGCTGCAGGTCACACCCGATCGACGAGCCGTTCGTGGCCGGCAAGCCGCGCGCAGTTCGCGCAGCAGAAGATCCGACTCTCGTCCTCGACGCCATGGCCGAGTATCCGGCATCCGCAGTGTCCGCACACCGGCGCCATCGCGTGTGCGGCGCATTCGAAGCTGTCGAACACGCCACGACGGTCCCCCATGATCACGGTGAATGCCTTGTCGTAGTCGTTGCCACACGTTTCGCAGTTAGGCATCGTCGTCCTCCTCCTGATGGCGTCGGTCGTGGTGCCGGCCGACGACGGTCTGATACCCCGTGGGAGACGGCTCTACACCTGACGGCTGTCGACCGATTCGCCGACGGGGCCGGGTGCGGGATCGGAGTAACGTGTTCAGCGGTGACACCCTGCTTCTGTTCGGGCAGTGCGTCGTTGACGAGCGAGCCGGCGCCGCAGCCGCCAACTCTCGTGTGGGCCGTCACCGCATCAGACGGCATCATTCTCGATGACGATCCTACGTCGAGAGGCCACAGCCATCACCGGGGCCGGAAGAGGTGTTGATCAAGGCCGAAGCGATCGGCGTCAACTTTTCTCGACACCTACTTCCGCTCCGGCCTGTACCCGCACGAGCTGCCGTTCGCCGTCGGCAGCGAGGTGGGCGGTACCGTCGCCGCGGTCGGCGCCGGCAACTCGGCGTTTCTGGTCGGCGACCGGGTGGTCAGCGCGGACGCAGTGGGCGCGTATGCCGACTACTGCGTGGCACCAGCGGGTCTGTTGGCGCGGGTGCCGGAGGGAGTCGCCCCCGACATCGCCGCATCGGCGCTGCTGAAGGGCTTGACCGCGCATTATCTGGTCAAGTCGGTCTACCCGGTCCGGCGCGGCGACACCGTGCTGGTGTATGCCGGCGCCGGCGGTGTCGGGCTGATTCTGACGCAGTTGGCCACCAGCCTGGGCGCCCGAGTGATCACGACAGTGTCGACGCCGGAGAAGGCCGAGCTGTCCCGCGGTGCCGGTGCGGTGGAGGTACTCGATTACCCCGACGACCCGCACGAATTCGCTGCGACCGTCCGTGCACTCACCGAAGGCAACGGCGCCGCCGCAGTGTACGACGGCGTCGGCAAGTCGACCTTCGACGCCAGCCTGGCCAGCCTGGCGGTCCGGGGCACGCTGGCGCTGTTCGGTGCGTCCAGTGGGCCGGTTCCTCCGGTCGATCCCCAACGCCTCAATGCTGCCGGATCGGTGTACCTGACCCGACCCTCGCGAGGGCACTTCAACCGGACACACGACGAGTTCGTCTGGCGAGCCGGTGAGGTTCTGGATGCGATCGCGGCCGGGTCCGTCGTGGTCACTGTCGGCGGACGCTACCGACTGAGGGCCGCCGCTCAGGCCCATCGCGATCTCGAAGGCCGCAGGACCCGGGGTTCGACGGTCTTGACGCCGTAGCGTCACGGATCTGCCTTGAAAGCACGATGTCCCGCTGCGCAGGCGTGCACAGCGGGACATCGTGGAAGCTAGAGGCCAGGCACACGTCGGGGGGTGCGCCTGGCCCTCAATAAAGTATCGAGACAGTTCCGTCAGGGAAAGCTGCATCGGGGTGAAATCGGGGGTGAAGCGGTCGTCACGCTCGCCTCACCCCGAACTTCCGAGCACATCCGCCGGGCGAACGGCGTCGAACTCGCGCGTTCGACGTGCTGTGGAATCCCAGCGGGTCGGGCGCGGACCAGGACATAGTCTGCGTCCGGGGCGTACCGCGGCGAGGGGAGCCGTCCGGGCCGCCGGTGGTGATCCGGGTTCGTTACGGCAGCTTCGGTGGCAGATCAACGGGTAGGAGCGCGGGTGGAACATCGAGCCCGAGATGCGCGAGCAGGACGGCGAGTTCGGCGTCGAGGTCGCGGCCGGTCGCTGTGATGCGGGGGTCACTGAAGCTGCCGAACTGGGTGCTGGGTTGGTCGACCGCAAACCATGCCTGGCTCGAGCTGTCCTGCCAGAGCACAGTGCGCAGCGGGGCGTAGAGCATGGCCGCCGGGTTGTGGCGGAACATCCGTTCGGCGATGGTGTGGTTGCCCATCAGGTAGGCGACGCAGGGTGCGGTGTCCCCGGCGAGCCGCATCACCTCATCGGCCTGGTTCTTCCAGTAGATCAGGAACCCGAACGGAGCGGCGGCGCCGATGAATTCGAGCATCTCGGCCCACGGCGCTCTCCGGGCGACGAAGTCGGCGACCTGATCGAAGTCCAAGGCCGGGACCGCCCGTTCATATCGGGCCCGGAAGTCGTCCAACGAGGTCGTGACCGGTAGCTGCAGACGGTTGACAGCGACCGGTGTGACGATCGGGACTCGAACGGCCATGACGTCTCTCCTGGCGAGGTCTTTCCGAAGTGGGTGGTCGACGGACGAGCGCAGTGAGGTGGTGGCAACGATCAGGTGCCAGGTTCTGTGCTGTTGCTGACACGGGAACCTCCTCGTCGTCGAGACGTACCGGACTGGTCCGCCGGCGTCCTGGTCGAGCCACAGGAACGTATGAGGTCACGCACCCGACGGTGCCGGCACGGCTTCTGCCTCTCAACGCACGATCACTGGTCCTTAACCCTCCGGACGGCAACTGCCGTCCGGGCGGTCGGATCCCTCCACACTAACCGCGGAGGCTGTAGTCGAGCAGCCGCCGAGGACATCGATCGGGTCCGGGCCGGCAGCCGATACACTTGTCGGGCGCGGTTCGAACACACTTTCGCCGCGCATCCGACAGTCGAAGTCCCGGAAGGACATTGGAGCAGGCCCACGTGAGTGACGATCGACAGCTTCTCGAGTCCTGGTTCGGCGAGTTCCTGTTGCACCGCAGCACCGCGAAGCCGTCACCGCACACGCTCAAGGCGTACCGCCAGGACTTCACGGCCATCGCCGGGCACCTCGCCGAGCAGTCCGGGCTCGCCGCATCGGCGCTTCCGGTGGAGGTGATCACCAAGCAGTCGATGCAGCAGGCGTTCGCGGCGTTCGCGGCATCGCACGAGGTGGCGTCGATCCGTCGGTGCTGGTCCACTTGGAACACGCTGTGCGACTTCCTGTTCTCGATCGACGCGATCGTCGCGAATCCCATGTCGGCGGTGCTGCGCCCCAAGGCGCCGAAGCGGCTGCCCAAGGCGCTTCCTGCTGATGCCGTCACCCGGCTGATCGCGACGTTGCAGGAGGACGACACCGACGGGGTCCGACCGTGGGGTGAGCGCGATTTCGCGATCATCCTGATGGCGCTGCTGACCGGGATGCGGTCGTCGGAGCTGATCGCGGTCGACATCGGCGACGTACGCGGTGCCACCGATCCGTCGAACGGCGGCGCACGGGTGATCCTGGTGCGCGGGAAGGGCAGCAAGGAGCGGGTGGCGACCGCGGAGCCGGCGTTGGTGGCTGCGTTGACCGGCTATCTGGAGTCCCGCATCGAACGATTCCCCGGCACCGCGAAGCAGCGGGTGGCGGCCGACGCCACGCCGTGGCAGCACTTCCGCAGCGCCGATCCGCTGTTCGTGGGGGCCGACGGCGCGCGGATCACCCGCGGAACGCTGCAGTACCGGGTGCTCCGGGCGTACCGCCGGGCCGGGATCAACGGCGAGCGCGCCAAGGGAGCGCTGACCCACCAGTTCCGGCACACCTTCGCCACGAACATGGCGGACGAGAACGTCAGCATCTTCACCCTCATGCGGATGCTCGGTCACGAGTCGATGAACACCACGCAGGTGTACACCGAAGGCGCCGGAACGGGCGTGCGTGAGGCCGCTGCCCGCAATCCGCTGTATCGGATGCTCGACGGCGGCTGACGAACCCGCTCGTCGTTTCCGGACATTTCATCCCGGAATACGTATACCGGAACGCCACTCGGGACGTACGGTGGTCGGCGGCGGTCGATGCGCATACCGCTGTCCTGTTCGACCTCTCCGGTGTGCCCTCTCCGGTGTGTCCCCTGAGCAGAAGGTGAATTCGTCGATGTACGCCGACGTCGGCCCGGCCGCCACGCCCCGTCACCTGCGACTCGTGGCGCCTCTGCCCGCGTCGGCCGCCGACTCCCCCGACTTCGCTGCCGACCGTGATCACAATCGGCACGCGTCGATATGGCCGGACTTCGTCAGTGTCCCGATCGTGCCGCCGACGGAGCTCGGTGCGACGTGGTGCGTGGACGACGACACCTACGTCGAGGCGCACGGTCGGCGGATACTGCTCCGCTGTGTCGACGTCGACGGCATGGAAACCACTGTCCACCTGCAGGACGGCGTGATCGACGAGTTGGTGGCGGCGATCGTGTCGGCGCAGATGCACCGCTGCCCGGCGCACGACTGACCCCGTACTCACACGTACAGCACCGGTTTCCCCGTTCCGCTGCCAAAGCTTTCGGGACCTGCGACACTGGTCAACGGTTTGTTCCGGCGGTTCGACGCACCCGGTTGCGTGTCGCGGAGCACGGACCACACTGCCGATCCCGTCGTGGTCTCATCCAACGGGATCGCTCGGGCAGCGGGGCCCTCGGGTGCCGACGCCCTGATCAGCGGTTTCCCCCGTTCCCCCAGTTCGCCGCTGTAACGGCGGTCACCACCAGGTCCCACTGAGTGCGCAGACCTCTGATGCCGGGAAAGTGAGTTGGCACACTCTGTGACCAACGGAACAGAAGCGACGCTCACCCATGGCGGCTTGCCCGTGGACGCGACGACCTCGCAGTTCTTCGAATTCCCGCAGCACAGCCCGTAATTCGGGCCAGTCAAGAGTCTGGACATCAACTTCAGTGACAGCTACTGCAGACACTCGTGTCACGTCGGCGGCGCCCGCACCGCGCGGACGGTATGCCCGGCAGCGCCCCGCATGGGTGATCATCACCGTTCTCGTTCTGGTCGAGATCATCAGCGCGTTCGAGACGTCGATGGTGTACGCCGCCATCCCCACGTTCATCAAGGAGTTCAACAGCGACGCCGCCACGGTCGGCTGGGCTGTCACGGCGTTCCTGTTGGTGGCAGCCGCATCGGCCGCGGTGTGCGGCCGCCTCGGCGACATGTACGGACGCGAGCGTGTGCTGGTCGTCCTGCTCGGTGCTGCCGCCCTCGGTTCGTTCATCAGTGCGATCGGTGACAGCATCGGCAGCATCATCGTCGGCCGCGCCATCCAGGGTGTCGCCGGCGCGATCCTCCCGCTCTGCATCGGCCTGGCCCGCGAGCACCTCCCGGCCGCGAAGGTCCCCGTCGCCATTGCAGTCATCTCCGGCTCGGCCGTCGCGGCCGGTTCGGCGTCGTTGCTGGTCGCCGGCGTGATGCTCGACCACGCGAGCTGGCACATGATCTTCGTCGTCGCGGCGGTCTATGCGGTGATGGCGCTGCTGCTGGTGCTGTTCGTTCTGCCGTGGCGCCCGCCCACCGGGACCACACAGAAGGTCGACTACCTCGGCACCCTCGCATTCGCCCCCGCGATCGCGGCCGTCCTGCTGGGCATCAACAAGTCGGGAGCGTGGGGCTGGACCGACGCGAAGACCCTCGGCCTGGTGGTCGGCGGTCTCGTCGTCCTCGCCCTGTGGGTGCTGTGGGAGCTGCGGGTGAAGGACCCGATCGTGAACGTGCGCCTGTTCACCGACCGCAAGGTGGCGCTGACGATGTGCGCGACCCTGGCGATCGCAGTCGGCCCGATGGGCATCAGCACCATGATCATCCCGATGATCCTGCAGTCCCCGACCACCGCGTCGTTCGGTCTGGGCATCTCCGCTACCAACGCCGGCTGGCTGTCGTTCATCGGTTCGATGTTCGGTTTCGTGTGCACGCCGCTCAGTGGCCGCATCACGCGGACCGTCGGCTCGCGGGTGTCGATGCTGCTCGGTACGACGCTGTTCACGATCAGCAGCGCGATGCTCATCGTCTTCCACGACTCGGTCGCCGGCATGGTCGCGATGATCATCACCGTGTCGATCGGCACCGCCTTCGCGTACACGGCACTGCCGAACCTGATCGTCGAGGCGGTCCCGGAGGGCAACACCAGCGAGGCGACCGGCACGAACTCGGTGCTGCGCACCGGCGGTCAGGGCATCGGCACCTCGATCGCGACGATGCTGCTCGCGTCGTCGGCCGCCGCCGCCGGTGGCGTCGCACCGACCGTCAGCGGCCTCAACACGGTCGCGACGATGATGGTCGTCCTCGGGCTCATCACGATCGGCTTCACGCTGCTGATCCGCCGCGGAAGCGTGTACGACCGCAAGTGACGGTCGCACTGTGACGTCCGGCTGTGGGCGGTGGGGTTCATCCCCACCGCCCACAGCCGTCTGGGGGTGTTCCGACGCCCGAGTTGGCGGGACGGGTGACCACCAGGCGGTTACGGTGACTAGGTCAGCACGTTTCGACGAGCCTCGAGGAGCGCGGAATGAGCATCGCCTCGACACAACCCCGCCGCCATCGCGTCGTGGTCATCGGATCCGGCTTCGGCGGATTGTTCGGCACGCAGGCCCTCAAGCGCGCCGACGTCGACATCACCCTCATCGCGAGGACCACCCATCACCTGTTCCAGCCGCTGCTGTACCAGGTGGCGACCGGCATCCTCTCGGTCGGCGACATCGCACCGGCGACACGGATGGTGCTACGCAAGCAGAAGAACGCCGAGGTCCTGCTCGGCGATGTCGAGACGATCGACCTGAAGGCCGGGACGGTCACCTCGCGGCTGCTGGACCGGACGACGGTCACCGAGTTCGATTCGCTCATCGTGGCCGCGGGTGCCGGGCAGTCGTATTTCGGCAACGATCATTTCGCCGAGTTCGCGCCCGGCATGAAGACGATCGACGACGCGCTCGAGCTGCGGGGCCGCATCCTGGGGGCGTTCGAGCAGGCCGAGTTGTCCGACGATCCCGAGGAACGCGCCCGTCTGCTCACGTTCGTGGTGGTCGGCGCCGGACCGACGGGCGTCGAACTGGCCGGCCAGATCGCCGAACTCGCCCATCGCACGCTGCAGGGCGCATTCCGTCGGATCAACCCGAGCGATTCCCGGGTCATCCTCCTCGACGGCGCCCCCGCCGTGCTGCCGGTGTACGGCGGGAAGCTTAGCCGCAAGGCCGCCGAACGGCTCGAGAAGCTCGGTGTGGAGATCCAGTTGAACGCGATGGTCACCGACGTCGACGTAGACGGGCTGGTCGTGCGGCACAAGGACGGCACCGACACCCGGATCGAGTCGCAGTGCAAGGTGTGGTCCGCCGGCGTGCAGGCCAGTCCGCTGGGCAAGCAGCTCGGTGAGCAGTCCGGAGCGGAGGTGGACCGGGCCGGCCGCGTGCACGTGAATCCGGATCTGACGTTGCCGGGCTATCCGAACGTGTTCGTCATCGGCGACATGATGGCGCTGGACAAGTTGCCCGGGCTGGCGCAGGTCGCGATGCAGGGCGGGAAGTACGCCGCCAAGGAGATTCGGGCGGGACTCGACGACGCCCGGTCCGAGGATCGGCAGCCGTTCAAGTACTTCGACAAGGGCTCGATGGCGACGATTTCCCGGTTCAGTGCGGTCGCGCAGGTCGGCAAGCTCGAGATCAGCGGCTTCATCGGCTGGGTCGCCTGGCTGGTGATCCACCTGATGTACCTGATCGGGTTCCGTAGTCGCCTGTCGACGGTGATCTCGTGGACGGTCTCGTTCCTCGGCCGCGGGCGTGCGCAGATGGCGTCCACCGAGCAGCAGGTGTTCGCGCGCAACGCGATCGACCTGCTGCAGGAGCAGAGTCGAGCGCGTCGCGCCGCCGAATCACGTGAGGTCGGTTGACCGACCCCGCTACTTGTTGCCGAGCGCGGACGTCTCGGTGATGTTCTGCAGTCGGACCTGCCCGCGAGCGACGAGGCGCTGCTGCTCGTCCGTCACGGTCACGAGCCACAACTGCTGGGTGCGGCCCCGATGCACCGGGGTGCCCTCCGCGAACAGCACTCCGTCGCGGGCGGCGCGCAGGAAGTCGGTGTTGTTGTTGACGCCGACGACGTGACCGCGGTCGCCGAGCCAGATGCTGGCGGCGATGCTCGCCACCGATTCGATCACCGCGCAGTGCACGCCGCCGTGCATGATGCCCCACGGCTGGTACAGCGCGGGCGTCACCTTCCACTGCGCACGAACGCGGTCCGCGGTCAGTTCGGTGAACTCGAGGCCGAGCGCCTCGCCGAAGCCCTTGTTGAGGAATGCGTTGACCTCGGCGGGATCCGCCCCGTCCCCCAGCACGAATGCGTGCTCTGCCTCGCTCGCCATGATCTGCTCCATCGATTCTGGTGACCGAGCCCCGAGGTGCCCGACCGACCCGCCTGCCGAATATGTACCTCGTCATAGTGATCCACCGCCGTCGGCGGCACGCACTCGACCCGCCGGAAAGACGAACCGGCGGGTTCCGCGCCATATGCGCGGAACCCGCCGTGGAGGGGACCGGGAGTCACTGCAGCCCTCAGGACTCCGGCACGGTCCAGCAGTACTGATGAATCGAGAATAGGGAAGGCTGACCTAATTCGCCAACCCCTTCGTCAGCAGGCGTGCGCCAGCATGGCCCGCGTGCGCACCGGAACACCCGCAGCCTCGAACGCGTCCAGCAGGCCCTGACCGCGCCGGGACGCGACAGACTGCGACGAACCCGCCAGGATCGGCACCCGCGTCGTCACGCCCAGGACCGCGTCGGCGACCAGGCTGCCGAGTCGCAGCTGGTCGACGGACGCGAATCCGTCCAGTGCGCACCGAATCGCCGACAGCGACGTGACGCAGCGGTGCGCAGTCCACACCAGTAGGGCTCGCTCACACGGCAGGGTGACGACGTCGCGCGAGCCGGCCAGACCGTCGTCGGGCAACACACGCAGCGTGTCGTCCACGACGCCCGCCCAGTCGATGCCGCTGTCGCTGTCCATGTGGATCCAGAGGTTGTCCACGCCGGGGTCCCACGCTCGCCCCTCCAGCACCACGAGCGCCGCGACCCGGCCGACCACCGCGTGCACGAGCGCCGACGCCACCTGTATCGCGGCCGCGTCCGGGGAGTGCAGATCGTCGAGCATGCGCTCGTACATCTGACCCACTCGATGACCCTGCAGTTCGGCCGGCTCCCCGCCTCCGGTGCACGACGCGATCGGCCACCACCGCCGCTTGCCCTGATGCGCCATCGTCGCGACCGCGTAGACCCGCGGGTAGTCCGGCGAGACGTCGCGGAGTCGCGAACACGAGTCCGCCAGTGCCGTTGCCTCGGACACGGTGAACTGGAATTGCGCGGTCGCGGACATCGAGCCTCCATCAAGCGTTCGGTTAGTTCCGTCGAGTAGTTCTTCGGCAAGCGTAGGCTAGCCTAACTATGATCGAACCGGGGGGGTCTATTCGAGCCGCGGAGCGGATACCTCCCTCGCACGTTCGGTTAGGCTTCCGTAACCTGACGCTCGACAGCGTTACCTCCCCAAGGAGCACCCCAGCCGTGACGACGACCCGCCTCCCGGATATGAACCCGGATGCGTCGAGGCACACCAAACCGCAGTCGGATTTCGGGAAACAGGTTGTCCCGCAAGGCCCGGCGCCGACAGCCCTGCGCCTGCTGGCGAATCTCGTCGACCTCGGCGTCGTCGCCGCACCCCTCGTCCTCGGGTGGTACCTCGTCGATTCGCTGCGTGACGCCAACGGCGGCGGCGAGGCCGACCGCGTCGTATTCGGCGGAGCCGCGCTGCTGATAGCAATCGGATTGTTCGTCTGGAATCGCGGATTCCGTGAAGGGAACACGGGCACCACCGTCGGCAAGGGCTGGTGCGGGCTGGTGACCTGGGACGCCGAGACCGGTGCGCCTATCGGCGTCCGGCGTGCGGTGCGGCGGGTACCCGGGATCGTCTCCGGTGCCGAGGTGGTCCGCGAGGCCACCGCGCGCGCGGACGGCTTCACCCCGATCACCCCCGACACGTCCCTCGCCGCCGTGCGCCGGCGTCGGATCCTGGGCCTGCTCGCCCTCGCAGTCCTGTTGGCGCTCGTTCTGTTCGCGAGCATCGCCGTCGGCGCCCGTCCGCTGTCGTTCGCCGAGATCTTCCACGCACTGTTCTCCTCGACCGGCGGCGAGACCGACATCATCGTGCGCACCCTCCGGATCCCACGCACCCTCCTCGGTCTGGTCGTCGGCATCGCCCTCGGCGTGGCCGGCGCACTGATCCAGGGACACACCCGAAATCCGCTCGCCGACGCCGGCCTGCTCGGCCTCAACGCCGGCGCCGCGTTCCTCGTGGTGATCGCGATCTACACCCTCGGCCTCACGTCACCGGGCCAGTACCTGTGGTTCGCGTTCGCGGGCTCGGCCCTCGCCAGCGTCGTCGTCTTCGGGCTGTCCTCGATCGGCAACGGGAAGGCGAGCCCGCTGAGCCTGGCGCTCGCGGGCGCGGCCGTCGCCTTCTTCCTCCAGGCCATGACGAACGCGGTCGTGATCCTCGACCAGACCAGCCTCGACGGCTACCGGTTCTGGGTCGTCGGATCGGTCGCCGGCCGCGGCTACGACATCCTGTGGCAGGTGCTGCCGTTCCTGATCCTCGGGCTGGTCATCGCGATCGCCAGTACCCCGAGCCTCAACGTGATCAGCCTCGGTGAAGACGTCGCCCGGTCGCTCGGCACCAACGTCGCGGTCTCGCGGACGATCGGCATCGTCGCGATCACGCTGCTCACCGGCGCCGCGACCGCCGCGTGCGGACCGATCGCGTTCATCGGACTGGTCGTACCGCACGTCGCCCGCGCGATCACCGGCCCCGACTACCGCTGGCTCGTCCCCTACGCCGGACTGCTCGGCGGCCTGATGTTGGTCATGTCCGACGTCATCGGCCGAGTCGTGGTCCGTCCCGGCGAACTGCAGGTCGGCATCGTGCTGGCCGTCGTCGGTGCCCCGTTCTTCATCGCGCTCGTTCGGCGCAGGAAGCTGGCCAGCCTGTGAGCGTCCTGAATACTCTCCCCGACGCCGCCGACGGCATCCCCGCGGCGGTACCGTCCCGGCCGGCGTTCCGGCTCGGCCCGATCTCGCTGGTGCTGCGGCCCTACATGATCGTCGTCAACGTGGTGCTCGCGGTCGCGCTGTTCCTGCTGGTGTGCGTCGGCATCGGCCGCGGAGACTTCCCGCTGTCCGTCCCGGAGGTCACCAACGTCCTGTTCGGCGGCGGCAGCAAGGTGCAGCGGTTCATCGTGATGGACCTGCGTCTGCCCCGCGCGTTGACCGCGGTTCTCATCGGTGTCGCGCTCGGCATCTCCGGTGCGATCACCCAGTCCATCGCGCGCAACTCGCTGGCCAGCCCCGACATCCTCGGCATCACGTCGGGCGCGAGCGCGGCGGCGGTCGCGTTGATCGTCCTCGGCGGCGGTGGCTCCTTCGTCGGCCTGTTCGCTACGCTGGGCATCCCGCTGGCCGCGCTCGTCGGCGGCCTGCTCACCGCCACCGTCATCTACCTCCTGGCCTGGCGGCAGGGTGTCGAGGGCTACCGGCTGATCCTCATCGGCATCGGCATCAACGCGATGCTGATCGCGGTCACCGGGTGGCTGCTGATCTCCGCCGACATCAACGACGTCTCCCGCGCCAAGGTGTGGCTCAACGGGTCGCTGAACGGCGCCGGGTGGGGTCAGGTGTGGCCGGTGGCGATCGCGCTCGCCGTGATCGGCGGCTGGGCGATCATCGCGGCGTTCACCCTCGGCGCGCTGCGCCTGGGCGACGACAACGCCCGGTCCCTCGGCGTCCGGCAGCAGTCCGAGCAGGCGAAGCTGCTGTTCGCGTCGGTGATCCTGGCCGCGATCGCCACCGCCGCGGCCGGTCCCGTCGGATTCGTCGCACTCGCGGCGCCCCAAGTCGCGATGCGCCTGGTCCGCTCCGCCGGGCCGCCGATCCTCGCGTCCGCGCTCACCGGGGCCGTGCTGGTCGTGGGCAGCGACATCATCGCCCGCACCGTCCTCCCCGTGGAACTGCCCGTCGGCATCGTCACCTCGGCGCTCGGCGGCCCGTTCCTCCTGTACCTCCTCGTCCGCAACAACCGGAAGGTCTCGGCATGACCCAGCACTCCCTTGTCACCGAGCCGGCACTGTCCTCCCCCGCGCCGCGACTGGTCGCCGAGAGCCTCACTCTCGGCTACGGCGACCGCGTGATCGTCGAGGGCCTCGACGTCGAGATCCCCACCGGCGTGATCACCACCGTGATCGGCCCCAACGGGTGCGGCAAGTCGACGATGCTGCGGGCGCTGGGCCGGCTGCTCAAGCCGCGCGCGGGCACCGTCCTGCTCGACGGCAAGGCCATCACGACGATGCGCACCAAGGATGTCGCCCGAACGCTCGGCATGCTGCCGCAGGCGCCCGTCGCCCCCGAGGGCCTGACGGTGGCCGACCTGGTCGCCCGCGGTCGGCATCCGCACCAGTCGTGGATCCGCCAGTGGTCGTCCGACGACGAGACCGAGGTGGCGCACGCGCTCGCGCTGACCGGGGTCGCCGACCTCGCCGATCGCCCTGTCGACCAACTCTCGGGTGGGCAGCGCCAGCGGGCGTGGATCTCGATGGCGCTCGCGCAGGGCACCGACATCCTGCTGCTCGACGAGCCGACCACCTACCTCGACCTGTCGCACTCGGTGGAGGTCCTCGACCTGGTGGACCGGATGCACGAGGAGATGGGCCGCACCGTGATCATGGTGCTGCACGACCTCAACCTCGCGGTCCGCTACAGCGACCACCTGATCGTCATGTCGGAGGGCCGGATCGTCGCTTCCGGTGCGCCGCAGGACGTCATCTCGGCGGAGCTGCTCCTGGAGGTGTTCGGGCTCGAGGCGGCGGTCATCGACGATCCCGTCTCCGACCGGCCGCTGATCGTCCCCATCGGCACGCGGCACGTCTACGGTGCGGTGGGTGGGCCGACGCAAGACGGGTGATCAGAAGGACGGCACCCGCGAGTGTTCGCCTCGCCGGGTGCCGCCCAGATCGCTCACGACCCCACCGCGCCGCAGCGTTTGGCGTTGCCCCGAGCTTGCCACCCGACCACGATCGGTGGTCCATCCCAACCGGCGGCCACTATCGACGCTACCCACGATCACCGTGCATGCAACCCGGACGAACAGGGCGATGGCCTGCGCGTGTACCCGTTTCAGGCGCGATCCTGATCGGGCGCATTTCGAAAGAGCAGGGATACGAGGCCATCTCGTCGTCGCGGCGGCCGCGAGTCAGGGGACGTGTCGACGTCGACCACAGATATCGGCTTCTCTGATCCCGACGACGTCGATCCAGATTTGAAACCCATTGCGGGAAAACACTTGACGGTGTCCTGGCGATTCAACACCGGACGGTAACGAGCCTGTATGAGTTCGGCGACTGCCCCTGTGAACGCGCCGAACGTACCTAGGGTGGCGGGCATGGGTGTGAACCAGAAGACGATCGCATTCGATGTCATCGAGCGGCGGGAGGTGCCCCAACCCGAGATCGACCGCCTTGCTCGCAGTACCTGGCAGTCGCTGACCGCCGCCACGCGGGAATCGTGCGGGACGCCACGGTGGGTGAACAGCGGCCCTGTTGCTGGTGCGGACGCATACCTCGTGCACCGGTAGGAGGGCACCGTCGCGAACTGAAATCTCAGTCGTGAAGGTCGTTCGGGCGACCCGTGGGTAAGCGCGTGCAGGATGATTCTCGCGCCGGCTGGCAACCGACTCCTCAGAACTTCGTTGATATCGAACCGGGATCGCCAAGGGGTGGAATGTCGAAGGTCGTGCAGGTACTCGAGAGCGAGGTCATTCAGCGATGGGCCGCTACCGTCGGCACAGTCCTGTTCCCTCTGATTGTTCTGCCTTCCCGCGTTGGCGAGGCCGTCGAGCACCCGACTGTATGGAACTGGGTTGTCGTCGTGGTCGTCGCAGGAGGCGTCGTCGCCTTCGCGACCGAAGCCATCACTTTGTGGCGCAAGCGCTTCGGCTTGACCCGAGGAAGAAAGCCTGAACTCACGTTCGTTGCACCCGAGGATGTTCCGGCCTCGGATGTGGAGTCGGCGATCGCATCGACATCGGACCGCATCTCGGCGATCAAGGCGCTGCGTGAACAACATCGAGGTCTCGGATTGAAGTCTGCTGCGGATCTCGTCGACGCGGCTATCGGACGCCCACCCACCCGAAACCTCGCGTAACCGGTGTATCCCGGACTCGGCGTGAGCGGACCCCGTGTCGTCGGTCCTCGTGGTCCACCAGTGAATATGACGCACCGCCCGATGTCGGGGCCCTGCTGACCGACGACCCCACCATCACTCGACTCAGCGACCTCCCACGCCCTCGTCGCCTTGCGTACCTCGAGAGCATCGACCGCCTGGCCAGCGCGGTGGAGCACGCATGTCAGCGTGCCCACCGATCAAGCACGGTTCGGAATCGATGGCGAATCTTCATCGATTACGTTCGAACCGAGGTCAGTGCACGTGCGATCAGCGAGGCTGAATCCGCCTGGTCGGTCGTCGAAAATAAGGGCAATATGTCTAGTTCGCGCTGTTGTCCCCAGGCGCTCGTCTCAAACTCTCCTGTCAGCGGCACGACCCCTGACCGATCGGGCTCGTGCCGGAATCAGCCACCGGTAGCGGGTCTGTCTAGACAATGCCTGACAGCCGCCAGGGCACCACCGACCCACTCGCCGACACCCCCGGCGCCGACGTTGTCCACGGCCGGCAACTTGAAACGTGTTCTACTCTGTTTGGAATGGACGACACGTACGAGGGGACGCAACGGGAATTCGATACCGGTGCAACCGATGCGGGTGCGGTACTGGTTCTCGGCGGGCGAAGTGAGATCGGGCTCGAGGTGGCTCGGCGACTGGCGCCCGGGCGGGTAGTGATTCTGGCGGCGCGACGCAGTGACGACTTGGCCAACGAGACCGCACTCGTACGCACAGCCGGCGCATCTGCAATCCACTGTGTGGAGTTCGACGCCGACGACACTGCGAGCCACCCAGGTCTGCTGGAGACCATCACCGCCGAGCACGGCCCGATTGGTGTCGCGGTGCTCGCATTCGGAGTCCTTGGCAATCAAGCCCTGGCGGAACGGGACCCGGCACACGCACTCGCAGTAGTTCACACCGACTTCGTAGCGCAGGTCAGCGTTCTCACCGTGCTGGCCAATCTGCTGCGTGCTCAAGGTAGCGGCCAGATCATGGTCTTCTCGTCCGTAGCGGGCATACGGGTACGCAAGGCCAACTATGTCTACGGATCGGCCAAAGCCGGCCTCGACGGATTCGCCAGCGGACTCGGAGACGCCCTGCATGGCAGCGGCGTTCATCTCTTGCTGGTGCGTTCCGGATTCGTCATCGGCCGCATGACCGAAGGCATGAGCCCCGCTCCACTACCCAGCACCCCCGGTCAAATCGCGAACGCGGTCGTGAAAGGCCTGCGCAACAATCGGATCCGAATATGGGTTCCTGCCCTGACCCGCCCAGCCTACTTCGCCGCGCGCATGCTGCCGCAAGCAATCTGGCGCCGGATGCCCAGGTAGGTTGCACCGACGGCGGCGGAGCCGGGCCCGAGCCCCGCACGGCCACCGCGCTCTGGATGAGGGCCTATCGCTGGTGGTGCCGCCGCCGTCGATAAAGCAGGATCGCTGCCAGCGCGGTGGTGATAGCGGTGATGGTGATGGCGGGCCACGGTAGCAGCGGGTTACGTTCGGTCCCGGTACCCTCAATCGTCATAGGTGCTCCGTCTTGCGCGACGGGGGCCTTTCTCAGGGTGGGTGGTCGGGGTTCCCCGTAGACCGTGACCGCAGCTTCACGGGTTCGGTCGTTCGACGATTGTGTTGTGGCTGAGCAGCTGTTGACCGACCACTGGGCGCCGGCGGTCTCGTATGTGGAGGTGAAGACGATGTACTCGGTGCCGACCTCGAAACTACGGCCGCAAGCAGCGCCTTGCACGCTGGACGAAACCGTTGTCGTCGTGCCGATGTCACCTGTGAATACTTCGCGGACTTCGAACTCGTAGAACGCGGTCTGATCTTCGACGTGCTCGGCGGTGACAGCACCCGTGAAGACCGACGCGGCATTCGAGACCATGTCGATGATCTGGGGTCCGTCAGGGTCGTAGACGCACGAGCACGCGTGCGCCTGCGTCGGTGCGGCCAGCGGAAGTGCACCCGCCAGTCCCATCACGGCGATAATCGAAATCAGCCAGCGCACCATCGCCCCCTGGTTCCGGTCGGCGTCAGTCGCCGACTCGAAACGATGCTAGGCGGCGGGAGCTTGGACCCTCTGTTTCTCCCCTACCGTCTGCCGGTCTACGAACTCGGGAGAAAACAATGCACGAAGACTGGCCAGTCGCAGCGCGTCCGCCAGGCGGGCTTGAAGTCGTCTACAACCACAGGGCTCGTCCCTGTCACGCGGCGGAAGCTGCGGCCGTCGTGCGTCGCTTGGACGATCCTCGCGGCTGGGAGGTGTTCGTGCCCAGGGGCATCCAAGCTGGCGAGATCAGGCAGATCCGTCCGGCGCCGCGTTCGCCGGGGTGGCGGTACTTTCCTGATGCACATGGGACAGCGCCGTGTACGTGTGAAGGATGCGCGCCTTTCGGTAGTTACGGGGCGGCCCGATTGCGTGAGCGTAGGCCGCATGAGATGGATGGCCCGTTCGAACCGCGAAACGTTCTACTGGCTCAGCTTGCCGATGCCGCGTGGCGTGCTCCCGGCGTCGACGATCTCCTCACTCGGCTTGCCGCCGACGTCGACGTCCGTGAGTCGGCGGCATGGGTCCTCTCCGAGCGCCGCCGGACGGGTCGAGCTGAGGCGCAGTAGCCACCTCCAGTCACCATCGAAGAGCGCTCAGTCGATTCCCGGGTACGTGACTGCGGCGGTGAGGATGGCTGCGGCCGTACCGAGGCAGAGCGGCCGGTACACCGCGTTGTCCAACCGGACGAAGCGTGGTGAGGGTTCTTCCAGACCGAGGACCTTGGTGGCTGCCCGTCCGCCTGCAACGCCGCGCGCTGCAACGCCGGCGCCCAAGGCGACCCTCGCCACCGTTGCGGCCCTGCCCATCCCGCCCACTCCCGCCACCAACGCGGCCGCCGCCGCTGCGAGTCCAGCAACAGCGAAGCAGGCTCGGGCATCAGGCATGGCGTCGCTCCCCACCACGGCATCGGCCAAATCGGCGCGGCTGCGCATCGGCCATGCCGAACCGAGGCCCCACGCCGTGTGGACCAATGCCGCCGCTGCGAGCGCCGACGAGCCGGTCAGGCCTGCGATGCGAGCCTTCGTTCCCAGGGCACGATCGGTGAAGACCGGGAGAGTAGCCATACCGCCAACCTATCGCGGGCACCGCAGGACGGACCTGCTGCCCGGTCCCGCGCCTGCCGGAGAGGCAGCTGCTGCGACGGATGTGACAGTCACCTGCTCCCCCTTCGCACGCGAAGGACTTCGCCGACCACGCCAGATACTTGACGCACGACAGGCGAAGCGGCGGACGATGGATTGTCACGGAGGACTCGAAGTCGGCGGTGATCGAGGCGGGGGCGGGGGCGGGCGAGAAGATCCTGTGAAGGAATGGAGCCGCGGCGAGTAGTACGTGCCTGTCGGTCCCCGGCTCTACTGTCTGGCGAGTGCAGGAGCAATGAACCTCCGTCATGTGGTCAGAGACTGCCGCCGACAGTTGGGACGAGTATTTCCCTCCCACGCCCGAACTCGGCGAGCATCGCCGGTGCGCTCTCCATTGGCAACGAAATCTGGGACCCACGGCCAGGAGAGAGCATCGCCATCGTTGTCGCCATTCTCGTACTGGTCAACGGGCTTCCGAGCCTGATGGCGACCGTGCTGCCGCGCGGACGCGTGTCAGGACGATCCCAGCGCCCCCGAAAGCTGCCCCGGCGGGGTCGGAACCGGATTGACGATGTGCAAGTTCTGCGCGAACGGGACCCGCATCAGCTGATGCGTCTGCCGCCACGGATCGAGTTGAAAGCAGTCGAGCGGAAGCGGGCCGGTCACAGCCCCCGGCCAGGTGTAGCAGTAGGTGTCGCTCGTGCCGAACGGACTGAGCAGGTTCGAGTTGTTGTCCCACGACCTGCTGGGCTCCCACGGAAGCTTGAAATACCTCGTGTTCAGCTCGTACCCAGGTGGCGGAACGTAGGCCTGATCCGCCGCACTCGCCTGCGGCGCCGCCGCCACGGCGATACCCGTCGCGATCGCCGCACTCACCACCAGTTTCTTCAGCATTCCGATCCTCCCCCACGTCGGACAGTTCCTGCCAAGTCGATCGCGCAGCGGGCGTAGGTGTTACCGACACCGCTGTCGGTACAAGCGGCGAATCCGCACCACCACGGTGCTACGCGACCCATCCGATCGTCTATGGGACACCCTGCCGACTGTCGCCAATTCGACTCCAGTGTGATCTGCCCCCCGGTCCGGGCGGGCGGGTGCGGAAGATCGGGACCGGTGCGGCGATGGTGCGCCGCGGGCGGTCAGAACCGCACGGTGAACACCACGTGCCGATCGTCGCGGGCGGCGCGCTGGAAGAAGTCGATCACTTCTTGCAGCCAACCCCAGGCGTATGCGTGCTCGTCGGCGCCGTACTCGGGATTGCGATCGTCGGGCGGCATCGCGTCGTAGCCTGCGGCGAACTCGGATTCGGTGATGCCGGCCAGATATGCGGCGACTTCAGCGACCCGGTCGGGCGTCAGGTAGGTGATCAGTTGGTCGTCGGTGTCCGTGTTGAGGTCCTCGTCCCCCAGGATCACGCCGTATGCCGGCCAGTGCTCGGGCGCGCGCTGGTACCCGGCGCTGGAGAGGGAGCACAGGATCGGGTCCCACGCCTTGTCCGTGTCGCAAGAGAACTCGGAGCGCCCAGTCTCCTCGATGTCCTCGACCACCGCGCCGAGCCTGCCGTCGTCGCCACGCGCGCCGAGAAGTTCCGCTGCCACGCGGTCGGAAAGCGCGAAATGCACCCCAAGTTCCATGGTGTCACGCTAACGGCTGTGCCTGCGCATCCGACTGCGCGGCAGGGGTTCGACGCGTTCCGATCGTTCCGAACTGCGGTCCTGGCCACGTCGGCACCTCATCAGCGGAGATATCGGTGTCGATGAGCCCCGGTCGGTGTACGGCCACCCGGCCGGGCGTACCTGCACCGTTGCCCCGCTCCGGTCACCTGACCCCCTGCACGAGTCACCATCGCACGAAAGGGGTTTGCCCGCAGCCCCAGTTGACGACTTTTCGAACCTGACTCGCGTTCCCCTCCGACAGCGTCGGATCTGCGGCATTCAGAAAAACAAGCACACATGCTTGCTTAGTTGGGTGGACCCGCTTACAGTGACGCAATTCGACTGATGTGACCGACGTCACTGCGCCGGCCTCGGTGGCCGTCCGCGCTCTCACGACGACTGATCGGAATTGTTGATGGACAAAGGAATTGACAACGGGTCGACGATTTCCACGATGCTCGCCGCTCGGGTCGCGACAGCACCCGAGTCGACGTTCGTCCACTTCGGTGGCGAGGCGTTCAGCTACGCCGAGATCGACGAGCAGTCGGACCGCGTCGCCACCGGTTGGTTGCGTCTGGGTCTCGGCCACGGCGACCGCATCGCGATCGCGGCGACGAACTCACCGCACTGGATCGTCGCGCACCTCGCTGCGGCGAAGATCGGGGCGGTGCTGGTCACCCTCAACGTCGTCTACCGCGAGCGCGAGTTCACCCACATGCTCACGCAGTCGGGGGCCCGCGCCCTGATCTGCGACGCGGAGTCGAACGGATTCGAGTTCGGCCCCTTCCTCGACCAGCTGCGACCCGACATCCCGACGGTCGAGCATCTGGTCTTCCTCGGTGGTGACGAGGCCCCAGGCCGACGACGGTGGGCGGACCTCGCAGCCACCGAGCCCGAACCGGCGATGCTCGCCCGCGCCGCCGAGGCCGTCCGGCCCACGGATCCGGCGGTGATCCTCTACACCTCCGGAACGACCGGGACGCCCAAGGGCGCCACCATCACTCACGCCAGCCTGCTCGCCTCGGCCGTCGCACAGGTGGAGCGGTTCGAGCAGTCTGCGGCGGACGTGATCCTCGGTGTCATGCCGTTCAACCACGTCGGGGGTTTGACCTGCACGCTGGGCTCAACCCTTGTCACCGGGGGCGCGATCGCGCTGCTGCCGAGGTTCCATCCGGATCTGGTGGTCGACGTGATGGCGGACACCGGGGTCACGATGTTCGTCGGCGTCCCGACCATGTACAAGATGGTGCTCGGCGCGGACTCCTTTGCGGGCATGGACATGTCGAGCGTGCGCCTGTGTGTCGTCGGCGGGTCCAACCTCGAACCGGCCCTGGCGGAGCAGGTCGCGGCGAGATTCGACGGCGTCCGGATCGCGAACCTCTACGGTATGTCCGAGACCTCCGGCGCCTGTGTCATCTCGCCGCCGGGTGACTCTCTGGAGACGGTCGGCCGCAGCATCGGGATCATGACCGGCGACTTCGAGGGCCGCATCGTCGACGACCGGAACACCCCACTCTCCCCGGGGGAGGTCGGCGAGCTGCAGGTCCGCGGCGGGTGCGTAGCGGCGGGCTACTGGCAGCTGCCCGACGAGTCGGCCGCGACATTCCTCGCCGACGGCTGGCTCGCGACGGGCGACGTCGCATCGATGTCCGAGGACGGGCACGTCAGCCTGCTCGGTCGCCGCAAGGAGATGTACGTGCGCGGCGGATACAACGTCTACCCGGCGGAGATCGAGAACGTGCTGGCCGCGGACCCGACGGTGGCGCTGTGCGCGGTGATCGGGGTGCCGGACGAGACGTTCGGCGAGACCGGGTACGCCTTCGTGGTGCCCGCACCCGGTGCTGCGGTGGACCCCGAGTGGCTGATCGAACGGTGCCGGCGAACTCTGGCCAAGTACAAGGTGCCCGACCGAGTCGAGGTGGTCGACGGCCTGCCGATGACGCCGGCAGGCAAGATCCGGAAGGTCGCGCTGACGCCGCGGACCTGACCGGCCTTGTGGGCCGATCCGGGCGGTGGCAGATCGGTGTCGAACCCTGACCGGTATGCCTGACCCGGTCTGGCGAACCGGCCCCGTCCTGCCCGCAGCTCGGTTGAGAGGACCCGCGACGCGCGGATAATGGCGGCGGGAGGCACCATGACCGCCGAAACCCCTGTGGACGAGCGCCTCGTCCACCGTGTCGAGGACCTGTCCACCACCGACCCGCAGTTCCGGGCCGCGGCACCCGACTTGGCCGTGACCGCCGCCGCGCGACGCGGCGGGCTGCGATTGTCGGAGGTCGTGGCCGCGTATCTGGACGGCTACGCCGATCGTCCCGCGCTCGGCCGCCGGGCCCACACGCTCACCACGGATCCGGACTCGGGCCGCACCACCGTCGCGCTGCTGCCGCGGTTCGAGACGATCACCTACCGTGCACTGCGAGAGCGGGCTGCCGCCCTGGCCCGTTCGTGGCAGGCGGAGTTGCCGGGCGGTGTCCGCGCGGGTGACTTCGTGGCGGTGCTGGGCTTCACAAGCATCGACTACGCGGTCATCGATCTGACCTGCATCCGGTTGGGGGCCGTGTCGGTTCCCCTGCAGTCCAGCTCGACGGCAAGGCAGCTCGCACCGATCGTCGCCGAGACGGCGCCCCGCGTGCTGGCCGAGGAACTGGACCGGGGCGCCGCGCTGCCGGCGGTTCCGGCGTTCGTCCCCGCGCAGGACGACGATCCGCTCGCGATGCTGATCTACACGTCGGGCAGCACGGGCGCCCCCAAGGGGGCGATGTACACCACCGACATGGTCACCCGCATGTGGCAGCGGTCGCGCGGTCCGGACGCGGACGTCGACGGCCGGGTGCCGGCGATCCACGTGCAGTACATGCCGCTGAGCCACGTGTTCGGGCTGGGATGGCTGGTGACCACCCTCTCGTCGGGCGGCACCGGGTACTTCGCCGCGCGCAACGCGATGTCCTCGCTGTTCGACGACATCGCGTTGGCGCGCCCCACCGCCCTGAATCTGGTTCCGCGCGTGTGCGAGATGATCTTCCAGCGCTACCGGAGAGAGCTGGACCGTCGGCCTCCCGGCGCGAGCCCCGACGCGGTGAAGTCCGACCTGCGCCGGAACGTCCTCGGCGGACGGGTGCTCACGGCCCTGTGCGGCAGCGCGCCCCTGTCGGAGGCGATGCACTCCTTCGTCGAATCGACGCTCGACGTCACGGTGAACGACGGCTACGGCTCCACCGAGACCGGCGGCGGCGTCCTGCGCAACGGCCGGATCCTGCGGCCCCCGGTGACCGACTACAAGCTCGTGGACGTCCCCGAGCTTGGCTACCTGACCGGCGACGAACCGTATCCGCGCGGCGAGCTGTGCGTGAAGTCCACGAACCTGATCCCGGGCTACTACAAGCACCCCGAACTTTCGGCGAGCATCTTCGACCGGGACGGCTTCTACAAGACCGGCGACATCATGGCCGAGACCGCGCCCGACCGTCTCGTCTACCTCGACCGACGCAACAACGTCATCAAGCTCTCGCAGGGCGAGTTCGTGGCGATCTCCAAGCTGGAATCCGTGTACTCCACCAGCCCGTACCTGCGGCAGATCTTCATCTACGGCAGCAGTGAACAGTCGTTCCTGCTCGCGGTGATCGTGCCGAACCCCGACACGGTCGGCGACGGGGACGCGCACACCCTGATCGCGGCCTCGCTCCAGCAGATCGCCGACGACATCGACCTCGATTCCTACGAGATCCCCCGCGACTTCCTGCTCGAATCCGAGCCGTTCACTCGGGACAACGGGCTGCTGTCCGGGATCGGCAAGCTGCTGCGCCCCGCCCTCGCGGACCTGTACGGGCCGCGGCTCGAAGCGATGTACGACGAGATCGCCGCAGGACAGGACACCCGGCTCGCGGAACTGCGCGCCGCCGCTGCCGACCTGCCCACGCTCGAGGCGGTGCGCCGCGCCGCCGCCGTCACACTGGGGGTGCCGGACGCGGACATTCCCGACGGTGACGACGCCGGCTTCGCTGACCTCGGCGGAGATTCGCTGGCCGCGTTCACGTTCGCGACGACACTGGAACAGCTCTTCGACGTCGATGTGCCGGTGCAGACGATCGTGAGCCCCATCGCGACCCTCGGCACCATCACGAAGTACCTCGACGGCGAACGCAGTTCGGCCGCGACCCGGCCCACGTTCGCGTCGGTGCACGGCCGCGGCACCACCATCGCCCGCGCGGAGGGCCTGCGCCTGGACGCGTTCATCGACGCCGCCACGTTGGCCGCCGCGCCGTCGCTGCCCGCGCCGACCGGGACGGTGGACACCGTCCTGATGACCGGGGCCAACGGGTATCTCGGCCGCTTCCTGTGCCTCGCGTGGCTCGAGCGGCTGGCCCGCACCGGTGGGACGCTGATCTGCATCACCCGCGGCGCCGATCCGGCCGAGGCCCGGCAGCGGATCGTCGCCGCGATCGACAGCGGCGACGAGGACCTGTCCGTGCGGTTCCGCGCCCTGGCCGACGATCATCTCGAGGTGCTCGCCGGGGACGTCGGCGATCCGTATCTGGGGCTCGACCAGCCGACGTGGAGCCGACTCGCGGACTCGGTCGATCTGATCGTGCACTCTGCGGCCCTCGTCAATCACGTGCTGCCCTACAGCCAACTGTTCGGCCCCAACGTGGTGGGCACCGCCGAGATCGTCAGGCTGGCGATCACTGCACGGCTCAAGCCCGTCGACTACATCTCGACGGTCGCGGTCACCGCCCTGCCCGGCGGCGGGTTCATCGGCGAGGACGTCGACGTCCGCGCCGCGAGCCCGTCCCGCGCACTCGACGCGTCGTACGCCAACGGTTACGCCACCAGCAAGTGGGCGGGCGAGGTTCTCCTGCGCGAGGCCCACGACCTGTGCGGGCTCCCGGTCACGGTGTTCCGGTCGGACATGATTCTCGCGCACAGCCGGTATGCCGGGCAGCTCAATGTGCCCGACATGTTCACCCGCCTGATGCTGAGCCTGGTGGCCACCGGGATCGCGCCGCGATCCTTCTACCGACTGGACGCGGCGGGCCACCGGCAACGGGCCCACTACGACGGGCTGCCCGCCGATTTCACGGCCGAGGCGATCACGACCCTCGGCGCGCAGGTCACCGGCGGCTTCCGCACCTTCAACGTGCTCAACACGCACGACGACGACATCTCCCTGGACCGGTTCGTCGACTGGCTCGTCGCGTCGGGTCACCCGATCGAGCGGATCGACGACTACGACGACTGGCTCGCCCGCTTCGAGGCTGCGATCGAGTCGCTGCCCGACAACCAGCGACAGCACTCCGTGCGGCCCCTGCTGAGCGCCTACGCGCACCCGGCGCCCGCGAGGCCCGAGGCGCAGCCGCCGTCCGAACAGTTCCGCGCCGCAGTGCAATCGGCGGGAATCGACGGGTTCGCGGACGTGCCGCATCTGACCGAGTCGTTGATCGACAAGTACATCGCCGATCTGCGGCGTCTCGGCCTACTCGCGGCGTCCCCGAGCGACGGGTAGCCGCCGCGACGCGCGCTCGGCCGTCACTGTCCGGGTGGCTGCACGATCCGCACGGCCCGGGGCATCGCCCCGACGGTGAACCCGCATCGGCGCGCGGCGGCGGCGAACGGCTCCGGGGCGTCGTCGGCGGGCCAGTCGTCGCGCGCACCCGCCGGGCCGAACAGCGCGGCGGCGTACGCGGACGATCCGGTGGTGAAGCGGCTCTGGTAGCGGACGCCGTCGAACTGCGCCGCGAGCGCGGTCGCCCACTGCCGGGGCACGTCGTAGGGCGTGACGGTGCACAGCTCCCGGGTGAGGCCGAAATCCGCGGCGGTCTCCGCGCATGTGTCGGCCAACTGCCGCCGGGTGGGGATCCGCAGCTCCGACAACGAACGCTCCGTGGCGAACTCGTCGGTGATCACGCCGAGCGACGCCAGCACCTCCCCCGCCGTCTCGCGGATCGCGGTGCGCTCGTCGAAGGCGACGTAGCAGGTGCCGTCCGGGTCGTCGAGGTCGAACCGGCCGCGGCCGGAGGACGCGAACCACCACGCGCCGTTGGCCGTGCGATGCCCGCGCAGCAGCCGTCGGCGGGTGGTCAGCGACCACCCGGGAAATCCGTCGAGCGACCTCGCGCCGGGCAGACCGAGCGCGACGACCTCACGGGTCATGCAGCCCACCGTTGGGCGTCGGCGCGCGCGGCGACGCGGACGGGTTCGACGGGGCCGTCGGAGACGAGCCAGTCCGCGGCGGAGCGGCCGTCCAGCGCGTCCTGCGGCGTGCACAGCCACAACGCGCATGTCCACGCGTCCGCCGCCCCGCGCAGGATCCGCCACACCTCGACGAGCGCCGGATGCGCGGCGCCGCCGGCGGTGAACTGCCACACCGGGTACACCCACTGGCCGTCGTCGAGCCGACAGGCGATCAGCGCGTTGGTGGCGACCTTCTTGCTCACGGCCTGACGGCTCACCCGCCACCAACGGGTGAGACCAGAGGTGTCGTAGAACGGCCCGACGATCTGGTCGTACACGTGGCTGGTGGGCAGGGCCGCCGACATTGCGTCGGCGATCGCCTCGACGTCGGCGAACGTCTCGGCCGGGACCCCCGCCTCGGCCGCGGCCGCGAAGGTGCTGTGCACCCGCCGGGTGAGCAACTCGATCAGTTCGCGTTCCTGCTCGACCAACGACGTCACTGCCCAGTCCTCTCGCCCGTCAACCTTGTCAACCACACCCTGCCACCCGACAGTCAACCACGTCAACCAATCGGCGCGGCCGCGACGAGGCCCCCGCCCCTTCCACGTGCGTCGATTCGGTGTCGTTTCGTTGCGGTTCCCGGTTCCCGGTCCGCAATGATTGGGAGGAGCTGACCCCACATCAGGAGGCGCTCCCGTGGCTACCGCGACACATCCGGTTCGCATCGGACTGCACATCCAGCTCCAGCACGCCGACTACGACGCCATCCGCCGAACCGTGCGTGAGGCCGAAGAACTCGGCGTCGACATCGTGTTCGACTACGACCACTTCTACCCCCCGTCCGGCGACCTGACCGGAAAGACGTTCGAATGCTGGACGACCCTCGCCGGGTGGGCCGAGACCACCGACCGGATCGAGATCGGCCCGCTCGTCACGTGCAACGCCTACCGCAATCCCGACCTCCTGGCCGACATGGCCCGCACGGTCGACCACATCAGCGACGGACGGCTCATCCTCGGCATCGGATCCGGATGGGCGCAGAAGGATTTCGACGAGTACGGCTACGCATTCGGCACGGCCGGCAGCCGCCTCGACGATCTGGCCGCCGCGCTGCCACGCATCGAACACCGCCTCGCGGTGCTCAACCCGCCCCCGGTTCGGAAGATCCCTCTGCTCATCGGCGGCGGCGGCGAGAAGAAGACGCTCCCGATGGTGGCCCGCCACGCCGACATCTGGCACGGGATCGGCGATCTGGACACCCTCGGCCGCAAGAACACCCTGCTCGACGAGTACTGCGCGGCCGCCGGCCGCGATCCTCACGAGATCGAACGCAGCGCACCCGTGTCACCACAGCTCGGTACCACACCACCACAGCTGCTCGACCTGGTTTTCACCCTCTTCACGTGGACGATCGGCGGCCCGCACTACGACCTGAGCCCACTGCGACCGTGGCTCGACTGGCGCGACCGGCACAACCGCGCGTGATCACGCCCGACTGTCGGGCTCCGTAATCTACGGCGCATGGAGCAGCGCCAGGAGACGGGTGGACCCGACGGCAGGCAGCGGGTTTCGAGAACCGCCGCGGAGCGGCCCGAGAACAGTTCCGTCCTGTTGGTTCCCTCGCTGGTGTTCATCGCCCTGGTCGTCGCCGCGGTCGGCAGCCTCGGGGCACCGCTGATCACCAGCGTCGCCACCACGTTGCATGTCTCGCTCGCCAGCGCTCAGTGGACGCTGACCATCACCTTGTTGACGGGCGCCATCGCCACGCCCGTCCTGGGCCGCTTGGGGGCCGGCCCGCATCGCAGGGGCACCATTCTCGTCACGCTGGGGGTGGTGGTGGCGGGAAGCGTGCTCACCGCCCTTCCCCTGCCGTTCGCCTGGCTGCTCGTCGGCCGGGCCGCACAAGGTGTCGGGTTGGGGCTGACCGCGCTGATGATGGGTGTGGCCCGCGACCATCTTCCCGAAGATCGCGCGGTCTCGACGATCGCGCTGGTGTCGGTGGCGTCCACCATCGGAATCGGCGTCGGCTACCCCCTGGCCGGACTGCTCACCGAGCTCGGCGGCCTGCGCGCCGCCTACGGGCTCGGCGTGGTCGTCACCGCAGTTGCGTTAGTCGCGGCCCTGCGCAGCATGCCCGTGCCGCCCGAAGGGCGCTCGGCCCGGGTGGACGTACCCGGCGCGCTGCTCCTGGCCGCCGGACTGCTCCTCGTTCTTCTCCTCGCCAGCGAGACGAGCCTGTGGAACCGGCATCTCGGCCTCGCCGTGGCCCTGGCGGTCGTCGCGGTGCTCCTGCTCGGCGTCTGGACGGCCTACGAACGCCACGCGAAGGCGCCCCTTGTCGATGTCCGGCTGATACGACACCCGGCCGTAGCCGGAGCCAACGCCGCCATGTTCGTCGGCGGCATCGGCATGTACCTGCTGGTGACCCTCATCACGCGCTACGCCCAGACGCCGCACGGCGCCGGCTACGGGTTCGGGCTCTCCACCTTCGTCGCCGGTCTCGTCCTCGTTCCGTTCTCCCTGATGGGCTTCGTCTCCGGCAAACTCACTCCTCGCCTGCGGGACCGAATCGGCGGACCCGCGCTCCTGGCTGCTACCGCCATCGTCGTGCTCGGCGCCTTCGCCCTGTTTGCCGTTGCCCGCTCGAATCTCACCGAAGTGTTGGTGTCGATGGCGATCCTGGGCTTCGGTGTCGGGAGCTTCTCCGCCGCGATGCCCGCAGTCATTCTGGCCGTCACCCCGAAGAGTGAGACGTCGAGCGCGATGAGCTTCAACCAGGTCGTGCGCAGTGTCGGGTTCTCCATCGGAAGCGCTGTCGGCGGCCTGATGCTCGCCGCCGGCACCCCTGCCGGGGAACTCTTCCCGACCGACGACGCCTACACGAGCGCAGCGTGCATCGGCATGGCGGCAATGGCAGTCACCGCGATCACGTGCATCACCCTCGCCCGCCGGCCTGGGCCCCGAAACGACACCGGCACGACCCCGGGAGCGAGGCGTCCGGAGGACCATGCCGGATCCGGTCATCGCTGAGCGAACTCCTCGACGTAACGCCGCATCCTGCGAACGTGGGAGATCGCTCGCTAAGCTTTGTCGCATGGCACGGATCCGGTCTGTATTCACGCGCCGGCTGACCCTTGTTCAGCTCACGTGGATGGCCGTGCTGGCGTTGGTGGTTGCCGCAACGGCGATCGACGGGCCGGCTGCGGTCGTCGGCGCCACGGTTGCGGTCCTTCTTCTGCTCGCCGTGGCCGGGCAGAGTGTGCTGCCCCGACTGCACTCGCTGACCGAATCGGCCTCCGGCCCACCCCGGGAAGAGCAGCGGCTGCGTGGCGCGTTCCGCAGGCAGAGCGCCCCCGACACCCCCGGCCGCCCCCGTCGGCCTCGAGCACCCGGACAGGTCCTCGCCGCCGCATAGCACCGCTGATGCTGTGCGGCCGCCTCGGTCGACCGTCCCTTTTCCACTCCGTCACGAGTCCGCACAGGACACCGGCGTGAACTCCCACCCGCACGATGCCGTGTGACGCCGCGTCGTGCAGCAAAGAGGTGCTCACCATGCTCGACTTCATCTACTACCCCGTGTCCGCGATCCTGTGGTTCTGGCACAAGGCGTTCGGCTCGATCCTGGGCCCGGACAACGGATTCGCCTGGGCGCTGGCGGTGGTGTTCCTGGTCTTCACCCTGCGCGTTCTGCTGCTCAAACCCGCGATCAACCAGATCCGCACGACCCGCCAGATGCAGGAACTGCAACCGCAGATCAAGGCCCTGCAGCAGAAGTACGCCGGCGACCGGCAACGCCAGGCGACCGAGATGCAGAAACTGCAGAAGGAGCACGGGTTCAACCCGCTGATGGGGTGCCTGCCGGTGTTGGTGCAGGTACCGGTGTTCCTCGGTCTGTACCACGTGCTGCGCTCGTTCAACCGCACCGGAACCGGGCTGGGCCAACTCGGAATGACTCCCGAAGCCAACGCCAGTACCCCGAACTACATCTTCAGCGCCACCGATGTCCAGTCGTTCCTGAGCGCCCGTCTGTTCGGTGCACCGATCTCCGCGGCGATCGCCAGTCCGCAGAGCACCCTGGCGTCATTCGCTCCGTACGGCGGAGTCCCCACCGTGGCCACGATCGCCGCCGTGGCCGTCCCGCTGATGGTGCTCGCCGGCCTTGCCACCCACTTCAACGCCCGGGCATCGGTGCGGAGGCAGCGTCCGGACGCGGCGGCCAACCCGCAGTCGGCGATCATGAACAAGCTGATGCTGTTGGGCTTCCCACTCGGCGTCCTCGTCGGCGGACCGTTCCTGATGATCGCGATCCTGCTGTACTGGGTGAGCAACAACGTCTGGACCTACGGCCAGCAGCACCTCGTCTTCGCCCGCATCGACCGGGAGGAATCGGCGAAACAGTTGGAGACTGCCGAACGACGGCCGGCCGCCGGGCCCCGACCAGGCGCCCGACCGAATCCTGCCCGGCAGAAGCGGGGTCGGCGAAAGTAACAGCCGAAGCACCGGGTTCACCGCCGGATCAGGGTTCGGACCAGGCGCACCCCCTGCCCGAACGACACCTCGGGCAGGTAGGCGCGGCCTACCGCGTTGCCGATGCTCGGCAACGCGACGGGGTCCGGGAAACACATGTGCATCGGGTCGTACCGCGGCTGGAACTTCGACTTGAAGGCAAGCAACGACCGGAACCCGTACACCGGCTCGAGGGTCTGGCCCAGCACCTCGAGCACCGAGTCCAGTGCCTCGGACAGGCCCGGCCGGACGTCGCCCGCGGGCGCGGCCGTGACGGTGTCGTCGCCCTGCTGCACCGTGGCCAGCGGCGCCCCGGACAGGCTGACGAACTCCGCGCCCTCCTGTTCGAGCGTGATCGCGGCCGACGCGATGAGGAACTCCATCGCCGGCCGGAAGCCCTGGTGCAGACCGTCGGCGCGCCGGCGCATGAAGTCCAGCGTCCAGCCCACCACCACGCCGTCGCGGTACACCGGCAGCCACGACGTCACCCCGTGCACGGTGCGCTGCTCGTCGACGGCGATCAGGCAACGCACCTCGGGGTCGTCCATCTCCTGCAGCCCGCCGAGCGTGAACCCCATCTCGGGCATCCCCTTGTCGGCCACCCACTCCTCGGAGATGGCCGTGATCTGGTCGGTGATCGACAGCGGTGCGGTCGAGAAGCTGATCCACTCGGCGGTGATCCCCGACTTCGCGGCGCGGTTGAGCGCGGTGCGCACGTCCTGGAACTTCTTGCCGGTGAACGCGATCGAGCCCAGATCCAGCACCGTCTCCTCGGCGACCTGCACACCCACCCAGCCCAGGTCCTCGGCCGCGGCCCGGACGTCCCCGGTCACCGAATAGAAGCACGGTGTCCAGCCGTTGGACGCGGCGAACTCGGCGAACCCGACCACGTCGTCCCGCACCCGGTCGCGCCGGCCGACCGGCCCTCCGGTGGTGAGCGCGACACCGCCGATGACGCGGTACGCCACGTAGCTGTCGCCGGCGGCGCCGAACCAGTACGAGTTGCCGTGCCAGGTCGTCATCCACGACAGCGCGCTGCCCGACCCGGAGGTGAGGATCGCCCGGGCCCGCTCCGCCGCGCCGCTTTCGGCCCCGTACGCGGGTCGCAGGAATGTGCCCGCCACCAGGAGGCAGGCCACCACCCAGAACACGACGCCGGTCCACTCGTAGAGCAAGGTCGACGCCCAGTCGACCGGCAGCAGCCGCGGATCGAGCATCTGCAGGTACACCGGCGGGACCAGACGTTCGGGGAAGTCGGCGATCAGTGTCGTCATGGTCGGCCGGCGGTCGAAGCCGCCCCGCGCCCACATCCCGCCCAGGACATAGAGGGCACCGAGCCCGACCACCAGCGCCCCCAGCTCGGCGGACATCCGGAGATACGTCTTCGGGGGCGCCTTGACATCGAACAGTTTCCGCGTCGCGAGCAGCAGGATCACCAGCGCCAGCGGGGTCAGGAACGGGATGAGTGTGCGGTAGACATTGGGCGATTCCAGGCCGTAGAAGAGCGTCTCCTCGTCGGCCACGTCGATGTAGCGGACGACGAAGTTCAACAGCGACAGCGCCAACAGCACCACCTGCGCGACGGTGGCCGCGATCCACGCGAACCGCCGGCCGCGCCGCAGCCCGTCGCACAGCACCAGCAGGAACACCGACGGCATCAGGCTGAGCAGCGTCGGGCCGATGCCGGACAGCCGCAGGTCCAGCTCGCCGCGCCGACAGTCGGGATCGGTCTGTGACGCCTCGCAGATCTCGCGCACCTCGGCAGCCGTCCAGGGCACGCCCCGGAACAGGTCGCGCAGCACCGCGAGCGGCCCGACGGCGTGCGGCGACAGCGCCGCGAGCATGGTGCCGATGGAGGTGGCCGCGACCACGATCGCGACCAGCACCCGCCCCTCGCGCCGGGTCCCCGAGATCCGGGGCCCGCGCGCGGACCGGCCCACGATCCACGGCCCGAGACACAGGCCCACCACGACGGCACCCAACCGGATCACGTCCTGCAACTGTCCGGCGAACAGCACCAGCGTGATCGTCAGCGCCAACAGTCCGACGCGGATGCGTCGGCGCCACAGCGTGTCCATCGACGCGCTGGCGACCATCACGACGCCGACGATCCAGGTGGTGGGGCCGACCGCGGTCCCGATGTGCAGACGGAAACCCCAGTCGGAGTCGAGCATCTTGACGACGGTCGCTACAGCCAGGCCGAGGACCGCCCCCGCCACCTGGGTGACCGCGGCCGACACCGCGAACCGTCCCGACCCCACCCGTCGTTCGATCGGGGCCGCGACAAGGAAGACGAGAACGGTCGCACCGAGATAGCCGGCAAGTCCGGACGCCCACAGACCGGCGGTCAACGGAGTCCACAGCCGCCAGTGCTCGATCGGCCCGATCCCGACCGCCAGGTGCCGATCGACGAGCTGGGTGGGGCCGTGCACGAGCGAAGCGGTCGCGAAGCCCAGCACCCAGATCACCGCGAGCAGCGTGACGCTGACCGGGGCGCCGGTGACACCGTGCCGGAGCAGGTCGACGACCCGTCGCCCGTACCGCCGCAGCGTGTTCACGAGATCAGCCCCATCCTCTTCGCCAGCCAGTCGAGTTCCTCCCGTAGACCCGTGGACCAGACCGAGAAGCTGTGGGCGCCCGGTACTTCCACGTACTGCACGTCCATGCCCGCGTTCTTCGCCGCCTCGAACACCTTCTTCGCGCCGCCGCGGTACGCGTCGTCGCGGTCGCCCATGACGATGATCCCCGCCGTGTCCGGGTAGCGACGCGTCTTCATCAGATCCATCGGATTAGCCGCCACGAAGGCGGCCTCGTCGCCGCCGAACGCCTCGTCGACGGTGCGCTGCCGGTCCCCGAGCGTCGGTTCCTCCTGCCCCGACAAGTCGAGGAACGTGGGATACACCTGTGGGTAGTTCGTCGCCAACTGCAGCGCGCACGTCCCGCCGTAGGACAGACCGGCCACCGCCCAGGAGCGGGGATCCGGGTCGACCTGTAGATGCGACCTCGTCCACGCGGGCACGTCGACCGCCAGATAGGTGGCGACGTTCCCGAGCTTGGAGTTCATACACAACGGGTTGGCGAGCTGCGACCCGGTGCCGTCCGGCACGACCACGACCGGCGCGAGTCCGTGATGGGCGCGCGCGAACGCGTCCATCGTGGCGGCCAGCTTGCCGCCGTTCAGCCAGTCCTCGGGCGATCCCGGCTGCCCGGCGAGCAGGACCAGCACCGGCAGCAGCGGCCGAGGACTGACGAAATACGACGGCGGGAGATAGACCACCGCGTCGCGCGCCGCGAATCCCGACGTCTCCCCCGGGATCGGCGCCGACGCGTACCGTCCGCTGTCGGGCATGCCGCCGGGGACCTGCGGCGCCCACGCATCCTCGAGTGGGCGACCGGTGACGACCGGTCCCGTCGGCGGGGGCACCTCGGCGAAGTCGATACGGTCGGGGTCGGGCAGACCGAGCGCCGTACCCACCGTCGGATAGGCGTAGAACACCTGATTGATCTGCACCGCCGCGACTAGCACCACCGTAGCGGCCGCCAGGACCGAGACGGGGATCATCCACCGGCGCCCGGCCACGATCCGCGGGACCAGCAGCAGCACCGCCCACAACCCGACCCCGATCCACAGATAGACCGGCTTCTCGACCGGATCGGGGAACGGCCGCCAGACGTGCTCGACGATCACGTACAGGGCCGCGGTCATCGCGGCCGCCCCGACGATCGACAGCGGCAGCGCCCACCGCAGGAACCACCGGCGGCGATCGGCGCACAGCCAGCCCGCCCCGAGGATGCCGAGCACTACGACGATCACCGGGAGCGGCCCGGACACCAGGGACACACGATCGAGCCAGCCGAACATCGGACCTCCGCCCCTGACGTTTCCCCCACCGGTATACCGCGCCGCGGGGGCGGTGCGACCCATACCACACCGACGCGCCGAAACTTACTACTGGCAGTAGTAAGCATTCGGAGCGGGCGGTCCGTAGAATCGCAGCATGGCTGGACTCGGCGAGCTCGAACGCGCGGTGATGGACCACCTGTGGTCCATGTCGGAACCTCAGACGGTGCGGCAGGTGCACGAGGCACTCGCCGCACGACGAGAGCTGGCGTACACCACGGTGATGACCGTGCTGCAGCGTCTGGCGAAGAAGCACCTCGTCATCCAGCAGCGCGACGACCGCGCCCACCGGTACCTTCCGGTGCACGGACGCGACGAGTTGGTCGCCAGCCTCATGGTCGATGCCCTGCAGCAGGCCGACGCGTCCGGTGAGCGCGCCGCCGCACTGGTGCATTTCGTGGGACAGGTGGGCGCCGACGAGGCCGCCGCGCTGCGTGAGGCTCTCGCCGCGCTCGAGGCGTCGGAGTCGGACAAGGCCGTGCAGACCGGCGATCCGGTCCGCCCGACCGGTCTCCGCCCGGGCACCGGCCGCGCGAGTTGAGACCCCTCACCTGCCATGACATGTAAACGATGAACGCCCCCACGGCGCTGGCATTCGGGGTGCTCGCGCTCGCTCTCAC
Source organism: Rhodococcus sp. BE178 (assembly GCF_050433545.1). Lineage (NCBI taxonomy): Bacteria > Bacillati > Actinomycetota > Actinomycetes > Mycobacteriales > Nocardiaceae > Rhodococcus > Rhodococcus sp. BE178. Next base: position 44,411 of record NZ_JBNPXA010000002.1, on the reverse strand, counting down.
GGGACCCGTGCCGGCCCTGCTCAGCCGCGCACGGTGGACGTTCCGTTCCCCGCGGGCGGCCCTGGTGCTGTGGCAGGCCGTCGCGCTGGCCGCCGTGCTGTCGGCATTCAGTTCCGGGCTCGCCATCGCGAGCCGGCTGCTCGTACCGGGCCCGGACGGCCGACCCACCACGGAACCGACCGCCGAGATCGACGCGCTGGGGCTTCCGCTGTGGATCCTCTACGTGGTCGTGTTCGGACTGACTCTGTTGATCGGTGCACGGCTGATCTTCTCGATCGTGCGGGTGGCGATCCACACCCGGCGACGCCGCGCCCGCCACCGGATGCTCGTCGATCTCCTCGATCGCGGCGACGTCGACATATCGTCCGCGTTGGGCCGCATCTCGGACGTTCGCGTGCTCGACGCCGCGGAACCGATCGCGTACTGCCTGCCCGGGCTCCGGCAGCGGGTGGTCCTCAGCGAGGGCACGCTGAACTCGTTGAACGAGGCCGAGATCACCGCGATCCTCACCCATGAGCGTTCGCATCTGCGGGCCCGGCACGACCTCGTGCTCGAGGCCTTCACCGCTGTGCACCAAGCTTTCCCGCGGGTCGCGCGCTCCAAGTCGGCACTCGGATCGGTGCAACTGCTCGTCGAGTTGCTCGCCGACGATTCCGCGGTGAAGGTGACCGGCCCGGCACCACTGGCCCGCGCGCTCGTCACCTGCGCGGGCTCCACGGCACCGCGCGGGGCGATGGCCGTCGGCGGTCCGAGCACGCTGGTGCGTGTGCAGCGCCTCACCGACCCGACCGGAGACGTCCGCATCGCCGTCGCCGCATACATCGGTGCGGCCGCGATCCTGGTGATCCCCACGATCGCCGTGGCCGTGCCGTGGCTGGTCGAGTTGAGCCGCCTGTTCTCGGTGTCCCATCGCTGATTGCGCGCAGTAACGCTGGTCACAGCGCCGTGCCGGATCCTCGACACCGATCGAGATCGCGTACACTCGTTTGCGACCGCCATCGCGGTCCGATCAATCAATGTAGGCACACAGCCCCATCTCACCCGCGCAAGGCGCTCGGATGGCCAGGTGAATTGTGCCCTGGCTCGTCTCTTCGTGCGGCTGCGTGACAGCCCGCTCCGCGACGTGCCCGACGTCCGGAGAGGTAATTCCGCGTGACTAATGCTGCCCAAGATTCCGCTGCTCGAAACGAGAACGAGCCAGCAGTCGAGATTCCCGAGACCACGGTCGACACCGTGACCACCGAGGTAACGGCCGACGCCGTCGAGACCACCGAAGCTCCTGAGGTTTCCGAGACCGAGTCCGCCGAGGACGCGGCCGAGGCCGACGGCACCGTCGAAACCGACGAGGCGCCCGGCCTGACGTTCGCCGAGATCGGGCTCCCCGAGCCCGTGGTCGCCGCGCTGGCCCGGAACTCGATCATCAGCCCGTCCCCGATCCAGGCCATGGCGATCCCGGATGCCATCGCCGGCAAGAACATCCTCGGCCGCGCCCAGACCGGTTCGGGCAAGACCCTCGCCTTCGGCCTGCCGATGCTGGCCCGCCTCGCCCGCCACGACGACCGCCCCGCCCCCAAGCGTCCGCGCGCCCTCGTCCTGGTGCCCACCCGCGAACTGGCCTTCCAGGTCGTCGAATCGCTGACCCCGTACGCGGGCTCGATCGGCCTGAACGTCAAGGCCGCTGTCGGTGGCACGCCGTTCACCAAGCAGGTCGATCAGCTGCGCCGCGGTGTCGACATCCTGGTCGCCACCCCCGGTCGTCTCGGCGATCACCTGCGGCAGAACACCTGCATCCTCGACTCCGTCGAGATGACCGCGCTCGACGAGGCGGATCAGATGGCGGACATGGGCTTCCTGCCCGAGGTCCGCACGCTGCTCGGCGACACCCCCGACGAGAGCCAGCGGCTGCTGTTCTCGGCGACGCTCGACAACGACGTCAAGACCCTCGTCCGCGAGTTCCTGCCCGAGCACGAGCTGCACTCCACGCAGGACGGCCGCGCCTCGGTCACCACGATGGACCACTACGTGCTGCTGGTCGATCGTGGCCAGAAGGACGCTGTCCTCGCGGAGATCGCGTCGCGTGAGGGCGGCCGCACGATCATGTTCGCGCGCACCAAGCTCGGCGCCGAGGGCATCACCGAACGTCTGCGTGAGCAGGGTGTGGCGGCGGAGTCCCTGCACGGCGGCAAGGCGCAGAACCAGCGCACCCGCGTGCTCGAGCGCTTCAAGAACGGCCGCACCCCGGTGCTCGTCGCGACCGACGTCGCGGCCCGCGGCATCCACGTCGACGGCATCGACCTCGTCGTGCACGTCGATCCCCCGGCCGATCACAAGGACTACCTGCACCGCGCGGGTCGCACCGCGCGCGCCGGCGAGGCCGGTGTGGTCGCCGCGATCGTGCTGCCGAACCAACGTCGCCAGTTCCGTCGTCTGACGGGCATGGCCGGCGTCAACGCCACCGCGGTGCCCGTGGCACCGGGCTCTGAGGAGCTCGCGACCATCACCGGCGCCCGCACCCCCAGTGGAGAACCGGTGCGCGAGAGCCACTTCCGCAGCGAGCGTGACGGCCGCGGCGATCGCCGTGAGCGGTCGTTCGGCGACCGTGGTCCGCGCCGCGAGGGCGGCTTCCGCGGCGGCAACCGTGACGATCGCGGCCCGCGCCGCGACTTCGGGGACCGTGGCCCGCGCCGGGACTTCGGTTCGCGTGACGATCGTCCGAGCGGCCAGCGCAGCTACGGCGATCGCCCGCAGGGTGACCGCAGCTTCGGTGACCGCGACAACCGTTCCTTCGGTAACCGCGACGACCGCGGCCCGCGCCGCGACTTCGGCGATCGGGACAACCGTGCACCGCGCCGCGACGGCGACGGTGGCGGCTTCCGCGGCAACTCGAGCAACCGTGACGGCGGCTTCCGGGGCAACCGGGACGATCGCCCGCAGGGTGACCGTCCGCGCCGGGACTTCGGTGACCGCGACAACCGTTCCTTCGGTAACCGCGACGATCGCGGCCCGCGCCGGGACTTCGGTAACCGGGACGACCGTGGTCCCCACCGGGACTTCGGTGACCGCGACAACCGCTCCTTCGGTAACCGCGACGACCGCGGCCCGCGCCGCGACTTCGGCGACCGCGACAACCGTGCGCCGCGCCGCGACGGCGACGGTGGCGGCTTCCGGGGCAACCGGGACAACCGGGACGGTGGCGGCTTCCGCGGCAACGACTCGCGGGGCGGCGGCTTCCGCAACGACCGCAACGACCGGAACGACCGGAACGACCGCAGCTTCGGCGATCGCGGTCCCCGTCGGGACGGCGACAACCGTTCGTTCGGTAACCGCGACGATCGCGGCCCGCGCCGCGACTTCGGCGACCGCGACAACCGCGGTCCCCGCCGCGACGGCGACGGCGGCGGCTTCCGGGGCAACCGGGACGATCGCGGCCCGCGCCGGGACTTCGGCGACCGCGACAACCGGTCGTTCGGAGACCGCCGCAGCAGCGGTGCGCCGTCCGAGCAGCGTTCGAGCGGCTTCCGTAGCCGCACCGACCGCCGCAGCTACGACGGTTTCGACGGCCCGAGCCGCGGCCGCAACCAGTAACACGCGGACCGGTCGGTGATCGATCGGTAGACCTGAGCATCGGCCCCGGCCGCCCGTTGACGGGCAGCCGGGGCCGATGTGCGTGACGGGTGCCATATCCCGAACAGCGGGGCCGGTTCGCGTTTCGCGGGGGTAACGAGGGAAGCTGTAACCATGACCACCGAGACCTCTGCCAGCACCGAGGCTGCCCGCGCCCAGATCGGCGTTACCGGGCTCGCCGTTATGGGATCCAACATCGCCCGCAACTTTGCCCGCCACGGCCACACCGTGGCGCTGCACAACCGCAGTGTCGCCAAGACCGATGCGCTGATCGCCGAGCACGGTAGCGACGGTGATTTCGTCCGCACCGAGACCATCGAGGAGTTCGTCGGCGCGCTGCAGAAGCCGCGACGCGTGCTGATCATGGTCAAGGCCGGCGACGCGACCGATGCGGTCATCGAGGAACTCGCGAACGCGATGGAGCCCGGTGACATCATCATCGACGGCGGCAACGCGCTGTACACCGACACGATCCGTCGTGAGGCGGCGCTGCGCGAGCGCGGTCTGCACTTCGTCGGCGCGGGCATCTCCGGCGGCGAGGAGGGTGCCCTCAACGGCCCGTCGATCATGCCCGGCGGTCCCAAGGAGTCGTACGCGGCGCTCGGCCCGCTGCTCGAGTCGATCTCGGCGCACGTCGACGGCACCCCGTGCTGCACGCACATCGGCCCCGACGGCTCGGGTCACTTCGTGAAGATGGTGCACAACGGTATCGAGTACGCCGACATGCAGCTGATCGGCGAGGCCTACAACCTGTTCCGTGACGCCCTCGGCTTCGACGCCGACAAGATCGCCGACGTGTTCACCGAGTGGAACGCGGGCGAGCTCGAGAGCTACCTCGTGGAGATCACCGCGGAGGTGCTCAGGCAGAAGGACGCCGAGACCGGCAGGGCACTGGTCGACGTCATCGTCGACGCCGCCGAGCAGAAGGGCACCGGCCGCTGGACGGTCAAGTCCGCGCTCGATCTCGGTGTGCCGGTCACCGGCATCGCCGAGGCCGTGTTCGCCCGCGCGCTGTCCGGTTCGCGTGACCAGCGCAAGGCCGCGCAGGGCCTGGCGTCGGGCGACCTGGGCGCCAAGCCGACCGATGTCGAACAGTTCACCGAGGATATCCGCCGCGCGCTGTACGCATCGAAGATCGTCGCGTACGCGCAGGGCTTCGATCAGATCCGCGCGGGCAGCGAGGAGTACGACTGGAACCTCACCCCGGGTGACCTGGCGACCATCTGGCGCGGCGGCTGCATCATCCGGGCCCGCTTCCTGAACCGCATCAAGGATGCATACGACAGCAACCCGAACCTCACGTCGCTGATTGTCGAGCCGTACTTCCGCGAGGCGATCGAGAACGCGATCGACAGCTGGCGTCGCGTGGTCGTCACCGCGACCACCCTCGGCATCCCGGTGCCGGCGTTCGCGTCGTCGCTGTCGTACTACGACGGCCTGCGCGCCGAGCGCCTGCCGGCGGCCCTGACGCAGGGCCAGCGCGACTTCTTCGGTGCGCACACCTACGAGCGCATCGACGAGCCGGGCAAGTTCCACACCCTCTGGAGCGGTGACCGCTCCGAGATCGAGGCCTGAGCCTCGTCGGCGGACAGATGACGGGGGCGGACGCGACCAGCGTCCGCCCCCGTCGCACGTCTGCGGTCAGGCGCCGTGGAGTTGCCGGTGCAGCACGTGCACGTCCTCGACGAGTTCCGGGATCGGTCCGACCACGGTGACACCGGGGGCGACGGCCTGGATCGGCAGCGGGCTCACCGGGGCCGGCGCCACCCCCATCTCGGTCAACCAGCCCACCAGCTGTTCGGTGGAGGCGACGTAGACGATCCGGCCCAGACCCACCCAGGCGTGCGCGGCCGCGCACATCGGGCAGTGTTCGCCCGAGGTGTAGACCGTCGCGCCGGCGCGCTCGTCGATGGTCAGGTTCTCGGCGGCCCAGCGGGCGAGTTCGAACTCCGGATGCCGTGTCCGGTCGCCGACGGCGATCCGATTGCGGTCCTCGGCCACTGCGGTGCCGTCGGCGGTGGCGAGCACCGATCCGAACGGCTCGTCGCCGGCCAGCAGGGCCTCGGCGGCGAGTTCGACGCACCGCTGCAGGTGCCGGAACTCGGCGTCGGACACCGACGGCCTGGAACTGCGGGATTCGGACACGTCTACCTCCTCGTGGACCGTGGCGCGAGAGGATCGTCCACGGGAAAAGCTGAATTCTGTCATCCGCCGTACGCGGTAACCTGTGACTTCACACGCGAGCTGCGTCTGTGCCCGGGTCTGCGGCCCGGTTCCTCACCGGCCCTTACGGAGGCACCCCATCCCGATGTCCGACCGCTCCGACGTCACCTTCGCACAGTTGGGGCTTCCGCCCACGCTCGTGCACGCATTGGGCCGTGACGGGGTGAAGACCCCGTTCCCCATCCAGGCGGCGACGATCCCGGACATCCTCGCCGGACGGGACGTGCTCGGCCGGGCGCCGACCGGGTCCGGGAAGACCCTCGCGTTCGGGTTGCCGATGCTGGTGCGGCTGATCGGAAAGGCGAGCCGACCGGGTCGCCCGCGCGCCATCGTGTTGGTCCCCACCCGTGAGCTGGCCGCCCAGATCGACAAGGCGCTCGACGAGTCGGCGCTCGCGCTGGGCCTGCGGATCGCGCTGCTCGTCGGCGGGGTGCCGTTCAAGGGGCAGGCGGTGCGGCTCTCGCGCGTCGCGGACGTCGTCGTCGGCACGCCCGGCCGGATCGCCGATCACCTCGCGTCGGGGACGATCACGCTCGACGACGTCGTGGTCACCGCCGTCGACGAGGCCGATCACATGGCCGAACTCGGGTTCCTCCCCCAGGTGACGGAGGTGCTCGATCGGACGCCCGCGCAGGCGCAGCGGCTGCTGTTCTCCGCGACGCTGGACGGCGAGGTCGACGCCCTGGTCCGGCGGTATCTCACCGATCCGGTGCTGCACGCGACCGCGCCGCCGGAGGCGTCCGTCGAGACGATGACGCACCACGTGCTGTACGTCGAGCGGTCGGACAAGGCGGAGGTCGTCGCGCGGATCGCTTCCCGGGCGGGACGCACGCTGCTGTTCGTGCGGACCAAGCACGGGGTGGACCGGTTGCACGAGCAGCTGCGAGCCGTCGGCATCGACGCGGGCGCGCTGCACGGCGACAAGCCCCAGGGCTACCGGACGCGGACGCTGGCGGAATTCGCCGACGGCACCCGACCGGTGCTGGTCGCCACCGACGTCGCCGCGCGCGGCATCCACGTCGACGACGTCTCCCTCGTCGTGCACGTCGATCCGCCGACCGAATCCAAGGCCTACCTGCACCGCGCGGGCCGCACGGCGCGGGCCGGCGAGGCCGGCGCGGTGGTCACGCTGGTGACCGAGGACGAGCGTGCCCCGGCGGCGAAGGTTATGCGTGCGGCCGGCGTCGAGGCGGAACCGATCGCGGTCGGACCGAACGACCCGCGGCTGGCCGCGATCACCGGTGCACGCCGTCCCAGCGGCGTGCCCATCCCGGATCCGGTGGCGCCCCAGCGGACGGCCGACGAGCGGCCGACCCGGGTGTCGCTGCGCGGCACCGCGCTACCGCCCCGCGGCGCCGCCGGGCAGAAGGACCGCGACGGGGCGCAGAAGCCCGGCCGCGGCGACCAGCGTCGGGCCCGGCCCGGTGCGGCGCCGCGCAGCCGGCGACGCCGCGGGGGTGCCTGAGCGCCATGCTCGCCTCCGTCCTGTGCGCACTGGTCGCCGCGTTCCTGTTCGCGTGCGCGTCGGTGGCGCAGCAGAGCGCGGCGTCGCAGGTGCCGGAGGAGCAGTCCCTCATCGCGTCGCTGATGCGCAGTCCCCGCTGGTGGGCGGGCCTGCTCGGCGACGGCGGCGGCTACCTGATGCAGGTGGTGGCGTTGGCGCTGGGTTCGGTGCTGGTGGTGCAGCCACTACTGGTGACGGCATTGCTGTTCGCGTTGCCGCTGTCGGCGCGGTTCTCGGGGACCCGGTTCCCGCGCAGTTCGTGGGGGCTGGCGGTCGCGCTCAGCGCCGCGCTGGCGGTGTTCCTCGTCGTCGGCAATCCCACCGCGGGCGGCGTCGACGCCCCGTGGGCGCAGTGGGCCGTCCCGCTCACCGCGGTGGTGGCCGCCATCGCGGTCGCGACGCTGGTCGGCCTGTCCCCGCGGGTCGCCCCGGGTCGGCGGGCGCTGCTGCTCGGCGCCGCGAGCGGCGCGCTGTACGGGGTGGCGGTGGCGTTCACCAAGTATGTGACCGATCTGTTCGAGCGCGGGTTCGTCGAGGTGATCGGCGCGTGGCAGACGTACGCGCTGCTCGCGTCCGGGATCGTCGGCGTGTATCTGCAGCAGCGCGCCTTCCAGGTGGGCCCGCTGTCGGCGTCGCTGCCGGCGATGACGATCGGCGAGCCGGTGATCGCGGTGTTCCTCGGGATGACGGTGCTCGACGAGCGCCTGCGCGTCTCCGGTGCCGGGATCGCGGTCATCGTGGTCGCCGCCGCCGTCATGGTGGGGACGACGATCGCACTCTCCCGCGATCAGGCCGCACTGCAGCGGGCGCCCGAGCCGGTCGCGGACTGACGGGAATACCCGGCGGCCGGTCCGCGTTGCCACCCCCGAGAATGAAATCAAATCTTCAACTATCGGGTTCGCCCGATCCACATCAGGAGGAAGCATGGGTTCGACCACCCGCTCGGGACAGATCTTCCGCCTCGGCGGCCCGTGGCAGGCACTCGATCCGTTCCTGTTCGCGGTCCACCACGTCGACCACTACCCGGAGGGCACCGCGGACATGACGCCCGCCGTCGACGTCTCCGACCGCCCGCTCGGCCAGGACTTCGGCAATCCGTCCGGCTGGAACATGTACCACGGCACGACGGTGCCCGGTTTCCCCGCACACCCGCACCGCGGGTTCGAGACCGTCACGATCGTCCGGCGCGGCTTCGTCGATCACGCCGACTCCACCGGCGCCGGCGCCCGCTACGGCGGCGGCGACGTGCAGTGGGTCACCGCGGGAGGCGGGGTCAGCCACTCGGAGATGTTCCCCCTCCTGAACACCGACCGCGACAACGACTTCGAGCTGTACCAGATCTGGCTGAACCTGCCGGCCCGCAACAAGTCCGCGCCGCCGGAGTTCAAGATGCTCTGGAACGAGGACATCCCCGCCGTCGAGGTCGTGGGCGAGACCGGCACCGCGCACGTGCGGGTGATCGCCGGCCGCTTCGGGGACCGGGACGCGCTGGCACCGCCCGCCCACTCCTGGGCGGCCGAGGACAGCGCCGACGTGGCCATCTGGCTGGTGGACCTCGAACCGGGCGCGGCGATCGAACTCCCCTCCGCGGCCTCCGCCGACGCCCGGCGGGTCCTCTACGTCCACGGCGACGGGGCCCGCGTCGACATCGACGGCACCGCCGTCGAATCCGGGTGGGGCTACGCGCCCGACGACGGCGACAGCCTGTCCGTGCGCGCGGACACCCGGTCGACGGTGTTGATGCTGCAAGGCGTGCCCATCGGCGAGCCGGTCGCCGCGCAGGGCCCGTTCGTCATGAACTCCGAACGCGAGATCATGCAGGCATACAACGACTACCGGACCACCAGGTTCGGCGGCTGGCCGTGGCCGTCGGAGGCCCCCGTCTACAGCCGCGAGACGGGCCGCTTCGCCCGCTACGGCGACGGACGACTCGAACGCCCCGAGTCGGCACCGGCAGACGACACGGACCCGACGCTCGCCTGATACCGGGCACGGGGCCGGTGCGGGCAGTACGCTCGGCCACTGTGGAGTTCCTCGAAGGGCACCGCCCGCCGTACGACCTCACCTACGACGACGTGTTCCTCGTCCCGAACCGGACTGACGTCGCGTCGCGCTTCGACGTGAGCCTCGCGACGTCGGACGGGTCCGGGACCACGATCCCGATCGTCGTCGCCAACATGACCGCGGTCGCGGGACGGCGGATGGCCGAGACCGTCGCCCGGCGCGGTGGGCTCGTGGTCATCCCGCAGGACGTGCCGTCGTCCGCGGTCGCCGAGACCGTCGATTTCGTCAAGAACCGGCATCTGGTGGCGGACACGCCGATCACCCTCGATCCCGAGGACGCCGTCTCGGATGCGCTGACGCTGCTGCACAAGCGCGCGCACCGGGCCGCCGTCGTCGTCGACGGCGGCAAGCCGGTCGGGGTGCTCACCGAATCGTCCTGCGCGGACGTGGACCGCTTCACACGTGTCGGCGCCGTCGCGGTGCGCGACTTCGCGACCGCGCCGGTGACGGCGACACCCCGCGAGGTGTTCGCCCTGCTGGAGTCGCGGCACGATCCGCTCGCGGTGATCGTCGACGCCGACGGCATGCTCGCCGGCGTCCTCACCCGCACCGGCGCCATCCGGGCCGGGATCTACACACCCGCGGTCGACCAGCACGGCCGACTTCGGGTCGCCGCCGCGGTCGGCGTCAACGGAGACGTCGCGGCCAAGGCGAAGTCGCTCGCCGATGCGGGCGCCGACCTGCTGGTGCTCGACACCGCGCACGGACACCAGCAGCGGATGCTCGACGCGCTGCGTTCGGTCGCCGCGCTCGGCCTGGGGGTCCCGCTCGTCGCCGGCAACGTGGTGTCCGCCCGAGGCACCCGGGACCTCATCGAGGCCGGCGCGAACATCGTCAAGGTCGGCGTCGGCCCCGGCGCGATGTGCACCACCCGGATGATGACCGGTGTCGGCCGCCCCCAGTTCTCCGCGGTGGCCGAGTGCGCGGCCGCCGCGCGCGAACTGGGTGCGCACGTGTGGGCGGACGGCGGCGTGCGGCATCCGCGCGACGTCGCGCTCGCGCTGGCGGCGGGCGCGGCGAACGTCATGGTCGGGTCGTGGTTCGCGGGAACGTACGAGTCGCCCGGCGAGCTGCGGATCGACCGGGACGGCAACCGGTACAAGGAGAGCTTCGGGATGGCATCCAAGCGGGCCGTCGCGGCCCGCACCGTCGACGACACCGCGTTCGACCGTGCCCGCAAGGGTCTGTTCGAGGAGGGCATCTCCACCTCCCGGATGCTCCTCGATCCGGCGCGACCGGGCGTCGAGGACCTGCTGGACCACATCTGCGCCGGGGTCCGCAGCACCTGCACGTACGCCGGTGCCCGGACCCTCGACGAACTGCACGACAAGGCCGTCATCGGCGTCCAGTCGGCGGCCGGGTTCGCGGAGGGGCGTCCGCTCCCGTCCGGCTGGTGACTCCCCCACCCACAGCGCGAAAGCATGTCCGTTTCATCCCATTCATGCCTCGACCGGTACAGTGGAAGCTCTATTTCCGGAAATATGATCGGCGCAGCATCCGTTATTCGTGACGTAATGCGCCGCCCGACAGAGAGGACTCCGGTGCCCGAGGCACCCATACACACACCCCCCGACGCACCCCCCGTGGCAACCTCCCCGGGCTCGAATGCCGAGTCCGCCGGTGTCGAAGGTTCCTCCGAAACCTCGGAGGGGTCCTCTACCGAGCCGGGAGACAAACCCGGCGGCCCCGAACTACTCGGCGGGCGGTGCTGACGTGAACATCGCACTGACTGCCCTCAGCCTGGTCGGCTTCGTAGCCTTGACCGCAGGCACCGCCATCTTCGTGGCGGCGGAATTCTCCCTCACCGCGCTCGAGCGCAGCACCGTCGACGCCCACGCACGCGACGGTGACCGACGCGCCCGACAGGTCCAGCACGCGCACCGCACGCTGTCGTTCCAGCTGTCCGGCGCCCAGCTCGGCATCACGATCACGACACTGATCACCGGTTACCTCGCCGAACCGGTGCTGGCCCGGTTCATCACCCCGATCCTCGATGCGATCGGGCTGTCCGCGTCGACGGCGAGCGGAATCTCGCTGGCGCTGGCCCTGATCATCGCGACGTCGTTCTCGATGATCTTCGGTGAGCTGGTCCCGAAGAACCTGGCCATCTCCAGGCCGCTGCCCACCGCCCGCGCCACCGCCGGCCTGCAGGCCGGCTTCTCGCTGATCTTCAAGTGGGCGATCAACGGCCTCAACGGCACCGCCAACTGGGTGGTCCGACGCCTCGGCATCGAACCCGCCGAGGAACTGCGCTCGGCACGGTCCCCGCAGGAACTCGGGTCTCTCGTCCGCACGTCCGCCGAACGCGGATCGCTGGACGCCGGCACTGCGCTGCTGGTGAACCGCTCGCTGCGGTTCGGCGAGCTCAGCGCCGAGGAGCTGATGACACCGCGTGTGAAGATCGAGTCCCTCGACACCGACGCCACCGTCGTCGACCTCATCGACGCCGCCTCGCGCACCGGGTTCTCCCGGTTCCCGATCGTGGACGGCGATCTCGACAACACCATGGGCGTCGTGCACATCAAGCACGCGTTCACCGTCCCGGCGGCGCGCCGCGGCATGACACGACTCGACAGCCTCGCGCAGGCCGTGCCCGTCGTCCCGTCCTCGCTCGACGGCGACTCGGTGATGGAACAGATCCGGGCCGACGGCATGCAGGTCGCACTCGTCGTCGACGAGTACGGCGGCACCGCCGGCATCGTGACCATGGAGGACCTCATCGAGGAGATCCTCGGCGACGTCCGCGACGAGCACGACGAGCCCGAGATCGACGTCCAGCGCGTGGGTCACAGCTGGTCCTGCTCGGGACTGCTGCGCACCGACGAGATCACCCGGGCCACCGGGTACACCGCCCCCGAGGGCGAGTACGACACCCTCGGCGGCCTGGTGCTGACCTGTCTGGGCCGGATCCCGGTCGAGGGCGACGAGGTACCGCTGCCCGATTCGCACGGCAATCCGATCGGCCCCGACGGCCGCGGCTGGATCGCCCGGGTACTGACGATGGACGGCCGACGGATCGACCGGGTGCTCCTCACGCCGGTCCCCGCCATCGGCGCGACGCGAGAGGAGAACGACCGTGGGTGACCTGTTCGGTGTTCTGCTCACCGTCGTCCTGCTCGCCGGCAACGCGTTCTTCGTCGGTGCCGAGTTCGCACTCATCACCGCCCGCCGCGACCGCCTCGAGGCCCTGCACGCGCAGGGCAAGAAGCGGGCCCGCACGGTCATCTCGGCGGGCGAGAACCTGTCGCTGATGCTCGCGGGCGCGCAGCTGGGCATCACGATCTGCTCGATCCTGCTCGGTAAGGTCGGCGAGCCGGCCATCGCGCACCTGATCGAGGCCCCGATGGACGCCCTCGGTGTCCCGGACGGACTGCTGCACCCGATCGCGTTCACGATCGCGTTGGCGCTGGTCGTGGTCCTGCACATCCTGCTCGGCGAGATGGTCCCGAAGAACATCGCGATCGCCGGACCGGAGAAGACAGCGATGCTGCTGGTGCCGATCCACCTCGGGTTCATCAAACTGGTGCGCCCGCTGATCGGCTTTTACAACATCAGCGCCAACGGCATCCTCAGGATGCTGCGCGTCGAGCCCAAGGACGAGCTCGACGCCACCGTCTCCGCGATCGAACTGTCGGAGATGATCGGCGAATCCCACACGGAGGGCCTGATCGACGAGGAGGAGCACAGGCGTCTGACGCAGGCGCTCGAGACGGAGGGCCGCACGGTCGCCGACGTCATGATCCCGTCCGACAAGGTCCGCACGGTGCCGCTGTCCAGCGACGGCACCACCCTCGGTTCCGTCGAGGAGGCGGTCATCGAGACCGGTTACTCGCGGTACCCGGTGCGGGACGCCGACGGCTCACTGGTCGGCTACCTGCACCTCAAGGACGTGCTCGACCGGGTCGCCGACGAATCGGCCGGACCGGAGACGGTGATCCCGCGCTCCGACATCCGACGCCTGCCCCGCATCTCGGTGACCCTGCCGCTCGACGACGCTCTTGCCGGGCTGCGCCGCGCCAGCTCACACCTCGGGGCCGTGGTCGACGCGTCCGGCCGCGTGATCGGTATCGTCGCGCTCGAGGATCTGGTCGAGGAGTTCGTCGGCACCGTGCGCGACGGCACGCACCGGATCGACGACGTGATTCCCGGTCAGAAGGCGGTCTGAGAGTAGTGAGTTCGGCAGTTCTGCCGGAAGAGGTGTGGACTGCCCGACGAGACCGCCACCACGAGGTGGTGGCGGATCTCGTCGGGCCGCACCTGCAACGTCGTGCGGCCGGCGAGAGTCACCCGGTCCACGACTTCCTGTTCACGTACTACAGCGTGCGCCCCAATCAGCTGCGCCGCTGGCATCCCGGTTTCGGCACCGCCCTCGGCGGCGCCGCGGCGACGGACTACCTGAAGTACGCCGGCTACGCGGCCACCGCGCGGGGCGTGACCGTCTCCCCCGACGTCCTCGAACACCGACGCGCGACCGTCGAGTACATCGCCGCACTGCTGTCCGCGACCGCGCAGCGACGCCCGCACCTGAGCTGCTTCGGCCTGCACGAGTGGGCGATGGTCTACCGCGGCGGCGACGAGGCGGTACGCCACTCGCAGGTCCCGCTGCGGCTCGGGCACGCCGGCACCGACGAGGTGGTCGAGTCGATGAGTCTGCGCTGCACCCACTTCGACGCGTTCCGCTTCTTCACCGCCGACGCCGCACCCCGCAACGAGGTGCCGCTGAGCCGGGACGAGCAGGTCGCGCGCGAGCAGCCGGGCTGTCTGCACGCCGGGATGGACCTGTACAAGTGGGCGACCAAGCTCGGATCGCTCGTCGAATCCGAGTTGGTCATCGACTGTTTCCGTCTGGCAACGGACGCGCGGGAACTCGACATGAAGGCCAGCCCCTACGACCTCGCCGACTACGGCTACGAGCCCGTCCGCATCGAGACTCCGCAGGGCCGCGCCGACTACGTCCGCGAGCAGGTGGCGCTCTCGGAGCGCGCGGCGCAGTTGCGCGGGCGACTGCTCGGGCGATGCCGGACGCTGCTGACCGACCACGCGGCCGAGACGATCCTCGCCGATTAGCTATATCCGCCCGTAACCACTAAATTGTTCGACGGTCTGGGGGGACATTTCGAGCACATCTCGCGCGTCTACCGCAGCCTTGCGGCGCCCGCCCGGGACGCCGATGCACACCATCGCCGCGTCCCACGCGGCACCGAATTCAGGGGGAATTCTCATGGCTCGCCATGCTGCGAAGCAGAACCGTTGGGCGCGACGCGCCGTCGTCGCCGGCGCGCTGCCGGTCGCGATCGTCGCCGCCTCCGCCGGCACCGCGCACGCACAGGACACCGGATCCGCGAACATCCCGGCCCTGCCCGAGATGCCGCAGATCGAGGTTCCGCCGCTGTACAACCCGTACGACCTGAACGCGCGACCGTTCAATGTTCTGCAGCTCGGGTACGCACCCACGCCCCAGCAGCGCGTCGCGGACTACACCGACACCGGCCAGTTCCTGGGAGCTACCGCCGGCCACGTGATGGGGGGTTCGTTGATCGGCGTGCCCGTCGGGGCCATCGCCGCCGCCGTTGTCGCAGCGGGTGGTCCCGCGTCCTGGCCGGTAACGCTGGGGCCCGCTATGGCGGCGACAGCTGCAGCGACGCTGATCGGAGGGTTCGCCGGCGGTTCCGTGGGGGCCGACCTCGGCGCCAACGCCGCTACGGATCTTGCCAACCAGCACAACGCCGAAGGCCGCACCGGATCGCTGTAGCAGTCGAGCCGTCGCGCCCCGCGCGCGAATCGGCGTCCCGCGCGCACCGTTGCGCGCGCACGGCGCCGATTCGCGCGCAGCGCCGGCGGTCAGGGCACGCGGTAGGTCCACTCCGGGTTCGCGAACTTGTTCTCGACCAGTTCCCTCGCGGCGGCCAGTTCGGCGTCGGTGTACGAACTGGTGTGGGTGTCGTAACGGGCGCGGAAGTGCGTGAGGAACGCGGCGATGATGTCGTCGCGATCCATGCCGGTCTGTGAGCGCATCGGGTCGACCCGCTTGCCGGAGCTGGTGATGCCCTTGTCGGAGATCTTCTCGCGGCCGATGCGCAGCACCTCGGTCATCTTGTCGGCGTCGATGTCGTAGGCCATCGTCACGTGGTGCAGCACCGCGCCGGCGGCGAAGCGTTTCTGCGCGGCCCCGGCGATCTTGCCCTTGTCGGAGGCGATGTCGTTGAGCGGCACGTAGCGGGCGTTGATGCCGACGTCGGCGAGCGCACCCATCACCCACTGGTCGAGGAACTCGTACGAACGCTCGAAGCTCAGCCCGTCGACCAGCGAGGTCGGCACCGCCAGCGAGTAGGTGATGCAGTTGCCGGGCTCCATGAACATCGCGCCGCCGCCGGAGATGCGCCGGACCACGCCGATGCCGTGCCGGGCCGCCGCCTCCTCGTCGACCTCGTTGCGCACCGACTGGAACGACCCCAGCACCACCAGCGGCGAGTCCCAGTCCCAGAACCGCAGCGTCGGGCGGCGCTCCCCGGCCGCCACCTCGCGGGTGATCACCTCGTCGAGGGCGACGTGCATCGCCGGATCCAGCACGACGGGTTCGATGACGTCGAAGGTGTGGTCGTGCCAGCTGGTCGCGTGGCCGAGAGCGCGTCGGATCGCGATGCCCACCGACTCCGGAGTGAAGCCGATCATCGCGACGTCGTCACCCAGCGCCCCTGAGATCGCCTGACCCAACTGCGCGGAATCGGCAGCGACGGGCATGCCGGTGACCGCGGCGGTGATGTCGTCGAGCGCCTCGTCCGGTTCGAGGAAGAAGTCACCGGACAACGACACCCGCGACAGGCGCCCGTCCTCCACCTCGACGTCGACCACGACGAGCTTGCCACCGGGAACCTTGTATTCACCACGCACGCCGGAAAGCGTATCGGTGAGTGCGACAGCGCAGTCGCGCGGAGGCCGGACACCTACTGTGTGATCGACGGGCGGGGCGCCGAGCCCACGGGACGAGAGGATTTCGATGACCGACACGACGAATCAGGAGGCGGCCGTCGAGCTGCAGGCGACGATGTTCGACCTGCTCGGTCGCATCGCGGGGCTCGAGCGCGACGTGTTCCGCACCGTCGGCCAGGGTGGCCCCGAGTTCGAGGCCGCACACCGGGCCGTCGTCGACTTCGCCGAGTTCACGCTGCGCCCCTGGCATCGGGCCGCCGAGGAGGCGCTGTACCCTGCGGCCGCGCCGGTCGTCCGGGCGCAACTGCTGGTCGAGGGTCTGCTCGGCGAGTGGCAGACGGTCGAGCAGGCGTACTCGCGGCTGTCGTGTGTGAGCACCGACCGGGTCCGCGTCGCCGCCGACATCAGCGCGCTGCGGGTGTTGCTGGTGGTGATGCTGGGCAAGTGCATGGATCTGCTGGTGCCGGCGCTCGTCGAGGACGGTATTCCGCTCACAGACGCGGCGGAGCGGCTCGCGGCGGCAGCGGCCGCGACCGCCAAGCAGGGATAGAACGACGAAGGCCCGCAGCGTCACACGCTGCGGGCCTTCACCTTGGGGCGACTACTTCCGGGCGAGCGGGCTGTAGAACACCAGGCCGTTGCCGTTGTTGTCGTAGACCACCGCGCGCCGCTCGTGGGCGTCGTCGTACGGGCCCTTCACGATGGCCCCGCCGCCTTCCTCGATCGCCTTCGCCGCGGCGTCGACGTCGGCGGTCTTGATGCCGACGACGACCTTCCCGGGGATCGGGTGGTCGACGGCGGTCGCGAGCGCGATCGTCACCGATCCCCCGTCGAGGGCCGCGAAGTGCGCGCCGTCCCGGAACTTCAGCGTCATCCCGAGGGTCTCGGTGTAGAACTTGACGGCCTCGTCCAGGTTCTCGGTCGAGAGCATGATCATCTTGGCGTCGTAGTCGCTCACTTGTACCTCCTGTACTTGATCAACTTCGCTCCACACGAAACGGCAGGAACGCCGCCGCGTCAACAGCAGCGCCGCTCACCGCATGTGCCGGACCGCTCGTCGAGGTGTCACCCGGCAAGGCCCCGGGCCGCCGCGCGGTGATCGTGACCGGCCAGTATCATCTGTGCACGATCGGCCAACTCGCCTTTCGTGATCGAGTCTGCATCCGGACGCGCACCGTTCGTCCCACCGCAGTCGGCGCCCACCTCACGCGCCTCAGCTCTCCAGCTGTATTCGTCGATGCCGTCCCGGCAGCCGCACCGGACTGATCTCCTCCGGAAGCTACCGCCGGGTAACATTGTTGTCGTCCCGTTCGGCGTCCCTGCTGTGGATGCTGCTGGTGGTACCGGAAAAAGTGAGGCAGTTCAATGACTGAACGCGTGCAGGTCGGTGGTCTTCAGGTCGCCAAGGTTCTCTACGACTTCGTGAACGATGAGGCTCTTCCCGGCACCGGCGTGTCCGCCGAGACGTTCTGGGAGGGCGCGGGCAAGGTCTTCGCCGACCTGGCGCCGAAGAACAAGGCACTGCTCGCCAAGCGTGACGATCTGCAGGCGCAGATCGACGCGTGGCACCGCGAGCGCGCCGGCAAGCCGCAGGGTGCCGCCGAGTACAAGGCGTTCCTCCAGGAGATCGGCTACCTGCTGCCCGAGCCGGCGCCGTTCCAGGTCGCGACCGAGAACGTCGATGCGGAGATCGCCACCACCGCCGGCCCGCAGCTGGTGGTTCCCGTGCTCAACGCCCGCTTCGCGCTCAATGCGTCCAACGCCCGCTGGGGCTCGCTGTACGACGCGCTGTACGGCACCGACGCGATCTCCGAAGAGGGCGGTGCCGAGAAGGCGCCCGGAGGAAAGCCCGGCTACAACAAGGTTCGCGGCGACAAGGTCATCGCGTGGGCCCGCAACTTCCTCGACACCGCCGCGCCGCTGGCCAAGGGTTCGCACGCCGAGGCCACCCGCTACTTCGTGGTCGACGACAAGCTGGCGGTCGAGCTGGGCGGTGAGGTCATCACCGGGCTCGCGCAGCCCGAGAAGTTCGTCGGATTGCTCGGCGACAAGGACTCCCCGACGTCGGTGCTGCTGCGCAACAACGGCCTGCACGTCGAGATCGAGATCGACCCGACCTCCCCGATCGGCCAGACCGACGGCGCCGGCGTCAAGGATGTCGTGCTCGAGTCCGCGATCACCACGATCATGGACTTCGAGGACTCCGTCGCGGCCGTCGACGCCGACGACAAGGTGGTCGGCTACCGGAACTGGCTGGGACTCAACCGCGGCGACCTGTCCGAGTCGTTCGACAAGGGCGGCAAGACCGTCACCCGCACGCTCAACGGTGACCGCACCTACACCACCCCGGACGGCGGCGAGCTCGCGCTACACGGCCGCTCGCTGCTGTTCGTGCGCAACGTCGGTCACCTGATGACCAACCCGGCGATCGTCGACGCCGACGGCAACGAGCTGCCCGAGGGCATCCTCGACGCGCTGATCACCGGCGCGTGCGCGGTCCACGGCCTGAGCATCGACGAGGACCACGGTCCGCTGAACAACTCCCGCACCGGCTCGATCTACATCGTCAAGCCCAAGCAGCACGGCCCCGAAGAGGTCGCGTTCACCACCGAGCTGTTCGGCCGCGTCGAAGAGGTTCTGGGCCTGCCCACCAACACGCTCAAGGTCGGCATCATGGACGAGGAGCGGCGCACCACCGTCAACCTCGCGGCCTGCATCAAGGAAGCGGACCAGCGGGTGGTGTTCATCAACACCGGCTTCCTCGACCGCACCGGCGACGAGATCCACACCTCGATGGAGGCCGGTGCCATGGTGCGCAAAGCCGACATGAAGAAGCAGACGTGGATCACCGCGTACGAGGACTGGAACGTCGACACCGGACTGGCCACGGGTCTGCAGGGCAAGGCGCAGATCGGTAAGGGCATGTGGGCCATGACCGACCTGATGGCCGACATGCTCGAGCAGAAGATCGGCCACCCGAAGGCCGGCGCCAACACCGCATGGGTGCCCTCGCCCACCGGCGCGACCCTCCACGCGACGCACTACCACCAGGTGGACGTGTTCGCGGTCCAGGATCAGCTCAAGGGCAAGCCCCGCGCGACCGTCGACGAGATCCTCACCATCCCGCTCGCGCCCAGCACCGACTGGTCCGAGGCCGAGAAGCAGCAGGAACTCGACAACAACTGCCAGTCGATCCTCGGCTACGTGGTGCGCTGGATCGACGCGGGCGTCGGCTGCTCCAAGGTGCCCGACATCCACGACGTCGCACTCATGGAGGACCGCGCGACGCTGCGTATCTCGAGTCAGCTGCTCGCCAACTGGCTGCGCCACGGCATCGTCACCGAGGCCGACATCGTCGCGAGCCTCGAGCGGATGGCGCCGGTCGTCGACCGGCAGAACGAGGGCGACGCGTCGTACCGTCCGATGGCCCCGAACTTCGATTCCTGCATCGCCTTCCAGGCGGCGAAGGAACTGATCCTCGAGGGTGGCAAGCAGCCCAGCGGCTACACCGAGCCGATCCTGCATCGCCGTCGCCGCGAGTACAAGGCCGCCAACGCCTGATCGCGACCTGAGTCCGCATGCGGCCCCGGCACCGTCACAGGTGTCGGGGCCGCGCGCGTCGGGATGTCCGTATTCGCAACTAGACTGCGTTCGTCAGGGCCGGTCAGGAGCCGGTCCTTCGGTTGTGAAGCGAGGCGGTTGAACACGTGGGGCAACATCGCAGTGACCGACGCGCACGCGGCGTCAGCAAGGGCCCGGTCATCGCAGTGGTGTCGGTGATCCTCCTGGTTCTCGCCGTCGTCGGCTGGTTCCAACTGCGGGACCGCACCAGCAATGAGGGAACGACGGCGGCGGGTGCGTGTGTCGAGGGCGACGCCACCCTGGAGGTGGCCGCATCGCCGGACATCGCCGACCAGATCCGCGAACTCGCGGCCCGCTACACCGCCACCGATCCGGTGGTCCGGGACCACTGCGTGACGGTGTCGGTGACCGCACACCACTCCGCCGCCGTCGCCGACGCCCTCGGCGGCGCCCCCAGGGGGCCGTGGAACGGCGATCTCGGGCCGGCGCCGGCGCTGTGGATCCCGTCGAGCAGCCAGTCGGTCAACCGCGTGGCAGCCACCGGCGGTGTGGTCGACGGACAGCCCAAGTCGCTCGCCACCAGCCCGGTGGTGCTCGCCGCCCCGAGGGAACTGGCTCTGGCGTTCACCGCGGCGGGCACCGGGTGGCAGAACCTGCCCGCACTGCAGTCCGGCAAGGACACGCTGGACGGGCTCGGGCTACCCGGTTGGGGCTCACTGAAACTCACGCTGCCCGCGGGCTCCCCCACCGATCAGGCGCTCGACGCCGTCGCCGCGTCCACCGCCGATGTCGGCGCGGGTCCGCTCGACGAGACGCAGGCCGCCTCGCCGCAGGTGACCGCCGCGATCGCGGCCCTCGCGAACGGCAGCAAGGCCATCGACGGGGCGCCGACATCGACCGCGGACGCGACCTCGGCACTGGCAGCCCAGCCGGAACCGGCGAAGGGCACCTTCCACGCAGTGCCCTCGACCGAGCAGCAGATCCGCGCCCTCGGTAAGAAGGCGTCCGGGCTGGTCGCCTTCGCGCCCGCCGGTGCGACGCCGGTCGCCGATCATCCCGCCGCGATCCTGGCGACGCCGTGGGTCGACGAGACCCTCGGCCGCGCCGCCGCCCAGTTCGTGGACTTCCTGCGTCAGCCCGAGCAGGTCCGGACTCTCGTCGATGCCGGATTCCGGGTCGGCGACGACATCCCGGCCGCAACGGATCAGGCGCCGATGCCCCCGATCGGACAGGTGCTCGCACCGGCCACCGGCCCCGCTCAGCAACACCTGCTGCAGACGTTCGCGAATCCCGCCGTCCCGCAGGCCACCACGATCCTGCTCGACGTCTCCGGCTCGATGGGCTACGACGACGGCACCGGCACCCGCCTGAGCAACACCGTCGACGCAGTGTCCCGACAGATCGCGAGCCTGCCCGACTCGTCCGACATCGGCCTGTGGGTGTACAGCCGCGGGCTCGACGGCAACAAGCCGTACCTGGTGAAGGTGTCCACCGGGCCGCTGTCCGAGGGCACGCGACGGCAACAGCTGGACAGTGCGCTGCAGTCGCTGCGCCCAGCGACCGCGACGTCGACGTACGCGTCGGTGATCGCCGCCCACAAGAGCGCCGTCTCCGGGTTCGTCGCCGACCGCCCCAACTCGGTCCTGCTGATCACCGACGGACCCAACGACGACACGTCCACCACCAAGCAGCAACTCACCCGCGAGCTCACCGGTTCCGCACAACCGGTCCGGGTCGACGTCATCTCGATCGCCGAGAACAGCGACCAGGCGACCCTGCAGGCGATGGCCGAACAGACAGGTGGAACCTTCACCGCGGTGCCGTCGACACAGGGTCCCGAACTCGGTGCCGCGCTCGGACAGATGCTGTCGTAGACCATGGTCCGCATCGCCGTGTTCGGCGTCTTCCTGGCGCTGGTGAGCTGGTGGGTGCACCGACGTCTCGTCCGCGCGACCGGGCTGACCGGTCGCGCGGCACGCGCCGTCGACATCGCCCTGATCACCCTTTGGGTGCTGGCGCTGATCGGTCTCGGCAGCGGCGAGGTCTTCGACCCGACGTGGGCCCGGATCCCCGGCTTCGTCGGCTGGGTGTGGCTCGCGGCGCTGCTGTACCTGGTGCTCGGGTTGGTCCTGGTCGCCGCCGGATCGGGCATTGCCCGCCTGGCGGGTCGACCGCAACCCACCGACCCGTCGAGGCGCCGCGTGTTGCGCGGTGCGACGGCCGCGGTTGCGGTGGCCGCCGTCGGGGCCGCCGGCTACGGCGTCGCCGAGGCCCGCACACCGGGCATCGAGCGCGTGCGGGTGCCGCTGCGGCGCCTGCCGAGTCAGTTCGCCGGCATGCGGATCGCGCTCGTGACGGACCTGCATGTCGGCCCGGCTCGCGGCGTCGGGTTCACCCGCAAGGTCGTCGAACTGGTCAACGAGCAGAAACCCGAACTGATCCTGCTCGGCGGCGACCTGGTCGACGGCACGGTCGCGAAGGTGGGACCGGACCTCGAGCCGTTGCGCGACCTGCGCGCGCCGCTCGGCGTGTACGGCGTCAGCGGCAACCACGAGTTCTACGCCGGCGACGGTGGCCGATGGCTGGACCTGTGGGACCGGCTCGGCATCCGCACGCTCCGCAACGAGCGCGTCGAGATCGCGCGCGGCGGCGCGGTGATCGACCTCGCAGGCATCCACGACCGCACCTCCCCCGCCCCGTACGAACCGGACCTGCCCGCGGCACTGGCCGGCCGGGATCCGGAACGCTTCGTGATGCTGCTGGCGCACCAGCCGAAGCAGGCGATCGAGGCGTCGGAACTGGGCGTGAACCTGCAGTTGTCGGGCCACACGCACGGCGGACAGATGTGGCCGCTCGGCTACCTCGTCCCCCTGCAGCAGCCGTCGGTGACCGGACTCGATCGGATCGGCGACACCGTCCTCTACACGTCCCGCGGGGCGGGTGCGTGGGGGCCGCCCGTTCGGGTCGGCGCCCCGCCGGAGATCACGATCCTCGAGTTGGCCAGCCGCCCGGCAGGGTGAGTGTGGGGTGTGCCCCGTCGTCTTGGCTGCTCGAAACCGAGGTGTCGGTGGGGTGAGATTGCTGCATGGCAGGCCCTGGAATTCTGGATTCATACGGATTCCGTCGCATACCGATTTCCGTACACCGACACCGGTCCGGATTCCGGCGATTGCCGGACTACAGCGACGGGCAGAGAATCCGACGCGCCTGATCCCAGAACGGGAACAGCTCCGGACTGGTCGCCTCCGGGCGGTCGACCCGCACCCGGTCGAGGTATTCCAGGAACGTCCGCCCCGGAACGCCGGCGGTGATGCATGCTTCGAGGCCGAGTTGTGCCGCCTCCTGGGCGCCCAACCCCCTACCCCACGGGCCGAGGTCGCTCGTCACGTAGGCACCGAGGCCTTCGCCCCACCGGTCGTAGGCATGCTGAAGATCGAAGTCGCACCCATCGGGAAGCAACTCGGCGCAGGTCACGGTACGCCCGCGGACCGTGAACGCGCTGTTCTCCACCGGTCGCGCACCATCCTCCCCTGCGACGTCGGACAGCGCCCGGAACGACGCGACTCCTACCCCGAACAGTGCCGCGACGACGAGTACCGCCACCAGAATCCGCGACATGCCGCCCCTCCCGTTGCTGCGCATCCCGGCCGGACTACGGCCGCTGGGCGAGTGTCAGCCTGATCCGATGCCGTGACGTGATCCGTCCCTGCTCGTCGCGCCAGCCGTCGACCCGCGCGAGCGCGGCGTCACGAACCCGATCGAGGTCACCGGCCGGAATCGAGTCCCACAGTTGTCGCTGCCCGTGCGAGCGAGTCCACGCGTACCACTGCTCCGTGTCGTCGAAGAACAGATCGAGATCGAAAGCGACGGTGCGCGGATGGACCAGGCCGGCGGTTCGCATCAATCCCTCGACGGCGCCGTCGCTGCCGAAGGGCCCGTTCGGATCCCGCGGATCGATACGGAAGAAGGCGCGATCCCGGTAGGGCCCGAACAGATCCTCCATCTGCTCCCAGCGCGGATCCCACGCCCCGAACGTCGACACGCCCACGGTTCCGTGCGGCACCAGGAGCGATCGCCACGCGGTCAGGGCCGCCGCGGGGTCCGGCAGGAAGAAGATCATGAACGACGCCGTGATCGCGTCGAACGCGCCCCGCGGAAGCGTCGGCGCCGTCGCATCCATCACCTGGACACTCACGTTCGTCAGCCCCCGGGCGCGCGCCTCGTGAGCGGTGGCCGCGACCATCTTGGGCGACACGTCGATGCCGACCACTTCCCCACCGGGGCCCACAGCCTCCGCGAGTCGGAACAGGACGGCGCCGCGTCCGCATCCGATGTCCAGCACGCGCGCACCCGCGCGTGGGTCGACCTCCGCTATCAGTCGATCCGCGATCGGCCCGAAGAAAGGCACCCCCACGTTGTCGTAGCTGTCGACCACGAGGTCGAACAACTCCGCTAGTCGCGCAGCCCGTATCTCGTCCGGCACTTCGACCATCCATCGATCATCTGCCCGCCCACTCGGGCCGGTCAACGACGTTTCGGTATCGGAACGCCCGGTCGGGCTCTGCGAGTGCGCGACGGGACCGAATTGTCAGGTGCGACGAGGGCCCGTCCGCTCCCCCTCCTCCCGCCGATGTAGACGAACCCCCGAATTCGGGATTCTCCATAGTTCCGTGCTGCACGGACCTCCGCCCGGGTCGATCCGGCCCGAGCGCCGAATCGGCGAGGCCCCGGTCGTTCCAGAGAACGACCGGGGCCTCGCCCGGTGTCGGATTCAGTCAGCTCAGCTGCTGTACGCCTCGATCGGCGGGCACGAGCACACGAGGTTCCGGTCCCCGTGCGCGCCGTCGATTCGACGCACGGACGGCCACACCTTGGGCCGGCCGGTGCCGAGCGGGTAGACGGCGATCTCCCGCGAGTACGGGTGATTCCACTCGGAAACGAGGCATTCGGCGGTGTGCGGGGCGCCTCGCAGCGGGTTGTCCTCGACGGGCCACTCCCCTGCCCCGACTCGGTCGATCTCGCGACGGATCGCGATCATCGCCTCACAGAACTGGTCGATTTCGTCGAGGTTCTCGCTCTCGGTGGGCTCCACCATCAGCGTGCCCGCGACCGGGAAGCTCATGGTCGGCGCGTGGAAGCCGTAGTCGGCCAGACGCTTCGCCACATCGTCGACCGTCACGCCGGTCTCCTTGGTGAGCGGACGCAGGTCGAGGATGCACTCGTGCGCGACCATCCCGTTCTCACCGGTGTAGAGGACCGGGAAGTACTCGTCGAGACGACGGGCGATGTAGTTGGCCGAGGCGATCGCGGTGAGCGACGCACGGCGCAGGCCCTGGGCACCCATCATCTTGATGTAGGTCCAGGTGATCGGCAGGATCGACGCGCTACCGTAGGGCGCCGCCGAAACCGGCCCCGAGCCACCCAGTTCGGGGGCCATCGGATGCCCGGGCAGGAACGGCGCGAGGTGCGAGCGGACACCGATCGGGCCGACGCCCGGGCCACCGCCGCCGTGCGGGATGCAGAACGTCTTGTGCAGGTTCAGGTGGCTGACATCGCCGCCGAAGCGTCCCGGCCGCGCGAGCCCGACGAGCGCGTTCAGGTTCGCACCGTCGACGTACACCTGGCCGCCGGCGTCGTGGACGGCCGCGCAGATCTCACCGATCTCGTGCTCGTACACGCCGTGCGTCGACGGGTAGGTGATCATGATCGCGGCGAGACGCTCGGCATGATCGGCGATCTTGGCCCGCAGGTCGTCCAGATCGACGTCACCGTTCTCGCGGCACGCGACGACCTCGACGCGCATCCCGACCATCACCGCGGACGCCGCGTTGGTGCCGTGAGCACTGGACGGGATCAAGCAGGTGTCGCGGTGATCGTCGCCGCGGCTGAGGTGGTAGTTGCGGATGGCCAGCAGGCCCGCGTACTCGCCCTGGCTGCCGGCATTGGGCTGCAGGCTCACCGCGTCGTAGCCGGTGATGGCGACCAGCCAGTTCTGCAGGTCCTCGATGACCTTCATCATCCCGGGCGCGTCCTCGGCCGCGAACGGATGCAGCTTCGAGAAGCCGGGCCACGTGATGGGTTCCATCTCGGCGGTCGCGTTGAGCTTCATGGTGCACGAACCCAGCGGGATCATGCTGCGGTCGAGCGCGATGTCCTTGTCCGACAGCGCCCGCAGGTAACGCAGCATGGCGGTCTCGGTGCGGTACTTGGTGAACGACTCGTGCTGCAGGTACGGGGTGGTCCGGTCACCGAACGGCGCGGGGACGTTGTCGATGTCGGTGCCCGCCGGCAGGCCGAACGCTGCGAGCACGGACTGAACGTGGGCCTCCGTGGTCGCCTCGTCGCACGCAACGCCGACGTGGTCTCCGTCGACGAGACGCAGGTTCACGCCCCACGCCTTGGCGTTCGCGACCACTTCCTCGGCGCGACCGGGCACTCGGGCCAGGACGGTGTCGAAGAACTGCTCGTGGACCACCTCGACGCCGGCAGCGCGCAGGCCCGCGGCGAGGAACTCGGCACGCTGATGGACGCGCTGCGCGATAGCCTTCAGGCCCTCGGCCCCGTGGTAGCTGGCGTACATTGCCGCGACGATCGCGAGCAGCACCTGCGCGGTGCAGATGTTGCTCGTAGCCTTCTCGCGACGGATGTGCTGTTCGCGTGTCTGCAGCGCCAGGCGGTACGCCTTGTTGTCGTCGGCGTCGACCGAGATGCCGACCAGGCGGCCCGGGAGCTGACGGGCGTGCTTGGTGTGCACGGCGAGGTACCCGGCATGCGGGCCACCGAAGCCCATCGGGACACCGAACCGCTGCGTGGTGCCGAAACAGGCGTCGGCCCCCTGCTCACCCGGCGGGGTCAGCAGCGTCATCGCCAGCAGATCAGCGCCGACCGCGACCAGCGCACCGCGCTCGTGGGCCTCCGCGATCATCGCGGAGTGGTCGACGACCCGGCCCGACGCGCCCGGAAGCTGCGCGAGGACGCCGAAGAACTCACCGTCCGGCAGCCCCTGCGTCAGGTCCGCCTCGACGATCTCGATGCCGAGCGGCTCGGCGCGGGTGATCACCACGGCACGCGTCTGCGGGAACAGGTCGGTGTCGAGGACGAAGCGCGGCGACTTGCTCCGCGACGCACGACGCAGCAGCGTCATCGCCTCGGCCGCGGCGGTGCCCTCGTCGAGCATCGACGAGTTGGCGATTTGCATGCCGGTCAGATCGCCGACCATGGTCTGGAAGTTGAGCAGCGCCTCGAGTCGGCCCTGGCTGATCTCGGGCTGATACGGCGTGTACGCCGTGTACCAGGCGGGGTTCTCGAGGATGTTGCGCACCAGCACCGGCGGGGTGAGCGTGTCGTAGTAGCCGAGCCCGATCATGGACACGGCCGTCGTGTTCTTCGCCGCCAGTGCGGACAGTGCGGCGAGCGCGTCGTGCTCCGTCAGCGGGGCGTCGAGCGCCTCGAGACCCGCAGCGACACCGCCGGAGGTCGGGTCGAGGATGCTGGCCGGCACCGCGCGAGTGGCGAGTTCGTCGAGCGAACCCACACCGACTACCTCGAGAATGCGGCCCAATTCGGCCGAATCCGGGCCGACGTGGCGGTCGGCGAACGAATGGCTACGAGCGTCGATCAAGTGAACTCCCAGGCGGTTCGACAGGTGCAGGATGCGCTCCACGAATGGAACGGTCCTCCCCCTCTGTCGCCTGCTCGGGAGACCCGAGCGCCTGAGAGATTCAGCTGCCGCCGCATCCACCGGATGTGCGCGCCTTTCCCCGTGGGCGGGTGGGTACTCCCACCGCTTTCCAGAGGCGTCGGAGCCCGCACGGTCCTGGGTGCCTGAGAGATTGACGGGGAGGTATTGCTCCTTCGGCGTCCGAGCAGCAGCTACAGCTGCGCCCGGAACTCTCCCGCACGACGGCGACGCACCGTCAGTCTATGCCACGACCTGGCACCTGGACGAAAGCCCAGAACAGGCTAGCCGGTCTTGCGGTCGCCGCGACTCTTGCGCCGCGAGGCGAGCTCGTCCTCGGGGGCCTGGGCGGCCTCGCCGCCGTCGGCGCGTTCGGCCGGGAAATCGGCGATCGTTCCGGTGAGCTCGCGCATTGCGCCGCTCACCGCGATGCCGAAGACGCCCTGACCGCCCTGCAGGAGATCGACGACCTCCTCGGCGGACGTGCACTCGTACACGGTGGTGCCGTCGGAGAACAGGGTGATGCGGGCGAGGTCCCGCACACCCCGCCGACGTAAGTGGTCGACCGCCACGCGGATGTTCTGCAGCGAGATCCCGGTGTCCAGGAGACGCTTGACGATCTTCAGGACGAGGATGTCCTTGAATGAGTACAGGCGCTGGCTGCCGGATCCCGCGGCGCCGCGGATCGACGGGACAACCAGGTTGGTGCGTGCCCAGTAGTCGAGCTGGCGGTAGGTGATGCCGGCGATCTGGCACGCGATCGGCACGCGGTATCCGACGAGGTCGTCGGGGACGGAATCGTCGGGGAACAACCCGGGCTGCACGTCCTCGTCGACGTTCAACGCACCGATGGTCGCCTCGTCGGTGAGGTTCAACTGGTGCTCCTGCGGCCGATCTCCCACGGACTACTCCCTCTCGCGTGTTCAGCAGCGGCTGACAGGCGCGGAGCCTCGACGATTCCCCGCTACCTGCACATCGCTCACTCGTGACATCGAGTAAACCCGAACGGTGGATCCACTCAGGGTACGCCCCGCGCATACCGCGCGGCGGTCGTTCACAGCACGTGACGGTATGGCCTCGACGAACGGAGGTCAATGCAACACGCCCAAAACCCTCAACCTAAAGTTGAGGCTTAGATCGTCAGCCGTCGGTCGCCTTGAAATCGTCCGGCGACACGGACTCGAGGAACTCCTTGAACTTCTCCACCTCGTCCTCGCGCTCGTCGGGCATCACCAGACCCGCCTCCGCGAGAACCGCCTCGTCCACATAGATCGGAACACCGATCCGCAGCGCGATCGCCACCGAGTCCGACGGACGGGCCGATACCCGGACATCGCCCTCGAACACGAGGTCGGCGTAGAACGTCCCGGCCTGAAGGTCGACGATCCGCACTTCACGCAGGGTGTGACCGAAGGCCTCGAGAAGATCCTTGATGAGGTCGTGCGTGAGCGGGCGTGCGGGTTCTACCCCCTGCTGCTCCAACGCAATCGCTGTGGCCTCGGTCTGCCCGATCCAGATCGGCAGGTACCTGTCGCCGTTGCTTTCACGCAGAAGCAACACCGGCTGGTTCTGCGGCTGTTCGACACGGATTCCGATCACACGCATCTCACTCATCGCGTCCTCCACCTCGTACCGGTGACCGGGTCCACCTCGAACGGCGAACAAGCCCCGTTTGACGTACTGCCCCGATTCTATTCGAACCCGCTGCGGCCGTCAGCGATCGAGAGCCCCGCGCACCGCCGCCTTCACCAGGCAGGTGTGCAGCGTCAGGGACAGCGCCGCGAGTTCACGCACCATCTCCTCGGCTCGGTCGCGCGCACCCGCATCGCGACCCTTCGCCACCGGCCCGGCGATCTGCGCGACCAGGCCTGCCTCGCGGTCGGCGGCCAGTTTGAACGCCCGCAGGTGCCGGACCTCGAGACCGAACTCCGACATCGCCTTCGCGGTCCGTGACAGCGTCACGGCGTCCTCGTCGAAGAATCCGGCGGCGCCGGGCACGACGAGGCCGCTACGAAGCAGGTCACCCAGGAATCGTTCGTCGATACCCGACCGTGCGATCAGATCGTCCCGGCTGATCCGCACCTCACGATCGGCACGGAACTCCTCGGGCGACACCTCACCGGGTGCCACCGCGAGGGTGCGCGGCCGCCGAGGCAGCGAATCCACCGCGCCGACGGTCGCGACACCGCTGTCGATCGCCTCCAACTGTTCCTTGATCACCTTGAGCGGCAGGTACTGATCCCGCTGCGCGGTGAGCACGAACCTCAGTCGCTCACAATCGGCGATCGAGAATCGCCGATACCCCGACGGCGTCCGCTCCGGACTGATCAGCCCCTCTGCCTCGAGGAATCGGATCTTGGAGATCGTCACGTCCGGAAAATCCGGGCGCAGTCGATCGAGCACCGTGCCGATCGACATGCCAGTGGCGGCCTCCTGCCGGACGGCTGTCATTGGTTGCCCGCACCAGCCGCGGACTCGCCGATCTGCGGGCCGGCGTTGCCGCCGCGCGGGCCGGTCAGGAACACGAGGCGGAACTTGCCGATCTGCACCTCGTCGCCGTTCGCCAGGACAGCGGAGTCCACCGGCTCACGGTTCACGTACGTACCGTTCAGGCTGCCCACGTCGACTACCTGGAACTCGTCGTCGTCCTGACGGAACTCCGCGTGCCGGCGGCTCACCGTGACATCGTCGAGGAAGATGTCGCTGTCGGGGTGGCGCCCCGCGGACGTCGTCGGCTGGTCGAGCAGGAAGCGCGAGCCCGCGTTCGGGCCCCTCTTGACGACGAGCAGCGCGGAACCGGCGGGCAGCCCCTCGACTCCGGAGACCGGAGCCTCAGCCGTCTGCGAGGACGAGCTGTCCATCTCGTTGAGAAAATCCGCACGGAAAACCGATGTGGTCTCGGCCGGCGTCTCTCCGTAAACCGCATCGTTGCCGTTCTCGCTCACCGTTTCTCCTCCTCAATCCGTTTACCCGGGAACGTTTTCTGTGTCCCCGGGGTCACGCGGTACCACTCGGCCTCGACGAATCTCGGCCACCATCACATTCCGATGCGAATCTGCGCACCGACAGGCATCTCGCTCACCTCGACCGTACCCTGACAGCGGCGGTGCGTGTAGGTGGACAGGCCGGGCGAAGACCCGCGAAATCCGGCGAAATCCTCCGGGAATCAGCTGCCGGAAACCGCGAGGTACGCCTCGGCGTCCAACGTCGCGGCGAGTACCTCGTCCAATCCGGCCTCGTCCTCGACCTCGAGGTCCACCAGCCAGCCGCTTCCGTACGGGTCGGAGTTGACCAGCTCGGGGCTGCCGTCCAGATCGGCGTTGACTGCAACAACTTTCGCAGTCAACGGCGCAAAGATGTCCGAAACGCTCTTCGTCGACTCGACCTCGCCGAAGGAATCACCCACGGTCACGTCCTCGCCCTCCGCCGGCAACTGCACGAACACGACATCGCCGAGCTGCGACTGTGCGAAGTCGGTGATACCCACTCGCACCGTCGTCGGACCCGTGCGCCGCACCCATTCGTGCTCTGCTGTGTAGCGCAGATCGGCGGGGGTAGCGAGCTCACTCACGGTGGCTTCCTTTCGGGGGCGGCCCCACGAGCGGGCCGGAGAAGATCAGTTTCCGGGTTGAGCGTATTGGCGCGGTTTGACCTCCCGCAAGGCGGAGACGGTGACCTGCGGCGATTGCACGATCCGCAGTTGTCCGCCGCTGCGCGCGACGGTGTCGACCACTCCGCCGGGGATGTTCAGGGCCGCCGCGAGCGTCGGTGGATCACCGATCGCGACGATCCGGAACGGGGCCGAGATCCGCCGACCGTCGACGGTGACGTTCCCGCCCCCGCCGCTGACCCACGAGTCGACGCCGATGCGGATCGGTTCGGAACCTGAGCCGCTGATCTCGATCGCCTCGGCGCCGGCGGCGCGCAACTCCTGGATGAGATCGAGTAGCACCTCCGAGCCCACCGACGAGCCGGGGTCCTCGACCGTGAGGGTGACGCCCGGACCGGTCGCGGCCACGGTGCCCACCTGGATCGACAGCGCGGACAACCGGGCTTTCGCCTCCTCCAGGGCCGCGCCTGAACTACCCCCGCCGGCCTCGAGCTTCGACAGCGTCTGCTCGAGCCCGGCAATCTCCTGCCGGAGCGCGGCCTCGCGCTGGTTGAGATTGCCCAGGACCGCGAGCAGGTCGGCAGGTCGGGCCGAATCCAGGTTGTCACCCGAGCCGGTGCTGCTGACCTGTGTCACGATCGCGACGCCGAGCGCTGCCATCAGCAGCACCGCGAGCAGCCCGAACGCGAATCGGGATCGCGTCCGTGTCCGCGTCGACGAGGGCATCTCGTGGCGGCCCTCGCTGCGGGGTCCGGTGGTCTGAGTGGTCTCGGTGGTGTCGGTGGGGCCGTCGTCGTCAGGTTCCACGCCGATCACGCCCCGAACAGTCGACGCCGCAGCGCCGCAGCGTTACCGAAGATCCGGATACCGAGGACGACGATGATCGCCGTCGACAGCTGTGTCCCGACACCGAGCTGGTCGCCGAGCCACACGATCAGCGCCGCGACCAGGACGTTGAACACGAACGAGACGACGAAGACCTTGGAGTCGAAGATCCCGTCGAGGTAGGCGCGCAGCCCGCCGAAGACGGCGTCGAGCGCGGCGACCACTGCGATCGGCAGATAGGGCTGGACGGCGTCGGGCACCTGCGGGCTGAACACGATCCCGAGCGCGATGCCGGCGACGAGCGCGAGCACTCCGTAGAGCGCGTATCCACCTTTCACGGTGCCCCCGTTTCCTGTGCGAATCTCACTTCACGACCGGCCGCTGCCGGGAGCTGCAGGTCGTCGGACTCGGCGATGGAGAATCCCACGCCGTACAACTGCTGAACCGTCGACATCCGCAGATAGGCGTCACTCACCACGAACCCGGTCTGCAGCTTGCGCGGCGGACCGATGGCCGACACCCGGTAGGGCGACGGCACCGGCTGGTTGTCGACGAGCATCGCCCCGCCCGCCTGCCGGATGGTGACGGCCGGACCGACCCGCACGTCGCCGACGGCGACGGCCTCGGCGCCGCTCGCCCACAACGCGTTGACGACGGCCTGCAAGTCCCGGTCGAGCACGCCGGCCTGTGGGGAGCCGGGGACGCGCTGCGACGAGTCGGACAGGTCGGGCCTCGCCGCCGGATCGGTGAGGGTGACAACCAGCCCGGGTCCGTGCACCGGTTCGGCTGCGGCGGCGGACTCGAGCGTGCGCAACTGGTCGAGGACCTGCGCGCCCTCGGCGTCGCCGGCGAGGACGGAGGCCCGGAGGTCGTCGACGCGGACGGTCAGCTCGTCCCGACCGGTGGCCAGGCCGCGGCCCCGATCCTCGGCGTCGCGCACCTTGGTCAGCATCTCGGTACGCGTCTGGTCCACATCGGAGGCGGACGAGGTCGCCTGCGCGTACGAGATCCCGAACACGAGTCCGACCAGGACTGCGCCGAGCGAGATCCATGCTCCCGCCGCGATCCGGGTCGGTCTGGAGTGCCCCTGTTCCCGGTCCTCGACTGCTCCGGCGTACCCGGGGTCGAGGTGGTCGTTCATGAGCGACTTCAGCAGCGACGGGACCGGATTCCGTCGGACCGGCCTGGGTGTACCTGTCACGGGCCGCTCCGGGTGACGGCGCGCGGCACCGTGCGAGCCACCTCGGCCGCCTTCGCGATGTACAGGCCCGCCGTCCAGACGTAGAGGACGGTGCCCCAGATCAGCAGCGCGTATCCCCACGGGTCGGCGATCGTGGCGAAGCCCCAGTCGAGTTGCGCCGCCAACAGGAGCGGGAGCGCGAACATCAATGCGAACGTCGCCGCCTTGCCGAGGTAGATGACCTCCGGCGGCGGAAGCCCGCGGCGACGGTAGACCGGCAGAGTGAACGCCAGGATCAGGTCCCGGCCGATGAGAATGGCCGCGACCCACCACGGGATGATGTCGCGTGCGACGAACGCGATCAGCGTCGTGATCACGTACAGCCGGTCCACCAGCGGATCGAGCAGGGCGCCCAGACGCGACATCTGGTTCAGCAGGCGGGCGAGCTTGCCGTCCGCCCAGTCGGTGAAGCCGCTGAGCATCAGGACCGCCAACGCCCACCCGTCGGCCTGGGGACCGAGCATCAGGTACAGGAACAGCGGAACACCGGCGAGCCTGATCGCGCTGAGAAGATTCGGGATGGTGAGGATGCGATCGGCGTCCGGCTCCGAGCCCACGTTCTGCTGTCCTACCGCGTCCACCGACAATCCTCTCGGGTTCCCGTCCCTGTCGCAGGCCAGCTTTCCACACCCGGTGTCCCATTTCAGGGACCGACCGTTCGGAGGCGGACCGGTCAGAGCCCCAGCTCGCAGCGCGGGACCCGCGCGAGTGCGCCCGCAGAGAGGCTGCCGAGGTAGAGCCAGTCCGGCGTCTCGCGGACGCCGGTCACGGGCGAGTAGCTCCCCTTCCCGCCCCGCAGGCTGTGCACCACGCGGCCGGCGCCGTCCAGCGCGAGCACCCAGGCCCGGTGTTCGGGATCGGGTTGCACGCGGCTCGGCAGATTAGCGGTGAGGATTCGCAGACTCGGGTACGGCGCCACCCGGTCCAGCAGCGCCATCCGGGGGCTGTACAGCGCCACCCAGAAGATGCCCTCGGCGGTCTGCGACGTGACATTGTCGGGGATTCCGGGCAGGTTGTCCGCCCATACGGAGACGGCGCCGGCCCGCGGTCCCGTCAGCTCCACCCGCTGGATCCGGTACGAGCCCGTCTCGGCGACGATCACGTAGGACTCGTCGGTCGCGAGGCCGACACCGTTCGCGAACTGCAGACCGTCGGCGAGCAGGTCGATGTCACCGGTGCGTGGATCGAACCGCAGCAGACGTCCGGTACCGCTGTGCTCGAGTAGGTCGAGGCGGTGTTCCGGGACGGTGAACCGGGCCGACGAGTCGGTGAAGTAGACGATGCCGTCCCGGCCGACGGCGGAGTTGTTGCACGCCAACAGTGGTCGGCCCAGCGCCGAGTCGGCGAGCAGTTC
Organism: Rhodococcus sp. BE178; assembly: GCF_050433545.1. Classification (NCBI taxonomy): domain Bacteria; kingdom Bacillati; phylum Actinomycetota; class Actinomycetes; order Mycobacteriales; family Nocardiaceae; genus Rhodococcus; species Rhodococcus sp. BE178. The sequence goes on along the minus strand of NZ_JBNPXA010000002.1, from coordinate 9,777 downwards.
GACGCGTCCGGTCTCGTCCACCCGCAGCAGCCCGCGTTCGCAGTCGCACACCAGGTAGCGGCCGGCGTCGAGGACCTCGACCCCGAGCGGACGGCCACCGGTGTGCGCGAGTTCGGTGGCGCGTCCGGCAGCGTCGAACCGCCACAGCCGGCCGTCGTCGCCGCCCGTGATCACCCGGCCGTCGCCGTCGACGGCGACGTCCTCGGGCCCGCGGCCGGTGGGCAGCCGCCACTGCTCGGAGCCGTCGAGCTCGTGTCCGGGAGCGAACGGTCCCGTCTCGGCGGGCGCGGGCGGCGGTTGCCACGCGACCGGTTCGATGCCGGTGCGGTCGAGGGCGCGTAGAACCGTCCGCAGGATGCTCACGAGCCCGACGCTAGTCCGGCGCGCGAGCACTCACGCGGGTTTCAGCGCCACGCGAAGGCGGGCTGCGCGAACGACGCGACCCGGGTGTGCCGCCCGTGCAGGACCACCTCGCAGAACTGATGGATCACCGCACCGGTGGGGGCGTGGATGTGCTCACCGCGGAAGGGCCAGCACGCGACGCGCTCGGTGGATCCGGGGATCGTCGTGTACTGCGTCGGGACGTCGAGTTCGTCCAGCGCGATCGCGAACACGTGGGCCACCTCGTCCGGGCTGGGCACCACGGACGCGATCGACTGCTCCGACCACACCACGTACGGGGTCATGATGTAGCCGGAGTGGGTGACGAAGTCGTCGAGCCTCCCGAGTACGTCCTCGGGGCCGACGTGCACCCCGAGTTCCTCACCGAGCTCGCGCAGGGCCGCGTCCTGCGCCGTCTCCCCCGGGTCGAGCCGTCCGCCGGGCAGCGCGAACTGGCCCGCATGGGCGCGCATCTTCGAGGGCCGCAGCGTCAAGGGGAACACCGGAGCACCGTCCTCGCCGCGCATGACCGCGATCGCGACGGCCGCCTCACGACGGCCGGCGCGGGCCGCCGATTCGGGCTCGAAGGCCCGCAACGCAAGTTCGATCCGTTCCCGGGTGCCGCTCGTCGAATCCGCCATGACCGCCTCCTGCGTGCCGAACCGCTGTTCGCCCGATCATGCCCCATCCGTCCGGGGGCCTCGATATCGTGAAGGCCTGCGATGGGGGTTGCAATGCGCATGTCGCCGCGATCGATCGTCCGCCGCGTCCTGGGCGGCTCGGCCGCCCTGTGTGCCGCGGCCGCGCTCGTCGCAGCGCCCACTCCGGCAATTGCCGCGCCCGTCGATCCGCTGCCCTGTGCGTGGCGATTCATGTCCGACGGTCAGTCGCTCGATGTCGCTTTCCCGGATACCAACGCCACCTACTGGGTCCTCCCTTACGCCCTGGGTCCGCGGGATTCCATCGAGCTGTCCGGCGCCTACCCGTCCGCACGCTACTTCTCGCTCAACACCTACGGCACGGACCTCGACACGATCGACACGTTGCGGGACGACCAGATTCTCCCCGACCCCGGGAGCGGGAATCCCTTCACCGACGCCGACAACCGTTCGCTGCCACCCGATCCGCGGCGGTGGCACGCGACGCTGGTGTCCGGACCGGCCGACCGTACGCGCAACGAGATTCGGGCCCTGCGGGACGACGCCGCGCCGGTCGGCTTCCTGATCGTCCGGGTCTACGTTCCCGACGATCCAGGCTCGCTCAGCGGCGGCGTGCCGCTACCCGATGTCACCTACAGGCTCGGTGGAGCGACCGTCCCGGTGCATCCGTGCTCGCAGCCGTTCGACCCGAAATCGTTCTCGGGCCCGGTCGCCGATGTGGCTCGGCGCGGTATCGACCGGGCGATCGAAACCGCCGCGTCGGGCACCTTCCTCAACGACACACCCGAGGCGGTGTTCGTGAACCCGGCCAGCACGTCGGGCCTGTTTCCGAACGGCGACAACAAGTACATCGCCGCCCAGTTGACTCATCGGCCCGGACGGGTCGCCGTGGTGCGCGGCAAGGCGCCGTCGTTCCCCGACACCCGGGCGGGCGTGTCCGCGATCGAGCCGGATCGTCAGGTGCGTTACTGGTCGATGTGCCAGAACGACCTGGTCTCGCCGTACCCGGTGGTGGCGTGCGCCGCGGACTTCCAGACCCGGGTCGACGACGACGGCTGGTACACGTTCGTCGTTGGCGCCCCCGAGGACCTGCCGGCCTCGGATTCGACGGTCACGGTGCTGCCGTGGGGGTCGACCGACGTCCCGAAGAAGGTCCTGATCCTGCGGAACATGCTGCCGTCACCGGACTTCTACCCGATGTCGGTCCAGGCGTCCCAGTCCGGCGACATCGATCCCGCCGTCTCGATGGGGCCGTACTACCCCACGGTCGCCTACTGTTCCGCCTCCACGTTCGCCGCGCGGGGTTACCACGGCTGTTTCGAGGGCCCGCAATCATGAGCTACGACATCCGGATTCGCGACATCGACGAACAACCGACCGGCGTCGTCGACGGCAACGTCGACGTCGACTCCATCGCCGCGTTCCTGGGCCCGGCGTTCGCTGAGGTGGCCCGCGCCGCTGCAGCCCAGGACATCGTGATCGTCGGCCCACCGTTCGGACGGTTCCGGCCGCGCTCCGACGGCATCTGGAACGTCGAGGCGGGCTTCCCGCTGGCGCGCACGATCGAGCCCACCGGCCGGGTCGAGTCGGCGGCGCTGCCGGCAGGTCGGTGCGCGAGCACAGTGCACGTCGGCAGCTACGACACGGTCGAGTCGGCCTACATCGCGCTGACCCAGTGGATCGCCGAACACGGTTACGCCACAACCGGCGAGCCGTGGGAATGCTATCTCGACGACCCCGACGTCCCCCTGCCCCGCACCGAGATCATCATGCCGATCGTGTGGCCCGTCGCGAGCGGGAACTGAGCACGCCCCGGAAGAGATCTTGTCGCCCTGGTAGGGCAAGATTCCGCATCGTGATCCGCTCGGCCCGCTTCGGCTTCTTCTCCGCTCTCTCCGCCACTGCTCTGATCCTCACGGGCTGCAGCGGCACTCCCACCGACGGGGAGCCCGTCGTCATTGCCCACCCGACCCCCGACGCGACCACCTCGGCCGCTCCGACGGAAGCCGTCCCTGCAACCCATGCGACACCGCGCACTTCCGTCGCAGGACCATCGTCGCTCCCCGTCGGCGACTCCCCCGCCGTCGTCGCACCGCCCGAGCGCGAGACCGAACCGAACAGCACCCTCACCAGCGAGGACATCCTGTTCCTGTCGTACATCACCGAATTCACGCTGATGGAGAAGTCGGAGAGCGATCAGATCCGGATGGGTCTGTCGATGTGCAATTCGCTGTACCGCGGGCAGAGTAAGCCCGATCTGACCACCGAGTACCTCGGTGACGGCCGCTACACCACCGCCGAGGTCACCAACGTCCTCGGCGCCGCGACGGTCGCGTACTGCCCCGACTTCGTCTGAGCACGTTCCGATGAGCGAACAGATCTCGTACGACGCGATGCGCCGCCTCCTCGGGCTGCCCCAGGCGCCCGCTCGAACACCCGCTCCGTGGGCGGTCCGCAAGATCCGCGTCGGTGACGACTGTGGGCAGTGGGGCGTCTGGAGGTACACCGGCCGTGCCGCCCCGATGCACGTCCTCGTCGCGACGTACGACAACTGGCCGGACGCGATCACCCGCATCCGCTGAGGGTTTCCGCGTGTGCCGTCGAGCAGATGCGCATTCGAACATCGTTCGCATCCTCTACCGGAGGGCCGTTCGATCGAGGGGTGCGGCTTCCTACATCCGGCCGCCGACGCCGCCTGTGGGGGCGATCTGCTCGATGATGGCGAGATCGTCGGGAGTCAGGTCCAGTTCGGCCGCGGTGACGTTCTGGTCGACGCGCTGCGGGTTGCGCGATCCCGGGATCGGGACGATGTAGTCCTCGCGGGTCAGCAGCCACGCCAGTGACAGCTGCGCGAGCGTGGCGCCCTTGCTTCCGGCGAGTGCGGTCAACTCGTCGACGACGGCGATGTTGGCGTGAAAGTTCTCCGGCGCCCACCAGGGGATGTGCTGGCGGAAGTCGTCGGCGTCATAGCTCTCGCGGGAGGCTACCGCGCCGCTGAGGAAGCCCCGGGCCAGCGGTGAATAGGCGACGAATCCGATACCGAGCTCCTGGAGGACGGGGAACAGGGATTCGACGTCGCGCGCGAAGATCGAGTACTCGGTCTGCAGCACCGAGATCGGGTGTACCGCGTGCGCGGCGCGGATGGTGGACTCGTCCGCCTCGGACAGCCCCAGATACTTGACCTTGCCTGCCTCGACGAACTCCTTCATCGTGCCGACCACGTCTTCGATCGGAATGTTCGGGTCGGGGCGATGCTGGTAGAGCACGTCGATCGTGTCGACGCGGAGGTTGCGCAGACTGGACTCGACCACCTCGCGGATGTGAGTCGGGCGCGAGTCGAGGCCGAAAGAGCGGGTGAAGCCGAACTTCGTCGCAATGACCACGTCGTCGCGAATGGGTGCCAGCGCCCGTCCGAGCAGTTTCTCGCCTTCGCCCCAGCCGTACATCTCGGCGGTGTCGAACATCGTCACGCCCAGCTCATGGGCCTTTCGGATCGCGGCGATCGACTCGGTGTCGTCGGTGGGGCCATAACCCGTGGCGGTGCCCATCGCCCCGTAGCCGAGAGCGGCAGCGGTCAGGCCCTGCCGGCCGAGAGTGCGAGTGTCCATGATGAAGCCTTTCGTCGATTGTCATGATGCGTCATACGTGGCAGTCTCTGACACTTTCGACACTGTACGCTTCCCTCGTGGAAAGCTCATCGAATCCGGGCCTGCGCGACATCACGCGCGAGGCCGTGCGTGCACGGATCGCCAAGGTCGCGATCGACCTGTTCGCCCAGCAGGGTTTCGATGCGGTCACCGTCGAGCAGATCGCCGCCGAGGTGGGCATTTCGGCCCGCAGCTTCCACCGCTACTTCCCGGCCAAGGAAGACGCCGTCATCGGCGACCTCGTTCCCTGGGGTGAGTTCGTCCGCGACGCCTTCGCCGCGCGGCCGGCCGATGAACCGGTCTGGGATTCTCTGCGCGTGTCCTTCGAAGCCCTACTGGCTCAACCGAACAGGGACGAACAAGGAAGCAAGAGGACCATGCGTGTTCTGACGAGCGCAGCGTCCCTACGCGCTCGCAACCTCGAGAAGCATCTGCTGTGGGCGAGCCTGCTCACCCCGCTCGTGCAGGAGCGACTCGCCGGCGATCTCGCGGTACTGCGAGCACAGACACTGGTGCAGGCGTCGCTGGCCTGCTTCGACGTTGCGATGACCACCTGGGCCGAGCCTGACGAGACCATGGACGCGGTGGAGCTCCTCCGTCGATCCTTCGCCACGCTCGACCCCAAGTATCCGACATAGGGCCGACTACAGCGCTCCACGTCCCGTGAAGCCGGCCCGGCGAGGGGATCGCCCACCTCGTTCACGAACCGGGTGGGATCGCCGGTGCGCGCCAGCATGCGAGCCGCAGTCACGACACCGACACCGGGGATCTTCAGGAGCTTGGCGCCACCGGCGGCGAGCTGCGGTCACCGCGCACCAATTCGAAGTGCAGCGCCAGTTCGGTTGCGGCAGGGCGGATCACGGAGGCGCGATCGGCACGACGTCGTGCGGGCCGCGCTCTGAGCGAACACGCTTGTTGTTGAACCATGCTTTCGATGGCTCGCTCAAACGGATAGACGAAGCCGAAGAGTAGAGAAGTTGCTCCCGCATCGCGAGAGTCCGCCGCGGCACCAGTGATCCCACCCGCCCGCAAGGGGCTCGGGACCGGATCACCGGCCGTAACGCGATCTCGTCACACCGACCGGGTGGGCGGTGGCTCCCTTTCGAAATGTGCGTTCGAAATGCGTGCGGAAGCCACCGCCTGCAACTTCCCGGGATCCGTCAAGAACGGGACGTCACCACCACTCGAGTCAGGAGGCGAGCAGTGAGTTGGACGTTAGTCCAACTATCCTCCCCGCGCACCTCGACAGAGCGTTTTCACCCTCGAAGTCATCCTTTCGGGGCATCCGCCCAGCCCAGCGGCCAGCTGTCGCCGCGGGCCCGCACGACGTGGCACCCAGATCAAGGACCGGTGAGCGCACAGCTGGAATCCCCAGGGACGTGATGAGCTCGAGTAGCTGCTCGGCGAACGGCCCCGCCAGATTCTCTCCGGGGCGCGTGCAGTCCTCGACGATCGCCTGCCGATCGACATCGGCGAGCATCAGCTGCATCGCCGACATCAACCCGGTGCAGTTGTCACGTACAGATCGCTCGAGGTCGGGATCTGGTCGACAATGCCCTGGATCTGATCCGGCGTCAGCGGTCCGGTACGACCGTCGGACGGCAGGAGTTGCTCCACAAGCTCGTCCATGGCCCCACCCTGAACCGGCAAAACGATGAAAGCGACGTGCACCGTGAGGATCCAGGGTGCATCGAGGCTTCGCCCAGTGAGGACGTGGAGCCGGAAGCATCAGCGAGTGTGCGGACGGGACATCCGAGGGGGCGTTGGCGTTGGCCCTCGATGCACGAAGCCCGACTCGAATAGTCTTCGCGCCGGGGCTTCTCGCCGTTCTCAGTTCATGACGTCGAAGAGCTGGGGCCCTCGTCGTCCGGGGCGGCGAGCGTGAAGGTGGGGTACTTCTCGCCGGGCATGCGAGCGAGGGATCGAACTCGGGCACCCTTCGAGCTGAGTCCGCCGATGATCCAGCCGAAACACCAGGCGCCACTGTCCAGCGCAACGATCGCCATCCTGCGCGGGCGATCGTCCCCGGCCTGAAGTCCGCGGAGCACGGGACGGAGAGCAATGATCGATCCCGCCAACGCTGGGCGAGCGATCTCTATGGCGGATCGGACCAGCCGACTATCCGCGCTGACGCATCGGAGACCGAAGCACAACATCGTCCACGCTCCTCCGGCGCTCGCTACAGAGCGAAGCCGATCCCGCAGTTCGGGGCGGCGACGGTGAAGGTCGGCAGCTTGCTCGCGGCGGGACGGACAAGTTCGACGCGCAGACCGGACTCACGACGCTGACGCCCGACGAGCCTGGCGAAGCACCAACCGCCGTCGTCCAGTGTGATGAGCGTCTTGCGTCCGCGGAACATCGTGGTCACTCTCCCTGCGTTCTTGTTGAACAGGACGCATCGAGCGTGCCCTAGCGGACGTGGTGGGAGCGACGGTACTTCTACCTGTTCGAGTACCTGTCTTGTTCGCCCCGAGGCAATGGGCTCGGAGTGCCGGTGGTCGCCGACAACGCCCGTACAGGAGCGGCACCGCGCAAGCACGCCCCGATCGCGGTGCCATTCCGACCCACAACCAGTGGAGCCGCGGCCACGCCGATCCCGAGGGCCTGCCTTATGCCAGAGCGTCGCAGGATGTCCCCAGATACAAGAAAACTCAGGTGAGATGGACTCTCACCTGAGTTTTCCTCGGTCGGGCTGACAGGATTTGAACCTGCGACCACTTGACCCCCAGTCAAGACAAATAGCACTCTGACCAGCAGTCTAGGCGGTTTTGGTGTCTGACTGGTGTCTGGCGGCTCTCTGTCGCCGCTGCTCGAACCTCTGCCGCTCGGCCTTCATGTGCTCGCTCATCCGCTGCGGAAGCGCGTCCAACTCCTCGTCCCATAAGTGCCCGTAGATATCAAGGGTCATGGCAGCCGACCGATGGCCGAGCATCCTCTGGACCGTCTTCACATTCGCGCCGGAGTGGATGGCAAGCGATGCGGCAGTGTGCCGCAGTTCGTAGGTGTCCAGATCGGCAAGGCCTGCATCCTCGACCGCCTTCTCCCAGATTGTCCGCCAGCGCGGGAGGGTCCACCCGCGACCGTCCGGCATCCGCAGCAGCCACTCCCCCCGGTCGCGCCCCTCCGCTTCGTTCTCGAGGTCGAGTAGAAGATCGCCACCAACCGGGACGTCGCGATGGCGGCCAGTCTTTGTGTCGTCCGCCCCGCCCTGCGCGTCGACGTCGCGCGAGACGCGGCATCGGCCGCGCATCGAATCAAGATCGCCTACCTGGAACCCGAACGCCTCCCCCGGGCGCACGCCCGTCTGCACAAGGGTGTCGATCACGAACTGCGCCTCTGGATGGGGCATCACCCCACGAAGCCGGTCAACCTCGACGACCGACAGATACCGGCGCGCGGTCTCGCGCTGCCGCGGGGCGTCCTTCATCTTGACCGGATTCGACAGGATGATCCGCTCCTCGACAGCTGTCTCCAGGACTCCATGGAGAACGATCATCACTTTGCGTAGCGATGACTCGCCGAGCGGCAGCGGATCGCCCTTCTCGTCCTTGTAGCGGCCGGTGATCGTCGGCAGCCATGCGGCAACGGCGGCCCTGGAGATCTCCGCACAAGCCTTCTTGCCCCATCGCGGTTCGATGTGCCTCCAGGCCGCCTGATAGCCGTCACGTAGCGACTTCGACTTCGCCGCTTTCGTGGCCCACCAGATCGGCCAAACTTCAGCGAGCGTGATTTCGCGATTCGCCTTCGCGATATACGTTCCATCGGCCTGCTCGGTGACTGTCCGGGATAGGAAAAACTCGGCCGCCTTCTTGACGTCGAACGCCTTGGAGACCCGTCGTCCATCCTCGTCCCATCGGGCAAGCCAGCGCTTGCCGCTCCCCCAGCGCTCGGTGCGAACCGTCTTGTACTTGGTGTTGCCTTCGTCGTCTTTCCCGTCGGGAACCTTCTTGGTCCATTGGTCATAGACCTGCGCCATCGCCTATCCCCCATTTCGCTGCACGCCACCCAACACGGTCAGTTCCGCTCGGATGGCTTGGTATTCAAGTCGTCGCCGTGACCGTCGCCCATGCGCCGGTCTATCTCGTCCAGCATCTGCCGGCTCGAAGCGAGACGGAGGGCGGACTCAATGCCAACGCCCTCTATGTCACTCCGCTCGAGGAATCCTGTGTGAACCAGTTCGTCCCCGGCCTTCTTGCCGTATGCACGCGATAGGGCGATCACGTTCTCTGCCGAGATCCGGCCCCGACTCAACTGGCGAAACAACGTCGCAGGGGTGATCCCCGCCTTCTCCGCCGCCCCATTGGTCGTGTCCGTCGTCAACTCGGCGAGCCACTGCTTGTGATCCATGTCTTGCATTTTGCATGACATGAAAACCGCCTGTCAACCTACGGCGTGTCTGAACCTAGATCGATTCAGCTGCTTACACGGTTGCAATTCGATAGACGCTCTGGCAACTTGAAAGTCGATCCCGCAAAACGCAAGGAGGTGGACCGTGAAGCACTTCACCGCCCAACTGGAACCCGGGCTAATCGACCGACTGAAGCAGCACCACCGATTAGACACCGATTCGCAGCTCGCCGCGGCGATTCGATGTACAGAGGAAGATGTCGACGCTCTCAGGAATGGGGCGGAACCGACGTACCCGACAATCCTGGCTATTGCAGCGATCACAGGTAGGGAATGCCTCGACTTCGTTCGGCCAGTAACGGCGCAGGCCGCATGAGCGCAAAAGGGAAAGTCGAGCTTGAGCGACTACTGACCTACGAGGAGGCGGGCGACCACCTCGGCATCTCGGGGAAGGCGATGTCCGATCTGGCGAGACGCGGTGAGATCCCTCGCGTAGTCCTCTCAGAGCGCAAGCACCGTATCCATCCGGATGATCTCGTCGCGTACATCGAGAAGCATCGTCGGATCGCTAGCTGACGCATCCGCACACCCGGCCTGATCTAGGCCACCTCTTCTTCAATCTTCACGCCACGCAACCACGTGGCGCGCCCTTTCACACCTTCATAGCGTGATTCAGCCTGGTGAGCGCGACAGCTCATACACCTGCCATTGGTTTCAAAGGTGCCCAACTTGCCGTATTCCAT